>CBDEWF010000077.1:0-152641 GCA_965243775.1 Sansalvadorimonas sp.
ATGGATCAGCGGGAACTGACTGAGCTTGAACGCCAGGGTTTAATTCAGACCTTTGAGTACAACTATGAGCTGGCCTGGAATGTGATCAAGGATTTCTATGCCTATCAGGGTGTGACCGGAATTATGGGCAGCCGCGATGCTTTTCGTCAGGCCTTCAAACGTGGGCTGGTTAGTGATGGTGAGGTATGGATGAAAATGATTGATGACCGGATCAGAACCGTTCATACCTATAACGAAGATGTGGCCGAAGAAATTCTGCAGCATATCGTTGACGATTATTTTTGGGGCTTTCTCAGGTTGGCAGATCATATCTGAGCCTCCTGCCGGATTTTCAGATACAGATATTCAAGGTCGTTATAGCCACAAGCCTTGTAGACAATACGTTTGATCACACCGTTAAAGGCCTCAATTTTTGCACTGGTTATTCGGTGCTGACAGTATGACAGGAGTCCTTCTCTGGCCCGATCCAACCCTTTGGCAAACCGCCTGAGTTCGCCAATGCCTGTTTCTGTGGCCAGCTCGATCCACCTGTCGAGAAACTTACTGGCACAACCTTTGTAAGTGTACGTCCAGAGCTGCTTGAGCATATCCTTCAGGGTGTAGGCTTGGTACAGGTCTTCGTTCATAGCCAACAGTTCTTTCAGACAGCTTTCTCCCTTGGGGGTGAGGTTCTCAGGGTTCCTGAACAAATTGAAGCGCTGCCCCTTGATGAAAGGCTTATCATCAACTTCAGCCTGCCTCCATTCCCGACGACGGATTTTATCTATGACATCGTTGTAATTGGCAATAATGTGAAACTTGTCGTAAACGATATCGGCGTCAGGAAGGTGCTCCCTGACCGACGCTTTGTAGCTACCACCACGGTCTATACCCACACATTCAATGCGAGACTTTTGTTCCGGAGTTAAGCGGCTGAGGAATTGGTCCAGGGTGGCTTTTCGCTTGCCTTCACCAAGGAACAGGGTTTCGCCCGTATCAGCATTCAGAACAACAGTCAGGTAATGGTGTCCTTTACCAATGGATTTCTCATCAATCAACAGGGCTCGTATGTTATCCAGGTCAGGGGCTGGCAGAGTTTTCATCAATATCTCTTTATCCCAGCGCCTGGCCGTATGATGCGAGATAGAGATGAATTCAGGAATCTTGTTGCAGGGCATATAGCGGCAGAGATGACTGACATGTTGCTTCAGCCGTTCAGTAGCCTGCGCTTTGGGAGCCAACCCGGGAGGCGTGACTGTTTCAATGTGCCCACAGTGGGAACACCGTCCCTGGTAAACAGTGAAGCATAATTGCACATCCAGAGTACCCAGCGGCAAGTCCAGCACGGTACGCTCATTCTCACGGATTTTACCCATTGGGTTCTGACACTGACTGCATCTGAACTGCTGTATGCGACCATCCCTGCGCAGGGAAACTGTAGCCACAGATTCATCCCAATTAATATCAATGTGGTCGATTACCCAGCCGGGAAATGAGAACATAGGACGCAGTGAGGGCGTTGTAGACATGCCTGATCCTTCAGAAATGTTGATCCGTTCAAATCAACCTTTGCCTGAAGGCTATTTCTGTTTCAACCCCTCACTTTCATCTGCCAACCTGAGAAAGCCCCTTATTTTTACGCCTTTGTGGGGTTAAGGGATACATTGTTGGAGTGGTTAAAGGATCATGAGTAAGGAGTTTGGGCTCCCCAGGGAAGTCACGTTACGTATTCGCGAGGTTTTCTCCCGGTTCCCTTTACTTGAAAAGGCAATTCTCTATGGCTCCCGGGCCAAGGGTAATTATCGTCCCGGCTCGGATATTGATTTGACACTGGATGTAGACACTAACCATGACAAGAAACAGATAGAGAAACTCTTGTATGGCATAGACCTGGCCCTGGACGATCTTGAACTGCCCTGGTCCTTCGATATTTCCCTGCACCACCAGATTGACAACCCCAACCTGCTGGACCACATTCAGCGGGTTGGCGTGGAGTTCTATAGTCCCAATACCTTCTCTGCCCAACAGGCTAATGCCAGGAACAGGAAAAACTACTCCCAGGCAGCTACTCAGAGCGAGGCCCAGTTGGAAGAGAACCTGATAAAACGTCTGCACGGATTAGGTTACGAACGGGTTTCCATTACCAACAGTGCTGAGCTGAAAGCCAACCTGAAACGACAGCTGGAAAAGCATAACAAGATTGAACTGACTGAGAGCGAGTTCAGAAAGGTTGTTAACCATCTGGACAGGGGCAGCGTATTTGAGCGGGCCAAAACCCTGCGGGATAAAATGCAGCTGACCCGTGATGATGGTTCTTCAACCTGGCTTGAGTTTCTGAATACCGAGCACTGGTGCCAGAACGAATACCAGGTGACCCATCAGATTACGATGGAAGGTAAGAACAAGAACCGGTATGACGTCACCCTGCTGATTAATGGCCTGCCCCTGGTTCAGATAGAGCTGAAACGGCGCGGGGTTGAATTAAAAGAAGCCTTTAACCAGATTAACCGTTACCAGCGTCACTCCTTCTGGGCAGATAATGGCCTGTTCCTTTATGTTCAGCTGTTTGTGATTTCCAATGGTGTGAATACCAAGTATTACGCCAATAACAAGAAACAGGCATTCAAGCAGACCTTTTTCTGGACCGATAAAGAGAACGAAAAAATTACCGATCTGGAGTCTTTTGCTGATGCGTTCCTGGAGAAATGCCATGTCTCCAAGATGATCAGTAAATATATCGTGCTGCATGAGTCGGACAAGATTCTGATGGTACTGCGCCCTTACCAGTATTTTGCCGTTGAGGCGATTGTTGACCGGGTCAAGAATACCCGCAAGCACGGTTATATCTGGCATACCACCGGCTCCGGCAAAACCCTGACCAGCTTTAAAGCCGCCCAGATTCTGACTGCACTGCCCAAAGTACACAAGGTCGTGTTTGTGGTTGACCGGGCTGACCTGGATTACCAGACCACCCGTGAGTTCAACCATTTCAGCGAAGGCAGTGTGGACGGCACCAATAATACCCGTTCGCTGGTCCGGCAGATGGCTGGTGATAACGGGTTGATTGTGACTACCATCCAGAAACTGAACACAGCCATTAGAAAGCCCCGCCATGAAGCGGCCATGGAAGCCCTGCGGGACAAGCGCATTGTCTTCATTTTTGACGAATGCCATCGCTCCCAGTTTGGTGACACCCATAAGAATATTGTCAACTTTTTCACCAAAGCCCAGATGTTCGGTTTCACCGGTACGCCCATCTTCAGGGACAATGCCACCTTTAATGAACATGGCAAGCGCACCACCGATGATCTGTTTGCAAAGGCGCTGCACAAATATGTGATTACCAATGCCATTGCTGACGACAATGTGCTCAAGTTTGCCGTGGAATACTGGAATACCATCAAACAGAAAAAAGAGACCGGGCCGGATGAGAAAGTCACGGGCATCAATACCAAAGAGGTATTCGAAGACCCTGTTCGCATAGGCAAAAATATCGACTGGATTATCGCCAACCATAACCGCAAGACCCACAACAAAACCTTCTCGGCCATGTTATGCGTCAGCAGTGTCGATGCCCTGATCACCTATTACGAGACATTCAAGCGCAAGCAGGACGCGGGTGACCATGACCTGCGGGTGATCACCATTTTTACCTACGGTACCAATGAAGAGGATGCCGATGCCAATGGTCTTATCAGCGATCCGGACTTCGAATTTTCCAGCGAGAAAGGCCAAGGTGAGTATCAGTTCAAGCATAGCCGCGACAAGCTGGAGGAGTTTGTAGCTGACTACAACAAGCTCTATAAAACCAGCCATAGTGTGAAAGACAGCAAGGCGTTTTATACCTATTACAAAGATATCGCCAAGCGTATGAAGGAACGGGACAAGACCACATTCCAGGATAAGGATCGCGCCGATATCCTGCTGGTGGTGAATATGTACCTGACCGGGTTTGATGCCAAGAAGCTGAATACCTTATATGTCGACAAGAACCTGAAATACCATGGTCTGCTGCAGGCATTTTCCCGCACTAACCGCACTCTGGATGAGGTGAAATCTCAGGGTAATATCGTTTGCTTCCGAAACCTCAAGAAGAATACAGACGAAGCCATTAAGCTGTTCTCCAATACCGAAGCCGATAGCACCATTTTTGTGGAGCCTTATGAGGATTATGTCGAGCAGTTCAACCAGGTTGTTCAGGAACTGCTGGTCATTGCTCCTACTCCGGCAGATGTCGACCAGTTGATCAGTGAAGATGATCAGCTTCGGTTTGTTAAAGTGTTCCGAAAGTTAATCCGTCTGTTGAATGTGCTCAAATCATTTACTGAATTCAGCTTCAATGACCTTGATCTGGATGAGCAGACCTTTGAGGACTATAAGAGCAAGTATCTGGATATTTACGACAGAACCCGCTCGGATAAGGAGGAAGGTGTTTCCATTATTGACGAGGTGGATTTCGAACTGGAGCTGATTCACCGGGACGAAATCAATGTCGCCTATATTCTGAAACTGCTGGCTGATCTGCAGAGCACCGAGCAGGATGCACCTGAAGAGTTCGAGCAGAAGAAGAAAACTATTCTGGATCTGATGAACAAGGAAGTGCAGCTGCGCAGTAAGCGTGAATTGATTGAGAAGTTCATCAATGATTGCATGCCCACCATTGCTCCCGATGATGAGATGGATGATGTCTTTGACCAGTTCTGGAGCGAGCAGCGAAGACAAGCTGTTCTGGAGTTGTGTGAGAGAGAGGGATTGAATGAGCAGGCTGTTTACCAGATGATGGATGACTTCAAGTTCACGGGAAAAGAGCCTCTGCGTGAAACGGTCTTTTCAGCTCTGGCGAAAAAACCAAAGCTGCTGGAACGCAAGACAATATTTGAGCGTGTTGTCAGCCGCTTTAAAGAGATTATTCAAACCTTTGAGGATGATATGGGGGGTGTGGCCTGATAACGGCGCATACTGACGGTAAAAGCTATGAGTGAGAGAAGAGATATTGATCGTGTTATTGGAAACCTGATCCAGTGGTGCAAAAAACCAAAGTGGGAAGAGCATTACCATTTTGTTTGCACCTGTGGCTGAGTTTTTAGGCCTGCACCCGAATCAGGCTGTTAGTGAAATTTACCAGCAGGGCTATGGTGATATGTTCTTCGGCATGACTATGGAAACTCTGTTTGGAGATTTCCATGGGCCGAAGAGGCTAAACCCTGTTAATGACTACCTCAAGTACAAGGCAGCCAAAGAGACACCAACAGGAAGAAACTATCTTCGGGCCTTGCGGGATGCCGAGTGCAGGCTCTGGACATTATCCGGGAAGATCTGGCGGATAGAACTGACCGACCTCTTCTGCTGATTATGGGACAGGCCTGGCTTGATCCATTCTTGATCCAGCCAGGCCGCAATTGCGCAATACCGAGGGTGATGAGCTTTTGTTTGGGGAAGCAGCCTTCAAGGTGAGTGATAGAGATTCACTGCTATTACGGCTGGACAACCATCAGGATTTCATCAGGGATGGCGATGAACCTCCGTTCTGGAGCTGGCTCGGTGAAGAGATGTCTTCCTTTAAGGGGCAGGCTAAGGATGAGTTTGTTATCGGTTCTCAGGAAGATGGCAGGGTTTGCCTGGCCCAGCTGACCTTCAGCGGAGACAAACTGACTCTCAGCGCCAACTCTAAAGAGAGAATGGAACTCTGTATTGAAAGTCTGAAGGATATTCTGGATGGAATCATTTCCGGTACACCATTAGTGGCTTACCAGACTCTGGAACAGCTTCAAAAGGAGATAGATTCATCCGATATGGAAGCGTCCGGAAACGAACTGCGGGAAATTATCGGCGATGAAGAGTACCTGAAGATGATTCATGACATGCTGGACAAGCACTATCAGGGCATTCTTGATTCACCCATTCCCGTACTTAATGACCTTTCGCCCCGGGAAGCTGCCCGATCCTGTGAAAACAGGCACCTCGTTATCGACTGGCTGAAAAAACTGGAAAACTCCGAAGAAAAAAGAGCAAGGAAAGATAACCTTACTGTTTACTCTGTTCAGTGGATATGGGAAGAGTTGAGGCTTGTGTCTGAGAGAGTACATGAACCCGAATATTAACTTGCGCCTGGCCTGACACCTTCTACGAGTTCTATGAAGGTATGAGCTCTATGAAGGTGCAGGAACCAATCGCAGGAATATCTCTTTCACATATTTATCCAGTGTCTTGCGGCTGTTGCGGAAGTGCCCGGTAAGCTGTAGGGCAATATAATTATCCAGAAGAATACGGGCCGCAGAGATCTCTCTCTGCTCAGCTTCCAAAGCTGCAGCAAACCCCTGTTCGACTCTGGTCAGCGCATCTTCCAGGAGAGGTGCCAGAGAGTCCTTGTGACCTTCAGTCAGGGCCAGCACCAGCAGGCAGCCGCAGCGGTAATCCTTGACATCATCCTGCCGGTAGCTGGTGGTGAAAAACAGCCGCAGGCTTTCTACAGGAGGGTGGCGGTTCATATAGTAAGCAAGGCGGGCAAGAAGGCGGTTCTCAATGTAATAGGCAAGAACGGCCTCAAACAGGGTGCGTTTGTCTTTGAAGTGATAATAGATGCTGCCCGGATTCAATCCCGTTGCTTCTTCCAGCTGGCGCAGTGATGTGCCACTGAAACCATTGCGCCAGAACAGATCCATGGCTCTTTCCAGGACATCTTCCCGATTGAATCCTGCTGCTCTTCCCATAGCAAACCCATCCGTGGTTTGGGGTGCTCCCTAGTGTCACTCTAGTGTCAACAAAGCCTCTCCCGGGTCGATAACACGACGGGAAAGGGAGATTCTTCAATGCCTCGCGAACATCAACATATTCTCAACGGGCCAGCCCTGGCCATGATTGAGTTTATAAAAAGACATGACATCAATATTGATATACGCAGACTGGAAAGTCTGGATACCAGTATTCGTATCAAAAATCAGCCGGTGACTCCTGACTTTCTTATTGAGTCCAAGAGTGTCAGAAGCGCCCTGAAAAAATGGTTTGACGAAAATTAACTTAATTTTATTGTGTTCTCAGTTTGCCACTCCTGTTTACCTGTTTGCAAGTGCAGCCTGGCTGCCCAATACATGGGAATAAAACATGGCATAAAAAGAGTGGCAAGGTTTGGGTACTACTCAAACTGGCTGAAATCAGGTTTTCTCTTCTCCATAAATGCAGAAAAGGCTTCTTTAGCCTCTGGAGATTCCAGGCGCTCGGTAAACACTTTCATCTCTTTATGTATCTGCTGTTGAATCATTTGCCGTTCACACTTTCGCATCATGGCTTTACTTACTCTGGCAGATGCAGGTGGAAGAAGTGCAACCTGCTTCGCCTTATCCAGAGCAGGCTTGTCCTGTGGGACTGCTAGACTTCCCGACAGTTGCTAGTGGAGATATCCAGAAGGAGGAAGCGGTGCAGGACTCTCATCTTGGCCGATACAGGAGGATAGGAACGCTGTTGCTGTTGGTGCAGCTACAGCTGACAGTGATACAGGCCAAGGGAGTGGAGAGAGCAGTGTTCAGGGATTCAGCACTGGCTGATTATATCTATCAAAAAGACAGCAGCTACCGCTGGGCTATCAACGGCATTGAAAAACACTCTGGCATGGATCGGGTCATTCATGTCGATATGATTTCCCAGTCCTGGCAGCCGGAGGGGCTGGAGGTGACAGAACCCCTTTGGCATCACCGGATGACCATCTATATCCCGGAACATCGAAGTAACAGAATGGCTGTTCTGCACGTGAACGGAGGAACCCGCCACCATCTGGATGGTATATCCTCTCCGCGTATTGCTGATGACTTGGATTTCCAGGCTCTGGCACGGAGTACAGGTTCTATTGTTGTTGATCTGAAGGATGTTCCCAATCAGTACCTGACCTTTGCAGGAGAGCGCCCCAGAAAGGAAGATGACCTGGTCGCCAGGACCTGGGCTGCATTTCTGCAAAACCCCCGGGCCTGCAGCAACTGTCTGCTGCGGTTTCCCATGAGCAAGGCTGTTGTCAGGGGAATGGATGCTGTTGAAGAGATCTTACGCGATCCTTCCCTGACCCTGGATGGTTTTATCCTGACCGGTGGTTCCAAGCGCGGGTGGGCGACTTGGCTGGTTTCTGCTCTGGACGACAGGGTAAAAGCCATTATTCCCATGGTTATTGATGTTCTGAATACCAGAAAGAGCCTGCAGTATCTGCATGATGTTTACGGTTACTGGATTCCTCCGCTGCAGCCTTACATGGAAAAGGGACAGGATACTATTTCCCGCCTGAACTCTCCGGAAATGGAAGCACTGCTTAAAGAGATTGATCCCTGGGAATATCGTGATTATCTGACCTTGCCGAAGTATGTGATTACAGCTTCTGGAGATGATTTCTTTCCACCGGATGTCAGCCGGTTTTACTGGCCTGGTCTGAAAGGGAAAAAGTGGATGCGTGTCTACCCAAATTCCCGGCACTATATCATCAGGGACAATGCCATCAGGGTCACAGAAACCGTGGCCGGCTTTGTCGGAGCCATAGTGACGCAAGCAGCGCCACAAGCAGCATCGCAAACGAATATACCGGATGTTGATGATACAAGGCTGGACTTAAATGGTGGGTCTGTCGAGATCACCGGAAAACCAAAAGAGGCCCGGCTCTGGCAGGTTACCAATCCTAAAGCCCGGGACTTCCGGATGACAACTCTACTGCCTGCTGGACTGGAATATAAAGCGACGCCCCTGGTATTAAACTGCGTAACCAAAAAAGGTAAAAGTCATTGCACGGTAGATATTCATCCCGGGAAGCCATTAAAAGGCTGGAAGGCCTGGTTCGCTGAGTTTGTATTTGATAACGGCCCCTATCCTGATCTGGTGCTTACCACTCCGGTCCGGGTGACTCCAGATACTTTCCCGCTGCCGCGGTAGTAACTTTACTTTTCAGGCCAAGCTTTAAGAGCCGGTTCGGTAAGCCAGTGGCTGTATCTTCTCCTGGAGGATATTGCACTCTTCCAGCAGTGTCATCATATTCTGTACCTTTTTGGGTTTACCAAAAAGAATCCAGTGAGCCTGTAACATATCTGGTCTGGAAACAAGATCTAGCACTGTGCTTCCAAAGTCATTGCTACTGATTTCTGTGATTTTATCTGCCGGAACAGAATGCTTCTGACCACCCAGATTTTCATCCCCGTGAACAACCACTGCAACACTCTTACTGTGCTTATGCCACAAGGCATCATCGGCAACGGCCAAGGCTGCACCGATGCCCGGCCCTGATCCAAATAGAACCAGCGGAACTGTCCTGTCAGGGTGATAACAGCATTCTCCGCCAAGCCCATGGAGCCAGAAGCGCATGCCATTGCAGGTGTTATCAAACAGCCAGGATGAAAAAACTCCGCCAGCCCGTCGGGCTATGTGGATGCGAAGATCGGGCTCTGCCCAGGGGCGTGATACCAGGGTGTAACGATTGCCCTGTTCATCCTTGTCCCGGGAAAGACAGATAAACTGCCCCGGCCGATAACTGATCGGTAATATTGGAGAGAGGGTTAATTCAAGCAGAGTCGGTGTGACTGTTCTGGTGTTGGTTACTATGGCCTGGATCGGCTGATGCTCCCTCCTCAGCAATTGCAGTGTCATGGGGGTTTTGGGAATACACTGGCAGGCCAGCAGCATATTTTGTTTTTTTTGGTCTGGGGTCAAACCCAGTTGCGCAGCAGGAGGAATGGTTCCGCTGGTTGCCTGCATTATGCAGGAGTGGCAGAGACCTGCACGACAGGACCAGGGAATACGGATATTCTTCCGCAGCAGTGTATCCAGAACAGTTTCTTCAGGGGCAGTATCTATTTTTTGATCCCCGAACTGAATCAAGGCCATGGTTGTTTATCCTGCGAGTGAGTCACAGATAGTCAGGCTTCCTGTTAATTGTATTAAAGCATGACGGAGTTCGTAAACCGGGTGCAAAAGCAGACCATGGAAACGGTCAAACATCCAAAGAGAAAAAATCTCTTGCTGGCAGCTATCCCAAAGCTCGGACAGTGTTATTTCGAATGATATACTGGGCCCGCTTATAACAATGATGACAACGATTTGCCTGCCCACAGGAACCTGATTGATGACCGTTATTCGCGAAGACGATGTTATTCAGAGTGTCGCGAACGCTCTGCAGTTTATTTCATACTATCATCCCGTTGACTTTATCCAGGGCGTTCACCAGGCTTGGGAGCGTGAGCAGTCGAAGGCAGCCAGGGATGCCATGGCCCAGATCCTGATTAACTCCCGGATGTGTGCCATGGGCAAGCGTCCGCTCTGCCAGGATACGGGGATTGTGACAATTTTCGTCAAGGTGGGCATGAATGTCCGTTTTGATACCGATAGAAGTCTGGACGACCTGATCAATGAAGGTGTACGTCAGGCTTATACGCATCCGGATAATGTACTCCGGGCTTCCATTCTGGCTGATCCGGCTGGTAAGCGACAGAATACCCGGGATAACACTCCGGCAGTTATCCATACACAGCTGGTACCCGGTGATACCGTTGATTTCCAGGTGGCTGCCAAGGGTGGTGGTTCAGAAAATAAATCCAAGATGGCGATGCTTAATCCATCCGACAGCATTGTGGACTGGGTTGTAAAAACAGTGCCCTCCATGGGCGCAGGCTGGTGTCCGCCGGGTATGCTCGGGATCGGTATTGGTGGTACTGCCGAGAAGGCCGCACTAATGGCCAAGGAATCCCTTATGGATCCCATTGATATCCATGAACTGCAGAAACGGGGCCCCGGTAATCGTGCTGAAGAGCTGCGCCTGGAAATTTTTGATGCCGTGAACAAGCTGGGTATAGGTGCCCAGGGGCTGGGTGGCCTGACCACCGTTCTGGATGTCAAGATTAAAGATTATCCGACACACGCCGCATCGTTGCCTGTGGCGATGATTCCAAACTGTGCAGCGACACGTCATGCCCATTTTGCACTGGATGGCAGCGGACCAGCTGAATTAGTACCTCCCAGTCTGGATGACTATCCGGAAATCAGCTGGGAAGTGGATGACAATGTACGACGTGTCAACCTTGACACCCTGACCAAAGAAGAGATGGAAGCCTGGCAGCCGGGGGATACTGTTCTGCTTAGCGGCAAGATGTTGACCGGCCGTGATGCCGCCCACAAGAAGATGGTTGATATGCTGGCCAGAGGCGAAGAGCTGCCCGTTGACCTGACCAATCGATTTATCTACTACGTGGGGCCGGTTGATCCTGTAAGGGATGAGGTTGTTGGCCCGGCAGGTCCAACCACATCTACCCGTATGGATAAATTCACCCGCACCATGCTGGAACAGACCGGGCTGATAGGTATGATCGGTAAGGCTGAGCGGGGGCCTGTAGCCATTGAGGCTATCAAGGATAATAAGGCCACCTACCTGATGGCGGTAGGTGGTGCGGCTTACCTGGTGGCCCAGGCTGTGAAAAAGGCAGACGTTGTCGCTTTCCCGGAGCTGGGCATGGAAGCTGTTTATGAGTTTGATGTGCAGGATATGCCGGTCACTGTTGCTGTGGATACCCGTGGCAGTTCTGTCCATGAAACCGGACCCGCTGAATGGCAGGCAAAGATAGCTGAGTTTGAGCCGGTTAAAATACAGTAATCCACTTATGGCAGGGGCACACAGTGCCCTGCTGCTTTCTATTTGCTCTTTGTTGTCTATTCTTGGTTACTCTTCCACTCGTTATAATATTCTGCTTATGTTTGGGGCAAGGCGTACAGTGTATGTGCAGTGCATCCTGCGTGGGGTGTTGATCTTGATGTCTGTCATTGGCTCATCTCATGTGTTTGCCATGCATGCAAAGAGATACAAGGTAACCCCTGAACAAAATGGAGCCATGACCAAGGCTTCGAATCCTCAAAGCAAAGGCCCTTCGGATGTAACAGACCATTCTCCGGGAAAAGTGACCGAATCCACCACAACAGCGGCGGCAATGCTGGGAACAGTCACAATGGAAATGAAGTTTACGTTGGGTAATGAATCACCCAATGTAACGCTGGAACCATTGGTAACCGTTTTTTCGTCGCCATCCTTTAAAAAAGAGGACCAATATAAGGCCTTTCTAAAAGTTGAGCCCATCTCTGATAAAACTATACAACAAGCTAATAGCCCATTTGTTAGAGTGACAGTGTATGAATCAAGAATTGGTCATAAACAGATGTGGCAGATATACGAAAACGTTACACCTGATTGGATGAATGCCAGTCAAAAACGTGAAATCGATACTTTGGAAGCATATGAATTCTTTGCTGATGGTAAAGAGACAGCCGGACTAAAAACACAAGGCTATATTTTCTCTCATGGGGTAGATCAGGCTGGTGTAGGCTCAGACAAGCCGAGTATAAACAAGCTCAGGATTAGTCACGTTTTGGGTGAACTTGTCAGCCTAGCTAAAAAAATTGAGAAAAAAGAGAAAACATTCCGTGATCTGGAAGCACTGGCAGCAGACAAAAAAGCAATGTGGAGTGAACTCATAGTGGATGACTATGTTGGAACACCGTTAAGAAAGATGAATCTGTTGATGGTGAAAGTACCTGCCGGGGCATCTGCATCTTCTCTTAATGTGTCAGATGCCGGAGATTTGTTCGAAGAAGAGTCTCAATACCATCTGGTTGCTGTGGAGTATATTGCTAAAAGCCAAAGAGGAGGTGTTCCAGAGCGCTGCTGGGATGTTATAAGAGGAAAGGAGTCATACCTGCTTTCTGAAGGAGAGAGTGATTCACAGGTATCGACAGGTTTCCGGTCAAAAGAAGAATTAACCGCTAAATTTCAGGAATTGACTGTGCTGAATATGTCACATAGAGGTGGTACTGTTGGGGTGACCAATTCTGCAAGCATTACTAATGATGCTGGTGATGTATCAACATTTCTTTCACACCAGCATGATCAGAGTTTAGCCTCTGGATCAGGTATTAAGTACTCAGACAAATGAAATCATATATTCCTTACCGAACTGATCGAATACCCTTTTTAGTTCTTTTTCGAATTCATCAAAGCTCATCACCTTCATGATATTCAGCCATTCGTACTTGACCTTATTCCACAGAATCTCAATCAGATTCAGTTCTGGTGAATAGGTCGGCAAGTAGCAGACGATCAGCTTCTTTTCGAGCATCCAGTCATCCAGCTTTGCCCGGAACTTCTTACAGGTATGAATGCTAGCATTGTCAACGACAACCAGCGTATACCTGTCTCCAGCACTGTACTTCGGGTCTTGCATCTGCTCGGCAAAGTCTTCAAATACACGAATGACCTCATCCCCGGTCACAGAGCCGTTGACAGGGTAGTAAAATAAGTCGTTATCACGATTCATAAAGCCCATAACGTTTATACGCTGACTACTGGTGGCGGGCACCCTTAACTGCTCGCCCTTCTCTTGCCACGCATAAGGAATACAAGGCTGTTGGACAAAACCAGACTCGTCGAAATAGAAAAGGTTTAGCAAGTCTTCCCGTTCAGCCTCCTGAGCTTTTTTTAATGTCTGGTGGCAGCGCTCAAAGGCTTCCTGATCACGCTTGTGACGGCAGGACTTACGTACACGTTTATAAACTAACCCGAGTTTTTTTACTACTCTCTGTAGGGTTTTCAGTGATGCAAGTTTCCCTGTTTCCTCTTCAAGCTTGGCCTGAGTATAGGAAAGGCGGCGTGGTTCTTCGGAAACCAGCTCAGCAATACGCTGGACATCCTGAGGAGTGTAGATAGGTGATGCGCCACCTCCATGGTCTTTGTACAAACCACGTATACCCGAACACTCCCAGTCATCGATCCACCGGGAAATTGTCTGATACTGCACATCAAAGACATCAGCTAACTGAGTCAGTGAGTATCCCTTTGAGCTGAGCAATACAGCATGGGCACGTTCTCTTACACAAGGCTGGGGGCCATTACGCATTGCGCACTTTAGAGTATCAATGATGGCGGTGTCAGTGATGGCGTGGACTGTCTTCTTCATCGGTGGCAGGCTCAAAACAGCGGAATGGTGAAAATATAGCACTCTGGTAAATGGTACTATCGTACGCTGCTTATGCGGTCAATATATGAAAACGGTTGGTCGGGTACTTACTTCTGCTCAAGATTCAAAATAGCTTTGACAGATTAAGCCTGAACAAGGTATTTGATAATCCCGTAACAGAGTAAGCCGGCAGTAACAGTAATCATTAAATTCTTTGTAGCCCGAGCTACTCCAAAAGCAATGACTGCTGAAATGAGAAAGTAAATATCAATTGACCAGTTTGAAGCCTGACCGTTATCTGATTTCATCATAATGGTCTGCACAACAATGGCACTCAATACAGCAACAGGAATATACTTCAACCCTCGCTCCATGGTAGACGGAAGGTGCCAGCGGCCGGCTGATGCAATCAATACATAGCGGATAGAGAAGGTGATCAGCGCCATCAGGATAATTAAAGCCCACTCATTCATGACACCACCTTCTTCCTGCTATCTTCCAGTTTTTCCATTAGTATTCCGGCAGTCACACCGACCAGGCCGGAAACAATAAGACCAATCTGGTTCGCCCAGCCCCAGGTAAGAACTCCACAAAGGCTGGCAGCTGCGGCACAGGCCCACATGGGGCGACTGGTCAGAGCCGGGGCGATAATACCGACAAAGGCAACAATCATAGCTACTTCCAGCCCCCAGCTCTCCATTCCGGGCAGGGACTGTCCCAGGGTCATACCGATATAAGTACACAGTATCCAGTTGCCGTACATCAGCAGTGCCGAGCCGAAGTAATACCACTGCAGACCGGGCTGATCCCGGTTCTTTCTCAGCCAGTCGGAAACCACGGCAAAGGTCTCATCTGTCAGCCAGAAGGCTATTTTGGCTTTGACCGGGCCGGAAAAATGGCGGACGTGGGGAACCAGAGCTGCAGCGTACAGCATATGGCGCAGGTTGACGAAAAATGTGGTCAGCAGAATCGCAGGCCAGGCCACTGCTGCAGCCAGCATGGTAACGGCAATAAACTGGGCCGATCCGGCATAGACCAGTACCGACATGCCAATAGTAGCCAGTGTTGATAACCCGCTGGCCTTAGCCAGAACCCCATAAAGAATACCAAAGGGCACAGCGGCCAGAATCAGGGGTAGAGTATCCCGCGCTCCCTGGAATATCTTTCGGGGCGGGCTGAACGGTTCACTGGACATGGGACTTCTGACTCGGTTATTTATTTGAGTTGTTTACCACGGAAATGCCTTCCGTACTTTTATTATTTGGGAGCATTTTACCCATAGGGCACAAGTCACCCGTAGGAAATAAACCTGTTTACGGCAGGTCTAACTTCAAATTCTGACATTTTATATCAACAGAATCCAGACTCTATTCACCTGTTTTCCGGCAATAACCGTTACACCTCACCAATTATTCTTATTGCTATAATATGCACACCGAAAAAGCAGATAGGCGATCAAAGTATGCATCCATATTCTGCGATCAGTAAAACCATGAATACAGTAATTTTTGCAGCTGTTTTTTGCCTAAGTCTGCCGGGTATGGTGTATGCGGGCTTTGATATGAATAAACTGAATCAGTTCGTGGATTTGTTCCAGTTGGGAAGTGAGGCTGAAAGCGGCAAGTATTTCTATACCGGGGAGGGGGATCTGTATAGATTTCTTTCTTCTGTGGAAACTCTCAAAAAGGTCAACGATGCTCAGCTCGATACTGATATCACAAAAGAGAGTACTATTTCACAGGATGCCAAAAAGTGGCTTTATAAGGCAGCCAAAGTACTGAAGAGAGATGTCTTTTATTTAAAGCTAGTACGGGGAAAGCGTCACGGTATTGTTGAGTACGATGGTTTCCATATAGATAGACAGCTTGCTTATATCAATATGAATAGTGAAAATATATTTTTTTTGCCAGCATCTCAGTACCTTATTGTTATTCAGATTAATCAAATTTTTTTATTGGTTTACCCGAAGCAGGATACTAATATAGAAGTCTCTGCGCTATTGACACTACTGAAAGATTCCGTCTCTTGGGAAGATCTTGAACAAGATCATTTAGCTGATACATCAAG
Organism: Sansalvadorimonas sp.; assembly: GCA_965243775.1. Taxonomy (GTDB): domain Bacteria; phylum Pseudomonadota; class Gammaproteobacteria; order Pseudomonadales; family Endozoicomonadaceae; genus Sansalvadorimonas. The sequence goes on from CBDEWF010000077.1 coordinate 16,002, forward strand.
TGTGATAAATGCCAAAATTGGCTCCTCTGGAGCTAATAGAGACGCCTTGTCTAAATCAATCTCCTGGTCTTTTTATAGAGAGTATGGAGATATTGAGGAAAAATTTGTTTGTCATAGGCAGGAAGAGAAAGTAACTTCTGGCACTTCTGCTCCTATAAATTCCTGGTATCAGACTGATGATAAGACAACAGAATTTGTTCCCTGTAGAGGAATCGGGGAGGCCCTGACCTATTTGAAAGAAAATATGATGTGGAAGCACTATACAAGCAAGGAAGAATTAGACGAGCTGAACACGATTTATAATGATCCTCTTGAGAGATTCTGGGTTGATCTGTTGGAAATTCAGAGAATATTGCAAGATAATGCACCAGATTTACTTTGTGAAATTGTGGAAGTCTATACGATTTTACACGATCAGCCTGAGATTCTGCCCCAAGAGGATATATTGTCCAAGGTGGCCGAAATCTACCAACTATATACTCAGTTTCTTGAAAATCATGGTGGTAATTTGAGCGAGATGGCAGGCGTGGGAACAAAAATGGAAGATGTTATAACACGTTTTTTCAAACATCCCGTTATTATCCTGCACCGTTATAATTTGGAATACTGGTCTGATATTATCAATATGCTTGTACAGTTGGATGAGATAAAAAGAAATAATCAGCAGATGTCTATGCAAGCAGACACGACAACGGCAATGTCGGACCAGGCTTCTAGCCAACATGTGGTTCCCGTTTTTTATTCACAACTTTTATTTCTGGAAAAATTACTACAAAGTGACTTGAGTGATAAGATGGCGGAACTTGATGAACTCAAAAAGTTACTTGCCAAAAATCTGGGAGACCTGAGAAAACAGTTTTTTTTTGTTGCTCCCTCTTTCTCTCCCCCTATCTTGAGCCCTCTCGTATCTTTACTGAAAAAACACAAAGATAAAATCATTGCCTTGGAAAGACCAAAGTATTTTACTTGGCATATATCGTCAATATTGATACATGAGATATTCCGTGAAAATAAATCTTACCGTGCAAAAACAGTTTCAAATCAATCCTTAAGGGATGAATATAATAAGAGTATTGAAAAAGGGGAAGAATTCTTCAAAAGTCTTCCTGTTTCTGAGCAGATAAAGATTACAAAAGGAATAACAGGCGACCGGTTCTTTAACGACGTATATGAAGAAATGACTAACTGCGAAAGTCTGTGGCAGGACTCAGTTGTTTCACGTGATCAACAGAAAATTGCCGGAAAAAACGCTAAAACAAAACAAAACCGTGACTCTATAGTAACGAAGTTTAAACGATTGCTTTTTAGCAACCAATCTAAGGATATACGGCCAGGTTCTTCCTCTGCGCATGCTGTTGTACCGTCATCAGTATTGGATAAACAGCTGAGTCTCACACCCGGGCATATGGCAACAAAAGTCGAATGCCATGTATGCGAGTATGGAAGCAAGCAACAGCTAGAGATAGTTTCAGGTGAGCACCGCTGGGAAATTGTGCCGTCACAAATCTTATCGGTTCTTATAAACACCCATTCCATGAGTCTTGTTGAGTACATCAAGCAGACACCGGCCAGCCGTAACCAATGGCGTGCCGGTGCGGTATCAGAGCTGAATCAACAGCTTGACTTAAATCGCACAGGCTGGGGATATCTTCCTCAATCAGGGGCATTAAAAAATTTATATCAGCAAGCCTTGGAATGCAGTTCTGAGGCTTCTATCAGGAAAATTGAAGGAAACAGTCAAGCTGGTCCTGTGAAAGTAAAACAGCCCCTTGAAAAGCGGCAACAGCTGGCTCTGCCTGCAGCAATTGCAAGAGTAGTAAACATTCAGGAAGAGCATGAAAAACCCACACTCCATGAAAATTACTTCGCGGGTAGCAGCCTGAAAAAAGCACAATATAAAAAGTGATGAAGCCTGTTTGCAGCCTGCGGATAGTGATCTATTGCATCAAGATCAGAAGTGTCTGCAAGTCGAGTTGTCTATTTCTGGAAAGGCTCCTAGCTCATGATGCACTGCAACAGCCAGAGACTAACCATGCCTACTACGAAAGTAACAATAACTCCACGTGTCCTCCAGGCGATACCGGTGGCCATCAGAGCCGCAATCACCCGGGGAGTGATCAGTCCCTCTCCGCTTTCCAAACCTGGCAGTACCACACCGGGAACAATCAGGGCCGACATAACGGCAGGAGGAACAAAGCGCAGTATCTCTGCCCATTTCGCTGACAGTTTTCTTTTTCCAGACAGCCAGAAAAATGAGTAACGGGCCAGGAAGGTTCCGGCACCACCTGCAAGCAGAACCAGCCAGACTTGCTCAGTGGTCATAGCTGGTCTTCTGTCGGTTAACCAGCCTTTGGCTGGCAAGATAGCCGAGAGTAATGCCAATCACTGATGAGATAACCAGGCCAAGGTTATAAGGAAGGTCTGCAAACAGCAGAGCACAGCTTCCGCCGGTAACAGCAGCCAGCAGGGCTGGGAAGTCCTTGATTGCCGAGATCAGGATAGCGATAAAACAGAGCGATACGCCGAAGTCCAGAGACCAGGATGAAGGAATGACTGCACCGAACATAATTCCAAGCCCAGTGGCCAGCTGCCAGACCAGCCATATGGTGACCGAGCTGCCAAGGTAAAACATGACCCGGTCTTCTGGCCTGATCTGGTTGAGTTCGAATCGGCTGATGCTGATGGCAAATGACTGATCCGTCAGGATATACGCCAGAAGAGAAGACGGAGCACGCGACGGTGGCATCCTGTTCGCCAGAGCTGCGCTATACATCATAAAACGCAGGTTGATAATCCAGATAGTAAGAATAATGACCAGCGCAGAAGCGTGGGAGGAGATCAGCTGCATAGCTGCCACCTGGGAAGCACCGGCAAAAATAATCATGGAAGAGAGCTGAGCCATAACCGGATCCAACCCTGCTTCCAGGGCAGACATACCGGAAATCATGGCAAATGGAATAACGCCGGGAACCAAAGGAAGAATAGACATGATTCCCAATCGAACTGGGGAAGTAGTGCTCAAAGAAACGCCTGTTGAATGGGGTGTACGTTCTGGGTGGGGAGGATAACAAAGTCAGGACTGGAATATCAGTTTATTTCATTCTCTTGTCATTACCCGGGCAGCCATTAACGTGGAGCCTGCTCTGTGGATAAAGTGTTTTTAATTGCGACTTTTTCGTGACTTTTCCGTGAATTGGTGGGTGATGGAAAACACACTTCCCTGGAAAAATGCAGGGGGAATATTCGTTTCAGACCCTTTTCAATAATTGAGTGAGTCTGTTGAGCCAGCTGTTCTGCACTCTGGTTCATTACGGTAACCGGAGGATGGTAGTGGAGGTGAACATGTATGACCTTCTCCCCGAGCAGTTTCCACACGTGGGGCACCAGCTTGTCATCTTTGATAAAAGGAACCTGGGAGTTGGGGCGACCAGCGGTACTGTACGCCAGGGTAATGGGCTGAATGGCGACATGGCTGTTGATTGCGCTTTGCAGCAAGCGACTGTGGAAGCTGCCAACCTGATATCCGTCCGTTGTCGCCCCTTCTGGAAATACCAATACGCTGTTGCCTATTCCCAAGTAACGGGCAAGTTCTCGGTTGACCTTGTCACTGTTTCCGCTTTTCCTGTGAATAAACAGTGTTCCGGTGACTCTGGACAACCAGCCAATAACTGGCCATTTCCGGATCTCTGGCTTGGCCAGAAAATGAAATGATGACCCCGCTCCCAGTACCGGAATATCCAGCCATGATATATGGTTGCAAACCATCAGTACCGAGTTGGTCCATGGTCCACCCCGGCAGTGGATTTTCACTCCGAGAACTTTGCACAGCCTTCGTAACCACCATTTTTTCAGCTTTAAACGCTGGTTGTTAACCTGCTCTGAAGCCCCTCCCTTTCTGCCGATCCATAGTTGAATCTGAATGAGTTGAACTTGAATCCATCCGCACACTATCAATCCAATGACCAGCAAGCCGATCAGCAACGTAACCCTGGTCAGCTTCCGAGGTAAACAGAACATGGTTGAAAGGAAACCATGGCTGTGGTCGTTACTGGCGGCAAAGTGGAGGGAGTTGTGGCTGTTGGGGGCGTGATTCATGGACACCAGTTCTCCAGATGAAAACGACGGGCGTAACGGGGGCAGAGTTCATGGGTATCCAGAAGAATAAAAACATCTGCGCAGCCAAAGCTTTTATCCCAGCAGGGCTCACCACAGACCTTGGCACCAAGGCGCAGATAGGTTTTCAGTAAGGCTGGCATCCGGGCGACAACATTCTCCGGAAGTGATATATCGGGAACCGGGGTTTTGGGGATTGCCTTTATCCGTGAGTCATCCAGGTACCGTTCCCGGATCTCTTTCATAATGGCTTCGGTCTGAATGCCGCCATCATCCATGCTGATACTGGCGCAACCAATAAGATAGCGGTAAGAGCAGCTGGTCAGAAAACGGGCCAGAGCCTGCCAGAGGCTGAATATGGCAGCGCCATCACGATACTCTTCGTGGATGCAGGTACGGCCCAGTTCCAGCACTTCTCCAGGTAGTTCAGTGAGTCCGGGCAGGTAAAATTCGCCCTGGCTATAGAAGTGTCCAATCAGGCTGGCTTCTTCACTACCCAGCAGGCGGGTTGTGGCGATAGCCTGGCCGGTGGTGTTATCACGGACTATCAGGTGCTGGCAATAAGGGTCGTAAGAGTCAATATCCTGATTCTGTTTTCCGGGTGCGCCGCCTCCCAACTGATAGCTGAATGATTTGGCAAACACCTGATAACGTAACCGGAAGATATCATTCATGTCCTGTTCGGACTGGGCAATCTGTGATGTCAGCCCTGGTCTGGCTGTCAGGCCTGATTCAAGCACTGTTTTTCTTTGGATTACAGTTTTCATCTCGATCCCTGAGTACTGTAAGTATCAGGGTCAGACTAGTAGCTGGGTTTTACCAGCTTGTGACAGGGATATGACAAATTTATGAATCCAGGTTAATCCTGATCGTAAGAGGGTGGGCTGCCTGGTTGTATTGGGCGGGAGATTCTTTTTTTCTTCTGCTCTGGAGTCATTGACTTGCCTTCCGTCAGATTCTGCAGAGCCTTTTTCTTTTGTGCTTTTTTCCTTTGGGACAACACTCCCTGGGCATGATTAATATTCAGGCGAGGAGCGTGCGCTATACCTTCCAGCTCCCTGACATCACAGCCTCCGGCCTTAAGAATATTCAGGCAGAAAGTCAGGCAGTTGTGATGCAGGAGTTCCCATTTCCAGCTTTTAGAAGAGATGTCCTTCAAGTAGTCACGCATACCCTGTAAATCAGGTACTCCACCTTCTCCAGCCTCTTCCGGGGTATACACCGACATGACTGGGGCACCTTCATTTTCCAGGAATTTACTGAACTGGTCTCGATCCATAAATTCGGGCTGCGCGTTCACATCGTTAATATGGGCAAAGCGGGCATTTTGTGAGAAGGGATTACCAAAGGCAATCACAGCATGGTACATCAGGTTAACAGTCATGCCGCGTAAAATAACGATGCGTGGATGGTGGAAGTTTTCCAGTTCCTGCTCGGGGAGTCCATTGCTGTAACGAGAGCCATAAGATCGCGTTTCAGTCAGGGTCCTCAGCTCATGGATGATGGTTTTAAGAATATCTGGTACAAGCTTATTCAGCCCGTCCCGGATAGCTTGAAGCTGCTTGCGAACAAATTCTGTTACAGGGGCACTTTGCTCAAGCCTGTACGCAGGCAGGGCTTTCTTGTCTGGGTTGCTGCCCTGGGCCTCCCGTGAATGGTAGGGGGGAGAGGAGGTGCCGGGCCCATCGCTCCCCCCCGCCTCTTCGCTATTTGGCTGAATATAAGTACGAGATTGATTTGAAGAGGGTGGTCTGCTCTTATCCATTTGAGAGTCGATATTCATGCATCCGATGCTAACCTGGTAAGCTTAGCTCAGCCTGAAGATAGCTGGTAAGATCAGAGCTAAAAGGCCTGGTGGGTGAGAGATAACAGTCAGAACAGCTAACAGTGTTGATATGTGTGAAGTCTGAGGTCGCTGCTATATTTGACTCTCCTGGTCACGTAGTGGGGGATATGATGACACCACCTCAGAAGTATCTTGTCTGGTTGCTCTTGTTCTCTTTGGCCTCAGTTTCTTCCCAGTATGGTTCTGCTATTCCCTTTTCCCTTGGCCAGTGGTTTGGTGTTGATATCTGGGTTCCTTTTTCTGCCCTGAGTACGATCCCCCTTCTGGATGTTTCCCGCTCATTTGTTCAGCACTATGCTGAGCAGGCCGAGGTCGCGTTTCATAAATCCCTCTGGCATATGCTGTTGATTCCGACAGCCGCCGCTCTGGTCTGTTCACTGACCGCCGGGCTGCCATTTACTATTTTTCTTGGAGCCCTGATTGCCGTCAATGTAGGGGGATATATTGATATTCGGGTGTTCCGCTGGGTGAAGTTTATCAGCCGCAAACCCCATATCCGCATGCGCTTCTCCAATGCTGCAGCCACTATCTGTGGAACGGCTGCATTTTTCACTATTGCTTTCACTGGATGGCCGGCCAGCCTCGGATTTGCTGATAATGCTCTGACCAAGCCCGTTGGTGTGCTGCTGGTGGGAGGCGTAGCCCAGGTTATTGTTATCTGGATTACTGGAATTGTGATTGCTTGGATCATGGCTGAGGTCATCAGCCGTCTGGAAAGGCAGGAAGCCAGGGTTCACATTGATTGAACCTGGAGGATTTGCTGGAAGATTGATATTTCCCTACAGTCTTTCAGGCTGGTCTGTTTTCATATTCCTTTCTGCCGTATCCACTGCTCTCAGCCTGAGCTATATTGATGCTCAGGTTTTCCCCGGTTTGGAGGTTAATCCAGGCCACAGGTTTTCAGGGTATACCCGGCATCAGGATTCTCTCCCAGAAGTTTTACCAGTCTGGGCATAACTTCGATTAATTGCTGTTCCAGCAGCCAGGGTGGGTTGATAACAAACATGCCACTGCCATACATGCCGGCGGTATTACTGTTACGCACGTTCAGAGTAACATGCAGCCAGCGCTGGGCACCACAGCGTTCCAGTTTGTGACCAAAGGAGCGGGAGTGTTCACTATCCAGCAAGGGATACCAGACCCCATAAATGCCCACGGCAAAGCGCTTAAATGCTTCCTTAAGGCTTTTAATAACTGTGTTGTAGTCATCTTTGACTTCATAGGGAGGGTCAATCAAAACCAGTGCCCGTTTTTCCAGGGGTGGCAGTTGTGATTTCAGTGCAGCAAAGCCATTGTCCTGAGTCACCCGTACCCGCTGGTCTCTCTCAAAGTTACGGGCCAGCTGCCGGCTGTCGGCTGGATGAAGTTCAAACAGGCTTAACCGGTCCTGCTCCCTGAGCAGGGCTGCAGCGATGGAGGGGGATCCCGGATAGAGTTTCAATTTCTGCTGGTTATTGTTGAACTCTTTGACAACATCAAGATAAGTACCCAGTTGCTCTGGAAGGTCAGCCTGCTTCCAGATTTTCCCAATGCCATCAACCCACTCTGCAGTTTTGCGGGCAAACTCGTGGTCGAGCTCATAGCCGCCGGTGGCTGAGTGGGTATCAATATAGCGAACAGGCTTATCTTTGCGGGTCAGGTATTCAATAACCAGAGATTGCACCAAGTGTTTGAGAACATCAGCATGGTTGCCGGCATGAAAACCGTGACGGTAACTGAGCATAAGGAAAAAAGGGTCTGTAGGAAAAACGAGGATGCAATATACCCCATGTTTCCTGCTGGAGTAATGAGTATCAATGATTATTCCCGCAACAGGAGTGCTGTATTTATAACTCAGGCACTCCGGCTCGACAGGCTTTGCTTTTTATCACCAGTTCAGGTTGCCTGGAATATACTGGCTGACCAATTTTTTATAGTGTTGTTCAAGTGCCTTATCTTCTTTAAAGGACTGTCCTGATTTACTGTACAGATCATACTGATTGAAAATTTCCACCCATTTTATCATTTGCTTCTCTTTCGTGGTCATTAAACGGCTATACCGAGCATCTTTTTGAGCATGGAGAGGATAGAGTGAGTGATAGCGAATAACAAAAAGGGCCTCTTCAGGGAGGTTCGACTGCTGCTTTAATACCTGGTAAAGATATTCATCGTGCCCCCAGCTCATAATGACCTTATTTAACCCAATGCCAGGTTTGTAGATACCAAAATCGGTGTTGAACCGGGTGTCGTTGAAATCGGGGTTTGTCTGCAGGTAGTCGTATAAAATAATGTTTTCCGAGTAACGCAAGCCGGTTGGAAAAGTATCGCCAACTACTGCCCATTGAGGTTCGCCCCAGAATATCAGGGCTTTCCCTGTGTCATGAATAAAGCCGACCAGCTGCAGCCACTCAGGCAAGCCATCACGGCGCATCGCTTCAGCTGTCTGGTAGGCGTGCTCCATCTGCGACAGGCTGATATCCGGATCGCTGTCATCAACAACGGCATCAAGGCGCTCAAGCATACCCCAGAGAGTTTCCTGTCCCTGCTGCAGCCGTTGATAGTGATCAAGCTTCTGTTTGGCAAAGGCGTAGGTCTGTTTGGCGTGATGCTCCTTATAGAATTTGTGAACATGCTCAGGGGCATTTGCAAAATCTCTGAACGCTTTTCCATCTTTGTTCTTTTTTATAGCATCTTCAGTGATGGCAAGAGCTGTAGAGGCTTCGAGCAAGACGGCAAGCTTTATAGAGGCGGATAGGAACTTTCGGCGTGAAAGTGGCATATGCTTCACCTGTTCGATACTCCGGTACAGGCAAATTGTATAGCACAAAATATTGGCTGGACGGCTTCATGTACCTGAACTTCTGTCCACGCGCCATAATCTTTATTTGCTTAACGGATTTTACCTGAGAACCTGAGAGTGCCCTTTGGGGGTGCTTAAAAGCAGCTATATACAAAGGGCACATCAGTCGCCACATGAAGCTCTGAAAAAATCAATTGCCCAGCATGGCTTTTTTCAGTTTCTTATCTGCCGGTTTATCTCCCAGCCAGATGCCGAACAGGGCGCTACGGAAATCTTCGCCGGAAACGGTTGTCTCTTTCTTGCCATTCTTGTAAGCAACAACACCAGCGCCCGGTTCACTGACCAGAGTAAACTGGTCACCCTTGGCAATAGCTTCACTGGTGAATACAGCCAGGAATTTATTTATACGATCCTGCAGAGGCGCAACCTGGCCACCGGTTGCAGTTTCAAAACCCTCCTGCACAGTGTCCACCATGCGTTCGGACGTAATCATGCCGGATAGAATATTTAACCGTACCGCTGCAGACTGTTTTCCGGACAGAATCAGGGCACCGGATTTTTCCGGAGTCGGTGTGTAGAGAGAGCCGACATAGAGATCAATAAAGAACTTAGAGCGGATACCTGTACCGTTTAATTGCAGAGTACTACCCTCAATAGTCAGGGACTCCTGCAGTTGAACTCCGGCAACTTCCTTCGCCTGCAGACCAAGACTGAGCAGGCAGGTGATAGCAAACAGGACTATACGTTTCATTGGAACTCCATTGTGGTCCGATACATCAGGGGGCTGGCAGCCTGGTATTTTTTCAGCTGCACTTTTTTAGTGTCTAATGCCGCTGCCATTTTAGCACTCTTGTTTCAAACAGCTATGAACAGGTTATATGTCTAATGGGTAAAATATCATGAAGCAGAAGCTTGATTGTCTGTGTTGATAATCATTATCATTAAGAAAACACAGTCGTAAGTTGCCAGTATGCCTCCGCTTTCCAATAAGCTGCTGAAAAAATGCTGTAAACCCCAGTCGCAGACCAAGAAAAAACTACAGAAAAAACTATTGTCTCAGGAACTGAAACTGGCTGAGATACTGCCTGTTATGGATCAAATCCCGGATATCAAGGTCCGGCAAAAAGTTCTCGATTATCTGGCTGAGACACTGGCTCCTGAAGCCAATGATAAGAGTAAAAGTGCCCTGTCAAAGCATTTAAGGGGCATGGGAATAAACCAGACAAGAGACAGCGCTGCAGGTAAATCTATAGATAGATCTTCAGAAGATATAGCCCACTTTGCCAGAAGACCATTCAGGAAAAAACCGTGCTCTGGCTGTCCGGCCCTGCAGAATGGGCTGTGCAAGTGTGCAGTAAAGCTCTATTCAAGTCGGACCTGATCGGGCAGAGATGCCGCCACTTACAACGGTGACAAGGCCACCAGGGGCATATTGTTATGTTCTACTTGAGAAGTAACTGTTTGAGCATGGATTTAACCTCAGACATATCGCCTTTGAGTGCAGACACATCACTCTTAAGTTCATACACATCGCTCTTAAGTCCAGACACATCGCTCTTAAGTCCAGACACATCGCTCTTAAGTCCAGACACATCGCTCTTAAGTCCAGACACATCGCTCTTAAGTCCAGACACATCGCTCTTAAGTCCAGACACATCGCTCTTAAGTCCAGACACATCGCTCTTAAGTCCAGACACATCGCTCTTAAGTCCAGACACATCGCTCTTAAGTCCAGACACATCGCTCTTAAGTTCAGATACATCACTCTTAAGTTCAGATACATCACTCTTAAGTTCAGACACATCACTCTTAAGTTCAGACACATCACTCTTAAGTTCAGACACATCACTCTTAAGTTCAGAAACATCGCCTTCAAGTCGCTCAAAGCGTTTGCGGCTCTCTGCTACATGCTCCATCAGAATGTCATGGGTATTTTTGGTAAAGATCAGTATTTTATGTATTGTCCCATCAAGGCTCTCGTACTGCGATTCAAGATGCCGGACTCTTTGCTCGAGACTCATAACAACCTCTGCAAACATGGAGCCTACAAAGTAGCATGATGAAACAGTGCTGCCAGATAATCATCGCTTAAATTTCTGTAGAGGTTGTGTGGCAGTGAACAGAGCCATCAGGTTATGACAATCCACTGCTGGGTCCTCGCTTCCTGGGTTGACCACACTCCTGCCAGCACTGCCTGAGTTAATCCCGGCGATTTTTCAGGTTGATGATATTGTAATGGGCCTGATTGGCTTGCCGGTATGTACTCTGGGGGCCGGGGGTAACAGTTGAGTTTCCCGGGAAATCATAAATAACATGTCCAGTGACCTTATCGTCATCACTGATCAGAATAACCCTGCCCTTATCGTCCAGGGTCATTGCTTCAATCTTGTGGGAGAAACGCAGAGGGCTGCTATCCTCGTTTTGCACCAGTATAGGGTCAGCCAATTGTCCACTGACATTGCCGTATTCAGTAACCCACAGGTAAGCACCTATCTGGTCAAATGACCTGCCATGTTCAAAAGAGGTGGTCATCAGCAGTCGATTCATTTTGAAATCAAACTCCAGGCTTGAGATTCCTATAGTTTCCGAAATGTTGTGCTCTGCAGCCAGCAGTTCATAGTTCAGAGTAATCTGAAAGTCGGTATCAAGGGTCAGTTTACTGTTATCTTCTGAGTAATTTGTCGTGACCAGCAGGGAAGCAATCTTGGCGTTTTCATAGTTTTCTCCAATCTCTCTCACCCCGAAAATAACCCGGTTTTCTGGAGCAAAAGCCAGACCTTCAATTTTGAAGTATTCAGCATTGGGGTACTGCTTTTGAATAGCAGACTGAATACTGGTACGTAGAATTTCCGAAATTCTATTGCCATTGTTGTTGCCAGCTTCAATGACTACACCATTGTGCCTGATATCTGGAATCATCAGTTTTTCAGGAAGAGTGTCCTCCCAGTAAACCACCCGGTTAATACGCTGCCATTTATCGTAAGACTCCGGGTAGTGAGTGAAAGAGCCGGTGGCCATAGTAAACCGGCCACTTGCGGTTTTACTCATATCTTCAACTTTTTCAACTATTTGTTTGGCCATGTGCCCGGCTGCGTTATACCGTATTCGGGGTTTCAGCTGAAAGGCGACATTGCCAGCAGCTTTTCTGTTATCCCAGTTAAGGTGCATAAATGGAAAGTGATAGTTGGAGCCCCACCAGTCAGCTGCGAACACCAGGGTTTTGGTCTCGGCATGGTAAATGGCTGCCGAAGCATCACAGTAAGGTATTGTTCCGGGTCTGGCATTGGGGTAACGCAAAGTCAGCGGACAGTTGATATAACCGGCATCTACCGGTTCATAGAAATAGGTTGGAAGCGGATTGACAATAGCCATACGGGCGAAAAATATCTCTGCTGCCGATTATTCGACCAGATACCCGATAGGACAATATTACGGAAAAGAAGTTCTGAATCCAGGGAGCCAGATTCTCATTCAGGGTTGCTTTAAGGAAATCACCGGCCAGTTCCGCTCCCGGGCAATGCCAGCTAATGTCTGATCAGCGTCCACAGCCACCGGGTTGCCGACCTTTTCCATCAGAGGCAGATCATTAATGGAGTCACTGTAGAACCAGCATTTATCCAGGCTGTGCCCCGGGTTATCTTCCAGCCAGCGCATAAACCGGGTGACCTTGCCAGCCTGGAAGGTTGGAATATCGTAGTACCGCCCGGTATAACGGCCCTGCACTATCTCCACTTCGCAGGCCAGAACTTCGCTGATGCCCAGCTCTCTGGCAATGGGTTCAACAATAAAGCGGTTGGTGGCCGAGATAATCATCAGCACATTACCGGCCCGTCGGTGTTTTTCCAGCAGGGCTGGTACTGCAGGTTTGATCAGTGGGCATATACGATCCCGGACATATTCCTCCCGCAGGTCATGCATCTTTTCGGGAGGGTTTTCAGCTAAAGGCTTAAGGGCAAACGCAAGGTACTCATCAATGTTTAGTGTCTGGCTGCGGTACTGCTGATAGAAATAATCGTTGGCTTTTTTGAACTCTTCGGAATCCACGATCTTCTTTTCCACCAGAAATTCTCCCCAGCAGTGATCGCTGTCAGCGTCTATCAGGGTGTGATCAAGATCAAAAATAGCTACAGACACAGAAGCTCCTCAGGGTGGTGGTACCGGTAATCCTATCAGGGGGGTTTGTTGTTATCGCAAACCAGACACTTTTCCACAGGTAAACCGGCTTGAAGCAGGAAAGGGCCATAAGTGTGAAGTATTCTGTTTGTCATTACGAAATGATGAAAAGACACTTCTATGGGCAAAAATGAAGCCGTCATATTCATATTGAAAACAGTGGCTATAGTATTTGTTGTTTTGGGGGGGCAGTTATTGATTGAGGTCGTATAAATTCAAAAAACCATTGGATTACTGATTAGTGGTTTGCCGTAATGCTCCCGTTTGTGGAAAAATGCTGTGAATAGATTTTATTAGGGCAAACATGTGATTGATTCTGACGGTTTCAGGCCCAATGTCGGTATCATCCTTGCCAACAGGCAGGGACAAGTGCTGTGGGCCAAGCGAATCGGGCAGGATGCGTGGCAGTTTCCCCAGGGTGGTATTAATGGTGAGGAAACACCGGAAGATGCCATGTACCGGGAGCTTTATGAGGAAGTCGGGCTGGAACCGAAGGATGTCAGGATTCTTGCCTGCACCCGGGGCTGGTTACGGTATCGCCTTCCTCGTCGGCTGGTTCGAAGGGACAGTCGGCCACTGTGTATTGGTCAGAAACAGAAGTGGTTTCTTCTGGAGCTGGTCAGCGGTGATGAGCGGGTACGGGTTGATCTTTCGAGCTCTCCAGAGTTCGATAGCTGGCGCTGGGTCAGCTACTGGTTTCCTGTCGGGCAGGTCGTGGCATTCAAGCGCGATGTTTACCGGCGCGCCATGAAAGAACTTGCACCAAGACTGTTACAGAGACTGTAGCGCAGAGGCTGTAGCAGAACGAGGAGTCGATACTCGAGGAGAAAAATCAGGGCATGCTGAGCACTTTGCGCCGAATCGTCCAGGAAGTTGGAACGGCAAGGGATCTCCAGACCGCACTGGACATTATCGTTCGCAGTGTACGTCTGGCCATGTGCACGGATGTCTGCTCTGTCTATCTCTATGACGATGAAGCCAGTCGTTACACCCTGATGGCTTCCGAGGGGTTGAATCGTAAGGCTATAGGGCGGGTAACCCTGTCCCGTTCCGAGGGCCTTGTAGGCCAGGTAGGCCTGCGTGAAGAACCCATCAATCTGGAAGATGCTGCTTCCCATCCCAAATTCCGTTATCTGGAAGAGACCGGGGAGGAACGTTTTTGTTCCTTCCTCGGTGTTCCCATTATTCATCACCGGAACCTGCTCGGTGTTCTGGTGGTTCAGCAGACAGTGCAGCGGCGCTTTGATGAGAGTGAAGAGTCGTTCCTGGTGACCATGTCAGCACAGCTGGCTGGTGTTATTGCCCATGCCGAGGCAACCGGTTCCCTGCATATACCCAAGTCAGGAGATGAGCGTCCTCGCCAGTCCCGGTTTATGGGAGTGGCAGGCTCCCCGGGTATAGCTATTGGAACCGCAGTCGTGATTGCGCCCCCGGCTGATCTTTCCGCAGTAGCGGAAAAGCAGGCAGATGATATTGATAGTGAACTGCAGCTGTTTCGCCAGGCTCTGGTGGCTGTCCGGGAGCAGATGAGCAGGACAGCAAAAAAACTGTCGGGCAGTGTGCCACCGGAAGAGCAGGCACTGTTTGATGTTTACCTGCGTATGCTGGATGACAATGCTCTTGGTGCCGAGATTGAAGCTGTTATTGGTCAAGGGCACTGGGCTCAGGGGGCTCTGCGCCAGGTTATCGAAGAGCATGTCGGGCACTTTGAGCGCATGGATGACCCCTACCTGCGGGAAAGGGCTGTGGATGTCCGTGATCTTGGGCACCGGGTTCTGGCCAGTCTGCAGCAACAGCAGAAACAGGAGGTGGTCTGGCCTGATGAAGCTGTAGTAATCAGTGAAGAGCTGACCCCGGCCATGCTTGGCGAGATTCCTCAGGATAAGCTGGTTGGCCTGGTTTCTGTGCAGGGTTCAGGCAACTCCCATGTGGCTATTCTGGCCCGGGCCATGGGGGTTCCCACGATTATGGGAGCTGTAGATCTGCCTTGGGATCGAATGGGTGACCGTGAGCTGATTGTGGACGGTAACCTCGGACGGGTTTACGTCTCACCGGCCCAGGAATTAATTACCCAATACCGCACACTAATTAATGAAGAGCTGGCTTTTGTAGAAGGGCTGGAGGCTTTGAAGGACGAGCCCTGCCTGACCCCGGATCACTACCGGCTGCCCCTCTGGGTGAATACCGGACTGATGTCGGATACTGTGCGCTCCCTTGATAAAGGTGCCGAAGGTGTCGGTCTGTACCGGACTGAAGTGCCTTTTATAATTCGGGAGCGATTCCCCAGTGAGAAAGAGCAGGAAGAGATTTACCGTGATCAGCTGAAAGCTTTTGCCCCCCGTCCAGTCACTATCCGAACCCTGGATATCGGTGGCGATAAATCCCTCAGCTATTTTCCCATTCAGGAAGAGAATCCGTTCCTTGGCTGGCGGGGAATCCGGGTCACGCTGGATCATCCCGAGATTTTTCTGGTACAGATAAGGGCGATGCTCAAGGCCAGTGAAAAACTGGATAACCTGAGAATTATGCTGCCCATGGTTTCTGGAGTACCTGAGGTAGAGGAAGCGCTTTATCTGATTCACAGGGCTTACCATGAAGTCCTGAGCGAAGGCGCCAAAGTTCAGCTGCCTCCTGTTGGAGTGATGATAGAAGTGCCGGCAGCGGTCTATCAGGTGCGTGATTTTGCCCGCCGGGTAGACTTTCTTTCTATCGGTAGTAATGATTTAACCCAGTATATTCTGGCTGTTGATCGCAATAACCCAAGGGTTGCTGAGCTTTATCACTCTTTTCATCCGGCAGTACTGCAGGCACTGCAGAAAGTTGTGGATGATGCCCACAGGGAGGGTAAGCCGGTGTCGATTTGTGGTGAGATGGCGGGAGACCCGGCCGCCGCTGTGCTGTTGATGGCCATGGGTTTCGATATTTTGTCAATGAATGCCACCCACTTGCCCAGAGTGAAATGGACTCTGCGCAATATTCCTCTGAAGAATGCCAGGGAAATTCTTGAGGATGTGATGGAGATGGACAATCCCCGGGTGATTCGCAGTGCTGTGGAACTGGCTCTGTGCCGCCGGGGTCTGGATCAGGTCCTCTCCAGCCGGACTGAAGTGAGCGGGTAACCGATATTCCCGAGTTGCCAAATTGCTTTCAAGTCGGCTTTAAAGAGGGCTTTAGGTTGATACCTTTGACAGCTCTATGATGCTTACCTGACCAGAAGTGTCCAACAAGAGCCATATACTGGCTATATGGCTTGTCTAAAACGCTGTCATCAACGCTCAAGGTTCCACCTTTTAGGATCAGACAACCCTTGACCTCATTGAAAAGATCAATGGGTTCAAAGTTTTCCCGATGCAAAAAGCGATTTGCGCTGTGGTGAGAAATGCCTGTTACCTCCGAAAGTCGAGTGCAAGTCGAGGATTTGGGTTCGCTGATTAAAAAGCCCATGTATATAGGCAAGTTGCATCGTGCAGTAGTGGGACGGGACGTACTTCGCATTATCCTGAACAAAAATGATCTCTGGACGATTATCAGTAATCACTGTGGGCTGTCAATGCGAAAGCTCTAGGTTAAAGTTTTTTGGGAAGGTGAGGGGAAGTTATCACCTCAAGTGGTTTATCTGCCTGTTCTTCGTGATCTACAGGCGGTGTACTAGAGAGTGGTAACCTTGAAAACTTCTGACAAATAGTGTTTATAGTTTCGGATCTTAAAGGCGTGATTTCAGCCGTATCGGCAATCATCGCTGTGACCGAGCGCAGCTGACGAAATTTAGCTAGCTGTACAGGATACACCCAACCATATTGCTTGAAATATGCTGGGATTTGAGGGTCGGCACCCAGTTGTAGCAAAGTGTTTACTGTTTCTACTTGTCCAGAATCAATAGCTAAATAGAGAGGAGTTTGTTTTTGTGGGCCGGTGATATTCAAATTAACACCTGCTTTAGCAAGATTTATAATGGCAAGAGTGTATCCTTTACTTGCTGCATAATGTAATGGTGTAAATTCCCGATCATTTTTAATTTGAGCCAGAGCAGAAGGGTTATGCTTTTTTGCAATGGCTTCAAGAAAGGCTATGTTGTTGATAGCAAAATGGATGGGATTATTTCCATTTTCATCTATGGCCCATATTGGAGCGCCCGCATCAAGCAAATGTTTGAAACAGTCTAAGTGTTGATGCTTTACAGTGTAGAGCAGAGCATTTGCCAGATCATTTTTGGTAAGAGAGCTATAAGTATTATGATGTGAAAGAAATTTTAGAACCGCGTCAGTCTTTTGATTGGCAACGGCAAGGGAAAAAGCCTTACCAATATTTGTGAATGTTTTTTCTTCAAGAAAATACTCGATAACGTGTATATGGCCTTGTGTAGCTGCCAGTTCAAGTGCAGATTTATTGTAGATGTCTTTTATCGTTATGTTAGCGTGATGTTCGATGAGAAACTTGACCATTTTCAGGTTTCCCATTTTGGCGGCTAAAAGAAGCGGTGTTAGTCCTGATTTAGAGGAATGATCAATGAAGGCACCTTGTGCAAGAAGTAATGAGGCTGCTTGTGTATTATTATGCCAGGCTGCTACCCATAGCGGTGTACGGCCCATTATATCAGGTCTGTCATACCAGTTATCTGTGCTGTAGGTTTGTAAAAGCCGTTTTATAATTCTGTCATCGTCCATGACTCCGCCTGCTTCGTGGAAAGCGTTAATTCCATATCGGTTAGGCGTAAGAGGGATCTTTTGGTCAATCAACAGCTCTACAGCTTGCAGGTTAGAATGCCTGACAGCCAATTGCAGAAGATTACGATTATAGGGATAAATCTTATCTATGGAGGCATTAGCAGCTAACAATATTGGTATAAGCTCAGTTTTATTCAGCCGTATAGCTTCATAAAATGGGGTCCAGTAGTCATGATAAATTGTCTCCCAGCTTTCGCGTCCATGGAAAACTACATATCTATTTATGCCGTTTGGGTTGGCGGTTAATAAAGCCTTTACTATTTCCGGTGAACCACCGGCAACAGCATAAACAAGGGCTGGCGCCTCATAGTATGAACCTTGCCATTGTGGCTGGGGCGGAAGCGGAAGACAGTATTCGGAATTTGTTAAAGGTATTTCAGGGAGCGGTATTCGAGTAATTATCCTGAAGTTGTTTTGTTCAAGTGTTCGATTATAGAGATAAGAGGGCATTACTTGTGTATTGCCCGCAAGAAGTGCCTTGGCAAAATTGTCATCGTCACCATTTCCCAGGCAGGCGCATATATTCAAAACACCAAATATGAGAGAAAAAACTGGTAAAAATAAAAAATACTTCTCCATGGAAAACGCCCCACCTATAAATTCCTCATTTATAAACTGCACAGGAAAAAGTAGTTTCTTTTTTCAGGCAAACAGGCATTTCCACGGAATGGAATGCTGAAAAGTCGTCATTGGCTAAGTCATAACCCACCCGTGAGCGGAAAGATATTGACCGATCTGCCATTATCGGGGAAAGTGGACAAGGCACTTAAAACAATAATAAAGCGCTTATGTCGGCCATGAAGTGTTTCCGGGAGAAGACGTGCAGAGCGATAAAGATATTGCCGGATTTATTCGTGAGAAGGCTGCACATGTCTATCATCCGGTTGGCACCTGTAAGATGGAGCTGGGTTATGGCAGTGTGGTTTATTACCAGCTCAAGGTTCACGGTCTGGAGGGACTGCTACAGGGTACAGGTTCCCGTAGTTAGTGGTTAGTAGTTAAAGGTTTTCCAATATCAGTTTCTGGGGCTCTCCAAGCCACAGGGCATGGTCAGTGTGATCTGTAAGGTCATCGCCGGTCAGTGGGTGAACAAGAATTGAAAGTCCACACCGGTTCTGCTCCAGCCAGGCAACAACTTCATTGTAAAAAGCAGGTTTGAAAGAAATTCGGCAACTGCGTCCAGGGTGTGGTCCGGTTGGATTCCTGTGCATGTGTCCAATTTTCAGGGCAAAGCGCTGAGCCACTTCCCGGCAAAGCTTGTCGGCCTGATCGTAAGAGTTATCTGTAAAGTAGACATGGGCGTGGTAACCGGAGATCTTCATGACACTGTTACCCTTTATTGTTTTATTGGCAGCCTCTGTTTTCTCCCTGGGAGAATGATGTGTTGTCAGCTCATGACGGTTTGAGGACTTTTATTTATAAAACTAATTTATGGGGTAGATGGGCTATTAAAGCAAGGGCATGAAAGGAGTTAATGCCCTGCTTTTTTTCTCATGGCTGCTTATGCTGAAAATGTCATGCAGTTTGGGGCAGGTTCTGTGCCAGCCAGCCCTTGGGCATGGCAATGCGCTCCTTGAAAAAATCTACAGGTTTTCCACCCTCTGAATACAGCTGCTCATGCCAGTGCAGAGTACCGTCTCTTTCCAGCATGAGACCCGTACTGTTGCGGGTTCCATAATCAGGAGAGCGGATAAAGCAGGGGGCCAGCATACGCTCCCAGACCGGATCAACACCTGTATTCGGAATTTCATCGTCAGGCGGGCGCTTTTCATCGTGCAAAAGATCAATGCAGACATGAGGAGAAACGGCTCCGGCGGCTATGGCTTTTTTCAGCCTTTTCTTCAGTCTTCGTACCTTGGGCCAGGGTGTATTAAGAAAACCATTGCTGAGGCCATAAAGACCAGGTTCTAACCTGCGTATAACATCCTGCCGGTTGGAGTAGTACCAGAGATGGCTGCCGTCAGCCAGCAGCAGGTTGAAACCGGCATAATAGTGACGATTGTCGTGTACCATCTGAAGATAGTCTTCTGTCGGAATCTTCCCGGCAAGAAAGTTGGTTATCAATTCCCCCCGGCTGCGTTCACCACTGGTATCAAGCTCCCGGAAATTTGTGATAGCTGCCATCCGTCCCTGTAAGCCAATAGCCAGCCAGGTACCGCCGGCGTGTCGATCCCGACCGCCGAAGATGTTGGGATGATCTTCCCAGTAATGAGCTTTGCTGGTGGGGCGGGCGTAATACTCATCACGGTTAGACGCCATTATCAGCGGGTACTTATGTTCAGGGTTCCAGTTCAGGGCAATCAGGCACATCGGGTTATCTGCTGTTGTTCTGTTCGAAATGCCGCACTGTTCGAAATGCCACAGCACTGCATTTACCAAGGTTACGTTACACTACGCAGAATTGATTGCAATTGGATTCAGTCAGCTTGCCCAGTTACACACAATCAATTTAGTCAGTATGCCTAACCAAACTGGAAAGTAGTGGAACCTGTAGCACTGTTTTAACTCAACAGTAAAGCGGGTTATGAACAGGAAGTTATGGTATGTCAGCTCCACAAAAATCTAAACCATCACAGTTTTTGAGTGTTGGCTGGACTGCAGCCTCTCCAGCTACACATTCTGATTCAGCAGAACAGGAAAAGTCAGCTAAATTTTTTGGCAAAATGGTTGGTCTGTCGCCATCATTTCAACGAGAATTTAAGGCACTGGATTTAAGTACGGTCCATGATGAAAATCCTCTGCATAAACGGCTTTCTCTTCGCAAGGCGCATGGTCATCCTTATGAATCTGAATCTGAATCTGTGGAAGAACTTCGCCGAAAAGTAGAGATTAATCCTCCTAAATACCTTTCTGATAATGAGTATTTTAAATTATCCCGTTTTCTCTGTAACGTTCTATCCAAAAAAGAGATCGAAGAATTATCTCCCCAAATCCTCAGGCGATTTGCCAAACAGGCGATTAAAGATGTGAAATACATACAAGCTTTGGCAAGAAAAGCCATTGCCGAGCAAGATAAAATTCCTGTTGGGATAAAAGCGACTATTGTGGGGAAGCTGTTTGGTCTTCAGGAAGCTTATGGGACTCTGCTCAAGGACTTTAAAGCTTGCAAAAGAACATTTGCCTGTGGCGACACCGTATTTGAGGAAAGGGTCGTGCTCAACCCTACTGATCGTACTGGGTGCTACTCAATACTTACCAGGCGAACGGATATGGTCGTGGAGTTGAAAAACCGATGGAAGCAGTTGATACGAGCTATGGATCAGCTGCGTGCAAAGATGCCTGCTCCCAGTGAATGTTGTCCCGCCCTGGTAGTGCCTAATATGAACTTGGCAGATTTTCCTGAAAAAATGCCTGTAGATCAAAGAAGAAAAATAGAAAATGCCTGTTTAAGACTGAAAGCCCTGCAAACCTGTATTGGAGAAATGGAGGAAAACTGGGGAGTTCTGAAATCTATGATTCAAAAGGGGGAAATTCCTTCTTATGTAAAGGCGGATACTGTTAACTTCCACGTTTGTCTACCAAACCAGGCTAAGCCTCTACCTCCCAGTTATGACATATCGAATCTGGCTACTGATATGTCGAGCACTGGTATGTCTAGAGAGGTTGTTCAGGAAAAAGCAGCTCCCACTATGACCAGCCAATGGATTATATCAAAAGAGTCAGAACCTTCAGACCTGGACCCTAAAAAAGATTATTTCTCAGACAGTGTGAGTGCAGAAGCCCAGAATAAGAAACTGGACAGAGAAGATACCAACAAAAGGAAAGCTGCCAAAAAGAGTAAGGAGGAAATATCTCTAAGTGTTCCTCCAGATATAGTCGTCAGTGTTAATCCGAAACCGGCGGGTTATTTTGAAGTTCAGCCTGTCTTGCACGATTTACTTGAACAGGTAACGGACAAGGGGCGGTTACTTGTCAGACAGACCAAACAACCAGTGGATGATCTGATCGTGAGTGTCGCTGGGAAAAAAGAGTTAACAGAAGACCAGTACGCGCTGTTTATGCAATACTATGAAACTATGCAGAAGTCCATTGAAATGTGGAAAAAGCATTTTCCTTCTATTCAGGAGGTATATGACTATATTTATGCAGAAGATAGTGTACTAAAAAAAGGTGTGCGGGCCGTTCTGGCAGAAGCCGTAAAAGGTATTCACATGCTTCAGTATCCAGCTGAAAAGAAGCAAAAGCCATTTGAAAGAAGGACAAGCGATTTAGCACTGTCAATAAAAAGTACTTCTCGAATGCACCGTCGTGGCTCCCTGCCGGAAGGTCTGTCTCTTGGTAAGTCTGTTTTCAGGATGGAAACCATTCCCCCAACTCCAACCCCAACTTCCAGCCCCAGCGGTTCTGGATCACCTCGTTTACCACAATCTCCCGAGGGGGTGAGCCAGGAAGACAGCTAAACTCCATTATTTTCTGACCTTGTATCAATAGATGCCTGCTTCTTTGAAGTATTGAACTTAATTAGACACCAGCGGTCAAAGGTTGCGAACATCAAGGAGGATGAGAGAAATATCATGCTACAAACAGTTATTCCCCCCAATAAATTTGTAGGTACCCATTCTGAGGCTGCAGATATTTCTTCATCATCAGATCAGACTGTCGGTCAGATATCAGGCCGAAAAGTATTCATTTTTGGTTATGGGAGTTTGATGCTGACTGTGGCAAGAACAGCTACGTAAGCGGTAATTTCTACCCATCTGGTTGTCTTGCTGGATCAGGTGTAATCCTGAGGCAATCCCTCTTTGGTGAGTGTTGATACTCTTAGCATTTAACCAATAAGTCAAAGATGCTGACTATACCAGCAACCATTGTGCTTAAGTTGACTCTGATTATGAACCTCAGACGGTACTTCCAAGTACCGCTATATCATATCCACAAAAATATTCGATACTCTTCGTATATTAATATTTGTTATAACTGAAAAGAGAAATTGTGATCACCTTTTTGTAGGAATAGATACAGTCTTTTATGTTCCCCCCCCTCTTTTGTTCCGCTTGCCCTTGCAGCGCGCATCCGTGCTGCCCCGGCGGTGGGATTCAAGAAGCCTCACCGAATCAAAGGACAGGCCGCAGCCACAGGTGGTGTTGCGCTTGCCCTTGCAACGCGCATCCGTGCTGCCCCGGCGGTGGGAGTTAAGAAGGCTCACCGAATCAAAGGACAGGCCGCAGCCACAGGTGGTGTTGCGCTTGCCCTTGCAGCGCGCATCCGTGCTGCCCTGGCAGTGGGAGTTAAGAAGGTTCACCGAATCAAAGGACAGGCCGCAGCCACAGGTGGTGTTGCGCTTGCCCTTGCAACGCGCATCCGTGCTGAACCGGCGGTGGGAGTCAAGAAGGCTCACCGAATCAAAGGACAGGCCGCAGCCACAGGTGGTGTTGCGCTTGCCCTTGCAACGCGCATCCGTGCTGCCCCGGCGGTGGGAGTTAAGAAGGCTCACCGAATCAAAGGACAGGCCGCAGCCACAGGTGGTGTTCCGCTTGCCCTTGCAACGCGCATCCGTGCTGCCCTGGCGATGGGAGGTAAGAAGCTTCGCCGAATCAAAGGACAGGTCGCAGCCACAGGTGGTGTTCTGCTTGCCCTTGCAGCGCGCATCCGTGCTGCCCTGGCGGTGGGAGGTAAGAAGCCTCGCCGAATCAAAGGACAGGCCGCAGCCACAGGTGGTGTTGCGCTTGCCCTTGCAGCGCGCATCCGTGCTGCCCTGGCAGTGGGAGTTAAGAAGGTTCACCGAATCAAAGGACAGGCCGCAGCCACAGGTGGTGTTGCGCTTGCCCTTGCAGCGCGCATCCGTGCTGCCCTGGCGGTGGGATTCAAGGAGCCTCGCCGAATCAAAGGACAGGCCGCAGCCACAGGTGGTGTTGCGCTTGCCCTTGCAATGCGCATCCGTGCTGCCCTGGCGGTGGGAGTCAAGAAGCCTCGCCGAATCAAAGGACAGGCCGCAGCCACAGGTGGTATTCTGCTTGCCCTTGCAGCGCGCATCCGTGCTGCGCCGGCGGTGGGATTTAAGAAGGCTCACCGAATCAAAGGACAGGCCGCAGCCACAGGTGGTGTTGCGCTTCTTCCTGAATACTGCAGCTTGTTCACTTTGCGTCACTATTTCCATTTCCAGAGTGAGAGGACTGTCGTAACCTGGATAACTTTCAACGGAAGAGGTAACAGAGGGCTCTTTTTTAACCACCCTCTGGCAATGAATTTCCCAGTCCAATAGCTCAGGATTGAGAGACATCATAAGTGGATCCCATGATTCTTTTTCAATGATCACCTCATCTGTTTCAGGTGGCGGGGTGCCTGAACGGGACATTGCTGTGCAAGCTGATCCTGGAGCACTCAATTTGAGGGTGTCATCATCCAGGTGTGGCACCCTTATTCGGGATGCACTTTCAATGCCCCGACATTCGAAACCTTCACCTGAAACAGGCACACAGTAAGTATCATCCAGTGGGTGGGCCGCTGAGGCGTGAGTGCGTATGGCTCCTGTTGAGAGAATCTCTGTCTCCCCTTCGCCTGCGGGTAAAACGAGAGTGCAGCTCTCCTGCTTATTTGTACCTGAACTGGCAGGTTGAACTGTGGCAATGACCAGGACAAGGCAAAAGTATGTTGGCTTTAACAATCCAGAAAACAAGTCAGCTTCCCTGAACCAAACCGGCCTTAAAGGTTAGCAGAACAGTCAGGGGCCATTTTAAACCCGGTTGATTTCTATGCTCTGAACATTCCAGGGAAGCAACTGCTCAATATCTTCAACAGATTCACGGAAGGCAACTGGGTAAAAACCTCTTTCTGGTAAGCATAGAGTTCAGGTTGTTCTGCTGGCACCATGCCGTTTGCATCAGGCTGGATTCCTGTCACTGTTGAAGGCGGTCGCGCCAGAGAGATTCCAGAGATTCTGAAGACATTGGGGAGTTCCTGATGAAAAATCAGGATCATAAACAGGGAATTGATGAAAATTAATGTGGTGAGGAATTACCGCTTACACAGCTACAGCGAAAGATCCAGATGGCGCGCAATTCATCCCTGCCAAAGTTCATGGTTATCGTCGGGAGTGGAATCTGGTGAATAAAAAATTCTCAATGCGTGTTCTTTCGATAAAGCCCAAAGAAGGGCATTCTGTAAATGGTGTAATTTTTCAAACGACAGAAGATCATCTGGAAGAGTTCGATGAACGTGAGAATCGGAAAGCTTATGAGCGGGTGCCAGTCAATCTTTCTGAGGTAGAGTTTTATAAAGATGAACTTGAATCAGATCATACGGATCTATACATCTATATCTCCCGTGAAAACGATATAAATCAGGGCGGTTATATCTGAAAGAATTCCCCCTTAATCCTGATTACATGGTGCATCGCTCTTATCTGGAGGTTGTTCTGGCAGGAAGCTGTGAAATAGATGATAAGAACTCTTTGGAAGGAGCCTTTTTTCAAGATTGCGTTAACACTCTGGAATTGAGTGGTATCCTTTTCGCGATGATAGGGATCACCCTGTTTATTCCAGACATCCGAAAAATCTGGAAAACAATCCATGGCTGGTAGCCTGATATGAGTGAGTATTTGAGAGAAATCTGGCCAAAATACCTTGAGAAAATTGATCCGTTATTCATTTTGACAACCGGCTAAATCACCTTACCATTTCTCCGCTTTGAATGTGATAAAGTGTCCGAAAACAAAATCAAGAATAGGCTGCTAACCAGCAGGTTCTGGAGTAGGACAATAAGAGTCAGGTTGAACGAGCACTATGGAATTACTGGAAATCTTTGGTTATCTGCTGACAGGTGCAGTAGCAGGAACTATGGCCGGGCTGTTTGGTGTCGGTGGAGGCCTGATTATTGTACCAGCACTGGTATTTGCCTTTCCCCTGCAGGGAATTCATCCTGAAGTTGTCATTCATCTTGCCGTAGGAACGTCCCTGGCGACTATTGTGCCCACTTCTATCAGTTCAACTGTCAGCCATCACCGTAACCAAGCCGTGATCTGGTCCATCTTTCCTGTATTGATGGCTGGAATTGTGCTGGGTGCATGGCTGGGTGTGATGACAGCTGTCAGTATCAGTGGTGGTGCATTGCAGATATTAATTGGTGCCGGAGCCATTCTCATCGGTCTTCGAATGCTGCTTGCTAAAAGCCGGGAGAGCAGTGAGCCCCATAGCTCGATTAACCAAAAGCTGTTGGGTTCCGGTGGTTTTGTGATTGGGTATATCTCTTCTATCTTCGGTATTGGTGGCGGTACTATTACCGTTCCCTTCCTTGGCAGGCTGGGTGTCAGGATGCAGCAGGCGGTGGGAACTTCGGCGGCCTGCGGTTTACCTATTGCTGTCACTGGAGCTCTGGCCAATATTATTCTTGGGAAGGATATTGAAGGGCTCCCCTCCTACAGTACCGGCCTTGTCTATTGGCCGGCGTTTATCGGGATTGTACTGATGAGCGTGCCATTTGCCCGCATTGGTGCGAAACTGGCTCATAGTCTTCCCACGTTAACACTGAAGCGGCTGTTTGGCTGCCTGCTGTTTGCCGTAGGCTTGAAATTTATTTTAGGAAGTTGAGGATAGAACTTGATTCAATATCCCGATATTGACCCCATCGCACTGGCACTGGGCCCATTAAAAGTGCACTGGTATGGGATTATGTACCTGCTGGCTTTTGCTGGTGCCTGGGTACTTGGACGCGCCCGCTGCAAACGTTCCAATGGTTTATGGTCAGAAGATCAGCTGTCGGATCTGATTTTCTATGGTGCCATAGGGGTTATTCTCGGTGGCCGCATGGGCTATGTGCTGTTCTACAACTTTGAATACTTCCTGCAAAACCCACTCTGGCTGTTCAGGATTGATCAGGGGGGCATGTCCTTCCATGGTGGTATGCTGGGCGTGTTTGTGGCGCTCTATCTTTACGGCCGCAAGATAGGAAAATCTTTTTTCCAGATGTCGGACTTTATTGCTCCGCTGGTACCCTTTGGTCTGGGGGCTGGCCGCATGGGTAACTTTATCGGTGGTGAACTCTGGGGCCGGGCCACGGATGTATCCTGGGCCATGGTGTTCCCGAAAGATCCGCTACAGATTGCCCGCCATCCTTCCCAACTCTACCAGTTCGCTATAGAAGGTATCATTATCTTTGCAGTTCTCTGGTGGTATTCATCCAGACCCCGTCCACGCATGGCGGTGTCTGGCCTGTTTCTGTTGCTGTACGGATGTGGGCGTATTTTTGTGGAGTTCTACCGCCAGCCTGATCCTCAGCTGGGCTACCTGGCCTGGAACTGGCTGACCATGGGACAGCTGCTCAGCCTGCCCATGGTCATACTGGGTATTGGTTTTATGGTTTATGGAAAACGGCATCACGCTCTGGAAGAGGGTATGAACAGTGATGACCGCAGCTGGCTGGAGCAACAGGCTTCCGCAGCCAAGGTAAAAGGGAGTAACTAATGAAACAGTATCTGGATCTGATGCGCCATGTGAAAGAGAGCGGCGTGTACAAGGATGACCGCACTGGAACTGGCACCTACAGTGTGTTCGGATACCAGATGCGGTTTGATCTGACCCAGGGATTTCCCCTGGTGACCACCAAAAGATGCCACCTGCGTTCCATTATCCATGAGCTGCTCTGGTTCCTGAAAGGGGAAACCAATATTGGTTACCTGAAGGAGAATGGTGTGTCCATCTGGGATGAGTGGGCTACGCCGGAAGGAGAGCTTGGGCCGGTTTACGGCAAGCAGTGGCGTAGCTGGGAAAGTCCTGATGGAGAAGTGGTTGATCAGATTTCTGATCTGATTAAAGAAATCAAAAACAATCCGGATTCCCGCCGGCTGGTTATCTCAGCCTGGAATCCGACAGTACTTCCCGATGTAAAATACAAACCCCATGAAAATGCGGCCATGGGTCGCCAGGCTCTGCCGCCTTGCCACTGTTTGTTCCAGTTTTATGTGCTGAACGGTAAATTATCCTGTCAGCTGTACCAGCGCAGTGCAGATATTTTTCTGGGTGTCCCTTTCAATATCGCCAGCTATGCATTGCTGACCATGATGATTGCCCAGGTCTGTGATCTTGAGCTGGGTGATTTTGTCCACACTTTTGGTGATGCCCACCTGTACTCTAACCATATGGAGCAGGTGAATGAACAGCTGGCCCGAGAGCCCCTGCCTTTGCCAGAAATGAAGCTGAATCCGGCTATTAAGGATCTGTTTGATTTTACCTTTGATGATTTTGAGCTGGTGGGGTACCAGGCTCACTCACATATCAAGGCACCTGTGGCTGTTTAAATGCAGGGGCTGGCTTTATCTCTGTCGGTCAGTGGTAAAGAGCTGCTTTTAAGTACCCGGCCACATGGAGTTATATATTTCTGACTCAATCTCCAGACCGCCCAGCCGTGCCGCAGCTCCGGTCACATAGCGGACTATGCTCCCTGCGCGGCAATCCAGCTGAACAACCTGTTTATTGGCCAGAAATATGCGATTCCATATGCCCAGGTACTTATGGCAGGAACGATAACAGGCAGAAGTTCTATGCTCTGAAAGTCGACAAACTGCCTCTGTGATGCCTGATGTACATTATCTCTCTCAGGGCTCTGCTTTGGAGCCTTTTTCTTTCTTTCAGCTTATGCCTGTCCACTTCCGCCCACTCTAAAAGGGAGTTTGTTCTTTTATTACGCTATACAACCCTTGAGGGTAAAACCATTTATCTGCCAGTCCGTGCACTGGCTCCGGGTTCTATAGAACAAGGCTTTTCTGCAGGGCCTATCTGGGGTACTGATGGTATGGCGAAGGTCCTCCAAGTATTGCCAAAAAATGATAATCCCTTATGGTCATCGGGTGTTGAAGTCCTTTTGAAAGAGTTTCCCAAAGGTGGGTTAAAGCAAGTCAATAACGCTCGGCTCCTGTCCGTCGGGTATTTCTATAGAGATCAAGAGTCTAAGCTGGCTTTCCGGTTTGGAGATCAAAATGAGTCTCCGGGAGGGAATGTCCATGATATTAGCATTCAGGATTCTTATGGACTGAAAGTCCAGCCAACGAGATCGAGCTTGGTATTTGGTAATCACTCTATTCAGGTTGACTATGGGAAGAGTCTTAGTCTTTTGACTGTCGCCAGTCACAAATTCCCTGATATTCCCGATAGGGATGAATTGGCTCAGGGAATGTCGAAACTGACCAAGTCTCCCGATGCCCCTCTTGAAGGAGCAATGATGACTACTAAATCAATGGAGAACCGTGATGGTTTTATTCTAGCCGGTCAAATCATGTCATTCGCTGTTCACTCTCTACCACTTCAGTCTATTCACTTTCCACAGCAAGTATTTCAGGTTTATTTACCCCGGGAAGGGGAGGGAGAGAATGGAGTCCTCAACATATTGACGTACAGGGGGATACCAGAGTTGGGAATGATTGTAGAGCCATTCACTCTTAGTGAGCCCAACAATAACAGGTATGCTCTACATTTTCGGCGAGATAATAAAGGCTTAACAATATCTTTAGTGAAGGTCATTGAGGGTTTGACAGAACACTCGGTTATGTCGGCCAGGCCTGAAAGCAAGTTTTCCATTAATCTTGAAACAACAGGATCAATTGGAACATTTGATCAATTTGGTAGTATTACTGAATTCCTTAATCTAGGGCATGAGCTGAATATTCCGGATGCTCAAAGCGAGCTTATCAATAGAATTAACTTTACTTCCCTTTTGGATCTTTCCCTGTTGCTGCAGCCTTATATTGGGCAACTTTCCCCGGATTTTACTTTAAACCCTGAGCATGCTGATAAAATCAAAACAGTTATCAACTCACTTTTTCGCAAGCACCTGTTTGCCAGGCTGCCACCTGTAATATCGAAAGTTACTCTCGCCGATAAAGTAGAGGAAAATAAAATCAGGATTGGTTTTCGGGACTCTTCAATTTCCGTCAAGCAAATATACCATCCTGATGATTCATCACTGGGTATGGTTTTTGGGCCGGTATATCTGATTACACCGGAAGGTCGCCACTACTATGTGTTCCATATGACCAAGCAGGGACAATATGAGTTTCAGACAGTGATGGTGAGGTCGAGTTCACCTGAAGAAGTATGGAACAGCCTGATAAGGCAGAAAATGACAGGAATATCCCCCTATCTTAATTTTGCCCGACTTACTGTTAAACGAGGTGATTACTCAAATGATGCGGAAGTTACTTTAACAACAAGTCATGAAAAACGAGCTGTAAGCACATGGACTAGAGTGAAATGGCCGGATAATAGAAGCGTTTTCCTTACGGAGCTTAAAGGGCAAACTCTTTTGCCTGGTTTGGCTGAGATCATCCAGATACTTGGCTATGCCAGCTGTACACCGGGTATCCCTAGCCTTGCGCCCGTTGGATTAACCGAAAACCTTCTAAATTGTGATTTGGAGGCGTATTCATCCGGTTGTTACCCCTGCGGTGCTCTCCGGGACTGGGGAATTGTGCCCAACCAGACTTGGGCAGCTGCGGCTACTGTGACTGGAAAAATTATCAGGGGAGCCTGGAGGCATAAGAAGAAAGTAGCTGTGGGAACGGCTGCATTGGCAGTTTATAGTTGGATACAAGCAAACCCTGAAGCTGCAGAGGAAGCCATCAGCCCTTTTATTCCCGGCCTTCAAGAGATTATGGATTCACTCTGTCCCCTTTTCTGCAGGCTTTTTCAAAGGAGCAGTTACTGCGGGGACGTGGACTGCACAGATGATCCGTCAACTGGTTTGCCCCGGCAGTGTGCTGGGGGGACTTTACCTCCTATAAAATAGTTACCTTTTATAAGGTCACTCATAGTTATTCGTGGTGAGTATAATGTGCTTTCATTATCTATAGATATAAAATGAGCGATGTCTATGGGAATTGACAGGTTAGGCTCTACGCCAAATGCAGCTACTTCAGTTCAGGTTGGTGATATCGCGTCAGGAAGGTGCTCCCTGACCGACGCTTTGTAGCTACCACCACGGTCTATACCCACACATTCAATGCGAGACTTTTGTTCCGGAGTTAAGCGGCTGAGGAATTGGTCCAGGGTGGCTTTTCGCTTGCCTTCACCAAGGAACAGGGTTTCGCCCGTATCAGCATTCAGAACAACAGTCAGGTAATGGTGTCCTTTACCAATGGATTTCTCATCAATCAACAGGGCTCGTATGTTATCCAGGTCAGGGGCTGGCAGAGTTTTCATCAATATCTCTTTATCCCAGCGCCTGGCCGTATGATGCGAGATAGAGATGAATTCAGGAATCTTGTTGCAGGGCATATAGCGGCAGAGATGACTGACATGTTGCTTCAGCCGTTCAGTAGCCTGCGCTTTGGGAGCCAACCCGGGAGGCGTGACTGTTTCAATGTGCCCACAGTGGGAACACCGTCCCTGGTAAACAGTGAAGCATAATTGCACATCCAGAGTACCCAGCGGCAAGTCCAGCACGGTACGCTCATTCTCACGGATTTTACCCATTGGGTTCTGACACTGACTGCATCTGAACTGCTGTATGCGACCATCCCTGCGCAGGGAAACTGTAGCCACAGATTCATCCCAATTAATATCAATGTGGTCGATTACCCAGCCGGGAAATGAGAACATAGGACGCAGTGAGGGCGTTGTAGACATGCCTGATCCTTCAGAAATGTTGATCCGTTCAAATCAACCTTTGCCTGAAGGCTATTTCTGTTTCAACCCCTCACTTTCATCTGCCAACCTGAGAAAGCCCCTAAAATAGTTACCTTTTATAAGGTCACTCATAGTTATTCGTGGTGAGTATAATGTGCTTTCATTATCTATAGATATAAAATGAGCGATGTCTATGGGAATTGACAGGTTAGGCTCTACGCCAAATGCAGCTACTTCAGTTCAGGTTGGTG
This sequence comes from Sansalvadorimonas sp., assembly GCA_965243775.1. Classification (GTDB taxonomy): domain Bacteria; phylum Pseudomonadota; class Gammaproteobacteria; order Pseudomonadales; family Endozoicomonadaceae; genus Sansalvadorimonas. The sequence goes on from CBDEWF010000077.1 coordinate 47,441, forward strand.
GCTCATCAAGCACTGCCAACCAGACGGTAAAGTTTTCGCATTTCAACAAGGCTCGCACTGTTAATCCACAGCAAAATATCCCTAAAGGTAAAGCGCGCCTTTTGGGAAAATTACTTCAAAAGCGAAAAATTCAACAAGTAATAATTCAAAAGCTGTTACCCATTTTAGCCAATAAAATAGCCAGAGCTGGTTCGCAGCAAGGCGTAAAAGACCTGCTTGCCGGTAAAGTTGCAGTAAGGACAGGGGCTCCATCGGGACCTCAGCAAAACCTTTATGAAAAAATGCAGCAGAACAAGGCTGAACCTGAGGCAGGTAGCACCAGTGCACAAGATTATCTGAAGGGGAAAACTGCTGTAAGAAAAGATTCAGCACCCGCTAATCAACCAAACCTCTACCAGGAAATGCAGCATGAAAATGCAGCATCAAAAGCTGAAAGCCCCAGCTCTGAAGTACTCCTTGCAGGAAAAACAATGGTTAAACCTGAAGCTTCCAGAAAAAAAGCAGGTTCCACCCCTGAACAGCCGAGCCCGAAAGAATTAATCAGGGATGGTAAAACAATGATTAGAAAAAAAACTTCAGGCAGAAAACAACCCAGTCTGTTTGACAAGATGCAGGATGGAGCACCGATCGATAAAGGTGGAAACAAACCTGAGAAACCTCATTAATTAATGAAGCTGCTATAGCTCATTCAAAGCCTTTTTTATTGACTTGACTGCATTCCTGTTTACCCACTTCATCCACACTTCCTGATAATTCTTCAGGAAATGTTCCATGGCAACGTCACCATCAGCCTGGTTGTTTTCCATCCAGGCCAAAAGGGCGATCATCTGCTCATCACTCAAGCTGCGACGGGAGAGGTACTTGGCAGCGGCGGGATAGTCTTTGGCAAAACCGGCAGTCACCAGGGTCTGAACCAGAGGTGTTGGATACATAGTCACCTTTGGGTCGGTACAGTCTGCCTTTGAGGTACATCTCTCAAACTCACCGACGTCAACACCCGTCTGAAAATTCACCTGGGTCATTGGGAACCTGGCCATAGGTGCTGTAGGAGACCAGTAGTAGCCGAACCAGGGAGCCTTGTTTTCATAAGCCTGTGCCAGGGAGGCTTCAAGCTCTGCTCCTGAGCGGGGGGTAATGTACTCAAAGTTGGCCTGCTCCAGCTTGAGAGCCTTGAACAGATTCATGGAAGAGATATAACAATTCCAGCCTTTGGGGCAGCCATAGAATGGAGCAGGCTCTGATTTGTCTGCTGGAGAGAACAGGGAAGAACTCTTGATAACACCCAATATAGTCACCAGCTCCGAGTGCTCTTCGCTCATATACCTGGGTACCCAGAAGCCTTCTACGGCGCCATCAGCCAGAGGAGATCCCAGATGCTGAATTCGATCTTCGGCAATCGCACCTGCCATGGCTTTCTTCATGGAGTTGCCCCAGAACTCGGGAATAATCTGCGGTTTGCCTTTTTCCAGAATGGCCATACCTGTGGCCTGAGTATTGGCAGGAACCAGGCTTGCGCGGCAATCATAACCGTGCTCCAGGATAAACTGGTCAACATGGGCAATCAGGGTTGCAGAGTTCCAGCCCATATCAGCAATCTCAATATCGTCACAGGAGCTTCTGGAAGACAGAGAGTAAGAGCTGATCAGACAGGCCAGAATTAAGGTGAGATAGCGTTTCATTGTGCGTCCCTGCTTCAACTCCAGTTATTGTAAATTACGGATGAACCTGGTCATTTATTCCCCGGAGAACCAAGGCTTGTACCACACCTCTACATGCACTCCCCTGGCCCGGCGGCTGTTCATGCTCTCCATAGACATGGAGTGCTCATCACCCATCCCCCTTATCAGTATCCGGGACTTGCTGACACCGGCATCAATCAGGGCACGGCTGACAATAACGGCTCTCTCCATGGAAAACTGCCGTGTTCTTTTCCCCCGCCCGGAACCATAGTTCCCGAGAAGCATAAGAGTGCCGTTGTTGTCTTCCATAAATTGTGCAAGACGTTTGATGCGCTGCAGGCCAAAGTTGTCGATGTAGCGATCATTGTCCCTGAAATGGATGTTGACATTCAGCCGCTGGTACAACCGGACAGCCCTCTGGTAACGGTTGGATTTGCTCTTGCTGGGCTGTTCCACTTTTTTGATTGTCAGTGGAACAAACCCGGTCTCTTCGATAATGGCCTGAGCCTTGCCGGTTGAGATGTAGGTAAGAAAGTCCCGGGCATCAGCGTTGTTCACCCCTTCCGGCATATAGAAATAGAGCTCGCGGGTCAGTGGATACTCTTCAGTGGTGACAGTGATATCGGTAGGTTCGACGGTACCAGCGCCGGGTTTGGCTGATATGGCCAATGTCTTGTTGCGGCCTACTGAGTCTATTCCGGTAAAAGCTATGGCCTTGGAATCGTAGAAAACCTCTTCAGCGGCTTCTCTGTTGGAATGAATGGGCTGGTGCCTCTGGTATATTTCCTCCCCCTGTCCCAGAACCAGAGCGTTGAAGGTTTCCCGGGTGCCGGAGGTTGGGGTTCTGACCAGCAGGTTGATAGGTTGATCTTTTCCACCCAGTTTTTTCCAGTTGCTGTGTACACCGGTAAAAATCAGGGCGATTTCATTGAGTGTCAGGCTATCTACAGGATTTTTGGTGTTGACGATAATAGCCAGAGCATCGAGGGCCACTATGTGTTCTGAACCCGGAGCCAGGAGATCTCCAAGTCCTGCCAAAAGATCAATCTCGGATTTATGGGCTTTTCTGGAAGAGGCAACAATCTGGGCAACGCCTTCACCCATGGCTTTGAAGCCCGTAGCTGACCCTTTGGCAGAGACTTTGACTGCCACCTGCTTGCCCTTGAGATTACAACTGATAATGCTCTCATGAGACCTGGAGTGACTTTCAATAGTGACAGCATTGCAGCCTTTCTGAATCAGAAAGCCTTCAACCAGGGCTGGCCCAAGTGCATGACCAATAGTATTGGAGCCATGGATCTGGAAAAGATAGGAAGATGGCTCAGAAGCTCCACTCTGGGCTGAGCCAGCCAGTAAAAAGAACGAGAAAACCCCGATCCTTGCCATAAAGCCTGGAGTGCCAGACCAGCTTTTCATCATTGCATCCCTGCCGTAAAGCTCTTTTTTTGTAATTAATTGCTGTTATCCAAATGCATGACAGTAATATTAGGCCAATCTAGAGGTCACACTTTCCGTTCATAGCTGTTTCGAGAAAATTATCTTGTTCTCTTCAATATTTCCTACATCTTCATATCCGCTGATTTTGTAACCACTGGTAAGCAGCATGTTCAGCATAGCGGGGAAGCGGTTCCTGGATTTGACCAGAGTGACGCTGTAGCCGTTCTCTACAGCCCACTGTTCCTGCATTTTCCTCAGTTCGCTGGCAATACCTTTACCCCTGTGTTGTGGAGCGACACCCCCCAGCCAGCTGTAGAACTCGTGCTCTGAGAGCTGGTAGCCAATCTTGAAACCGATGGGCAGGCCACTCTCTTTGGCAATAAGAATAAGATGCTGTCTTCCTTTAAGTTTATTGAAGAGATCAGCTTCTGATTTTTTATGGTCAAACTCCGGAATCAGAGTTTGGGCCAACATAGCTTCTTGAATAGAGCCAGTTTCGTAGGTAAGCATAGTTTTACAGACCAGAAGGAGGGGAGAATGCTCCCAGGATTATCTCGGCTATCCTCATTGATAACCATAGGGAAATACAGCTTTGATGCATGGAGAGAACACATGGATATGATGGCTGCTATTACCAATTTCGTAGGGGGAGTCCACGCTCATGTTATTCAGCCCGTTGCCAGGAAAGCTGGTCAATTCAGGGAGTGGATTGTTCAGATCTTCGTCAAGGCTAAACCGACAGATGGTTTGCGTTCAGAAAATAAAACTGATTGTCAGCCCCCTACCCCCTTGCACACTAGAAGCGAATCTACGCATCTGCCTGTGAATTTACCTGAAGTTCGTGAGTTATCGGAAGATCAGCTAAGCAGATTAAAGGAGTATGAAGTCAATGGACCTGGCGGGTATCGACGCCAGGATGCCAGGAAGCAAGCTGTCGCCAGAATAGTTGAAGCTGTGGGCAAGGGAAGCAGGGAGATATCATTTGCAGGGCTGGAGGATCTTGAGGACTTGCCGGACGGTGTTTTGCAGGAGTTGACTTTTATTACCAAGATTGACTGTTCAGGATGCAGGTCCTTAAGGCCGATGCCAGCCTGCTTCACAAAACTCCCCTTCCTGCGTGAACTCAATTTAAGCGGTAATGGGGTTCGTGGATGGAGCACTCCTGCGGGTGAGTTAAAACCACTTGAGCGGCTTATTCTTGATGATTGCAGTCTTGAGGAGTATCCGGACTTTATTAAAAAATGTCCTGCTTTGACCCATTTGTCATTACAGTATAATAAATTTGTTGAGGTCCCAACGATTCCTTCTCATATCGAGTATCTCAATCTGGACAACAATAAAATTGTTTATCTGCCTTTATCGCTTTCTGAAAAGCGAAAACATCCATGTTTTGTTATGATGGATTTTAATCCAATCACACAGGAAACTTTGCGTGAACAGGTGAAGCGCACCAAGAGAGTTACTCTTCTGGATGGAAGACAGCAAACAATAACAACCAAACCAAACGTTTATATTAGCCATACGGGGCGTATCAGACTGAACAGGGCAGAGAGGTTGAGCTCTGAAGACTTAATCAGGCACTGGTTCCAGATAGGAGATCGAACACTGCCTTCCGGGTTACTGGAAAAGTTTAAATATGATGAAACTGTGAGAATACTTCTCAAGGAGCTGGCTGAATCGGCTGATTATCTTAGCCGGGAAAGATATGAGATACTTGCCTGGCGTGTGTGTTCCTTACTTGAAATTCTGCATAAGGATGAAGAAGTTTTTCAGGAATGTTATGACGTAATTAGAGATGCAACTGCATCCTGTGCTGACAGGGCATCCCGGGGGTTGTCAGAAATAGAGTTTGCAGTAAGTGTCGCTAAAGCCAAGAGACAGGGTACTAAAGCTCTGGCTGAACTGGGAGAGGTCCATTACCGGAAGACACTGGTTGATGAGCAGGCACTTAAAAGGTTAAGACAAATAAGGGGATCAAAAGACGATATTGAAACGTTGCTTCTATTTGAAATCTACTTTGCCAAGAACTTAAAACTGGCCATAGATGCTGAGCAGCTTATGCGGTTTAGAAGACTTGCACGTACAGAACAGGAACATCTTGATCAGGCAGAAGCTGAGATTGCAAAGGCTCTGAAGGAGCGAACTCAGGAAGACCAGGTAAATTTTCTTGCACAATGGGAACCCTGGAAACAACACTTGGCTACAAATACTTCTTTTCAAGAAAAGATAGATGTTGTTAATGAGAATTATGGTATGCAGCTTTATAATCTGCCTTTCGATGTAACAGATACTGAAAACCCTCCAAGTAAAGAACAGTTTGATCAGTATTACGCTATTATGGAACGTCAGGAAATAGAGATAAGAGAACTGTACATGGAGGAGACGAAAAGAGTTTTGTCTGGACAGTAAATATATCTGTTCAGAAATTTAAAATCCTGGCACTGATGGAGTTATGAAGCTTTATTGATGTTTCTGTTATCGCCTGACAAGAAATGTGACTGGTATGAATTTGAAAACTGTATTGGATTCTGTAAAAAATAATTTCAATAGCTTTGTCCTGTATATTGACAAGCTGGTAGGTAAGTTTAAAAGTCACGTTGTTGTTATCATACACAAGTCAGAATTTTTAAAGTTTTTGCATAGTGGCGATCGAAAGGAGCCCGTTTCAGGCGTCCCGCTGAGTCAAAGGACTGTGACTATTCAATCAGTTCCTTTGCCAGAGATCAGAGATCTTACAGAGACTCAAAGAGCAAAGCTTTATAGGTGGCGAGATGAGGCTCAGACTCCTGACTGCAAGAGACACCGTGAAAAAGCAATTAGCATTATTGAGGAAACTATCAAAAACAAGCGCCGGGATATCTCGTTTAAAAGTGCCTATTACATGGGAACACCTCCTCCAATATTGGAAGATCTGGTATTTTTAACAAAAGTTGACTTTTCAAAGTGCAATCTGACAGAAGTTCCAGCCTGTCTTGAAAAACTACCACACTTATCTGAACTCAATCTGGCCTGGGCTTCTAACGCTGTTGCTCATTGGCGACCAAAACCGAAGGCCATGAAAAGTTTAAAGACTCTTAATCTTTGTGGATGTAGCCTCGAATCTGTTCCTGCCTGGGTGCGTAATTTACCAGCAGTGACTCATTTATCACTGGCAGACAATTGCGTACACAAAGGAGCGCTTCCCCCAACACTTGAAGTGCTTAATCTTGATGCAAATCAGATTAATCAGATCCCACTGGCTCTATTCAGGCATGGCACGAAACCACTGCTTGTCACTTTAGATTTCAACCCTTGTGATCTTGTAGATATTCGCCGTCAAACACAGAGTAAAAGAGATGTACAGGTTCTTACAGGCAGGCCCGGTGAGGCTGTTGGCCAGCAAAGAGTGACCTTAAGGTGCACGGAACGTGTATTACCAATCAATGCCCTGTCATGGAATTTTGATAATGCGCTTGAACACTGGTACAGGCTTACTGGTAAGCCAGTTCCCCAGCATCTAAAAAGGGAGTTGAACTTTGATTTCGAGCAGCAGGAAACCATAAGGCTGCTCCTGACAAAATTGGTGGCATCTGCCGATTATCAGAATGAAAATATGTGGTATCAACAGGCTGAATGTGTGACTTCTCTTCTTGAAAGTATGGCAAGAGATAAAGAAGTATTTTCTGCCTGTATGGCTACCCTCTATGAGGGCACTGCCTCCTGCAGTGACAGGGCTTCGCTGATACTGTCACATGCAGAGATGACCGCAAAGGCCATTAAAACGAGACTCCAGGGTGGTAAAAGAGCATTGGCTGAGATGGGAGAGGCCTATTACCGCCTTGGTGTAGTAAATGAGATGGCGAAACAAAGGGCCAAAGAGACAGGGAATCATTCAGAAGCTCTTGAGGTTGACCTGCTATATCAAACCTACTTTTCGGAAAAGTTTAGCCTGCCCGTTGGCAGGGGCCAGGGGATGCTTGGCGCCCTTTATGCTGAAACAGATCAAGTTACTTTGGATAGGGATGAGGTGACGATAAGACAAAAAGTAGAAAACAGAACAGAGGACGACAGGATTAATCATCTGTGTGGATGGTCGTACTGGACCGACCATATCAAATCAGAGCTTCAGAATGATGATGAATATTTGAAAATACAGGAAAAATATGTTGACCTCTTTGCCAAGTTAAATTTTCAGTATAATCCTGCCAGTAATGCTATTCCTGATCCAGTAAAGTTTGAACAACATAGTCAGCTTGTGGCTGATCAGAAAAGGGAGATCGACACTCTTATAAGAAAGAAAACAGTAGCATTTTTCAGAACGCAGCAATCATGACAGTACAGACACCAGAATACGGCCGACAGTAAAACAAGCCCAAGACCAGTGGCACTCAGATTACCGAAACCGTTGAATTCACCACGGGTAGCAATCACCACCACGCCGAAGTAACCCATCAGGCAACCGAGCAACTGCCAGTGTGTTAATGGCTGTTTAAGAATAGGGGCTGCCAGAAGTGGTAACAGAATGGCCCAGCTGTAATTTACCGGAGCCGCTACCTGTGCAGGCAGCAGGTCGTAACCAGCAAACAGTGCAAGGTAGTAGGCTGTTGGGTTTAAAGCGCCAAGGATTAAATACAGCAAAGGTTTTTGCCGGATAATATGAGGAATCTGTTGCAGGTTGCCATTCAGCCAGGATCCAGCAGTCAAAGCCACTGTTGAAGTGACAGCTGCCAGGGAAACAAGCTGCAGGGGAGTCAGCAGGGAAAGAGAGAGCTTGAATGTTGTGGCAACTGTTGACCACAGCAGCACAGTAGAAAGGCCATATAAGAACGCTATGTTTTGATTTTTTGTACTGCTCATGGGTAATGAAATGAAAGTGCCATTTTTCAAATTGCAGGCTACTATGACGCCTTCAAATCAAGATTGATAGAGTTTTTATCAAAAACTGGGTAATGAATCAAATGCGTTGATGACCCTTTGCAACCTCGTCACTCCTGCGAAAGCAGGAGTCTACCAGCTTGAGATTCCTGCTTTCGCAGGAATGACGGACATCAACTCATTTCATACATGACCAAAAATTGTGTGGTCAGCTCTGGAAAATCATGATGACTTGATTAAATGGTTAACCAACTTAAAGCGGGTCATATCAAATAAAATGAAATGATTAAAGAGTTATTATTCTGATAAGGTATTTATTTTCGCTGTATGGCTGTACATCTCTCACAGAAATCATACTTCTTGGTTCAAGTGCATTCCGCTTCTCCTGATATAAGATGGTACCCATTGCTTTTTGGATCGGTTCTTTACCACTGTAAACTATGCAAGTTACTTTATCTAAACCTTGGGCCCACGGAAGATCAAAAGACAATTTTTTTGGAACTAATTGAGACCTGGTAACACGAATCAGGCATTTTTTTATTACTTCATATCCCCTCTCACTTTTACCCGTACCGTTGAATTTAATCATTTTCGTGATCTCATTATCTTCATTCTCAGGTAAATCGAACAAAATAAAATGCACATTGTTGTCCAGAATAGACGTATATACCCCGTCTTCATAAAAAGACGGTGCGCAAAGAGTTTCTGCAAAACGGAAAACTTCACTCTTTTGGCAATCCAGACAGGTAAGGGCATAACCTGTTGCTGGGTGTTTTGCAATATTAAGACAAACATGCTTTTTAAAAATTTCAAAATACTCTTTAGATGTATTGTTCGGCAATCGTTCACCACACTCACACTTAAAATGTTTGAAACATTTCAATTTATGGTCATTCATCTTTTGTTTTTTCATAGGAGGTGCACCACACTTTCCAGGACATACAACTGACTCATGTTGACACTGCTTCATATGACTTTCAATTTCAGAAATTTCATGAGAGTAATTGCAGCCATCATTAGAGCAAATAACATTTAAGCTTTTAATATTCCTGTCGGTATGCTTGTCAACTTTGAATTCTGTCAGTTTTTTTTCATTTCTACATAGGGGGCAATACTCACCTTCAAGCTGTGTAGAGCATGACAAGCAACATAAATGGTGCTCCGCACAAATAATTACAGGCGTATTCATTATATTATGACAAGTAAAGCACTTGATCTTCTCTAATTCTTTGGCTGTGTGCTGAGAAGTATCAATCCTATAGTCTATGCCATTAAATTCGTATGTAAATAACGGGGTGTCAGTTACTGGACATGTCATAAAAAGCCTCCTTTTCTTCCAGAATCCGACCAGGTTTTGATAAAAAAGTTTCAGCTTCATCTGCTAAGAGTGCCTGATATCCTAACAACTTGGTTATATGTTTAAAGAGGGTTGATAAGTATTATATCCGTCAAATAAAGATAACTGCCTTGATAGGCATAAAATGAACCTGGTTCAATTGAGTGTATCTGAATTCTTAGGGAAAATGCTTTTATCAAAAACACTTCAATTATCTTTTGGGGCAAGGAGGTTATATGGAACCGTCAACCAGCAGTGGGTTACCAATATATGTATGGAAAGAAAAGCAGTTTCAGGTAAGCCCAAAGGGTTTGGTCAATCTGGCACAGGGAAACGTATGCTCAATTTGCAGCTTTATTTATAACATGCCTGTGCGTATCTGTAAGAGTGATGCGAGTCATTTATGTTGTCTAGCATGTGCTAATGAATTAAAGAATAATAACAATAATGAATGTACTCTTTGTAGGGGTAAGTTGCTGGATGAATTTGAAATCAATGAGGCTGTTGCTACCAATATCAAGAATCTATCTGTGACTTGTCCCAATAGAGAATGTAATCAGCCTATAGATATTTCTGAAATTGAAAGTCATATGAATCAGTGTTTAGAAGAGGAAGTGACATGTCCGGGGGGGCTCTGTTCACAATAGATGTTGGTTTATTTCTCAAAGTCAGTAATTACGCTGAATAGAGGAAGTAACCAGATTTTCTATGAAGCCCGAATGCCAAGCTATACAGGCTGCACGTTAGTACTACCAACATGTAGTGTTAACAGAGCCTCCGGGGGAGTGTGGTGAGCCTCCGCTAAAAAGGCGAAAGATGAAACAGCATAAGGAGGAATGCAACCAGTATATGAAATGTGAGTGTGGTGAGCGGATACTTAAAAAGGAATCCAGAGAAAATGGAGATGCCCTTAAAAAACACATAGCTTCTAAACCCGTTGAAAAACATCCCTTGTTAAATATGGCCTTTCGGCTCTGTTAACAATAGATGTTGGTTTATTTCTCAAAGTTAGTGATTACGCTGAATAGAGGAAGTAACCAAATTTTCTATGAAGCCCGAATGCCAAGCTATACAGGGTGCACGGAAGTACTACCAACATGTAGTGTTAACAGAGCCTGGCCTTTCAGTGCTGGTTTGGTGGAGAGAAGAAGAGTGTTTCGGTTACCACACAAACTGATACGAGTTATCATTTCGAGTCTTCCTCTATGGATAGAACGTTAAATCAACAGGAAACATTCGCAGACATTTCTTGTGTGCTGGCTCCCTGGGAAAAAGGTCTGTATCAGTCTATTAATAATGCCGGGACGTTTTTTGCCCTATTTGACTGCCCAGAGGTATCTCAAACAGTAGCGCTAGATAAAAAAATAAAGTTCACTCACAGCTTGTATGGATTGAAAGATAAAACCGAGTCCAAATTAAAAATAACCTTTAGAAAATATAGTCAGAATCCAGAATTCCTATTTCTTGGTGCTCACCATAACCCATGTGCGGATAATGTTACTTTTACCGTATATAGTGGATATGAACAGTGTATGCATGGCATTAAGACTATTGATGCGAGAAAATTACCACCAGATGATTGTTTCTTTAAAAATGTTCAGCCATTTAGAAATAACCAGTACCTTATCAAAATAGAAATTTAACCGTACTTGGGAGTGGGCGGCTTGAGTTCAGTCGAGTAGAAGCTTTATCAGGTCGTCACGATTGTTCAATAAATCACTCAGGGTGTACTGATCGATAACATTCAGAAAAGCCTTCATCGCCTCTCCAAAAATACCCGTTAAACGACATTCTGGCAGTAAACGGCAATAGGGAAGACTGCAGTCAATAACCTGAAGGTTCGACTCCATAGCCCGAACAACCGCACCGATATTAATATCATCAGGATGCATGCCCAGCTCAATACCGCCGCCTTTACCGCGAATATTACGCAGAAAGCCTTCGTGTCCCAGCTTCTGTACGATTTTCATCACATGGCTGCGGGACAAATCATAGGTTTCAGTGATCTCGGCCACTGAAAGACGTTCACCTTCAGGTTTCAGGGCAGCCTGAATCAGGGTTCTCAGTGCGTAATCGGTATGGCGAGTCAGTTGCATGGCTGCTGCCGTGTATCTCCAGTTGCGAGGCGTAATAAAGGGTTACATAGTGAGATTATTTAGCCAGTACAACAGCTATACTTCCAATGGGGGCTTTTACCTAATTCAGGAGGCTATCTGCAGACTGCAGAATCTTTTCCTCTGGAGTGGCAAGCAGCTCCAGTAACCTGCTCTTATCTTCTATTAAGTTAGCAAGGCAATAGTTATCCAGAACATTCATAAAAGCACAGGTTGCTTCATTCAATACCTTCTTTAAACGACAGGCTGGTTGTAAGCGGCAGTAAGGCGCATTGCAGTCGATAACATCCAGATTGTTTTCCATCTGCCGCACGACATCACCGAGTTTAATACTCTCCGGTGCCATGCCGAGTTCTATACCACCACCTTTACCACGAATATTGCGCAGATACCCCAGCTGACCAAGGTGCTGGACAATCTTCATTATCTGGCTGCGGGAGGTGTTATAGGTTTCGGTGATCTCTGCAACAGACAGCCGTTCACCTTCCGGCAGAAGAGCTGCTCTGATCAGGGTACGCAACGCGTAGTCGGTGTAACGGGTTAACTGCATGCTGGATTCGCCTAAATGCGATTGATTCAAATCAAATGAATCTTAACCTTTTCCCGTATTTGGGTGTGAGTGCGTGTTTTTACGTATTCGGAAACAGAACGAATGTGGCAACAATAAAGATACACATAAAATGAATCTTTAAGTCGTGAGGCCAACATAATGTTCTGCGTACAGTGTGAACAGACAATCCGTACTCCAGCCGGTAATGGCTGCTCCTTCGCTCAGGGTATGTGCGGTAAGACTTCCGAAACTTCCGACCTGCAAGACGTACTGATCTACACTCTGCAGGGTGTTTCCTGGTATGCACTGCGTGCCCGTGAGTTCGGCATTGCCAACGCAGACATCGACGCGTTTGTTCCTCGCGCCTTTTTCGCAACTCTGACCAACGTTAACTTCGATAACGACCGCATTGTTGCTTTTATTCGTGAAGCCAACGCTGCCCGTGACTTCCTGAAGAATGCCTGCTCCGAGAAAGGTGCTGACCTTTCCGACGCAACTTACGCTGCAAAATTTGAACTGGCTGAAGATATGGCCGGTATGCTGCTGCAGGCTCCAGAAATGATCCCTAACCGTGGTCTGGCTGAAGTCGGCGAAGACATCGTTGGCCTGCGCCTGCTGTGCCTGTACGGCCTGAAAGGTGCTGCGGCTTACATGGAACACGCCCGTGTTTTGGGTCAGCAGAGCGAAGAAATCTACGCTGAATTCCACAAGCATATGTCCTGGCTGGCAACGGATTCTGCTGATATCGGTGCTCTGCTGGAATGCGCCATGGCTATCGGCCAGATGAACTACGGCGTTATGGAAATGCTGGACAAGGGCGAAACCGATGCCTTTGGTCACCCAGAGCCTACCCAGGTTAACGTTAAGCCTGTTAAAGGTAAGTGCATCGTGGTTTCCGGTCACGATCTGATCGACCTGGAAGAGATCCTGAAGCAGACGGAAGGCAAGGGCATCAACGTTTACACCAACGGTGAAATGCTGCCTGCTCACGGTTACCCAGGGCTGAAGAAGTACAAGCACCTGGTTGGTAACTATGGCAGCGCATGGCAGAACCAGCAACACGAATTTGCTGAGTTCCCTGGCCCCATCGTGATGACATCTAACTGCATTATTGATCCTAATGTGGGCAACTATGCAGATCGTATCTACACCCGCAATATTGTTGGCTGGCCTGGCGTTAACCACATTGAAGGTGAAGACTTCTCCGCCGTTATCGAAAAAGCTCTGGAAATGCCTGGCTTCGAATACGACGAGATTCCTCACAACATCCTGACAGGCTTTGCCCGCAACGCCCTGATGAGCGCAGCTCCTGCGGTTGTTGAAGGCGTGAAGAACGGTGACATTAAGCACTTCTTCCTGATCGGTGGCTGCGACGGCGACAAGGCTGAGCGTTCCTACTACAAGGAGTTCGCAGAATCCGTACCTCAGGACAGCCTGATCCTGACCCTGGCCTGCGGCAAGTTCAAGTTCAACAAGCTGGAGTTTGGTGATATCAACGGTATCCCTCGTCTGCTTGACGTTGGTCAGTGCAACGACGCTTACTCCGCTATTCAATTGGCCCTCGCTCTGGCAGAGACCTTTGAGTGTGGCGTAAACGACCTGCCACTCTCCCTGATCCTGTCCTGGTTCGAGCAGAAGGCGATTGTCATCCTGCTGACCCTGCTATCCCTCGGCATCAAGAACATTCACGTTGGCCCAACTGCTCCGGCCTTCCTGACTGACAACCTGCTGGGTGTGCTGGTCGACAAGTTTGACCTGAAGCTGACTTCCAATGTCGAGCAGGATCTGAACGCGATCCTGAACGCCGCCTGATATTGACCCCGATAAGAGCCCGTTATTTACATTTACGTCATTCCCGCGAAAGCGGGAATCTACAACAAATGGATTCCTGCGAAAGCAGGCGCTGCAAACACTTGATAGAGTCATTCCTGCGAAAGCAGGAATCCATAGCTGGAACGCCGTCTATGGATCCCCGCATTCGCGGGGATGACGGGTAGGCCGTTTTGTGGCGGATTCAAACGCAGGAATGACGAAAGGTATGAAACGGGTTTTTGCAGATAGAGATTTTTCATGCAGATTTCTGAAAACTTCCGGCAACTGACTGACGCGCAGGCTTGGGAACATGGAACCATCGAGTTGGTTTGTCAGCGTGTCATTAAAGAAACATCTGATGTCAGCAGCTTTGTCTTCCAGACTGTTCCGGCCCGCCGTTTTTCCTATAAGCCCGGACAGTTTGTGACTCTGCAGGCAGAGATTGATGGGGAACTGACTTACCGTTCCTACACCATCAGCTCATCGCCTTCCCGCCCCTACACGCTGGATCTGACCATCAAGCGTGTGGAAGGTGGCAAGATGTCCGGCTGGCTGCTGGATAACCTGAAAGAAGGTGACACCATCAAGGCCATGGGGCCTGACGGTGGTTTTAATATCGTGGATCTGCCGGCCAAGAACCTGCTGTTCCTCAGCTCCAGCTGCGGTATTACGCCGATGATGTCCATGAGCCGCTGGCTGCTGGATACCAACGCGGATGTCAACATCCATTTCGTGCATTGCGGCGCGACGGCTGAAGACCTGCTGTTTGTTCCGGAACTGGTCGCCATGACCAACACCCACTCCAACTTCAGGGTTGAGTTTGTGGTGGAAGATAAAGAGGGTTTCCTGGACAAAGAGCGTCTGAACAAGGTTGTGACTGACCTGCATGATCGCAAAGCCTACGCCTGTGGTTCTCCGAACTTTATGGCTGCGGTGGAAGGTATGCTGGAAGCCAGCAACTTCGATATGGCCAACTATCACTTTGAGAAGTTTACTGCTGATCTGGTAGCAGATGCTGACTCTGAAGGTGGTGCTGAAGAAGCGAGTGGTGAGCAGTACCAGGTATCTCTGGAGAAGAGTGGTAAGGCTGTTACTGTTGATCCTTCCGATCTGGTTCTGGATACACTGCTGGGCCAGCAGGCACCAGTGATCGGTGCGTGCCGCCAGGGTGTTTGTGGCGCCTGCAAGGTGAAGGTGATTGAGGGGGAAGTGCACAGCACCAGCCAGATGACCCTGACACCTCAGGAAATCGAGCAGGGATATGTTCTGTCCTGCTGCTCCAAGCCCAAGTCTGATCTGCGTATCGAAATCTGACTCTTTTTGAAGGGGAGGGGCATCTTTCAATCCCCTCAGCTCCTCTCCTTTTTTTAGCCGGGCAGACACCCTGGTTAGTCAGGTTGTCAAATACCTCTCTGTCAGAAACTTTTCTGAGAATAATCCTTCCAAATAGTAGTAAATGGACCACTTCGCCTGGAGGTCGGTATGGCAGCGGCATATTCTGTAAGTGGGAAGGATCTCTCTGCAGCTATATCTTCCCTTTCAGTAACTCAACAAATAGAAAAGCAACCTAAAAAGACCTTTATTAATCGCCATGTGCAGATAAAGAAAACAGGTGAAAATGCTCGCTGTTTTTTTCTTTCAGATGACATGGGAGAAAACGCTTATAAGCTACTGCATGCATTTTCATCGGTTTACGATGTGTCGTCTGAGCAGGATTTAAGCTTTTTGGCAAAAGAGCAAGAGATGCAATCTTGTAGAGCAACGCTTCCTGATGGGAGCAGGAAAAGAGTATTAATCAGCAGTGAACATCAGGGGAAGTTTTCCACACTAGCTTTTTGCTCATTGCGGCCAGAAAAGAATCATGCGAGCGACTCAGCCATTGCTATCAAAATTCCACATTATGAAGATGTAGATCCAGGTGATCCCATGCGCACTCAGGCTTTGAATGTATTAGAGGCAGAGATTTTAAGGCTAAAGGAACTAAATCACCCTAATATTATTCCTCTGCTTGGATGCCTGACTCGGAGTGAGATGTTTCCTCTTTCTCTTATGATTACGCCAAGGCAGCAAGGAACCATTAAAGACTTGTTGTTACGATCGGTAGACTTGAAACCATTCAGGATGGCCTTCTGTCATGGGTTGATGGCAGGCGTGAGCTATATCCATCAAAAGAAATTCTGCCATAGAGATTTAAAACCTGCCAATGTCCTTGTCGGGTATGATGGTGAACTCAGGATTTGTGATTTAGGTGCATCCAGAGAAATCAATCAAAACGGATGTTATTTCAGTAGGAGCTCTGCCGGGACGAGAACTTGCTGGGCTCCTGAGGTTCAGACGTTTGATCAAGATGGACATCGAATTTTTGGGGTTAAAGCAGACACATTTGCTGCGGGCGTTATTATGGCCAAAATCATGAGGTTCCATTCCATGTCCCCCGGGAGGGGAAGAGTGGGGCCTGTAAACTGGCTGACTTCATCGCAATATATCAACGAGCAGGGAGAGAAGTTTTCCCGTATCTTGCCTAAGGCTCTTGTTAATGCAGGGATTGATGAAAAAACCTTGTTAGAAGGAGATAGCGACTGTAGGAGCCTGGGACTGACAAGCCCTGAGGCGTTATGTGATCATTGTGAGGAAGAAAGGATGGCTCTTATTATTGTGACCTGCTTAAGGGATGATTTTCAGAAACGATCCTCTTCGAAAACTGTGCATGATGATATGTTGACCCTCTGTCCTCCAAACTCAATATCTGAGTCGTAATAACTCACCGAGATAACTGTGCTCCCAGGCAACTTCCATGGATTTTACCAGATTTGTCCAAACCGTTTTCTGGAGCTGCAGTTGCATACGTTTTTCCTCCGTGGGGCTGACTCCCTGTGTCGCCATCAAGGTATCTAAAGCAACAGCGGCTTCAGCTTTAGCTTTGTACATTGTGTGGAACAGTTCTGTTTTTTTCTCCACTAGCATCTGATACTCATCAGCAGGAACCCCCATTGCCGGGTCAACCCAGCTTGGCCAATCTTCAACACACAGCCCCTGCTGCTCAAGACCCTCGGCATGTTCCAGTAACTGCAGGTAACGCTGTTTCATGGCTGCCAGCTCTTTCCGGCTCAGCAAGGGGCCCATTTCAACTGTCAGTTTATCAATGTCCAATTTGCGCAACCCATCCAGAGTTGCTCTATCGACCAGCAAAGGGAAGCCGATTCGTGCTCCCACTGAGAATTCAGTATTGGAAGATTGGTCTACACTGGCTCTGACAATATCTGGATTGGGAGAAAAACCAATATCATTGTCAACTCCGGTTACCTGCCCCGTTGCAGGATCCACCATATAGTTTCTCCCGTGCCTGTCGGGTTGAATACACAGGGCATCCAGCCATTCCAACCTGTTTATCTGGCAGCACATTTCCCAGTATGCTTCTTTGGACATTTTTTCAATATCACCATCAGACACTGCATCAGCAGCGTCTTTCCCTGGTGCCAGTGTCATGGTGAGTCCAAGCTGGTGCTCATGCTCAGTAAACTCAATCTTTGGAACAAGGTCGGGAAAGCCAATGGCTGTGCTGACTTTTTCTGCTGCCATATTTCGCAGAGTAAAGAAGGGACAATCTGGATTCAGGTACATCTCCTCTTCGATAACACCTCTCCACCGGCTGCGATCCCTGGTATCAACAGGCTTATAAACCCGTTCTTCCACAGTACCATCAGGGGAGAGATATCGTATGAGATAGACTGTATGCGAACCACCTGCTCTAAGCTGGTGGGGGGTATGACTTTTATCAAGCCGTTGGTCATTCAGCTCTGAAAGCTGGGTGACTTCTGGATGCAGTCGATATCCCAGCCTTTTGAACTCCATAGCCTGATTCCAGTTCATTCCTTTTATGGCACAGCTTACAGTTTCAGGATCAATCAGCACCTGCAGCAGGAGTTTATACTCACTCTGCAGCGCACTGTTGGTTATCTCTAGCTCTTCTTTCTCGACGGGGGAGAGTTTTTTTAATGACAGATACCAGCGATTCAACTCTTCTTCCATCTTGCGAGCCTGTTTTAGCAGCTCTTTGACCTGATACTCAATGCCATAACGGGTTTTTGGCATTGGGCGGGCAAGGCGTTTTTGCCATGGGGCCAACATAGAGTCCATTTTTCTTGGCAGGGTTTGTTTCAGGAAAACACTGTTTTCTAAATGCACTCTATCTGATACGGGATAGTACTCGGTGTGCTTCTCAATTATTTTCCCCATGGAGTGCCCGCCGAATATGCGTTCTTCAGGCCTCTCTCCGAATACTTCCAGGCGCTCTGTGGTGCTGACTCCTGCACCGTCTCTATGATCTCCATGTCTGGCTGCCTCCTGCCTTGTCAATCTCTGCAACTCTTGATCCCAGGATTCATCACCACCCACTAATAACTTGCGGGCCTGTAGCTGCAATATCTTTTGGTTAGCCGCAACCTGCTCTCTGTTTGTACCCAGATACAGCTCCATCTCCGCCTGTTTTCCCAGCGATTTCTGGCGGTCTATATAATTATCCACAGCCAGCTGTGCTGCAGCAGAGTCTTTTCTCCAGAAAATTAATTGATACCCCTGTCCGCTGGGTGATGGAATGATACGTGATTCCAGATCTGGGCAATGCTGTATGATATTTTGGCTGGTATCCCAGATTGAAGTGATATCAATAACACCTGCCGGGCAGTGGCCTGATGCCACATTTTTCAGCTGTCCTGTCAGGCTGTCCTGCCCGTGATCGGTATAAAGGGATGAAAAAGCGACTGGCTGATAGTTATCTGCCATCTGGTAGTGAATATCATCGACTAAACCTGCCAGCTCTGGTTCTAACTCTGGATCTGCTTCCACAGTCAGTAAATAAACTCCTCCCCCTTTGAACTGACCAAAAGAAACTGGCTGTCCGTTGTTAAAAAGAGTCAGTTTTATGTGGTCAACACCTTGCAGGTTCAGCTTTTCCCGAAGAAAAGCCTCTATATCGTCAGTATCTGGAGAAACCTGCACTTTTAAAGTGCTGGGTATCAGGCCGGATTTATGATGATGTTCTGGGGCCGCCACGGAAACCCGGGCCATGGTGGGTGCCACCTTGGAATGGTAAGGGCGAACAACTCTCTGATCTACCCGTCGGTATTCAGGCTTTTGCCCAATTGGGCGGGGAATACGTGACAGAGTTGCAGGTTGTGACTGCCTTGGCGTATCTTTGCGGGAATCAGCGCCCCCGAACATCGAATTATCTGAACCTGATATCTTCAATTGCAATATCCCACTGAATTAGCCCCTGGCTTTTATATCGGCGGCACTGGTTCTGGTTTCATGGGGAAACTAACACCACGCAGGTGGGTTTATGACGGTTTAAAATCACCACAATCCCTATGGTGCTTTTGGCGCTTACTGCATCAAATAGAAGGTAGTGGGTCAAATGCGTGTTTCATGCATAAGTATCTCGCTCTATCTTCTGCGTGTTTCTCTTGCCCATCTCATGCTTGTCTTCATCGAGATTTCTTGTGTAGGCACCCCAGTCATCTGTGTAAAATTTCTCGATACCAAAAGGTTCCAGCAGCTCTTTCAGCTTGCGAAAAATCTCGTCTTTCCTTTTGCCGAAAACGTAGGCCAAAACAGTATTGGTTTTATGATCAATAGCATACCAAAGCCAGCGCTGATTGGACTTGTTACCGACAAATGACCACTGTTCATTGAGTTCGGCCACATCACACGCTGGAAGAATGTGTGCCGCAATATCGTCTTCGGCGCCCAGTAGCCGAAGAATGTTGGGATTGGCCGATATGAGCTTGCCTTCCTGGCTCGCGATTTTGCTGATCGCACAACCTTTGCTGATTTGAAGAACTCGGCTGGTATCTCGAATGCCGCTGCCATTGATAGCCATATCCAAAACCTGCTCGTGAATGCCTGGTATACAGCCTTTGCAGCGATATCTGAGCATGAAGGTTTTCATACCGCAGTCTGTATTTTTACAGGGGTAGCGTTGTTCTCCACTTCGGCTGAGGTCTGATTTTCGGTGTTGGAGCAGGTGTAACCTGGGCAGAGAACTTCTGTAGAACACGTCATTGTGAAAGCTGAGCATGTTGCTCTAATGACCCCTATGTTGGCTACCCACCAACACCCTCCTTAAAACACACATTTGACCCACTACCTTCAAAACTATTGCGAGGATTGAGGTTTTTTGCCTGACAGTACAGGAATGGCCAGTCCTTTTCTGGCCCCAAGGGTAATCACAGCACCATGTCCCTGCAGCAACAGGATAACGGCACCGTCTATCAGGTTGTTGCAGATATTGTGAGCTGTGCCGTTGTCATTGATCAGTGCGGTAATATGCAGGGCGTCTGCAGGGGTTTCTTTCAGTAGGGTTTTCAGAGAATTTTCAGAAAGAAAATCCTGAGTATACAGTTCACGTTTGAGAGCGCTGATCGCTACTGCGATATCGCAGTTTTCTTCTTTGGATATTTCCCGGATCTGTTTGATTGTGGTGATAATCCGGTTTCTTACCAGACGGTAATGTTCCCGGATAATGGCGGTGTCCGAGTGAACACTGCGCCTCAAACTTTTGTGCAGGTAGCGAAGCTGCTTAATGGCGCCGACAAAGTTGTTACAGGCCATGCGAAGCGCAATAATTTCGGCCTTTTGCTCTGGACCTACCTGGGTTTCTAGCTCGTCGCAGAAGTTGCAGATATCTTCGTGAATGCCCCGCATTTTCAGCTTGTAGAGTTTGCCCACCCGCCAGTTTGGCCAAGGTGGGATAGAGTCAGGCATGGAAAGGTCATTTTCATGGTTCAGGCTGTTATCGACATAGAGACCAAAGCTGATCAGGGCAATAGTCTGCCGGTAAAGATTGGTGCTTTCTGATCTGAGGGCTTCAAGAGCTGCATCCGGATGCTGGAGAACTGCAGGATTCAGCAGCTGTGCTCTGAGAGGCTCGTCCGCAGGCAGGGGAATATCCAGAAGCTTGTGTTCGTCTTCGCTGACGAACAGCCGTTTCAGTCTTTTTTGCAGAGGGTTCAGAAATGGTACCATCAGGATGGAGCCGACAAGATTGAAGATACTGTGAAAAAGGGCCAGCTCCAGCATAGTATTACCGGTAATACCAAGAACACCGGCAATCCACTGACATAAGCTGAGCCAGAACGGTAGAGTCACCATGATAAAGAAACCGGCTGTCAGCTTATAGATGATATTGGCTAAAGCCAGCCTGCGACCATCGGCTGTGGCGGTAATAGCAGCCAGTGCTGCGGTAGCTGTGGTACCGATATTTGTACCAATACAGAGCGCGATAGCACTGGCATAGTCAATGTGGCCCCCGGCCATGGCAGTCATAACCAGAATCAGCAAGGCATGGCTGGACTGCATCAGGATTGTAAGCAGTGTGCCAGCCAGTACGCCGGTGATCAGGCCGTAATTGAATGACAGCAGGGCAGTATCGCCAACCCCGGCCATTCCCTCTTTTATATAGTGAATTCCCAGCAGCAGGAATCCGAGACCAAGCAGAGCATAGCCTCCCCCCTGCAGCCGGTGAACTTTCTGCAGCTGCAGTAAAGTACCCATAACCAAAAGGGGCATGGCGTAGTGGGAAATGGCAACTTTCATTCCAAGGCCGGCAATCAGCCAGGTACCAACAGTTGAGCCAAGGCCTGAACCCATCAGCAGGGCAATGCCTGCCCCCAGGGAAATCAACCGGGTGCTGACAAAGGAGAGAGCCAGTACCGAAATAAGGGAGCTGGACTGAAGCAGGCCTGTAGCCAGAACACCGGCACCATAACTGCTCCAGGGAGTGCGGGTAGTGCGATTGAGGGTCAGGGCCAGCAGGCCACCACTGACCTGGCGAAAACCTTGCTCAAGACAGAGCATGCCAAACAGAAAAATTGAGATACCTGCCGTGATGGTAAGAATGTCAGGGCGGAACCACAAACTGTAGGCCAGTAACAGAACCATTGCAGAAAAGAGAACTTTGCGAAACATGCAGATGAATCCGGTGAAGATAATGCGTGTTGGTAAGAGAACTTTATCGGCGGAATGGCCAGTTTCTGGAGAGCTATTGTTTCAGGTTGCTTCTCTACCTGAGATCAGATTCCGACAGTTGAAATCGGGTAATCGAGTTGCTCAATCAGGCATATGAAAGCTTGCATGATGCTGTATTGCTAATGAGTAATGTTTGGTTGCTTATGGCTGTAATAAATATCCATATCTAGCAAACGGTCGTTCCATGGACAGGCTATTTAAATAAATAGATTGAGATTATTTAATATCGGGAGGTACGAAAGAATTCGCATCCAGTTTTATTCTCATAGCAAATTGTCTCGAAGGTGTTCCGGTGCTGGATCCGGTTGTCATCAGGAAGCTCCTGTCGATGGCAGATAGATTAAGAGTAGGAACTATTTCGCTGTGAGGTGATAACATCAGCGCTTTCGAGTGGGGGATGTATGAAACAGCAGTTGAACTATCGAGTTTCTGGAGAGGGTAAAGAGGTAATCGTTATCCATGGTCTGTTTGGCAGTATGGATAACCTGATTCCTGTTGTCCGCAGTCTGGCAGATAGCTACAAGGTTCTGTCTGTTGATCTCCGTAACCATGGGCGCTCTTTCCACAGGCCTACTATGACTTATCCGGAAATGGCCGGTGATGTATTGGCTCTGATGGATGATCTTGGTATGGAGTCAGCGGTTGTTATCGGGCACTCCATGGGAGGAAAAGTCGCAATGCAGATGGCTGTTGAGGCTCCGAAACGAGTAGACGCCCTTGTTGTCGGTGATATCGCACCGGTGGATTATCCTCTTCATCACCAGAATGTGTTGAAGGCTTTGCAGGCCTATAACCCGGAGCAAGCCCGGTCACGCAGTGAAGCTGATAAACAATTATCTGAATTTATTGATATGCCCGCAGTAAGACAGCTGCTGATTAAAAATCTTAAAAAAAGTGAAAATGGACAGTTTGTCTGGCGTATGAATGTGCAGGGTATTTTTGCTTCCTATACCAGCATTTGCGCTGCCCCGGAGTTTGGTGGAAGACACTACTCCGGGGCGACACTGTTTATCAAGGGGGAGAATTCAGATTATCTTCTACCTGAGCACCGTGAAGTGGTTGCCCGGCTGTTTCCCCGGGCAGAGCTGCGAATTATTACTGGAGCAGGGCACTGGTTACATGCTGAGAAACCGGCCTTGTTCAATGCAACCCTGATGCGGTTTATGAATTCTCTGTAATCGCTGGATGATAACTGGATATTAGTGATACCAGTTATCATCGTCCTCAAAGTCTTCAAAATCGTCCTCATCAAACTCATCTCCTAACTGATTTTTCAGCTGCTTGCGTTCGAAATAGGATTCAATACCTTTGCGGATGCTGCGGGCTTTTTTGCGTTTACATTTCTGGTTTACGGATTTTCTGCGGCGAAGCTCAAGTCCATCTGGCAGGCCGTCATCTGGGCTGAGACCCTCGCTCTCCGTATTCGCACGAGGCATGACTGCGAGTCCTTGTACTACTGTCCCAAACCCAACTTTAGGAAAAGAATGGATGGTCAAATGGCAGTATTAAGACCTGATTGTAATAAGAGAAACGGGGCTGAAATCTCTCAGTTAGGGCCGATGGAGAGCTCGTCAATATCCCGGCTTGGACAGATCCGGCATCCAGCTTCCTTCGGGGAGCCGGTACACATTTGTTTCGAAATGGCCACCGGGATAGAGGGTGATTTTCCGGTAGCCAGGCTGGCAGGTATCCACCTCAAAGTCCTGTGCCCCGGGGGCAAATTGAACGCTTGTGGAGGGAGTCGCTAAAATCCTGACGCCATAGCTGTCACTTTCACGGAATTGATGAACATGACCGTGAAGCAGGGTCTTCACCTGAGGATACTGTGATAAAAGGACCATCAGTTCTGGTCCATTTTTCATGGGTATCTCGTCCATCCAGGGGCTGTCGATAGGCAGGGGGTGGTGATGCATGGCGACAAGCGTAGGTGTATCTGGAGAGCTGGCCAGAGCAGATTCAAGAAAGGAAAGTTCTTCAGGAGTCAGAGCGCCATGGGCCTGATTTTTTACAGGCGTGTTCAGCAGCAGTATCTGCCATCCTCCAAGGTTGATCTGTTTTGGAAACAGACCACGTAACTGATCGGCTTCCAAAATTGAAGCCTGGTCATGGTTGCCGCAAAGCCAGGCCACTTGAGTATTTACGCCTGCCAGTACCTTCTTGCAGAACAGGTAAGACTCAAGACTGTCATCCTGGGATATATCACCGGTGACCAGAATCTGGTCAATATGTGGTTCCTGCTCTGCCATCATCGTAACGGTCTGGATAAAGGACTGGCGGGTGTTAATCCCCATCAGTTCACCAGAGTTATCACCAAACAGATGGGGGTCTGTCAGCTGGATAAGTGTAAACGGAGAAAATTCTGGTTTATTCACGGTGAATCCGACAATGTCTGTGGAGAACTGATAGTCAGGATGGTATCAGCTTCTGGAAACGATGTGGTGGAGCTACAGGGATTAAATATTAACAGAATCTGGCAAGTAGCCTGTAACCATGCAGTGATCCAGCCATTCCGCCAGAAGAGTATTGAGCTGGTGCTTCTCATCAGGCTGGTGCATTTTCGGGTTGGGGTATTCATACCTTGCATGGAGGTAACGATGGCAATTGGCTCCAATCACTTCGGCCATCTTGACATCGTGGTACATACGTATGGTCAGCTCGGGCAGTGGCAGCCAGGTATGCAGTGGTGTGGTCACAGACAGCACCAGAAGAGTGGTGTAGCGGGTCTGCTCAATAATCCGCAGGCAGGCTGAAGCTTCGTGGCTCTGGTACTCAAGCTGGATTTGGCTGACAGTTCCCGAAAGCCTGGAAGGCGTCAGTTTTTTTAGCCGAAGATAATTTGCTTCACATTCCGCCTGAAGTTTGACCAGATTCACATGGTAACGGGAACCCTTGTGATCACGGGGAGGGGGAAGTGTTGTGACTTTTGATACGTTCAGACTCAAATTTCCTTTATTGGTTTCACTCAGTATAAGAAACTTGTAGCTCTATTTATCAGTTGACACACTTTTTTCTATGGTCTTCTGGTACTATTTCCCGATTAAACGATTTCAATCTATGTCAAATAAAACACAGGACATGTAGTGATGGCAACAAAACGACTGTTGACCGGAATCAGTGCCACCATTCTGGCTGCCAGTGGCCTGGTTGCCGCCGCTGAGCCTACGGACCTTTTACAGGTCTACGAGTTAGCTCTGAAAAATGATGCCCGGCTGGCTGCTGCCCAGGCTTCTTTTAATGCCTCTGGTGAGGCTGTACCACAGAGTCGGGCAGCACTGCTACCCCAGATCAGCATGTCGGCTGAGACCGCAGATAACCGTCGTCAGCTGCTGGAATCCAACCCATTGCCAAGTGGATCCTCCAGAACATCCAAATGGAACAGCCATGGCTGGAGTGCCTCCCTGACTCAGCCTCTGTTTAATCTGGAATCCTGGTTTAACTTTGAACGTGCCGGAATTCTTACAGATCAGGCTCGGCTATCTCTTTCCATTGAGCAGCAGAACCTGATCATGCGGGTTTCCGAAACCTACTTTAACGTACTGCGGGCAGAGGATACCCTGGCAACAGCTGAAGCTGAGGAAAAAGCCGTACAGAGACAACTTGACCAGACCCAGCAGCGTTTTGAAGTGGGCCTGATTGCCGAAACCGATGTACTGGAAGCTCGCGCTGCTTATGACGGCTCCAGGGTGACCCGTATTGAAGCTAGCAACAGTGTCAACGTGGCTCTGGAAAACCTGCGTACTCTAACCAATACGCTGATCAATGATTTGGCCAAACTGGATAAAACCATGCCAGTTGCATCACCTGCCCCGGCAGCTGTCGAGGAGTGGGTGAACACAGCCGTTGCCCAGAATCTGAGCCTGCAGGCTGCGCGCAAGGGTGTGGACGCAGCCAATTTCCAGTTGAAAGCCAGTCGCTCCGGCCATGCTCCAACTTTGAATGCTGTTGCCAGTTATGCTCATGATGTTACTGTGCCAAATCCTGCCAGTAATCCAAGTGGCAAAACAAATACGACTTCCTACAGTCTGCAGTTAAGTGTGCCTATTTTCAGCGGTGGTTTGACCAGCTCCAAGGTGCGTGAGTCCGGTTACCGTCTGGATGAAAGTATGCAGACTGCTGATCAGACTCTGCGTGAAGTCAGTGCCGGTACCCGCAACCTGTTTAATACCGTAAATGCTGATGTTGAACGTGTTGATGCCCGTTGCCAGGGCATTGTATCTGCAAGCAGTGCTCTGAAGGCGACCGAAAGCGGTTATGAAGTCGGTACCCGTAATATTGTTGATGTACTGAACTCACAGAGAAACCTCTACAGTGCTCAGCGGGATTACCTGAATGCCCGTTATGACTTTATTATCAATACCCTGAAGTTGAAGCAGACAGCCGGCACCCTAAGTCCACAGGATCTGCAAGACCTGAATGCCTGGATGCATGCCAGTGGCAGTGAAGAGCTGACTCCCGTCTGTTCTAAAGCCTGATCTTGTTGTTAACAGCAGTTCATTCTTTTTTTGAAATGAACTGCGTAAGCATTCCGTGAACCCATAGCCCCCACACCACCGGCTTATGGCCGGTAGCGTTACTAACGTGCATCATGGTTGTTACAAGTCGAGGTCTGATCCTCTTCTCGTCTGCAGGCTCTGTTCCCAATAGATGTTGGTAGTACTTCAGTACATCCTGCATGGCTTGCTATACGGGCATTATGGAAAAATTAGTAATCCTTTCTGTGCCGCATACTTACAGGCTTCTAGTTATAAACCCACACCTAATGTGAACAGAGCCCGTCTGCAAGTATGTGATATTTCCAGCCCATTTCTGGTTGGGAGCTGAGGCAGAGAAGTTACGCTCAAGCAGATTAGGTGACACAGGCAATGAATGCTTACTGTCTGTAGTCACTTTAAATTTACGTGCCGCTTTCGGAATCAGGTTTTGTCGTTTCATACTGGCCTGTATCGTCTTTATGCAACAGGGATAGCCATTATCTTCCAGATCCTTCTGAATACGCCGGGCCCCAGCCCTGCTTTTACTACGTTGAAACGCATCAAGAATAAGCTGGTCTCGCATCAGCTGCTTCTGTGTTCGAAGGCTGGGCTCATGGCGACCTTTCAGCCAGCGGTGGTACCCACTTCGAGAAACCTGCAGCACAGACGCCATTCTCACCAGAGCGAACCTGGCACAGTGCTGCAACATAAAACGAAAGCGTTCTATTTTTGATTCTTCGCGAATTAGGTAGCCGCCCTATAGTGCCCTTTGGGTATTTTTTTAGAATTTCCAGCTCCTCTGTCTGTTCGGCCAATTGACGCTTGAGTTTTGCATTTTCCGTAGCCAAAGCGTGACTCACGCTCACTGACAGAGTTTTTCCGATTAGCGGCAGCTCGCCAGGAGTAAAGTTGTGATTCTTGGAGGCCAAGTTCTTTGGCAGCAGATGGCACACTGGTTTTTGCTGCAAGCTTGAGAGCTTCAGCTTTAAATTCAGGAGAGTGAAACTTACGTTTTTTCTTGGTTGTCATATGTCACCTCAGAAGAGATTTTACTCTCTTAGAGAGGTGTCCATAACTACTGCCTCATATCACTTTATTAAGCAGCCATAAAAGCGAAATATTGTTTTCATAACATCAGGTAACGAACTCCTACCACCATGAGAAAATACAATAGTCAAAGTACTTCATTATTTTCACAAATGCGGCTGTAAGATTAGATTTTTTTTGATATCACAAGCCTGTAGATCTGCAGAACTCTGAGGAATAGTGACAACTGAAAAGTAATAGGTAAGAATTCCCGCCTTTTCCCCAGCCTGTTATTTATCATGGAAACCCTCACCAGTCCCTTCGGCTCTATTCGGCTTCAGCGTCTTCCCCTTCGCAACAAAGAAACCCTGCGGGCCTGGGACGCTGCTGATGAATATCTTCTCAACCATCTGGCTGATGGCTCTTTAGTAGCTGATGGCTCTCCGGTCTTCGATTCTCCCCTGATTGTTAACGATACCTTTGGTGCTCTGACGCTATCTTTGGCCCAAGCAGCCAGAAGCCCTGTCCTGTGGAGTGATTCCTGGCTGGCCCATAAAGCGATGGAGCGTAATGCCCAGCTTAACGCCATAGATATCAACCAGGTTCGCTGTCTGCCATCAACTGAACAACCAGATAAAGCGACTCGGACGGTTGTCATGAAACTGCCGAAAAATACCTGTCTGCTGGAGCAGCAGTTAAAGATGATCAAAAAGCTGGTCCCGGAAGGCACAACACTGGTTGCTGCCGATATGGCCAAGCATATTCACACGTCCACCCTGACACTGTTCGAAAAAAACTTCGGCCCAACAAGGACCTCTCTTGCCCACAAGAAGGCCAGGTTGATCTTTGCAACTGTTGATAAAAACCTTCCCGATGATGCTCCCTTTATCCCAAGGGTTCTGGAGCATAATGGTTTACAGCTGGTTAATCATGCCGGTGTTTTTTCCCGGCAGAAACTGGACATCGGCACCCGTTTTTTTCTGGAACATATGCCCGAGGCCCAGCAGGAAGCAGAGGTGATTGATCTGGGCTGCGGTAACGGAGCTCTTGGTGTTCATATTGCCCGTGCCAACTCCCAGGCCCGGGTTCACTTTGTTGATGAATCCTATATGGCTGTTCAGTCGGCTAAGGATTCCTGGCAGGCCAACCAGCTGGACGACAGGGGAAGGTTTACCGCCAATGACTGTCTCACCGGGTTTGCTTCCGACTCAGCCAATATCATTGTCTGCAACCCTCCCTTCCATCAGGGTAATACCGTCGGTGACCAGATAGCCTGGCGCATGTTCACTCAATCGAAAAACGTTCTGGTGAAAGGGGGTGAGCTGAGAATCATCGGCAACCGTCACCTTGGCTACCATGTTAAGCTCAAGCGTTTATTCGGCAACTGCCATTCCATTACCAGCAACAGCAAGTTTGTAGTGCTCTCATCCCGCAAAGCCTGAGAAGCTATATTAGTTTAACTAGATAAGGTGCGATAATGTCCCGGCTGTTCAGCCGGGCATCCAGAACCGACATAAATGTATAGACACCCATCAATTTCCTGGTCAGGAAGATAAACTCCTTGGGCGGGACTTCAAAGTAGCGGCTGACTGCCGAGCGGGCGGCTTTACCCACGATTCTTCCCGGCAGGTCACTCTGTTGCCAGAGATAGCGACCCCGCTCATCAAGCACATGCCGGGGAACGGAATCGACAGGGCCCTGTACCGGCTCAATCATCATGCCACACAAGGTAATAAACGCTTCGTGAATAGATTCCGGCATATTACCGCTGATAAATCCCAAGTCTAGTGAACCCTCCAGAATACTCTGCCGATCTCCCCGCCAGGCTCCTGCAATCACTTTATTGACTGGTTTCATTACCGATAGCGGATACTGGTTGACAGCACCAAAATCCAGCAGAACAATTCTGTCAGGCTCACCGTTCTCTCCCAGCCTGACCCGATAGTTGCCAAAGTTAGGATCTGTCTGGATCTCATGCCAGGAAAACATCTCCTTGAAGAACAGCTCTAGCAGGCTGCTGCTGATACGGTTACGCCTTTCCTGGGGCAGCTCCCTGACATTCTCTCTGGTAATGCCATAACCGGGCTCATAACTGATAGCCAGAACCTGGCTGGTGCAATACTCTGGAAACACTTCCGGTACGATAAAACGGGAGTCATCAGACAACCGCTCAGCAAAGCGCTGGGTAGTTTCTGCTTCCAGCTGGTAATCAATTTCTTTATGCAGCATGGTACGAAGCTCTTCCACCCACTCGTGGAAAGCGTCTGTGGGTTTGATAACCCGAGTCAAACGAAGTAGCTGCGATACGCCGTTCAAGTCTGAATCAACAGCACTGGCAACTCCCGGATACTGAACTTTCAAGCACAGTTCACGTCCATCGCTGACCCTGACTGCCCTGTGTACCTGCCCCAGAGAGGCTGCGCCAACAGGAATCCGGTCAATTTTCAACCCGGCTAGACGTTCTGCTCCCAGTTGCTGCCTCAGGGTTCTGCGAATAACCGGCCACTTAATCGCTGTCGTCTGATGTTCAAAAGCATGCAGAGCTTCGGTCACCTCGTCAGGCAGAAAGTGTTCGCCATAAAGGGCCATCATCTGGCCAATCTTGACAACACTGCCCTTCAGCTTACCCATCTCGGCGACCAGATAAGCCGCCTGACGGGAGAGCATTCTTCTACGTCGCAGTTCTTTCTTCTCTTTTCCGACCAACAGGTTGCTGGCCATATGGGAAGCCATTCGGCCACCGGCCAACAGCCCTGCCGAAGCAAGATGAACCCGCCGCTCAATACTACCGGTCTTGATACGGGCAACAACGGTATTACCGTGCCGGTCTTTCATCCAAAAGCAGTCCAGGATTATTATTCTGGCTCACAGGATAACTGGCATAGATTTCCACAGCAATCACTCATCAGGGAGTTACATTTGAGTGACCAGCAGCAGGTTAAAATAATTCACTGGCGTAATATGATTCGCCATTGTTGCCAAAACAGCCATCATATGTTCGCTCAGGTCGGTATAGTCTGAATGAAAACCGGTATTCATAAAGCACTTGAGTAATTCATAACTCCAGATATACAGCTTTGAATCCGTATCAAGCACAACAACTGACGTATTATTGAAGCCAACAATATTGAAATAATGCCATTGCTGCATATCAAAGATAACCATTGGAATGACAGCACTGCCGCTCAATATTGATTCTTGAATCTTTTGGATAATGCTGTTGAAGTCATTAGAGAAGCAGGTATCAAAGTAAAGATCTTCTCTTTTCAGGTCATCTTTTAAGAAGTTCATATACTCCTTGAGCCACTGGATCGACAGTCCAATATTGGCGGCATAAAAGGCTGCAACCTGCTGGGTTAAACCTGCAATTCCAAGAGTGGCCAGACCTGTATGGAGCAGATCAGCCAGGCTACTGCTGTAGCTGAACCGGGCATCAAACCTGTGATCGCTGTAGGATCCCAGTGATTTCGGTATACTCCTGACAAATTCCAGATACTCACTCTCATCACTATGCAGAGGCTGCCCGGTAACTAAAATCATCGCCCTGGCTGCATGACCACCCTCTCATCTCCTGATACTTGAGCTGAGAAGGGACTTCAGCCATAGCTCTGGCAATGTGCTTTTTATTAAGAGTCTGGTAACCGGACGTAAGGTTTTCTAACTCAACGGGATCAGGAGCCAAATAAGACCTGCAGTACTCCCTGGTAAAATCAGCAACCTCTAACGTAACATCGATTCCAATAGCTGCTGAAGACACCATGGGAAGCAGACAAACAAGCAGACAGGCCCGCAGATGCAGATTCTGACTTATCTTACATTCAGTGTTCACCTGAGCTAATTAGCCATGTATCCAGTACTGGCTTAAGAGTATATATGCACTTGGTCACATGAGCCGTGATTATGCCCTTCTCTTCATAACGACAGACTCTGTACAGCAGCTGTGAAAATATAGCACCCTGATTAATAGTACTTTCGTACGCAGTTTGGGTGTCAATATATGAAAGCAATGAATGGTCTAATGACTCCGGACACCTCGTTAAGCACAATAGTGCAATCAGTAACGAGGTTAAAAATGGCAAAGCGGAAGAATTATTCTCAGGAGTACAAACTCAAAGCAATAGAGCTGGTAGTTGAGCAAGGCCAATCTCCGGCTGCCGTGGCCAGAAGCTTGGGGATCAGCTCAGGAAATCTGCGACGGTGGATCAGACAGCATCAGGAGCAGGAAGCGTTGGCTTTTCCCGGTAAAGGTAACCAGGCTTTAACACCCGAACAACAAAAAATCAAAGCACTTGAAGCTGAAAACAGGCAGCTCAGAATGGAGCAGGAAATCTTAAAAAAAGCCATGGCCTTCTTTGCAAAAGACCAGCTGTAAGATTTGCCTTTATACAGCGGGAAAGGAAGGCCTACCCTGTAGCCGTGCTTTGCAAAACGCTGAAAGTCAGCCGCAGCGGTTTCTATGAATGGGATAAAGGTCAGGCAACAAACAGTCATGGCCAAGCTTTGGCCACCCCGAACCATGAAAATGGTGAAGTCATGCGCCTTAATCAAGGGTGTTGGCAGAGCCTGACTATGGTCGACAAATTTTTCAGCGGCATAAACCCTGAACTCAAACTGACCCGGATGAATCGCTCGTACCCCAAATTGTTTCCCGTCTCACGACGGTGAACGCATGGTAAAAAGACCTCTGCTGACCTGTCAGCTTATGGCCTTCGATTCTTCCATCAGGCTCTGCCCTCATCCTTGAGTGAGAGAGAATAGCCCGATGCAGTCCATTTTGAAGTCTTGTGCTGGCCTTGATGTTCACAAAATGATGGTCATGGTGACCGTACAGGTCGAAGATGATGATGGCAGCGTCAACGAACAGACCCGGACCTTCAAAACTTTTCGCCGAGATCGCAAAGCCCTCAGGGACTTTCTGGTGGAACAGGCTGTGGAGCTTGTGGTGATGGAAAGTACGGGCAACTACTGGCAATGCATTCATGACATCCTTGCCCGGGCCGGGCTGAATGTCTGGGTTGTGAATGCCCGCCACGTCAAGAATGTCCCTGGTCGCAAGACGGATGTACTCGACAGTCAGTGGCTGGCCTCCCTCGGACGTTGCGGGTTGCTTCGCCCCAGCTTTGTCCCTCCACCTGACATCCAGCAGCTTCGGTTGTTGTTCCGCCGTCGTCAGAAACTGATCAGTCAGCGTTCATCCGAAAAGAACCGTCTGCACAAGATTCTGGATGATGCAGGTATTCGCCTCGGCGGTGTAGTCAGTGATATTCACGGGAAATCAGCCCAGGACATGATCCAGGGGTTGATTGATGGCAAACATCCTGCCGAACTGGCAAAGATGGCTCGTGGTCGTATGAAGAGTAAAATCGACGTACTGTTCAAAAGCCTGGACGGTGAGCTATCCCCAGCCCATCGCACAGTTCTCAAGGATATCAGAGAGCACGTTGAGTATCTGGATATGCGGATAGCTGCGCTGGACGAAGCCATCCTCCAGATAGTGCGTTCTGACTACCGGGAGCCTTGGCAAGTTTTACAAACTTTGCCGGGGATCGATCAAATTGCAGCAGCAGGGGTTATTGCGGAGATTGGCCCAGATATGTCAGCCTTCAACAGTCGGGAGTCATTATCCTCTTGGGCGGGGCTGTGTCCGGGAAATAATGAAAGTGCCGGAAAAAGAAAGAGTGGCAAAACTCGTAAGGGCAATCAGTCGCTCAGGAGGCTGCTCTGTGAAGTGGCCAATGCTGCGATCAAAACCAATAGCCAGTTTAAAGGCAAATACCAGAGCCTGGTGATACGGCGAGGTCATAAGCGCAGCATTATTGCGATAGCTCATAAGATGCTCAGGGTAATACATTGCCTGCTGAGCAAGCTCCAGCCATACCATGATCCGGATATTGATTATGAGGCTTTGATGGTACACAAGAACGCACCACGATGGCTGAAAATGCTGGAGAAGTTCGAGTACCTGCCGGGGTTACAGAAAGCCTGACAAGATATCAGGCCATGCAGATTGACTAACCTTGCCTGTCGGCGAGGCGGGTTCTTTTTGCCCGTTCAGTGCCTATTTTCATGGTAAAAAAGCAAATTGATCCTGAAGCGTTCCGTATGGAAGTTGATACCAGAGAAATTTTTGCTCAGTCAGATGCTTCCTATGGGAGTCGTCGTATGGCGCAAGCCTTGCGAAAAAAGGGTTACTGCGTGGGACGCTATCAGGCAAGAAGCCTGATGCGAAAGCTTGGCCTGAAGGTGCGGGTATCCCGAAAATTCAAGGTAACGACTAACAGCAAGCACAAGCTGCCAGTTGCTCCCAACCTGCTGAACCGTGAATTTATGATAGCGGAGCCGGACAAGGTCTACGTCGCAGATATCACCTACTTGTGGACCCGCGAAGGTTGGGTCTACCTGGCTGCCGTCGTAGACTTGTTTTCCCGGAAGGTTGTTGGGTGGTCCGTGAGCAGCCGCATGACGACAGACTTGCCACTGGAAGCCGTGAGAATGGCTTACTGGGGCAGAAAACCTGAAAAGGGCGTGATGCATCATTCTGATCGCGGCAGCCAATATGCCTCTCTGGATTACCAGAAGCAGCTCAGGGAGTACGGCATGATTTGCAGTATGAGTCGCAAGGGGAATTGCTGGGATAACTCAGTGATGGAACGTTTCTTTGGCAGTCTGAAAAGGGAGAGGACAGACCACTACATCTACGATACCCGGGCAGAAGTTGAAGCACATGTTGTTGATTACATTTTGTTCTACAACAACGAGAGGTTGCACTCATACCTCGACTACATGAGTCCGGTAGATTTTGGGGGCTTTCTCAGGTTGGCAGATCATATCTGAGCCTCCTGCCGGATTTTCAGATACAGATATTCAAGGTCGTTATAGCCACAAGCCTTGTAGACAATACGTTTGATCACACCGTTAAAGGCCTCAATTTTTGCACTGGTTATTCGGTGCTGACAGTATGACAGGAGTCCTTCTCTGGCCCGATCCAACCCTTTGGCAAACCGCCTGAGTTCGCCAATGCCTGTTTCTGTGGCCAGCTCGATCCACCTGTCGAGAAACTTACTGGCACAACCTTTGTAAGTGTACGTCCAGAGCTGCTTGAGCATATCCTTCAGGGTGTAGGCTTGGTACAGGTCTTCGTTCATAGCCAACAGTTCTTTCAGACAGCTTTCTCCCTTGGGGGTGAGGTTCTCAGGGTTCCTGAACAAATTGAAGCGCTGCCCCTTGATGAAAGGCTTATCATCAACTTCAGCCTGCCTCCATTCCCGACGACGGATTTTATCTATGACATCGTTGTAATTGGCAATAATGTGAAACTTGTCGTAAACGATATCGGCGTCAGGAAGGTGCTCCCTGACCGACGCTTTGTAGCTACCACCACGGTCTATACCCACACATTCAATGCGAGACTTTTGTTCCGGAGTTAAGCGGCTGAGGAATTGGTCCAGGGTGGCTTTTCGCTTGCCTTCACCAAGGAACAGGGTTTCGCCCGTATCAGCATTCAGAACAACAGTCAGGTAATGGTGTCCTTTACCAATGGATTTCTCATCAATCAACAGGGCTCGTATGTTATCCAGGTCAGGGGCTGGCAGAGTTTTCATCAATATCTCTTTATCCCAGCGCCTGGCCGTATGATGCGAGATAGAGATGAATTCAGGAATCTTGTTGCAGGGCATATAGCGGCAGAGATGACTGACATGTTGCTTCAGCCGTTCAGTAGCCTGCGCTTTGGGAGCCAACCCGGGAGGCGTGACTGTTTCAATGTGCCCACAGTGGGAACACCGTCCCTGGTAAACAGTGAAGCATAATTGCACATCCAGAGTACCCAGCGGCAAGTCCAGCACGGTACGCTCATTCTCACGGATTTTACCCATTGGGT
The DNA here is from genome assembly GCA_965243775.1 of Sansalvadorimonas sp. GTDB lineage: Bacteria > Pseudomonadota > Gammaproteobacteria > Pseudomonadales > Endozoicomonadaceae > Sansalvadorimonas. The sequence goes on from CBDEWF010000077.1 coordinate 82,625, forward strand.
TCTGACACTGACTGCATCTGAACTGCTGTATCCGACCATCCCGGCGCAGGTAAACTGTAGCCACAGATTCATTCCAATCAATATCAATGTGGTCGATAACCCAGCCGGGAAATGAGAACATAGGACGCAGTGAGGGTGTTGTAGACATGTCTGCTCCTTCAGAAATGTTGATCCGTTCAAATCAACCTTTGCCTGAAGGCTATTTCTGTTTCAACCCCTCATTTTCATCTGCCAACCTGAGAAAGCCCCAGATTTTGAGCAACAGGAATTGGAAAAAGCAGCTTAACTTGGTGTCCTTTTTTACTTGACCACTACACCCACTCGCCGGTCTTGTAACACCAGACAAAAGCGATAGCCAGAATGCCCAGTAGCTTTGAGGCTCTATCCAACTTGGTGAGGTGTGTTTCCTCCATGTTAAACCCGCGTCCTTTCAGAGACTGGAACATGGTTTCTATCTGCCACCTATCCAGGTAGTCCTGAACAGCACGTTCAGGGTCTGCCTGACAAATGAGAGCCATAAGACCTTTCTCAGACCGAGCAGCAGCAAGATAAACTGTATGCCCCCACACCTTACGAGGCTTGCGTATCACCATGTGTTCACCAACCTTTATGGTGAAGATGCGCCGAACAGGCAGCAGGCGGTTTTGATGCTTGTTGGGTATCTGGGTATTCACTGGAATCCGAAGGCAGAACGGCCAGTTATATTCGACCAGGTAACCCAGCCATTTCTTTCCTTTGAACTCCCTGTCTGCCATAAGGCGCTCTACTTTCTGGTCAGGGAAGATGTCCAGAAACAAGTTCAGTAGATCAATGCGCTCCTGAGTATTCGAGTTGCCCTTCTTGTCGAGCATGACCCACAACAGGGGTATAGCCATACCTTTGTAGTTAATGGCCAGATAAAGAATGTTGAACTTGGATCGTCCCAGCATCCATGTTGTTCGATCCATGCTGAGCTTCCAAGGCCCTTCGGGGCCGAACAAACACGCTATAAGTTTGGCGAGAGTGACTGTATCGAGGGAGACCTTCTGGAAAAAATTCTGTATACGGCGATAGCAGGACTCTGTTTGAGCAAAACCCGGGAAGTTTGCGGCAAGGCGGGTAAGATTCACTGTTCGCAACTGAATAATGCTGATGACCAAGATGGAAATAAGCTCAAGCCGCGGCTTGCTTAGAGCGAGATATGGCTTAATCTGCTGGGAGAGTGAGCTGGTAATGTCCATGGCTGCTTCCGATGGCTTTTTTTGCACAGCCTTTCATAGCAGCTTTGCTACGTTGCCAGCTCACTTTTTTTGTCGTGTACAGAGTTCAATTTGCTATCCGTGTTGTCCCTGAAACACACATCTGACCCACTACCAAACGGGTATACGCTTGTTTTTTTCTACCACCCCTTGGAGAAAGAAGAAGAGAGTTTCCTCTCCTGATTGAAACAGCTTTGGATCTACTTTTGTAGCCTTCCGTTGACTATCAGAAGTACTGTGCCGGCCTATTGGTTCACGTCCACGTCCACGTCCATGTGTATTGTTGTTTGCTCGAGGTGAGTCAGAAAAATTGCCTTCTCTAACGGTTCCATATGCCACAGGTAGATCTTCCCTTGCCTCTCATAATTAAAAGTAGAGCGTGGGGAGGTGGAATCGTTCAGGTACCCAGAAGAATATGTTATCTATATTGACAAAACTGGTAAGAAAAAGGCCGGTATTAGAGATAAATACCGGCCTTCGATTATTGATTCTATTTAGAAGTCAAGAAACTACTTACCTTCCAGGTGCCACCATGCAGACTTCACCGTATTCTTCATCAGCATGGTAATGGTCATTGGGCCAACACCGCCAGGAACCGGAGTAATCTTGCCAGCTACCTTGTAGGCTTCTTCGTAGTCAACATCACCGCTGAGAATAGCCTTGCTGGTCTCTTCGTTGGTACCAACCCGGTTAACACCCACATCAATAACAGTAGCGCCAGGCTTGATCCACTCTGGCTTCACCAGACCGGGAACACCGGCAGCCACGATCAGGATATCAGCACGCTTACAGTGGGCGGCCAGATCCTGGGTGCGGGTATGAACCATGGTAACAGTACTGTTGGCACCCGGGCCTTTCTGGCCCATCATGACGGATATTGGCTTACCAACAATATTGGAGCGGCCAACAACAACCACCTCTGCGCCAGAAGTCTCTGTACCGGAACGAACGATCATTTCCTGGATACCGGCAGGCGTACAGGGCAGGTAGCGAACCTGATCACCGCCGATCACCATCTTGCCCAGGTTGACAGGGTGGAAACCGTCCACATCCTTATCAGGGTTGATAGCATTAATGACAGCATCTTCATTGATATGCTTGGGCAGGGGCAGCTGAACCAGAATACCGTGGATATCAGGATCCTGGTTGTACTTCTTAATCAGAGCCAGCAGCTCTTCTTCTGAAATGTCTTCCGGCTGATTGTCCTGAACTTCATGGAAGCCCAGAGACAGTGCAGTTTTCACCTTCAGAGTGACATAACTGACAGAGGCAGGATTTTCACCCACCAGAATGGTCACAAGACCCGGACCCTTGCCATGGGCCTCTTTCATTCTTACAACTTCCTGTTCGAGCTCTGCAAGGATCTCCTTGCGCATCTGTGTTCCACTGATGATCTCTGCACTCATAAGGTCTCTCCAGATGTATCGTATTTCTGCGACCGGGACGTCTCCTGGATAAGTGAACAAAAAGCACCACTCACCCTGACCGCTATCGATAGAAGTCGATCCCGAGTGTGCCATGACTGTTCAGTTTGTACAGAAAATATGCACAAATATGGTGAAAATTCCCCAGTTCATGCTTATTTCATACGACTGGATACACAATATAACCAGACACTCGCGTGCAGGTACTCTCTGGTTAACATGAATGACATAAGAGTTAAGGTACCAAAATAGCTGTCGCTGAGATATCTACAAGAAGTGAAAGTCTGTAACCGCGGGGATAAGATTGCTCACTTGGGCAAGGGCTGGTAACAGAACTCCGATATCCTGCACCGAAGTTCTGATCGGCTTTTTGAACAACAGGAATGCGTGTTACTGCTGCTCTTTGTTTGCCTGCTCATCATCCTTGATAGCTTTTCGGAAACCTTTCACAGCCCCCCCAGATCTTCACCGATACTGCCAAGGCGTTTAGTGCCGAACAGAACCACTACGATCAACAGAACAATCAGAAGCTGCGGCATACTGATACCACCAAATCCCATAAGGTTGACCTCTAGTCAGCTTTTTCAATTTTATCAGATGACCGTAACATGCCAGAGAGATGGATTTTCAGCCAGTGCATCTTTCACTGATTCATTGTGGTTTATTACCAATGCTCATCACAATCAATGGGCTGCTGCCACCCCTAGCAAATCATAGAAATAGATGCGTTCCATGACCTCACCAACGACTACCAGAACAGTTCCGAGCAATGCACTGCAGCGAGCATTTGTTCCACGGATGGCTGGTGCTACCCAAGCCAGCAGTCCAGCAAGAACCAGAGCGGCATGCAGATAGATTGGCAATGCATGGTTATCTCCCATGGCATGGATAGTACCAGCCTCAACCAGGCGGACAAGAAGCATCATCGTACCGTAGGCCAGTAAAACGATAGAAGCAAAACCAAGCCAGCCGATGACTTTACGGGCCATCAATTGGAACTCACCAAGAGATTGATCGTTTCCCAGGAACAAGAGTGCAGCCATGCTGGTACCACATGCCAGAGCGCTCTGGTAAAACAGAACAGCTGTAAGGCTATTATTCCAGGCCGGAGCGGAAGGCATGGTTAATACATCGGCAACAGCCTTGATCAGCCAAGCAGCTATGACCATGCCTATAATAATCAGGCCATTTCCCAGCCCCGTATTTTCGCTGCTTTTTCTCTGCACGATATTCACTGGCAGGAGTACAGCACCAAAAGCACCAAGGGAAGTCATCTCAACTGTCAGAGCAGAGCCTTGGGTCAGGCTGTGTATAACATGATTCGTCTGCCCTGCCTGCCAAAAGTGAATACCGGCAACAACCAGAGCCAGGCCAAGCATAACCAGAGCAAATAAATAACCTCGATTCAAACTGCTAATCTCACTCCCCTGTGGCGTATCAGGCGAACATAGCTGAACAAGGCCAACAGTAAAAAACAGTCCGGCAGCACACTGGGCCAGAATAGTAAACAGAACCAAAGAAAATTGTTCCATGGTTAAATCTCCCCCCAGCTTTGCAGCTTGTTAATTCCACAATAATTTGTGCAGGCCACTCTTTTACCATTAGCCGGTTTATCATTAGCCGGACAGCGCTTCTGGCTTACAGCCACAGGAAACCAGTGGGCACCAGAAATGGAAGCGGCACTCCCTGCCTTTGCTGCCATATTAACAAACATCCGACGCCCTTTTTTTAAACCATGAACGTGCTTGATAGTGTCTGACATAGCAATTCTATACGGGTAATTTTTGTAGCTGAAGCTGGGTTCAGATCATAAGATCACTGGATCAGCTGAAGGGAATATCAACACATTTGCTCTATTAAAATGATGATTTAAGGCAACAAATCGACCGACCGTATTTAGCCATTAAAAACAAAAAACGACTTTAGTAAAATTTACATTACCTACAATTAAAATATTTACACTTGATTCAATATAATTTTACTACGCAGTCAATAATAGGAGTACCATAGATCTCGTCATTGTAGCCCTGGTAAAATAAAACGATACAAAGATACTTTTCTTTTAAGTACCCGGGCATATGGAATCGCATATTTCTGGCCAACAAACAGGTTGCTCAGCTGGGTTGCAGTGCAGGAAGCATAGCCCGCTATGTGACAGGATCTGCGGCACGGGTGAGCGGCCTAGAGATTGAGTCAGAAATATATGATTTTATGTGGCTGGGTTTATTACCGTTTTAGACGGAGCATCAAACAGCCAGCTCCAATAGTTATTTTATTCTACACAACATTGTTCTTTCGAGCATCGATCAGTCCGTGGCTAACAAGCATGCAATGACTACTAACCAAAGATGAACGAAATTAGATGTACAGTTATCGAACAGGCAAGCTTTAAATTAACAGGACACAAAATGAACAGATTGCAATCAAGCAATTTATTTACGAGAATGACATGCATATATTTTTCATTGTGGCTAACAGTATTACATACGAGCGCTTACAGCCAAAATGATGACATTTACATTCCTATAACACCATATCGTTCTGTTAATGAACAGCATGATAATTGCCAGCATATTGGAAGATCAAAAGAAACCATTAAATTTATTGAGTTAGGACGTAATGAGATAATTGATACCAATCAATTATCTACCAAAGCTTTACTTGAGCTTGCAAACTGGTATTTGACGGCTATTTCAGTTAATCATCAATTCTCGGAATGGGTTAGAGAGCACGCAAAAATTACACGGCAAGCAATATGTCAACATTTATTGGATAAAATTCCGGATACAGGTTTTAACCTAGATACTCTTGCCGACTTAAACTCCGTTGAGGCAAAAGTAGAAGGCGCTAGAGTTAGTACAAACAATCTCCAAGAGTATGAATATCGCAGTGGTTATCCAAAAACCAATTATGATTTAACTCTCATTCCAATACTAGTAAGGCTATTTATCATTGAAGGTCACTATATTTTTCCAGATAAATTTTTTATTGCCCGTTTAAAAAAAGCTATAAATGGAGCCAGACAGATAACCCAAGGCTCTCCTGTACTTGAAATCGCTGCCGGTCACGGTATTATAGCCAAAGAGCTAAACAAACAACACATACCAATTACAGCTATTGATGACTTTTCAGATCTGAGCATGCTCAGATCAAAAAATCAATTCGTTCAGACAGATGATGCAACAAATGCAACAAATGCAATAAATACATATCATGACCACAAGGTTTATCTTGGGTTCAGTATTCCAATTAAACTAGAAGATAATCTATACAAAACAATTTTATCTAAGTCTGGACCAAGAATATTATTTCACAGTCGTGCAAAAATTCATTCTATTTACAAAAGAAGAAGTGAACTTATCACTGCATTGAAAGATCTATTCCCCAATCGAAATTTTTACATTGACGAATTAAACATGGCGGTTCCTATTATTTATGGTTATGAACCTATGATTATCGTTTATTCCGATGACACTAGTCGTGATCGACACAAATGGGATAATAACATAAAAAAAATAAAAAAACTGAAAGTAAATATAGAGACTATGTTAGCTAATCAAATCAAAGGCAATAAGAAGTTTAATAGATCACCTCTTGAACACGATGAGCTTTAAAACAATTACTGAACTTATCTCCAGCCGTTTGCCTGTTACGGGGCTGCTTCAGATAAAAAGTGTATACGATTAGAGGAAAGTGTTTAGGGGAAAGCGGAAATGCAGAGCAGTTTTGCAAACATGTTCTGCATTGTTGAACTCAGTGGTTTATCATCCACCTGTTACTGGCGGAAAAAAGGCAACTTCATCACCATCTTTCAGTGCAGCACTATCTTTGGTTATAGTCTGGTTAACAGCTACCAGCGTTTTGCGATCCAGTAGTATGGTCTTCCAGTGATCACCGCGTTCTGCCAGTTCTTCTTTCAACTCAGAGATGTTGCTGGCGCTGGAATCCAGTTCCAGACGGTCACAACCCAGTCGTTCACGGTAACCAGCAAAGAAAAGAACCTGAATCATTCTACTACCTCATACTCAGGTGTGCTGCTGGCAATATCGTGGCCGCTTTTGCCGCCACTTTTCTCCAGAACTCGCACACCTTCAATGTGCATGGCCTTATCAACCGCCTTGCACATATCAAATACAGTCAGAGCCGCCACAGACGCAGCTGTCAGCGCTTCCATTTCTACCCCGGTTTTACCGCTTAAACGACAGCAGGTTTCGATACGGATACGGTTCTGTTCCGGCTGCAGCTCAAACTCAACGCCGATAAAGTTCAGCATCAAAGGATGACAGAGTGGGATCAGGTTGCCGCACTGTTTGGCTGCCTGAATACCAGCAACTCGGGCTACAGACAGTACATCACCTTTCTTCAGGCCGTTTTCCTGCACCAGTTCCAGAGTAGCAGGGGCCATATAGATAAAGCCTTCAGCACGAGCTTCCCGGCGGCTGTCGTTTTTATCACCGACATCCACCATCTTTGCTTCACCACCTTCAGCCGTATGAGTCAGATGGCTCATGCTTCAGCCTGCTCAAACTTCAACTGTTCAACAAAGTTGCAGGGGCGCTGACGGCTGTCCAGCTGCTCACGGATAATCTGCTCCCAGGCAGTTTTGCAGCCATTGTTGGAACCTGGCATAACAAAGATCACTGTGCCATTGGCAAAACCGGCAACAGCACGTGACTGAATAGTTGAAGTACCAATCTGCTCATAGGACACCTGACGGAACAACTCACCGTAACCATCCACGACCTTATCAAACAGAGGCAATACAGCTTCAGGAGTGCTGTCACGGCCAGTAAAACCTGTACCACCGGTAATCAGTACAGCCTGAATCTTATCGGTGGCAATCCAGCGTGAGATTTCTGCACGAATCTGGTAGATATCATCCTTAACGATACTCTTGTCGCCCAGGTTGTGACCAGCAGCCTTAAGACTGTCCACCAGCAGATGACCAGAGGTATCCGTCTCTTCAGTGCGGGTATCAGATACCGTCAGAACGGCGATATTCAGAGGGATAAATTCTGCAATCTTCTTGTGGCCCATAACAACTACCATCTGCCTGAGTTAAGGCCGCAAATACTGTCACACTCAGTGAGTTTCTGGAAGTGCTTATGACATGGCCTCGCAATCCTGCCACTCCTTAGGTGTATTGGTGTTACTGAATGTCTCCCGGTTACCTTGAGGAGCCGGCAGGGTCTGGCCATTCAGCTTTTCCATCATTCGCCAGAGTGCATAATTCCTGCGGTTATCGCTGGTAATAGCCTGCTCCGCCGCCAGACGAGCCTGATCAGTAACAGGAAGCAGCAAGGGCAGTGAGTAACCTTCATACTGCAGAGGATGCTGTCCATCACCTTTGCTGACCAGCCGGGTAAGGTCTGCCGGCTGCAACAGCGGCATATCAACCGGGACCACCAGCAGGGTTCCACTCCGACACTGGTTCAGTGCTCCATGAACACCGGACAATGGTCCACGTCCGGGATAAATATCCTGAACACTGTTGGGATAAGGATGCGGCCCGTTCACAAATACCTGGCTGACACCAGCCGCCTGCAGAATACTCACCATATGTAAATAAAGAGGCTTTCCGCACCATGTCAGCAGCGCCTTATCCTGTCCCATTCTGGAAGACTGGCCACCGGAAAGAACAATTCCGGTACAGTTTGCTAGTTTGTCACTCAGGTAGTTCACGTGTCAGATTGCACTCAAAAGGGTATCGGTTATCTGCGCTCTTTTAGGGTGTTCACACCCCAGTCTTCACGAAGGCTGGCTTGAGGAAGTATCACTATCCTGCCCAGCTTGTCAGTAAAACTAACAGCCAGCTGCCACTTTTGCTCCTGTCAGCATTCTAACTTTTGATGAAATTTTGTACATGGGTGAAAAAGAATGGATAGCAGTTCCTCCATTCATGGGCGGGCCAGTCCAGATGGCGGTAAAGACATAGAAGAAAACAGAGAAACCAGACGTCAAACCACCACAGGAATTGCCAGAAGAGGACATCGAGTGCATCAAGTGCGCTCGGAATCTGAAGGGCAGATTACTGGAGCTATGAGTAATCCCCCACCGGTGCCTCAGCCTTACAAGTCAGGACGGGACCGAGATGTAAGACGACACTCACCCTCTTCAGTCCCGCAGTTCTGGAATCGAGGTCGAGGTCGGGATCAAGGTCGAGGTTGGGGTTCGGGTCGGGGTCGGGGAGAGAGTACCTACTCATCAGCACCTGTAAAACAGGACAGTCCGGAGCCGTGGACTCCAGTACAGCAAACAAGGGGACCGAGCTTTTACGATAGAGTAAACCAGGCTTGCAAAGAGTTGCAACAACTGACCCACAATGAAGATGACATGTTTGCTGCGTGTGAAACTGTCATCAAGCGTTATAAGAGCCTATGGCAAAAGTGCCAGATCCCTTCCGCAGAGTTAAACTACCTGCAGGACAACCTTCAAAAGGTCTTTATAAAGTTATTAATTCCACTTCTGAATAACCTGGAAGCAGAAATTAACCAGTGTCGTGGTCGGTATTACATCTTTCAGATAATAGGCACCTTAGGCAGCTGTTCTATTCTTCATACCCGAACTGAAGCGAGGACACAACTTCACCGCTATACTTCCAAAGTTCTGCACCAACTGGTTCAGAGTGAGCTCAGCAATCTTCATTTCAGAACACAGTTTACTGATAGAAGAGGTATCCAGGAAGCAATAAACAATCTGGAAAAGTTGTTGGCTCCAAGAAATATCTGTGACCGTTCCAGGTATTTTAATTCTGTTCAGTTGGTTGATTACCGCAAGCAGTTGGCTTTGGTCAGCGAGTTTTTGAAACAACCCCCTGCTCGAAAAAAAAACAGAGACCCCTTTGTGGCTGCTGTTATAGCTGGTGATTTGATTGAAGCCAGCCACTGTATTGCTCGTGGAGAGTCCAATCCCTGTAAACAACGACTGCTGGAAGATCTGCTTCATCATGATATTCAGGCGTTAATAGAAATTGAGAAAGATATAGAGTTTGATGCAAATATCCATATGCTTGACAGCTTATGCACTTTTGCTGAGAAGTATCAGCATGTCTTCCATTGTTTGCCACTTGTTAAAAAAGCATTAAAAAGCCTCTGTACTTCCATAGCCAAAAGAGTTAAAGCAGAAATCCATGGAAGCAATCAGAAACTGAGCTGGCCTGAAGAATTATATGGAAGGCTGATACAGCTTGGTAAAAGTGGTGTGATTGATTTTTCCCCTGATATCAAGAAGCATGGAGAGGCGCCAGAACAGGCAGAAGAACTTAACCACCTGGAGATTGAGAATGACTTCAGCAGGGTTTTCGATCTATTGAAACCACAGGGTAGAAAAAGAACAGTAGATGATCTGAAAAAAGCAACACCGGTCGCGCTTTCCCTTATTGAAAAGGAGGTTCAAATCAAGGCTCTACCTAATGGGGAATATTTCAAGAAGAGCCTTCAGACTATAAAGACAATCTATTATGTAGAGTACTTTGAAAAAGTATCCAAGTACCTGACATCAGTTTTTAATAAGTATGGAAGGAAAAACTATAATGCAGTGATCTGCGAGATGGCTCAATATCGGGAGACTTATTTGCAGGCCAAGGCGTTCGTGGGGCTGCTTAAGGACGAACAGGCACGCCATATATGGCGGTTGGAAGCGTGTAAAGTATGGGGACAGCTGATTACAGGACTGAAGACAGCCAAACAGTTGGAACTTGACTGCCTTGAGCAACTTCTGGAATTAAGAAGTATTGCTCCCAGAATTCCCTGTTACACGACCAGACAACGTTTTCAGTATGGCGTGATTAATCTGTTAGAACTCGCAGTGGCTACGACATTGAGTCCGGAGCTGCAGAACAGACTGTGCGAGCTGGTCGAGTGGATCGACCAGGAAAACCTGCTTTTGAGAGAACATCCATCATATTCTTTTTCCGCTGATTATGTAAAAGTAACAAGGCGGCTGAAGCAACAGGGCAAATTATGCAGAGTTGAGCTTCAGGAAGTTGAAGAACTTGTACAAGAAGCAACTGTGCAAGAAGAAACTTTACAAAAAGAAACTGCACAAGAAAAAAAACCACAAGGAAAAGTCATTTCAGCAGCAGCCGACCCTCTGCTTGAGAGTGCAAAACAAGAACCTGGCCAACCCCACAAGACCGGCACTCTCTCAGAGTCAGTAGTTGAGGTGCAGGAGTTACTTCCATTACCAGATAGTCAACATCTTATGGCTGCTACACAGATTAGCAAGAGTGAACCCATTCAAAGGCTGTTGCAGGAACCAGGTTCACCTATACCGCTACTTTCTACTATGCCGACCGGAGCTGTGTATCAGCAAGAGCCCGTCACCGTGGTTCAGCCAGTAACCCTGATTCCTGTCGTTCCTGTCGTTCCTGTTGTTTATGTCGATATCAACCTCTTGTTCCCAATATTGAGAGGCGTTGGAAGCAGTACAATTCCTGTCACAGAATTAGGGAAAGGATTTATTCTCCTGCGCCAGGCCAGAGAGATATGTACGACAGTTCCTCACATGCCTTGGTGTACGCCAGAAGACGCCAAGGAGAAAATACTGGAAGGAATCAAATTGATTATTTTTATGCTGCAGAAATTCTGTATGAATCAACAAGCTTCATCCAATCTGGAGAAGTTGATGCTGCTTCCCATAATAAATGCGGATAAATGTATTACCGAGGGTCTGGACCCGTTGCTCTCCCAGCATATCAGCAGAGGAGAACTGGTGATGCACTGGCAGCTGAAATGTATTCAGGGTGAACTGGAATCTCTCAGACAAATGCTGGCCTGTCCTGTTTGTCCTGTTGTTTATATCTGATTTCTTACCATTATCAGACAGCCCACTGGTTTCAAATAGTCCACAGCTTATAGCATCTTACAACCAGCGGTCATCCCGATAATAGAACCTTGGCAACCCCCATTTGAACATAATGGCCAGGCAGCGCACCACAAAGCCAAACACCAGAGTAATCACGATACTGATCCAGGGAGCCAAATCGGTCTGTAGTAAGCCGATATAGATCCAGGCAGCAACAAAGGCAATACTGGCATAAAGCTCTGTTCTAAAGACCAGTGGCACACGGTTACACATGACATCTCTGATAATACCGCCAAATACCCCGGTAAAAACGCCCATCAGGGCGGCGATGAAATAACCATGACCAAGAGCCAGGGTTTTCTGGACGCCAATAACGGTAAAAGTCATCAGCCCTACTGCATCCAGTACCAGAAACAGAGCCCGGAGAGATCCCATCCAGCGGCTGATAAATATGGTGATCAGGGCCGCAGTGACAATGATAAGCAGAAAAAAGGGGTTGGCCACCCATACCAGGGGATAATTGCCAATCAGGACATCCCTGACAGAACCACCACCTATGGCAGTACAACAGGCTATAAAGATGACCCCCACAGGGTCCATACTGCGACGTCCAGCTGCCAGAGCTCCCGACATGCCTTCCACGGTAATTGCAAGAATATAGAGCGCTCCCAGCATTCCCCCAGCCTCTCATCAGAGTGATACAGGATCTGCATCAATTGTAGAAAACGCTTGCAGGGTTGCCTTTTGCCATGGAAATACTTTGGTCTATTGAACTCATGGCTGTTTTACCGCTCATGGCTGTTCAAAGGCAGTCAACAGTTTTTTGCCTGGGCCGGTAAAAAACTCGGAAAACCGATCCTCCCCCTGCGTCCACAAAACCCACTGTCCATGTTTCAGTGTAAACAGCTCACCGGTTGGCAGGTAATTTTCTCCCAGTTCCATCAATATAACAGGTGAATCCGGCTCAATAATACTGAGTACCTGTTGGCTGGAATTGTCCAGCCGGTCTTCAACATGAATCAGAGAGATAGAATCAGGCAGGGTGACAGCCATGGGAAAGACCAACTGCAGGCTGGCCGTCTGTTGATGAATATAGAAACTGACAGGCCAGCCCAGAGGTCGGCCAGAACATAACAGGTTGACAGGCCTCTGACCGCCAAGAAAAGGAGCCTCTCTCACCTCCAGAGATTTTAACCGCATCATTCCAGATGAACTATAGGGATCATCAATAGCCTGTCCCCGCCAGGAATATCCATGGCAGCTATTGTTGTCCCAAGGCAGAACCTCCTCCATCAGCTCTGCCCACGCTGTCTCCAGCGGGGTTGCCAGCTGACTGTCAGGAACATATCCAGACACCAGTTTGAGAATATTTCCCTGCGGGACCAGAGCCAGTGCCTTTCTATCCTGGTGGTGGATAATCAACTGCAGAGAGACACCTAGATTGGCAAAAACCTGGGAGCCTTTATGGTTTCCGATAACTCCAGCCTGACGGAATGCCTGTAACTGATCAAAAGAGATCAGATCACCAAAAGGGCTGATACCACAGCCATTATCGGTTTGGCCGAGAATAACCCTGCGGGTCTGGAAACTGTCTGCAGGCTCCCTGCGCAGGCAGTTGCGCTCCATCAAATTCTTTCCTGTTATCGTTGCAGGGCAGCTTTGGCAGCTGCAACATTCTGTCGCATATGGTTCGGGTTTATGGTTCCAAGGACAGCACTGGTTACGCCGGAGTGGGAAAAGACAAAATCCATGCTTTTCTGGACAGGGTCCTCGCCACTGCCACACAAATGTCCACTGGCCAGTGCTTTTTTTACCAGGATAGATTTGCCGCTGTCACGGGCAACATCAAGTACCTCTCGCTCACCCTGCTCATTCAGGTTCCAGGTCACCATGGCACAGTCAGACTGCTCTAGTGCCATAATACCACCGGCCACAGTTTTGGTAGACATTCCGGTTGCCCGGATCAGCCCCTGCTGTTTCAGTTCAGCCAGTACTTCCAGAGAACCGTAGGTATTGAGAATATCCACATCCCTGCCATCAGAATGAACCATCACCATATCGAGATAATCTGTTCCCAGACGCTTCAAACTGCGTTCAATACTGAAGCGGATATGCTCTGGTGTAAAAATGTATTTGGACTCACCATTTTCAAACTCTTCGCCAACCTTGGTGCAGATCACCCAGCGTTCACGTTGTCCGGCCAGCAGAGTCCCGAGGCGCACCTCGCTGGTTCCGTAAGCCGGAGCCGTATCCAGCAGGTTAATGCTCATGTCATTGGCTAGAGCCAGCAGGTTAGCTGCTTCCCGGTCATCGGGAATCTTGAAGGAGGTTGGATACTTGACCTTTTCGTCCCGGCCCAGCTTAACCGTGCCGAACCCAACCGGGGATATTTTCAGACCTGTCTGGGCTACCGGACGAAACCAGTTGTCCATTGCTAACACCTTATTTTTTCAGTCTCAGTCTTCCAGATGACCTTCCCAGAACGGACGGGTCACTTCCGGGCGAAGTAAATCACCGGCTGAAAAACCATCATTACCCTGAGGTTCAATACCCTGTGCCTTCAAATTACTGATCACTTCATCAGACAGGTTGGGAGCCAGAGCCAGTTTAGTCGGCCAGGTCACCATGCCATTATGGACAACCTTGCAATAAGCAGCATCTGGACGCAGCAGTTTGTTCTGCTTGGGCTCTGCGCGGTTCACCCGCAGAGTCCCCCAGCGGGCGCGGCCAAGATCAACCCAGGGCATCAGTTTCTTCAGTTCTTTCTTGGCTTTTTCAATCAAATCCTTCGGATCACGTTTAACACCGGACTCGGCCAGATCCGCACCCATATACCAAACCCAGCGGCCATTTTCAGAAGGATGGCTGGTCAAAGTCAGACGGGGAACAATATCAGCGCTGACACAGTGTGCGTACACAGGGTGAGGATAGTCATGCTCAACCATCACCATATGCAGTGGCCGCAATTGCATCTTGGGAGATTCCAGACCCCAGCGATTCAGCAGATCACCCGTACCTTCACCGGCAGTAAAGACAAAATTCTTCGCTTCAATCAAACAGTGATCATCACCATGAACAATCTCAATTCCGGCAATGGATTTGTCTTCATTTAATTTTAGGGTGGTGTCATTTTCCCAATCTACCTTGATAATCCGATCCTCAAGGTCATCAATCAGGGCGCGAACAACAGATTCAATATCCAGCACGCTTTCATTTAGCTTATAAAGCTTGCCTTTAAATGCCGGTGTATTGAATGCTTCTGGTAATTCACTCTTGGCTACAGGGTCAACCCGGCCGCGCAAAGCCTTACTGCCAAAGAACGCGGCCATGCGGGAGCCAAAGCCACCGGGCGTCCACATAAACTGATGATCGGACAGTACTTTTACCGAGGTCAAATCCAGCTCACCTTCACCCTGCATGCAGGATACCCAGCGGGCAGGCATGCCAGCGATACATTCAGACGCTTTGGTCAGATTACCTGACAGGGCATATTTGATACCACCATGGATAATGCCCTGGGATTTGACCGTCTGACCGCCTCCAAGCGTTTCATTTTCCAGCAACAGGGCTTTATAGCCCATATTATTCAGACGTCGGAATAACCATAGACCGGCGATACCACCACCAATGATGGTTACGTCGGCTGCAATGACACGTTTCATATTTGCCTGTCAGGTAGAATGTAATTTCGGCTGTATATATAAGGGCGGGGAGGTTGATATACAAGTAAAACAGCAGGCTCGCATCAAAACGTGCCTGCTGTACTCATCTAAAAACCAGCTAACTTTTTATATCTGCCAGCATTTATAAGATTGGCAGGCAGACAACTTACCTATAAGCCATTAATGAAAGCGGCAAGACCATAACATACTCCAGTTGAGTAAGATCTGCCCCACTCTTCTTGAAATAAGCATCATAAACATTTTTCAGGGTAATACTGTCTTTTATGGCTACTACAAAGCCCTTGAAGCTTCCAGAGATAAATCCAGCTACAGTACGAACTGAGCCAGCAACAATTGAAGACCCAAGTGCGGCACCTGTGCTAGCTGCCGTTCCGAATCCACAATTTTTTATACCGTCTTCCTCTGTACACGACAAAAAAGTGAGCTGGCAACGTAGCAAAGCTGCTATGAAAGGCTGTGCAAAAAAAGCCATCGGAAGCAGCCATGGACATTACCAGCTCACTCTCCCAGCAGATTAAGCCATATCTCGCTCTAAGCAAGCCGCGGCTTGAGCTTATTTCCATCTTGGTCATCAGCATTATTCAGTTGCGAACAGTGAATCTTACCCGCCTTGCCGCAAACTTCCCGGGTTTTGCTCAAACAGAGTCCTGCTATCGCCGTATACAGAATTTTTTCCAGAAGGTCTCCCTCGATACAGTCACTCTCGCCAAATTTATAGCGTGTTTGTTCGGCCCCGAAGGGCCTTGGAAGCTCAGCATGGATCGAACAACATGGATGCTGGGACGATCCAAGTTCAACATTCTTTATCTGGCCATTAACTACAAAGGTATGGCTATACCCCTGTTGTGGGTCATGCTCGACAAGAAGGGCAACTCGAATACTCAGGAGCGCATTGATCTACTGAACTTGTTTCTGGACATCTTCCCTGACCAGAAAGTAGAGCGCCTTATGGCAGACAGGGAGTTCAAAGGAAAGAAATGGCTGGGTTACCTGGTCGAATATAACTGGCCCGTTCTGCCTTCGGATTCCAGTGAATACCCAGATACCCAACAAGCATCAAAACCGCCTGCTGCCTGTTCGGCGCATCTTCACCATAAAGGCTGATGAACACATGGTGATACGCAAGCCTCGTAAGGTGTGGGGGCATACAGTTTATCTTGCTGCTGCTCGGTCTGAGAAAGGTCTTATGGCTCTCATTTGTCAGGCAGACCCTGAACGTGCTGTTCAGGACTACCTGGAAAGGTGGCAGATAGAAACCATGTTCCAGTCTCTGAAAGGACGCGGGTTTAACATGGAGGAAACACACCTCACCAAGTTGGAGAGAGCCTCAAAGCTACTGGGCATTCTGGCTATCGCTTTTGTCTGGTGTTACAAGACCGGCGAGTGGGTGAATGAGGAGAAACCTATTCGCACCAAGAAACACGGCAGGAAGGCCAAGAGCCTCTTCAGAGCCGGACTGGACAGGCTTCAGCGCACACTCGGCCACGTTGACCAATGGTTCAGTGATGCGCTTCAGTTTATAGCGTTACTCTTCGAACCCAGGCTGGTACTGGGCTCGTGAGGAATTGTCGTGTACAGAGACCGTCTTCAACAACCAGATATGTTTCCACAAAGCCTTTAATTGCTCCCTCAACTGTACCTTGTGTTGTGCAGGCAACATAATCGGAAACAGGCTTACGGACAGGGTAGGTCAACCTAGCTGTACCACGCCCCAGGCACCCTGCTAAATTACCAGCACTGGATTTAAGCATTGCAACACTGCAATTGGCAAAAGAACCCGCTTTTGATAGAGCACCGGCAAAACTGCCCGACATACTGGCTAGAGTCCCACAACCTGGAATTCTGGATATAAGTGACATGAAAACCTCTTTGTCTTCATCTGTAACAAGTGACTCGTAACTTAGCCTTTTCTCTAAAACCACACTACTGGACCATAGTTCTATAATTCCTGCGGTAGAATTCACACTAAGACTTTCGGATAATAACCCCCCAAATTCTGGAAGCGGTTTCCGATGTCGCGTTTTTTCTACACTCTGCTTTTCTACCTGGGCCTGCCACTGATAGCTCTAAGACTTCTATACAGAGCCTGGAAAGCACCCGCCTATGCCAAGCGCTGGAATGAAAGATTCGGTTTTTTCCCCACACTTCCAACAGACAGAAAAAGCATCTGGATTCATACCGTTTCCGTTGGGGAAAGTATTGCCGCAGCACCATTAGTCAGAAAACTGATGGCATCCTGCCCCGACCACCACATTGTGGTGACGACCATGACGCCAACCGGCTCCGAGCAAGTTAAAAAACTCTATGGCGACAGTGTGTTTCATGTTTATGCTCCTTATGACCTGCCCGATGCTATCAGCCGTTTCTTGAATAAAATTCAGCCAGAGCTGGCGATTTTTATGGAAACTGAACTCTGGCCTAATACCGTTGCAGCCTGTCATAACCGCAACATCCCGACCCTGTTGACGAATGCCCGCCTATCGGAACGATCTGCCCGTGGCTACCAGCGAGTGGGGGCTATTGCCAGAAGCATGCTGAAAAAACTGTCCTTTATTGCCGCCCAGAGCGAAGATGATGCCCAGCGCTTCGTTGAGCTGGGCTTTCCCAAAGGTCGTTTACAGGTCACCGGTACCTTGAAGTTTGATATCGCCGTCTCAGACAAAATGAAATCTGAGGGGGCTGCACTAAGAAAAGAGTGGCTGGCAGAGCGTCCGGAACATGCCCGAATTCTGGTTGCCGCCAGTACCCATAAAGGTGAAGACGAACTGGTCTTGGAGGCCTTCAACTCCATCCGCAGCGCACTGCCGGAGACACTGCTGGTACTGGTTCCCCGCCACCCCGAGCGTTTTGACTCTGCCCATGAGCTGCTGAAAGAGGCTGGCCTTAATGTCTGCTGTCGCAGCCGCGGTTGCAGGGTAACAGCAGATACTGATGTACTGCTGGGTGACACCATGGGTGAGCTGATGAAAATATATGCCGCATCCGATGTCACTTTTATCGGGGGAAGTCTGGTGGAGCATGGTGGTCACAACCCACTGGAACCCGCTGCATTTGGACTTCCGGTTATTTCCGGCCCCCATGTTTTCAACTTTGTTGAAGTGGTGAAAACCCTTAAAGATGCCGGAGCCATGACCACCGTTCATACCAGTGCCGGCCTGGCTCGACAGGCAGAGTTCCTTCTGGCTGATCACGATGCCTGTGTGCAGATAGGCCAGAAAGCCCTGCAGGTGATGGATAAAAACCGTGGTGCACTGGATCAGCAACTGATGCTGGCTATGGCTTTGCTGGAACAATAACCCCAGTAATTAATAGGCCAGTAGTTAATAGATTTGTGGCCCTGACCGGAGGATTTGGCAGGGCTTACGCATCAGTTGATGCTGTAAAATTCTGAAACTGTAGATATATTCACTACATATTGCGCATTTTGACAGATGAAATAATTAAATTTCTGTTACTGCTTACTCTTGCTAAGAGTGATGATGCTTAGGTTTTTCCATACACCCAGTCCAGTGATTTCTTTCAATCCCTGATAACTGAAAGCACCTGCTGTTTATTTTCTTGTTTCCCAAGGGAGGAGTAAATTATACAAACACAATTATCGAAAATTCCTAACAATATGATCTTATAAATAAACTTATTCCAAAATTCATAATCCCAAGGTTTACAGAGGCTAAGAGCTCAATTTGATGGAGGGAATTCTCAGATGCTCCCCTTTTGGCTGCCAGGCATAAGGAACACAGGGCTGCTGGGAAAAGCCTGACTCATCAAAATAGAACAGGTTTATAAGGCCTTTCCGTTCGGCTTCCTGAGAGACTTTCAGTGTTTGATGGCAACGCTCAAAGGATGCCTGGTCGCGTTTATGCCGGCAGGATTTCCGCACACGTTTGTAGACCCAATCCAATTTTTTTGCCATCCGCTGCAGCGTTTTCAATGAGGCCGATTTACCGGTTTCATCTTCAAGTTTTGCCTGAGCATAGGACATCCGCCGTGGCTCTTCTGCAATCAGGTCTGCTGCGAGGCGTTGTCTTTCCTGATCATTGTAAATTGATGGTTTTCCACCTTTGTGATCTTTATATAAGCCGTGTATACCTGAAAGCTCCCAGTCATCAATCCACCGGGATATTGTCTGGTATTGAACATCGAAGACATCAGCTATCTGAGCTAGAGAATATCCCTTATTGCTGAGAAGTATCGCATGAGCACGTTCCCTTACGCAGGGCAAAGGGCCATTACGCATGGCACACTTCAGGGTATGGATAATGGCACTATCGGTGATGGTACTGACAATTTTTTTCATAACGACAGACTCTGTACAGCAGCTGTGAAAATATAGCACCCTGATTAATAGTACTTTCGTACGCAGTTTGGGTGGTCAATATATGAAAGCAATTGTTTGACTGACTTACGTCAGGTGGGGCAGTTTGCACGCCAACCTTTTTGTATATGGATACCACGCCCCCAGGAGGTGTTCAATTTCTTGTAGCCAGATGACGGGTTTCCTGCAGTATCTCTGCCGGAGTTTTACCATAGCAATAGCGTGCTGGATTGGAACACTGGTGATTGTAATTATGCAGCCACTCTTTAAACAGGGGCTGTATATCATCCAGGGAGCGGAAATAGGTGGTTCGGGATTGCTTAAGGAAGAAATCCTTGACCATGTGCTCATAAAACTGGCGGCAGAGGCCGTTGATTCGAGAGCTGTTATAAGCCTTGATCAGAATGTGATCAATATTTTTTTTAGCCAGATATTGCTGATAGATATTGCTGGCTCCTGGCTGATAAAATTCACTGCCCCTGTCTGTCAGCAGTCTCTCAATATTGAGCCCTTTATCCTTGAACCAGCCGGTAACTTCATTTGCTAAAAACTCCTGGCTGGCTTCTGCTCCATAACCATAGCTCAGGCTGGCAAAGGTAAAGTGACTGTAGCTGTCTATCACCACATGCAGGTAAATCTCTTCCAAGTGTTGCATAGGGTGAAAGGGCAGGGAGTCCTGTACCAAAAGATATCCGGGATAGCGTGTTTCCAGCAGACCGCTAGCATCTGTCAGCTGGCTTGTCAGTAATCGAACCGCTTCCATTTGCCGGTCACTCAGAATCTGTTCACCTTGGTCTGCTTTGGCGCAAATAGCGTGAATACGCTTTTCTTTCGTTTCCAGATCATACCGAAGCCAGACCGAGCGCACTCCGTTTGTGGAGACGGAAAAGCCTCGCTCGGTCAGCATCCTGGAGACCTTTCTCTGACCAAGTTCAGGGTGTTCCAAAGCGATATCAATCGCCTGTTGCTTGACTTCTTCTGACACCCGATTTTTCAGGATAGGCTTGGAACGGGTGTGCTCAATCAGCGCAGCTTCACCACCGGCTTCGTACTGTTTTTTGAACCGATAGTAACTATCCCGGCTGTAGCCGTATATTTCGCAGGCTTTCGACACATTTCCAAGCTCTTGAGCCAACTTAAGAAAAGCAATCTTGGCCTTCACAGACTGATCAACTTTCGCCATTTGGATCACACTGCCCTGTGAGATTCAGGTGAATGCCCATTGAATCACTTCACTTATATCACGCAATAAGTAAAGGCTGCATTTATTCTTCTGTGTCAGAACAACTCAGGACACGTTTGTTTGATAGAGATCAATTGCACGGTCAGACTCGTACGTATAATCCAAAGTGTGCAAAAAAACCATGAACCGGAAAATGCAGCGCGAACAACCATGATCGAGAAATTTCTCTCCCATGACTCTTAGGTGATGGAAAAGGTATTTCCATGGTAAACAGTACAAACAGATAAAGCGGGATTACAGCTGCAGTTTCCAGAGGCTATGCATTTTGGTCTAACGAGCAGAGGGACCTATGAGTCATACAGTAGTTGCCCCCCACCCTGGGAAAGATCCGGGAATTGAGTCTCATATATCTCATCAGAAAGAGTCAGTCGTTGATCCTCTGGATATCAGCCAGTATCGCTTAGACAGGTTACCCAAGAAAAAACCAACCAGAGCCGGATTAATGATGCAAAGCTATGGGCTTCCTGTAGCGATCATCAGTTTTATTATCCTTGGCTGGCTTATTGATATTCCTCTTTTGGATGCCAAGGCTCAGCTCATGCTGGCCGTGTTTACCGCTTCTATTATTCTCTGGATTACAGAGGCGGTACCAAACTATCTCACTTCGATGTCCCTGACCGTAGCCATTGTCCTTCTGGAAATAGTGCCAAAGAAAACAGCTATGGCGACCCTGGGGCACCCCATTATCTGGTTGAACGTAGCCGCCTTTATTCTTGCTTCAGCATTGGTAAAAACCAGGCTGGCTGAACGAATTGTGGTGAAGTTTGGAAAGAATGCAGGGTCAATTTTTGGGGCTTTCTCAGGTTGGCAGATCATATCTGAGCCTCCTGCCGGATTTTCAGATACAGATATTCAAGGTCGTTATAGCCACAAGCCTTGTAGACAATACGTTTGATCACACCGTTAAAGGCCTCAATTTTTGCACTGGTTATTCGGTGCTGACAGTATGACAGGAGTCCTTCTCTGGCCCGATCCAACCCTTTGGCAAACCGCCTGAGTTCGCCAATGCCTGTTTCTGTGGCCAGCTCGATCCACCTGTCGAGAAACTTACTGGCACAACCTTTGTAAGTGTACGTCCAGAGCTGCTTGAGCATATCCTTCAGGGTGTAGGCTTGGTACAGGTCTTCGTTCATAGCCAACAGTTCTTTCAGACAGCTTTCTCCCTTGGGGGTGAGGTTCTCAGGGTTCCTGAACAAATTGAAGCGCTGCCCCTTGATGAAAGGCTTATCATCAACTTCAGCCTGCCTCCATTCCCGACGACGGATTTTATCTATGACATCGTTGTAATTGGCAATAATGTGAAACTTGTCGTAAACGATATCGGCGTCAGGAAGGTGCTCCCTGACCGACGCTTTGTAGCTACCACCACGGTCTATACCCACACATTCAATGCGAGACTTTTGTTCCGGAGTTAAGCGGCTGAGGAATTGGTCCAGGGTGGCTTTTCGCTTGCCTTCACCAAGGAACAGGGTTTCGCCCGTATCAGCATTCAGAACAACAGTCAGGTAATGGTGTCCTTTACCAATGGATTTCTCATCAATCAACAGGGCTCGTATGTTATCCAGGTCAGGGGCTGGCAGAGTTTTCATCAATATCTCTTTATCCCAGCGCCTGGCCGTATGATGCGAGATAGAGATGAATTCAGGAATCTTGTTGCAGGGCATATAGCGGCAGAGATGACTGACATGTTGCTTCAGCCGTTCAGTAGCCTGCGCTTTGGGAGCCAACCCGGGAGGCGTGACTGTTTCAATGTGCCCACAGTGGGAACACCGTCCCTGGTAAACAGTGAAGCATAATTGCACATCCAGAGTACCCAGCGGCAAGTCCAGCACGGTACGCTCATTCTCACGGATTTTACCCATTGGGTTCTGACACTGACTGCATCTGAACTGCTGTATGCGACCATCCCTGCGCAGGGAAACTGTAGCCACAGATTCATCCCAATTAATATCAATGTGGTCGATTACCCAGCCGGGAAATGAGAACATAGGACGCAGTGAGGGCGTTGTAGACATGCCTGATCCTTCAGAAATGTTGATCCGTTCAAATCAACCTTTGCCTGAAGGCTATTTCTGTTTCAACCCCTCACTTTCATCTGCCAACCTGAGAAAGCCCCCAATTTTTCTAAGCTTTATTGCCGTTAACCTGATACTGAGCGCCTTTATCAATGCGACAGCAGCCAAAGCAGCTCTGCTTATGCCAGTGTTCATGGTAGTTTCAGCTGTATATGGAGCCCATGGAGATAACACTAATAACTTTGCCAAGAATCTGGTGCTGCACAACCTGTTGATGATTAACGCCGGTTGCAACGCTTATATGACAGGTTCGGGTGCGAACCTTCTGGCAGCCAGTATGATGGTTGGAGCAGGTGCTTCTCTCTATTATTTTGACTGGCTGATGGCTGGCATGCCGATCACTGTTGCAGTTGCCCTGATAACTTATGTCGTGGGCTGCCGCTTTATTTTCCCTATGAGCAAGGAAGACCGTACGCCCAAAATTGAAGGTGGTATGGATACTCTGCGGGTCGCACTGGAAAAACTCGGACCTGTAAGCAAAGACGAGATCAAAGCTGCTGCGATCTTCCTGACAGTGCTGGCCTTCTGGGCAACTGATAAGTTACACGGTCTGGACGCCACCATTATCGCCATGGTTGGTGCCATTGTTATGCTGGCTCCACAGACCAAACTATTGAGCTGGAACGAAGTGGATGTGCCATGGCATCTGATGCTGTTCTCCGCTGGTGCATACGCTATTGGTGCTGGCTTGAAAGCAACCAAGTTGATGGATACGGCTGTTGGTGCGCTGATGAGTTTCCTGGGTATGGAGAATCTGAGTTACTTCTCGATCTATGCCGTGATGACAGGTTTGTTTATTGCCAGCCACTGGATCTTTCAGAGTAAGACCATGCGGGCCATGATCTTTATTCCCATCACAATTGGTATTGCCAATACCATGGGGTATGACATTTTATCTCTGGCTCTGCCGGTTGCTCTGGGTATCAACGTCTGCTGGACTTTCCCCTATAACTCCAAACCTGCCGCCATCCTGTACTGCACCAACAAGTACACCATGGGTGAAACCTGGCGTTACGGCTGGATCACCAGTGTTGTGACCTGGCTGATTCTGCTCATTGGCGGCCAAACCTGGCTGAAATGGATAGGAGTGACTCCGGGCTTTTTCTAAAAGGTGTGCCATGTACGGAAATGCTGGCCACAGTATTTCCGTGGTAGAATGAGGCTGGGAATTCTGCATGTTAGCGGGTTTCCCAGCCTCCCCGGACAGCGTCAAGAAGAAGAAGGGGAGATGATTGCACAAACCAACAATCATCAAGAAACGAATCCCCAGGCAGTCAGGAGTAGGCTTTGTGCCCAATGGGTGAAGTACTCACCCCCGAATAATGAAAATACGGAGGGCATTTCCATGGTGAAAAATCAGGCAAGGCAGTTTGTTGCTGAAGATATTGAAACCGGCAAGCAGATAACTTACCAGATAGTGACAGATCCAAAAGAAGCAGATTTGCGTCGACGCCGTATCTATATCAAAGCACCCATCGTTCAGGCCTGGATCCATAAGTTGGGACAGTACCACAAAAGCTGAATAACTGAACGGCTGACACCTGACATTTTTCAAATTGACAACATTCAACAGCAGGCGTTTATCTGAAGCTGTCTGAGATTCTGTGCGTCTCCCATACAACTGTCAGCGATATATTCATGGTTAACAACCATGAGCGGAGAACAGCCATGAGCTGAAAACAGCCATGAGCTTAAAAGAGCTACTGCAAAGCTGCTAAGGAATCCCTCAATGTTACATACAAAAAAACACCTTTCGCTGCTGGGTAAGAACTTTAAGATTCGGGATGATATAGACCAGTTCTTTGACCTGGTGAGTGATTCGCCAGATCTTTTTGGCAAGCTGCTAAAAGTCTACCTGCGTAATGGCAAACCAACAGAAGAATTTGAAGCCTGTCTCAAACAGCTGAACGAGTTGGAAACCCATGCGGATAATTTGCGACGGGGGATTACAACTTTCCTGTATGAGAAGACCCTGATTCCGGATTTCCGTGGCGATGTCCTGTCGATGCTAAATGGCATTGATGACATTATTGGTGTACAGCAGGCACTGGCTTGGGCGATTGATACAGAGAAGCCCTATTTTCCGGAAGAGATGCATGAGGGCCTCCTCGACCTGCAGATGATTGCTACCCGCTGTATTGAACATCTGTTGCTGGCCGCCCGGGCTTTTTTCCGTGATATTCACTCGGTGAAAGATCATTGCCATAAAGTGATCTTTTATGAAGGTGAGGCTGATCTGGAGTGTACCCGCCTTAAACGTAAGGCTTTTGATTCCGATCTGAAACTTTCGGAAAAAATTCATATGCGCTACTTCATCGACCGAATCGATGGTGTGGCCAACTTGGCTGAAGATATTGCTGACTCCCTGTCTATCTATGCAATCAAGCGAGCCATGTAATGAGTTTTCTGTTTTTCCTCTCGTCAGGCCTGTTTCTGGGGTGGTCCCTGGGAGCCAATGATGCTGCCAATGTCTTTGGGTCAGCTGTCGGCAGCCGTATGATCCGGTTTTCAACAGCAGCTTTAATCTGCGCCGTGTTTATTATGCTGGGTGCCGTTATCAGTGGGGCAGGAGCTGCACATACTCTTGGCCGTCTGGGTTCTGTCAATGCTCTGGGTGGGTCTTTTGCCACCGCGCTGGCGGCCGCCATTACTGTCTATGCCATGAGTTACTGGAAATTGCCTGTTTCCACCAGTCAGGCGATAGTCGGTGCCATTATCGGCTGGAACTTTTTTTCTGGTTCCAATACGGACTTCTCTGTCCTACAAAAAATTGTGATGACCTGGGTGGTTTGCCCAGTTCTGTCTGGCATCACTGCCGTTATTCTCTACAAAATAGTGAGCTGGTTACTGGATAAAGCTGGCCTGCATCTGCTGACTCTGGATGGGCTGGTGCGCTATGCACTGATCGCTGCGGGGGCGTTTGGTTCATTTAGTTTGGGGGCAAACAATATTGGTAATGTGATGGGTGTATTTATTGCGTCCTCACCTTTCACGGATCTGCAGCTTGGTTCTGTTACTTTTTCTTCCGCCCAGGGGTTGTTTATGCTGGGTGGTCTGGCCATAGCTCTAGGAGTATTCACCTATTCGCGCCGGGTGATGATGACTGTGGGCAGTGGCCTAATGTCATTAACACCTGTTGCTGCATTTGTGGTGGTGATGGCTCACTCTGTTGTTCTGTTTCTGTTTGCTTCTGAGGGCCTTGAATTATTCCTTGCCAGCCATGGCCTGCCAACAATTCCCCTGGTTCCTCTATCCAGTTCTCAGGCTGTGGTGGGAGCCATTATCGGAATTGGCTTGTTAAAAGGTGGTCATCAGATTCACTGGGGTGTGGCCTGCAAGATAGCCTGTGGATGGATAACGACGCCTGCCATGGCGTTTGCTCTATCGCTGCTGACTTTTATGGTCGCTCAGAATCTGTTCATGATTAGGGTTTATGAGCCCATCAGTTATCAGGTTACACAGCCGGTTATTGAAAAGCTGGAGGGTATGGGGATCAATAATCAGATGTTGGGCGGACTGGAAGGCAAAGTATTTTCTGATGCTGAAGTTCTGAAACAGATACTGCGACACGATACCAACATTGAAGATGAACACTTTGCTGTGGTTGTGGCTATATCCCGTATCAGCCAGCTGGAGGTTGATATTCATCGCCTGGACCTTGATCAGATTGATCTTGAACCGCAGCAGCTGGAAGCCCTAAAAAGGCTGAATGGAAAATCCTATGAATATCAGTGGCAGCTGACCGATGAGCTTATCAGGCAGTCAAAGGCCTGGGCCTTCCGGGAAAAAACAGTTTTGAATAAAACCTATAACCGCCAGCGTGAATCACAGTTCGAGCAGTTATTCAAAGCTTTTTCTGTTCTGTGATAAAAAGTACGAATGTCAGATTAACTCGGGTTACACTTTTGATTTAGATCACTGGATTTCTGGATTAAATAGTTAATATGAGTACCAATATGATCTGACAAAAACACTGCAAGCGAGAGTAAGAGCTATGCAAATTGGGGAAATTTCCAAGCCGCGTTTCGAGTTCCGCAGTTTTGGACAGGATTTCAAGGATGCTTCATTCCGCATGGCCCGCTTGTCAAAGCCGGTTCCAGAGAAGGTCTGGAAGCGTGAGTCAGATGAAATTTATATTCTGTCCCGAGCCAATGACATTAATAACACCAAGATTCGCGGCGGCAAAATGGATATCAAAACTTATATCCAGACCGTCGATGGGTTGGAGCAGTGGAACCCGCTGATGAAGGGTGAGTTCCCCATGCCTCGTAAGCAGCTTCTGGAAGAGGTGTTCCCAGCGTTCCAGGTTGAAATCCCGGCCCTGGACAAAGATGAATACACCAAAGAAGAATTTCTCTCTATAGTTGCAGCTCACTCTGAACTTCAGGCTGTCTGTGTCCATAAGGAACGCTATGGCTACATGGTTAACGAAACTATCTGTGAAGTGGCTGAGGTTCTGGTCAAC
The DNA here is from genome assembly GCA_965243775.1 of Sansalvadorimonas sp. GTDB lineage: Bacteria > Pseudomonadota > Gammaproteobacteria > Pseudomonadales > Endozoicomonadaceae > Sansalvadorimonas. The sequence continues at coordinate 109,873 of CBDEWF010000077.1, forward strand.
GGTGCAAAGGTTGTTTCCATCAATTCAGAATCGACAGAAATCCAGGATATCAAGAATACACTGGAGGACACGGGTCTGACTGGAGTGGAAAATATTAATTACCTGCAAGCCATCAAGCGTATTATCGGCATGATTAATAAGCCACTGGCTAACTGATTAAAGGAAACAGCAAATGGCACAGGAAATTGAGAGAAAGTTTCTCGTGACTGGAGATTTTAAGTTTCAGTCTGTCAGTGAGCTGCGTATAACACAGGGGTATCTCAGTTCTGTACCGGAACGCACCGTGCGTGTGCGTATCAAGGGTGACCAGGGTTTCCTCACAATCAAGGGAGTTGGCAGTGAGAGCGGTGCATCCCGCTTCGAGTGGGAGAAGGAAATTCCGGTGGCAGATGTGAAAGATCTTCTGGCCATCTGTGAACCTGGAGTGATTGATAAAGCCCGTTATCACGTTAAGAGTGGTGCCCATACTTTTGAAGTGGATGAATTTTACGGTGACAACGAGGGACTCACAGTGGCTGAAGTGGAACTCGGCAGTGAAGATGAAGCTTTTGAAAAACCTGAATGGCTGGGAAAAGAAGTTACAGGAGATGTGAAGTATTACAACTCAATGCTGATGAAGAAGCCTTTTAAAACCTGGTAACGTACTTTTCCCTTTGGGCTGGTAATACTTATGTCAACAGAACCTGGTTATCGTTAGTATTACCAGCCATTTTTTTAGCTATTGGGAGATCTGTAATGAAACGCTTCCTGCTATTAACCTTGGCTTGTCTGCTTGCTCCTTCACTGTTTGCTCTTGAGAAAGAAGATTTTACTGCCTATGAATATCATGCCAACATCAAGGTTGATGATACTCTTGCTTATGGTGCTCCTGAATTAACCGGCCGGTTCAGAAAGTCGGTGGATTTTTTGTACCTCAAGGGAAAGGACGAAGCCAAAAGCGTTAAACTGGTCACCTATCTGGATACTAAAGACAGGCTGCTGCAAAAGAACAATCTTATTATCCGTGTTCGAGAAGATTTGGTTAAACCCAAAAAAAGCAAGATAACCGTAAAGGTGCGGGGAACAGATCCTGCGAGCTTTGGGGCGTTAAAAGGTTTTAAGGATACAGAAATAGACCTGACAGGTGATCGGGCTACCTTCAGTGCCAGTTATGATATCAAATATAATCCGAAGGCTCTGGATATCCATAACCTCAACAGTGCTGATGTTCTGGCATATATCCGGGAAAAAGATAAAGCCGCGTGGAAGCTTCTGAAGCCCCTGTTACCCCGGTTGGAGGGCCAGCTTTTACCGACCACAGTTATGGTCATCCGCAAGTGGGAAGGCAGTTTCAGTGATGGCACTTTCCCTGATCTGGAGATTGAGTTCCAGTACTGGTCACCTGAGCAGCAGAAAGCGGGTCTTTACTTTGCTGAAGTTTCGTTTGAAGGGAAAGCAAAAGATAATGAGGAGCTGGGTAAAGCGTACCAGAAGCTGCAGCAGTCAGTGATTGCCCGAGGGCTGGATAAGGGAGCCCATGAAGGATCCAAGACCCAGGCAACTTTTGACCTGACTCCTGCCTTTCTCTAAGACACTCTCTGGTTATCCATAATGGGGAACTGCGCTCAGCAGTTCCCGGGTGTAGTTATGACGTGGTTTCGTCAATACTGTTTCAGTGATTCCTGTTTCCACTATTTTCCCTTCTTTCATAACAGCAACCCTGTGGGCCAGTTGGGGAATAATGGACAAATCATGGGTGATAAACAGGTAGGATACTCCCAGTGTTGCCTGCAGTTCCTGCAGCAGTGCTAGGACTTCAGCCCGGGTTGAAACATCCAGGGCGCTGGTGGGCTCATCGCAGATAATCAGTTTTGGAGAAACGGCCAGAGCCCTGGCAATAGCAACACGCTGTCTCTGGCCACCGGAAAATTCATGGGGATAACGGAACCTGTGTTTCGGCTCCAGCTTTACCTGTCGGAGGAGTTCAATAACCCGCTCTTCTCTCTGTTCCCGGGTAAGGTTCATCTGCAGGCTGACCATGCCTTCCTCCAGAATTCTCTGGACAGTCATTCTCGGGTTCATGGATGAGAAGGGATCCTGGAAAATGACCTGTATATTCTTGCGAACAGGCATCATCCGGCGGCGGTTCAAGGTGTTGATCTGTTGGCCATCGTAACGGACAGTGCCTGCAGTTATTTTGTCCAGGTTAAGAATGGCCCGCCCTATGGTGGTTTTGCCACATCCTGACTCCCCCACCAAGGCCAGGGTTTCTCCGTGGCCAATATGAAGATCAATACCATCAACAGCCCTAGTCCAGTTGTGGACTCGCTGCAAAACACCTTTTTTCTGGGGGAAGTGTACCTTCAGGTTTTCAACTTGCAGCAGATGATCCGCTGGTTCTGCCGATAGAAATTGATTCTGATCCGGCAGGCTGGCAATCAGGCGACGACTGTATTCTTGAATAGGGCTGTGAAACAGCTCTTTGCAGGTCTCTTCTTCAATGATTTCCCCCTGGTACATAACTCCAACTCTCTGGGCTGTTTCCCTGACAACGCCCATATCATGGGTAATCAACAGAACTGCCAGGTTCCGGGTGCGGGCAAGGGTACCAACCAGGTTCAGGACCTGCTTTTGAATGGTGACATCCAAGGCTGTCGTCGGTTCGTCGGCAATAAGAATATCTGGCTCGCAGGCCAGGGCCATGGCGATCATAACCCGCTGTTGCTGCCCGCCCGAGAGTTGGTGAGGGTGCCAGCTGATACGTTTCTCAGGGTTGGGCAGGCCGACTTCGTCCAGTAGTTTTATGATTTTCTTTCGACGTTTGTGACGGTTTAGTCGGGTGTGCAGTTGCAGGGTTTCTTCCAGCTGGGTTCCAATTTTCTGAACTGGGTTAAGTGATGTCAGGGCTTCCTGGAAGATCATGGCAATCTTGCCACCCCGGACATTGGCCATCTCCCTTTCAGTACAGGCAAACAGGTTGAGTCCGTTAAAGTAAACCGCGCCGCTGGTGACTTGCAGGGCTTCCGGCAGCAACCGCATGGCACCCAGAGAGGTGACCGATTTGCCACTGCCAGATTCACCAACCAGGGCATAAACTTCGCCGGGATAGAGCTGGAAAGAGACATTTTTTAAAATAGGGATCTGCTCTCTGTTATTGACATGGACGCTCAGGTTTTCCACCGTCAGAACAGCATCTCTACACTCCACATTCTTGTCCGTATTCCTGTGGCTCATGCTTCATGCTCCTGACGCTTTTTCGGGTTAAAGGCATCGTTAACCAAGTCGGAAAACAGATTGGCGGCCAGAACCAGAGTAAACATAAAGCTGAAGGCACCGATCAGATTCCACCAGACAACGGGCTCCCGGGACATTTCCGAGCGGGCCAGGTTGATCATATTGCCCCAGCTGGGCATGGTGGAATCCACTCCGACACCGATGTAAGACAACACGGCTTCTGCCAGTACCAGACCACTGAAATCCAGGACAAAGGTAATCAGGATGATGTGCATGACATTGGGAAGAATATGGCGGCGGATAATCCTGAAGTGGCTGACACTGAAGGCATGGGCCGCCTGCACATAAGGAAGCTGACTGATTTTCAGGGTCTCTGCCCGCAGCAGGCGACACAGGCTGGCCCAGCTGGTTATTCCGAGAATAAAGCAGAGGCCCAGGAACCGGGCATCGGCTTTTTCCAGGCCGACTTCAAAATATCCGGGATTAAGATCGATAAATACCTGAAACTGCAGGATGGCGGCAGCGATCAAAAGAATGCCGGGGATAGAGCTGAGAGTGGTGTAAAGATACTGAACAATATCATCGACCCAGCCTTTAAAATAACCGGCGCAGATACCCAGGGTGATGGCAATGGGCATCATCACCAGTGTTGCCAGGGTGCCGATTAAAACCCCGGTGCGAATACCCTTGATAGAGTGGTATAGAGTATCGTTGCCAGCCCGGTCTGTTCCCAGAACATGGTAAAGATTACCCACATGCAGGAGCCAGCCCAAGAGGCTGCAGATTACCAGAACAGTGGCCATGGCTGCACCCCAGGGCAGGTTTTGCCGGTGAGTAAAGACCCAGATCAAACCGCACAGTAACAGGCCAACAAACAGTCCATTCCCGATTCCGGTCAGGCTTTGCAGAATTAAATCCCGTTGATATTCACTTTTATCATCCAGATGGCTGCCAGCATGGTTCAGATCGGCGAAGTCCCGATAAATATGGCCTTGGTCGTCGACCATGTTTTCTTTGGCAAAAGCCTTGAGAGAGAGTGGTGCAGAGTAGGTGCGTTCCTTGAGCTCCCCCATCTCCCTCAGGGCGATATCCAGCACACTGTGTACGGTGTTGGAGTAATACACAGAGTGATGCTGACCTTTGATACTGGGCAGAGCTTTGCGAAAGTGCAGAGAGTCAGCAAGGGCAATCAGAATATACGACAGGATGATGACAAACGTGACCATGCCTGTCCGTGAGCTGAATACCTGATACCATTGTGCCCGGCTTTCTGGATTGCGGCGCAGCTGGAACAGGAACAGGGTTATGGATATCACCAGCAGCCAGATCAGAATATCTGTCCACAGCACCACGGGTTTGAGCATCGTCTCCATCAGTTCAGCCTCACCCGTGGATCCACAAGGGTGTAGGAGATATCCGTCAGAATCAGGCCAATGATATAAAGTAGTGATCCGACAAAAACCATGGTACGGACAATGGCAAAGTCCTGGGCCTGAATGGCATCCAGCATATAGCTGCCCAGTCCGGGTATTCCGAAGAAGGCTTCCATCAAAAGACTGCCCATAAACAGGGAAGGAATGACTACAACAACACCGGTCAGAATGGGCAACAGGGCGTTGGGAAGAACATGGCGAAACAGAACGGTCAGCTCGCTGGCACCTTTAGCCCGGGCAGTACGGGCAAAGTCCTGGTCAGCAACTTCCAGAAAAAGAGTTCGATACCAGCGTGCGCCAAGACCGATGCCGGACACAACTCCAATCGCTACAGGGAGAATCAGAAACTTCCAGGCAGACAGGGATGACTGATAACCGGAGATGGGAACCAGCTTCCAGAGAGTCGCTACCAAGTACTGTCCGCCGATAATGTAAAACAGTCCGGAGATAGACATAAGGGAAACAAACAGGGCGACGGCGGCTCTGTCCAGCCGGGTACCCCGGAACATCACCACAATCAGGGCAACAGAAATATTGACCCAGATCCCAATAATAAAGCTGGGAATGGCCAAAGCCAGGCTTGGCCCCATACGGGTCAGAACATCGGTACTGATATCCCGACCATCATCGGCCTGACCGAAGTCGAGAGTAAATAACTTCAGGGATTTATGAAAAAAGATGGTTTCGGTAAGGCTTGCCAGACCTTCAGCCCCGGAGTTGAATAGTAGGGGCCGGTCATAACCCTTCTCTTTCACCCAATTGTCAATGGCCTGCTGGGTGACATATTTCTCTCCCAGGTGGGCTCTGGCCACATCCTGGGGGCTGTTCACCACGAAGAACAGGAAGAAGGTAATCAGGTTAACCCCTATCAAGATCGGGATAGCGTACAGCAGCCGTCGGATAATATAGGCGAGCACTGTTTTATATCCTCCCTGAAGCCGTGTGAATTCTCTGGTTCTGCCGTCGGCGATAGGCGGTCACTGCGGGTAGAACAATCAGGGTCAAAGCAGTCAGAACTGTTATCAAGGGCCAGATCACAGGATGGTTCCACTCTTTCTGGAGTTGCTTTCGCTGCTCCGTATTGATCCGCAAATATTTGAAAGTATCCTTGGCAATACCATGGCGTTTGGCATTGGCAACCCAGCTGTTATTCAGGTAATACTCTTTGGGGTGGTACCCCCAGATCCAGGGGTTATCTTTTCTGACAATCTGTACAGCTCTTTCGATCAGTTGGTGGCGTTTCGGTGAGTCAGGCATGACCTTGATCTGGTCAAACAGGCGGTCAAATTCCGGGTTGTCATAGTTGCTGGAGTTGGCACCATCACAGTTACACTTTAGGTTGGACTGGGAACTGTCCAGCAAAAACAACATGTTCTCTGGATCGGGATAGTCAGCCAGCCAGCCCCAGCCAAATAGCTGGGTATTACCGTTGCGGATTTTCTCCTTGAAACGGACATAATCACTGGAACGAAACTCCAGCTGAATACCCAGCTGTTCTAGTTGCCGACGTTTCCAGTCAGCAACCGGGCCAGAATCCCCCCCCGTTGTATCCTGGTAAATGATCAGGGGCTTGCCGGTTTCTGCATCGCGGCCATTGGGATAGCCAGCTTCAGCCAGCAGCTGTCGGGCTTCATCTATGGATTTGCGCTGGGCCTTGCCGTTGACCCAGTTATAGATATAGGGATTGATTCCCTCCCGGCCTGATTGATGTCCAGGCATTCCGGGAGGCAGAACTCCCATGGCAGGCTCGCCGCGACCATTAATAAAGATCTCCAGAAAATCTTCCATATTCCAGGCGATGGTAATGGCCTGACGCAGCTTCTGTTTTTTTTCGTCATAACCGCCAACAACCGGGTCCAGCATATTGAAGCCAAAATAATAGATAGCCGGTTTGATTTCCGTACTGATGGTGATGCCCTGGTTCTTCATTCTTGGACTCAGGTCGATACCCGAACCGGATACAACGAAAGCCAGATCAAAATTGCTGGCGCTGATATTGTGGGTGTCATCTCCTGAACGGTCATACCAGCCCTGCATGAATTTTGACCATTGAGGCAGGCTCTCTTTCTCCAGCCGAAAAGTCGCTTTGTCAATGAAAGGCATGGCTTTTCCGGCATCATCCAACAGGCCGTTTTCACCATCTGACTCTTCACCTTCAGAGGGGTAGGGATCGAACCGATAGTTGGGATTTCGCTCCAGAGTTATGCCTTTATTGGGATCGTTGCGGGTCATCATAAAAGCGCCGGTGCCCACCGGATACCAGTCAATGGTCAGGTTACGATCCTGGAATCCGGGGTTGTGATAAAAACGGTCTGCTTCCCAGGGAACGGGTGCCATAAAGTGCATGGCTAGCCAGTAACGAAACTGGGGATATCTGCCCTTTATCCGGATAGTGTAGGTGTGGTCATCAATGGCCTGAACGCCACTCAGGGGGATCCTGCGCAGATCCAGCCACCGGTCATGGGGCATGCCTTCGACCTTCTGGCCAAACTCGGACATACCATCAATATACCCTGACAGAATCCCCAGAAGCGGGGATTTATTCGCGGGATCAGCAAGGCGCTTTATGCCATAGACAAAGTCTTCAGCCTTGAGCCTGCGGTTGCCGCTCACAGGAAAGTCGTAAAGAGTGGTGTAGGTTTCTGATGCCTGCTCTGACTCGAAAAAGTAAAGGGGCTGACTATCTGCTCCTTTGGCAAAAGCCGGGTGGGGCTGGTACTGCAGGTTTTGCTTCAGGGTAATGGTATAGAGGCTGAAAACCATTGCGGGGCTGTCTCCGTCAACCGGGTTCAGCTCCCGATCCAGGTAACTGACCTGGGGCATTGCTTCTGCTAGGGCGGGTTCCAGTACGTAAGGGCGCTTGAGAAAGTGATAGCGCAGGGGCGCTTCATAAACCTGATCAATAAACAGCGCTTCCTCGGAACTGTAAGAGCGGGCTGGGTCAAGGTGCTGAAGTCGGGTTGAATAACTGCCATAGTAAACAACCTCTCCCAGCTTCTCCGATTCATTGGGGTCATTCCAGGGGCCGGAACAGCCTGCCAGTAATAGACATCCAAACACCCATAAGCGGATTTTATGCCCTGTGGGTAAAAGACTGCTTACCCTGAGCAGCTTCATGGTAAGAAACGGGTTGATCTGTTGTGCTCGTCGTGTCCCGGGAAGGGGCATGGCGCGGCCCATATCATATTTTTTATTGTTCTGATTATGGTTAATTTCCCATGTTTTACCCTCTGGGTACAGAGGTGGTTTTTTTTATCGTTAACCATTGTCTGTGAAAGTATGGCTGACACCTTTGTTATACCAGCCAGAAATAGTGTCAGGTATGTTTTCTGGCAAGATAGGTAAAGGAAGGATTCCTGGGGGTCAGGAGCGAGCCCTGTTTATCTGTCGGCTGCCACCAGGGCTGCAGGTATGCACTCGGGAGATATTGTGGTGCAAGACACCACACTGAATGCGATCCTGTGGCTCTGGTATGGCAGTTTTAAATTTGTATGTCCTGCTTTGGCACTCCATATGAGTCCTGTTATCTTCCCCTGTCAGTGCCACTGACAAAACAGTCTTACCCGCTTTGATGGCGTTAATTTCGATCTGGAGCAAATCGGGGCGATTATGAACAGGCTCTAAGTGACCGTGAATGATGTCATCGTGTCGGTTGTTTGAGGTGCCCTGCATCGTTACCTTATGAAGCAAGATGAACTGCCGGAGCAGTTGGGTAGTGTGGCATCCGCCTAGGTGGTGAGCGACCGTAAGCGGAAAGCAACTGTGAACGGAAGTAGACGTTGTCACGGTAAGAAGAGGCGAGGATAAGTTATGTACGAAAAAATCTGGCTGGCAGGTCTGGGTGCCTATGCCCGTTACGAAAAACTCGGGCAAGAAGGTAAGAAGCTGTTTGACGAACTGGTCAAAGATGGTGAAGAAGTTAAGGGACGTACCGTTGACCAGGTTGAAGATCTGAAAGGCAAGGCTCGTGCCCGGGTTAATGAAGTCGTTGACCGCCTGAAGGAAATGGTGTCCAGCGAAGAGAAGAAAGAAGATGAAGTGGCAGCTCTGGCCGGTCAGCTTGAAGAACTGACCAAAGCTGTTAAAGCTCTGGCCGCAGCTGAGAAACCAGCAGCTCCCAAGGCGAAGCCTGCAGTTAAGCCTGCCGCCAAGAAAGTCACTGAGCCAGCCTGATTATTCTGTTTTTTCCTGAATATAACGCCCGCATCTGCGGGCGTTGATGCTTGGAAAGACCTTCAGGCACACGGTCACACCTGAGTAAAACCGATATCATTCCAAAGCTTACCCGGCACTGGGTCGCATAATAAAAAACAACAGCACCTGACTCAATTGTCAGGAAAATATTAAACTAATGATCTCCTGTATGGCTCTAATAAGACTCTTAATGTCGCAGATATACAATCAAGGAGTTATATATGGACAATTTATCAGACAAATTAGGAGCTACACAATTAGTAGGAGTAGTAGGAGGAGGAGCCTACGACAGTACACCCAAAAGTGAAGCTATCGGAGAGGGAAATGGAGCAAGTTTCTCAGGAAGGATAGTAAAAAAAGTGGAAGAGAGTGATTTTCAGGAATTCCCATCAATTTTTAAATATTCTGAATATGCAAAAAAAATAATATGTGAAGGTCTTGATCTTGATAAAGTAACTTTTGCAGCTACAGAGAAAATAAACGGAGTCAACTTTAGTTTTTATACCAGAGGGGGGGAAGTAAGGACATCTACAAGAAAAGGTTTTATTCCAAGTGATCGTGATTTTAATGAATCCGAAAAGTACATTGGATTTTACAGAGATAATGTGAAGCGTTTGTATGATAATGCCTGTGAGAAAAATTTGTGTCAGCTTGGAGAACTTTTGATTGTTACAGGAGAGTATTATGGGCCGTCGGTTAAGTTGGGAATACCTTCAGGATACCCTGTTAATGGATTTTCAGTTTTTTCTATAAGATGTCATGGTAAATTTTTGGATTATGATCAGTACAGGGGATTAGCAAAACAAGCAGATATTCCTTGTGTTCCTGAGGTTATCAGGGGGAATTATTTTAGTGTTATTGATATAAAACCCAACGACACCAAAAGTTGTCTTTTTGGTGCGGCAGTATCCCCCCCTGTTGTTGAAGGTGTAGTCATTCAAACAACAGAGAGTACTTTCCTTCCATTTGTCAAAAATGAGCCTGAACATTTGGTTATCTTGAAGAACAAGTCAAAAGAATATAGTGAAGAAGAACGTCAAACAAGGAAGAAAGGGAGCAAAAAGTTAAAGATAAGAGCTGAAGCTCAAATGCAAAAAGGCCAGCCACCTTATTCTCAAGAATTGTCTGGAGCGTTAATTTCAAAGTTAGTTGACTCTCGAGTTAATAGTTTGATGAGTAAGGGGATGATTGATATGTCAGTAAATATAGATGAAAGTTTCTGCGAAAATGTCAGAGGTGAAATTATTAAGGATGTGATTGATGAATTAATAAAAGACCCAGCTGAGCAAAATCTGGCATTTGAATTAGAAGGTGTGCAGAAAAATGAGTATAAGAATGATGTGTTAATGACGATGATGAGAAGAAAGGCTAAGCAGAAATTATCTGATTCTATTATAACGAAAATATTTTCTCCAGGAAGAGACGAAGACCAATAGCGACGAGCTCGACATTAGAGTTACAGGCTCCCTATCCCTCATTTTAGAAACTTTGATTTTCAATGAAAGGGGGCGAAAGCGAAAGGGGTCAGTTCTGCTGCTCCCTGCTCTGCTGCTGGAACAGGTAAAAACTGTTCCCCATGTGGCGTTTGAGGTTGATGATCTGGATACTGCCATTGTCGGGAAAACTATTATTGTTTAATCAGGCTTTCCGTCTGAAGGTTTACGGGTGGCTTTTATCGAAGATAATGGAGCCCCGGTGGAATTTCTGGAGTATCTGAACAGGGATACAGAAGACAGAAAATGAAAAAGGCAGGTGTTATTCAGCCTGCCTTCTTATGTTGATAACTAATGTTAATGAAGGGGCTCAGGCATCTATAGGATCACCCACTTCACACCGGGTCAGCTCCTCCTCTCTCAGCTCCCGGCGCAGTACTTTACCTACCGATGTGGTTGGCAGAGTCTCCCGGAACTCTATTTTTCTGGGAACCTTGTAAGCAGCCATATGATGCCGACAGAACTGGATAACATCTTTTTCTGAAAGGTTCTTGTTATCCCTGATAATAAAGGCCTTAACGGTTTCACCACAGACTTCATCAGGCAGGCCGATAATGGCGCATTGGCTAATGGCTGGGTGGGACACCAGCAGCTCTTCAACCTCATTGGGATAAACATTAAACCCGGATACAATGATCATATCCTTAACCCGATCCACGATTGAGACATAACCATCTTCACTGATGGCGGCTATATCACCGGTCTTCAGCCAGCCATCCCTGGAGAGAACTTTTGCGGTCTCTTCGGGGCGGTTCCAGTATCCAGACATAACCTGTGGTCCTTTTACACACAGTTCTCCCCTGTCAGTGGCTTTGTTCAAAACTTTTCCATCACCATCAATAATGCGTAGCTGGGTGCCAGGAACAGGTTTACCTACAGTTCCCAGACGAACGCTGTCCAGCCTGTTGGCGCAGATAATTGGGGATGTTTCGGTCATACCGTAACCTTCACAGACTTGGCCCTGGGTCTTTTCTTCCCAACGCTCCGCAACACTTTGTTGCAGGGCCATGCCTCCAGAGAAGGTCAGTTTCAGGTGACTGAAATCAATGCGGTCAAAACCGGGCTGGCGCATCAGCCCGGCAAAAAGGGTATTCAAGCCTGTGAATAGGGTGAAGGGGTGACTTTGCAACTCCTTGATAAAGGCTGGCAGGTCGCGAGGGTTGGTGATCAGGACATTGTGTATTCCCATCGACATGCTGACCATGCAGTGCAGAGTAAAGGAGTAAATATGGTACATGGGCAGGGGAGCGATAAAGACTTCGTGATCCTGTTTGATAAAGTCTCCGCAGATTGCCTGGGTTTGCAACATGTTGGCCACGAGGTTGCGGTGGGTTAGCATGGCACCTTTGGCAACACCGGTTGTGCCACCCGTGTACTGAAGCATGGCCAGACCCTGGGTTTCCGGCTCGAATTCGTTAAGGTAGAGATCTTTGCCCTGGTGAAGGACATCTGTGAACTTGTGGCTGCCGGCAATATAAAAATCAGGTACCAGCTTGCGAATATAGCGCACAACACTGTTAACCAGGAGGCGCTTGTGGGGTGCAAGCATATCGCCAAGTTCGGTAATAATAACGTGTTTTATGTCAGTGTCGGGGATGACTTCAGCAGCTACGTAAGCCATATTGGCAAAAGTAATAATAGCCTTGGCACCACTGTCTTTTATCTGGTGTTCAAGCTCCCGGGCTGAGTACAGAGGATTGGTATTAACCACGATGAAACCGACCCGCAGTGCGCCAAAAACAGCCACTGGAAACTGCAGGATATTAGGCAGCTGGATAATAATCCTGTCGCCAGGAGAGAGGTCAGTATGTTTCTGCAACCAGGCTCCGAAGTAACGGCTGAACTTTTCCAGGTCCTGAAATGTTATAGTCTGCCCCATATTGGTGAAGGCAGGTTGTGAAGCATATTCCTTGCAGGAGTAGTGAAAAATATCAGAGATTGTTGTGAAGTATCCTTCCTCCATGGGTGAGAGAGCTTTCTCTTCCGAAAGCCCGGAAATATCGGCTGAATACACATAACTGTCCCTAAGCATTATAATCTCCGAAACTGCACTGACCCTAGCCTTGCAGGATCCTGGATATATTCTTTTCTTTCTGTTGTTTATTTTTGCTGGATTTCACCACTTGGCGTAATGCTCCTCGGTGAACCCCCAGAAATCTTTGATTTCTATTATTTCCCCTTTTGCGCAGATAAGTTTCCCTGAGAACAGGCCAATCATCTGGTGAAAATTGCTGGCCATAATTAAAAAGTTATTTTTTTCGGTTTGGGCGCCTGCCGGGGTGAATTTTAAATCTACCATGCCGTCATTGGAGTAAATACGCCATGGCATATAAATATTAAAAGGATCATATTCGAAAGCTATTCCACTAACTTTGTTTAATTTTCCATCAAGCCAGAATCCGTTTTCAGTAAAACTGGATTCATTGGTAAAGCAGGCACCATTAAGACCCAGATATCGTCCGTCTGGCAACACTCCGGACAGGCAGATCCAGTTCCAGAAGCAGCGCCTTTTCAAATATCCGGCTGTCCAGTCCAGAGTGGCGCAGGCCTGTCTCTCTTCAAGGTTGAAATCGCCGGCCGGACAGTGGATCTGCCCTCTGCAGGGAACACCGGCTACCTTCTGGGTATAGGAAAAACCGTTCAGATCTACTCGGGTAGCACAGCGCACAGGTTCAAAGCTGTTATCCCTGAAACTCATATCAATAGCCGTGTCATCTCTGAGGCGAACAGTAAGGGTGCGGCTACCATGGCTGGAGGCCATCTCTATCGTGTTGTGGCCCTGGCGGAAAAACCACTGGCCGTTATCCGGCTTAAGAGAAGTTCTGCAGAAAGCTTTAAAGGGAGGGGCTTTAAACCGGTAGCTGTCCAGCCGTTTGGTTTCTGTATGGTAGAGATAGACAAAGCTGATAACGGCCAGACGGGTGTGGGCTATGGCAGCACCGACAATCATGTCGTGGCTGATGATCGAGATAAACTGGAACTGATTAAAACCAAACCAGCGCCTGAGAGGACCAGCTCTGTTTCCCATCGGAGTTCTCAGGATAAAGTCACGGTAGTTCACTTCGGAAACAGGCTGCTGATGCAACCCCTGGTGGAGCCGCCCTTCCCTACTGATTAATTTACTTGTTCTGCCTGTCGTTGTTTTTTTCTTGCGCTCAGGGCTGCTCTTGCGCTCAGGGCTGCTCTTGCGCTCAGGGCTGCTGTTCATATGCTGAAGTCTGTTTGTCATGGTTGTACCAGCATTGAGTAAAAAAGCTGAACAAGTTTAAATGTTGAAAGAAATTTTCATGGCAGTGCAAGAGCAGTTTAGAACTGAAATTTGATTAATGATTACATCAAGTTAGTCATTTTATACGATGGTCGTCGTCTTTATGGGCTAATATTCATATCTCCAGTGAAAACTGTATTGGTAACTGGTATAGATGATGCGTAGTAAATTGCCTGTGTCAGGCTGAAAACATACAATGTTCTTGGCAGGAAAAGGGAAGTGGTTTCTTCTGGAACAATACATTGACCTGTTATCTGGTAAGAATAAAATAGCCTGACGTAAGTTATTTAATAAGTATCAAATGATATCTGCGGTGGTATTAAAAAAATTTAAAAAAGCTGAACCACTGCAGGCAGTAACTTTACAAGTTCAAGAAGGACGGGGAACATGGAACAGCTATCACCACTGGATACTGCATTCCTTAATCTGGAAACCGGAAATACACCCATGCATGTTGGTGCACTGTGTATTTATGATGTATCGACGGTTCCCGGTGGTGCCTTGGGATTCAAAGATATTTTGCGCTATTTCGAGAATCGTCTGCACAAGATTCCTTCCCTGCGTTACCGTGCTGTTGAAGTTCCCATGGGGCTTGATTACCCCTACTGGATAGCTGATCCGGATTTCGATATTGAATTTCATATGCGCCATATAGCGCTGCCTCAACCTGGAGACTGGCGCCAGTTATGTATCCAGGTTGCCCGTATCCACTCCCGGCCACTGGATATGGGGCGTCCTCCCTGGGAGATGTATGTCATCGAAGGGCTGGATAATATTGATGGTGTGCCCAAAGGCAGTTTTGCTGTGGTCACAAAGATTCATCATTCGCTGGTTGATGGTGTCTTTGGTACCCAGCTGATGGCTGCCATGCATGACCTGGGACCGAATGTAAAACCAGGCTTGCCGGATAAACCATGGATTGTTGACCGGATTCCTACAGGTGTTGAGCTGTTGAGTCGTGCTGCACTTAATGGTATGAAGAATGTTGCCAAAAAGGGTAAGGCATTAACTAACCATATTTTGCCAGGTACCTTCGGTCTGGCGAAGAATCTGCTGACCCAGAAACCCCGTGATGTTTTCAGCAGCAATATGTTGTTCAGGGCTCCCAAGACTCGGTTCAATCAACCCGTCAGTGTGCACCGGGTATTTGAGGCGGTTGATTTTGATTTGAATGAAATCAAGGCCATCAAGAACGCTGTTCCCAATATTACTGTTAATGATGTCATGGTCTGTATTGTGGCCGGTGCGCTGCGACGTTATCTGAAAACTAAAGGCGAGCTGCCCGATGAGTCGATGACGGCCATGATTCCTATCAATGTAAGGGAAGAGCAGACACAAGGAGTGCAGGGGAACAAAATTTCCTTTATGTTCCCGAAGGTATTTACCGACATTGCTGATCCTCTGAAACGGCTGGAAGCTATTCACACTGCAATATCCAATGGCAAGCATGACAATGAGTCCAGCAGTGGCAGCCTGTTCCTGGATACGGCCCAGCTGTTGCCTACGACGGTGACCAACCTGGCCTTGCGCACACTACTGAAGTATCACCTGACCAGCTATCTCAAGACTCTGTTTAATACTGTTATCACAAATGTACCCGGTCCGCAGTTTCCCCTGTACTTTGCCGGTGCCAAGCTGGTGCAGTTCCATGGTACAGGTATCAGCTATGACACTATGGGTCTGTTCCATATTATCTTCAGTTACAACAAGCGGATAAGTATCAGCCTGACCTGCTGTCGTAATATGATGCCGGATCCGGCTTATTATGCTGACTGTCTGCGCTACTCCATGAAAGAGATCAGGAAGGCGGCACTGCCAGATCAGACCCGACCGGAAAAACCTGCAACCAGGCAGGCCTCAAAGCCGGTGGCTGTGAAAAATGTGCCCAAGACTGAGGCCAGGGTTGAGAGCAAAGTTGAAGAAATCAAGAAACCAAACGTTGCTCCGGTCAAGGAGGCTACAAAAGAAGTTAAAGCGTCCACAGCCAAGAGAGCTATGACGAAAACTGCTGAGAAGGTTATCGAAGTCGTTTAACTCTGGTGCTCAGGATGCGATAAAGAAGGCCCGTGTGTGAGCCTTCTTTATTGAGGTGCGAAAGCTATATTGAAGTGCGGAAGCTATGGCCTTTCAAAAAACTGTGTTTTATCAAAAGCCTATACTGTTTCAGGAGTCTGAACGGTTTTGGTTATATACTGATATTCACTCTCCATCTGCTGCTCAATATTCATAACCACAAACTCGGCGGCAATCTTGCCAACCAGAGGCAGGGTACCGCTGACCTCCATGGAGACATGGTTAACACAGCCATCTACTGTGGAGCTGATCAGCATCTCTCCCTGTACCCTGACCGGTAAACCATCAAGATCAACGCGCATCTTGCAGTGACGGCTTCCATCATCCCGCAGTGTC
The DNA here is from genome assembly GCA_965243775.1 of Sansalvadorimonas sp. Taxonomy (GTDB): domain Bacteria; phylum Pseudomonadota; class Gammaproteobacteria; order Pseudomonadales; family Endozoicomonadaceae; genus Sansalvadorimonas. Next base: position 125,883 of record CBDEWF010000077.1, read on the forward strand.
CAGATCTCACGCTGGCGCACTTTATTATATTCCCCAGTGAACTTGCGTAGGGCTGAAGGTATTTCTGTACCGGCAGGAACCTCGCGGCGGGCATCAATGTTCAGGGTGTTACCAGACTCGGACAGGTTCCTGAGGCGGAACTTGCGAATGCCAAGGGCTTCATACTTGTCTGCAATAGACTGTTCACTGGAGAAGAAACGAAAGACATCGTCTACCTGGCAGCTATAGTAGTGTTCAGCAGTCACTTTTTTCATTGTTCGAACTTCCCGGTTTGTAAATATTCTCTTTCTCTTTTACGTGGTATGTACTTTTTTCATCGCCCTGTTTTGTCACCTTGAGGTGGTGGAAAAGTACTTCCAAAGTAACAGCATGGCTTCTATCCCTTGCTCCTCAGTATTAGATGGAAAATGATCTGGCTGTTCAAGAGCTAAATTAATGATTAAACGGGAATTTTTCGTTTTCTTTTTTTAGGGTGGAATTAGCTTAAATGACAGGCGTTGAAGAAAATATGAATATTTACCCGTTTTTACCCCGTTCGTATAATAAGTTCGCAGATCATAGTGAAGCGAATTAGGGGAGTGACATTATGTATGAGAAAATCTGGTTGGCAGGCCTGGGCGCGTATGCTCGTTATGAGAAGCTTGGGCTGGAAGGCAAGAAGCTATTTGAAGAACTGGTAGAAGATGGTGAAGATGTTCGTGATCGCGCTTCTGATAAAGTTGATGATCTGAAGCAAAAAGCTCAGGAGCGTGTCAGTGAGACAATCGGACGTCTGAAAGAAGTTCTGCACTTGAACAGTGTTGAAGAAGAAAAGACTGATGTTCAGGTGTTATCTGAGCAGATTGAAGAGCTGAGCAAGGCTGTTAAAGCCCTGAGTGCTGCAGAGAAGAAGTCTGTACCTCGCAAGCCTGCAGTCAAACCAGCAGCGAAACCTGCAGCCAAGCCAGTTGCCAAAAAGGCTTCATGACTTTTTACCATGAAAATGCCCGCATAGTTTCATACTTGAAGGTGGGCATTTTCAATTCATGTTTGTCTACTTAAAAATACTGCCATTGAGCTTTTCCTGAATAGTGGATTGGCGTGGGTGGTATTTTTGTTTATGGTAAAAAATTAAGGCAGCCTGAATATTTTATGCAGGGTCTGCCTCCCATCCATATCAAATAAATCAGGGGCTTTCTCAGGTTGGCAGATCATATCTGAGCCTCCTGCCGGATTTTCAGATACAGATATTCAAGGTCGTTATAGCCACAAGCCTTGTAGACAATACGTTTGATCACACCGTTAAAGGCCTCAATTTTTGCACTGGTTATTCGGTGCTGACAGTATGACAGGAGTCCTTCTCTGGCCCGATCCAACCCTTTGGCAAACCGCCTGAGTTCGCCAATGCCTGTTTCTGTGGCCAGCTCGATCCACCTGTCGAGAAACTTACTGGCACAACCTTTGTAAGTGTACGTCCAGAGCTGCTTGAGCATATCCTTCAGGGTGTAGGCTTGGTACAGGTCTTCGTTCATAGCCAACAGTTCTTTCAGACAGCTTTCTCCCTTGGGGGTGAGGTTCTCAGGGTTCCTGAACAAATTGAAGCGCTGCCCCTTGATGAAAGGCTTATCATCAACTTCAGCCTGCCTCCATTCCCGACGACGGATTTTATCTATGACATCGTTGTAATTGGCAATAATGTGAAACTTGTCGTAAACGATATCGGCGTCAGGAAGGTGCTCCCTGACCGACGCTTTGTAGCTACCACCACGGTCTATACCCACACATTCAATGCGAGACTTTTGTTCCGGAGTTAAGCAGCTGAGGAATTGGTCCAGGGTGGCTTTTCGCTTGCCTTCACCAAGGAACAGGGTTTCGCCCGTATCAGCATTCAGAACAACAGTCAGGTAATGGTGTCCTTTACCAATGGATTTCTCATCAATCAACAGGGCTCGTATGTTATCCAGGTCAGGGGCTGGCAGAGTTTTCATCAATATCTCTTTATCCCAGCGCCTGGCCGTATGATGCGAGATAGAGATGAATTCAGGAATCTTGTTGCAGGGCATATAGCGGCAGAGATGACTGACATGTTGCTTCAGCCGTTCAGTAGCCTGCGCTTTGGGAGCCAACCCGGGAGGCGTGACTGTTTCAATGTGCCCACAGTGGGAACACCGTCCCTGGTAAACAGTGAAGCATAATTGCACATCCAGAGTACCCAGCGGCAAGTCCAGCACGGTACGCTCATTCTCACGGATTTTACCCATTGGGTTCTGACACTGACTGCATCTGAACTGCTGTATGCGACCATCCCTGCGCAGGGAAACTGTAGCCACAGATTCATCCCAATTAATATCAATGTGGTCGATTACCCAGCCGGGAAATGTGAACATAGGACGCAGTGAGGGCGTTGTAGACATGCCTGATCCTTCAGAAATGTTGATCCGTTCAAATCAACCTTTGCCTGAAGGCTATTTCTGTTTCAACCCCTCACTTTCATCTGCCAACCTGAGAAAGCCCCATAAATCATTTATTGATCTGGACTATTAATCGGTATTAATGGCTTCTGAGGCAAGTTCACGTTGTGCCTTCTTTTCTGATCTATACAAGGCTTTAAAAGAATCCTGAATACATTGAACGTAAAATTCAGGGTCAGGCATCATATTTCGGCAGGCGTTAACGGTAATATTCAAGGTGCCGTTGTAGCTGAAGGCGGTTTGAGCAAGTCCAACATTGTCGTAAATGGAATCAATACCAAAACCGACTTCCAGTTTGGCGCCACAGAGATAGAGAGGTATATGAGGTCCGGCTACACTGCTGATCAGGGTGTTAAAGAAGGGGCCGGTATGACGTGCATTCTGATAGTTAACGGCTCCTTTCAGCATCAAATCGGCTAGGGTGTTTGGAAACAGCCTGGCAGCATCATCAGCAAACTGCCAGTCCAGCCAGACAGACTGCTTTCTAGCCTTGGCAAGATGGTGGATCAGTTTTTTCAGGCGTTCTTTGTCATCAGTAACTTCGGTAAACAGTCTTGGGAAGATATGGGAAAAACGGTGAATTCGGTCACCAGACTGCTCTCCAGGATGGCTGAGAACCGGGTACATGGCGGTTAAAGATGCTATTGGCAGCTCATTCTTGCTGGAGAGGTAGCGGTGCAGACCACCGGCAATAATGGCAATGACCACATCATTAAAACGAGCATTTTGAAACCGGTTGCGAATTGTGTTTATCTGTTTCAGCTTAAAACTTGTGCCCTCAAACACTCGGTGTGGTGACAGCTTGTTATTGAAGCGAGTATGGGGAGAGTGTCTGAGAGCACAAGACTGGCTTCTGCACACGGCGTCATAGAGCTTGCGCGCAGCAGGAATAGCGTACTTGCGGGCTACCTGGGCATAGGAGCCGACAATCTTTACCCGATTAACAGCTGCCCGGCTCAGCAGCTCAACACTTGTGGGTACCCGGTCAACCGTAGTTGGGTGTTCGGGAACATATTCAACGCTTTCTGGACTGAGGTCGTGGATTGCTGCCATCAGTTGTCCGCCAATTTCCCGGTTGTAAATGGCACGGTGTAGCTTGGCCTGAATGGCGAAACAGCCTTTGGGAAGACCTTCAATATTATCCAGACCTTCAATAACTGTCACTTCCCAGAGTGGCCTGTTCATATCCATGGGGCGTGCGTGCAGGCGGGCAACCTGTATACAGAGCTGCCTCCAGTCACCGGGAGTTGGCAGGGCTATGTGGCGTACATGGAACTCAATATCAAAATCAGGATCAACAATCCAGTAAGGGTAATCAAGGTGCAAAGGCGTTGAGACCAGACGCTGTCTCAACGGAGGTATTTTGTGCAACCGGGATTCAAATGTCTTGATAATATCTTTAAATCGTACCTTACCCTTGTCAGCCGTAAACTGGTTATAAATGCACAGTAATCCTATGTGCATGGGGGTTGTGCCCGATTCCATATGAAGGAATAAGTTGTCCTGGGGCGATACCTGATACATTTAAAATTTCCCTATGGCTGAGTGCCGCAATAGATGCACTTCACTCCCCCATCTTATGGAAATCGCTGTTTGAGCAGCAGAGCATTTCAGCGAAAAAGCTGGTCATATGCGCGATAAAAACTGAGATGCTTGTTTAAAGTGATTTGGTAAGTACCCGGGCATATGGAATCGCATATTTCTGGCCAATAAACAGGTTGCTCAGTTGGGTTGCAGCGCAGGGAGCATAGCCCGCTATGTGACCGGAGCTGCGGCACGGCTGAGCGGCCTGGAGATTGAGTCAGAAATATATGATTTCATGCGTCCGGGTACTTACAGTAGCTGATTTAAGCCAGGACTCTCTGAGTACTTTCATCCAGGCGTTTCCACTCACCATCGGGCTGAGCCAGACGGTCAGCGATCACGTAAAGCACGCGGGGATTGAAAATAATACCAACATGACTGGCCCGGACATTAATGTTCTGAGACATCTCGGTCTCTTCAACATGGGAAATCTGCCAGGCGACGATGCCATCCTGTTTGGTATAGATGGAAGTAAAGGGAACATGGGGTACTGGCTGGCAGGCCTGGGCAAATCTCTCTTCAATATCTTCGACACTTTCATTCCGGCCAAAAACCTTGAGGTACAGATCCCACAGGCTGGTATTTTCCAGAGAACCACTGACCGGGCTGCCCAGGGTTATTACCTGGCGGATCATATCCGGAAAGCGGCGGGCGGCTTCTCTGGCAAGGACGCCCCCAAGACTCCAGCCCACCAGACTGATTCTATGGCCGGAAGTCAGATAAACCTCCTTAATCCTGTCGATCAGTTGGGCTTCAATATCTCGTCCATTTGCTGGTCCCAAGTTTATCCCCAGACGCCAGGGCTGAGCATTGTAGCCAAGCTTTCTCAGGCGGTTACGGATAAAGGATGTAGCAGGGTCGCTGGTAAGAAAGCCGGGAATGACCATAACCGTGTGGCCATCGCCCTGGGGAGCACGCTTAAGCAGAGAGCGTTCGCTGACCAGGCTGGCGACATCTTTGACCGCGCGCAGCGCATCAAAGGCTGTATCCAGCTTACTTGGAGGTTTTATAGCTTTCTGCTTCTGCATAGGCTCCGCCTTACTTATTCTTATTAACCGTCCCGGGCTGTGCTCAGCTTGTGGATTAATATGCTGACATATTAATAAGTACTTTCCTGCTAAGCCACAAGCGAAAGCGCACATTCAAAAGTATATATCAGTCTGCCGGTAAAGAAGTTATTAAACGACGATTTTCAAGGTTATTTAGGGACAGAAATGTTTGCTATCGAGGTTCATCTATTTCAAGTGTTTAAAAAATAGACAATTGTTTCTATGCCATAACAGATCTGCCATAAATCTTTAATTCAAAAGTAATTAACAAAGATATCCACAGAATTTGTGGAAAACCAAACTATGGACAATGAAGAGTTTTGCACATATTCGAACGCGTTCGTGTGCGGGGTCGCACTTCTGAACCTCTGTACTTCAGGTTTTTTAGCCAAAGTGTAGACAGCCGGGTGTCATCTTATATTAACAGGCTCCTACTTTCACCTCCTGAAAATAATATGAATTAAATAACAGTTATGCACAGGCTCTTAAAAAGTCACTCCAGTACTGCAGTACATCTACCACTTCCACATTTGTCACATCATAAATACCATCATTTTGATTCAGGAACATCACGCAAAGGATTCAAGTGAAACTTAAAGCACTACTTTCGCTTGCCATTTTGGCAACCAGCGCATACGCCCATGCAGAGTGGGTTAACCCCCAGGACAAATATAAAAATGAATACAAGAATCACATAGAGGCAAAGTGTCCGGCGGCGGATCCGGCTATGAAGAATTTTGTTTATTTTGCCCGGGATCGCAAAAGCATCAGAGACCATATATTTCTTGATCTGGAAGGTTTTGATGGTGCTCAGATTATGTATCCCTGGAGAGAGCTTGAACCAGAGAAAGGGCACTATGATTTTTCCAGGATCGAGTCAGACCTGAAGTTCCTGGAAGGAAAGGGAAAGAAACTGTTCATTCAGCTTCAGGATGCAACTTTCAGGGCTAAGTATAAAGCTGTGCCAGATTACCTTCTGTCTGAAGATTTTGATGGTGGGGTAGCGGCAAAATGGACAGACAGCGGAGAAATTGAAGGATGGGTTGCCAAGCGCTGGAATGACAATGTTCAGGAAAGGTTTGCAAAACTGCTTCTGGAGCTGGGTAAAGCGTTTGATGGCCGAATTGAGGGTATTAACCTGCAGGAAACAGCCATCGATGTCTCCCATGAAAAAGCTGATTCATTCAACAATGCTGAGTATGTCCTCTCTCTTAAAGAAAACATGTTGGCCCTTGGCAAGGCTTTCCCAATATCTACCAAACTGCAGTACGCAAATTTCACACCGGGTGAATGGCTCCCCTGGGAAGACAAAGGACAGCTGAAATCAATTTACGAATATGGTGAAAAAATCGGGGTAGGTTTGGGGGCACCTGATCTGATGGTGCAACGAAGGGGGCAGCTTAATCACCCGATTTCCATGATGCATGAAAGTACCTATACCGTACCCCTTGGCATTGCTGTGCAGGATGGTAATTACATCGGCAAGACGAATAATGACGATGTGGTCAGCGGACGGAAGAATATAGTCCCAATGCTGTATTCTTTCGCCGACAACTTCTTAAGAGTCGATTATATTTTTTGGTCAAACCAGAAGCCCTATTTTGCTCAGGATGTTGCATCCTGCATAAAGTAAGCGCGCTATCTTGAATAAGTCCGGGATAATTAACCTCCAGCAGGAGAAGGGTAGAACAGCTGTATCAAACCAGTTGAAATGCCTGCTGGAGGAAGGACTAAAGAATGGTGTAAAGCTGGCACGTCCGCTGTAATTGGCTACCTTATAGCCCTCAGAACAATGAAGGGCGGGCTCAGGTGGGATCAGTAGAGCAGGGCAGGGTACAGATTTTTTATAAGATATTGCTGGTTCTGGTATTTCTGTCCATTCCTGATTTAAAAGCTGACATTCAGTCAGTTGATGCTACAAGAGAAGAGCTGCTGATTTATCTTCCATCATGGAAAGCGGCCAGCTTCAGAAAAGACCCCTACAGCTGGCAAGATCAGATTGTGGATTTTGCCTCCGATGAGGCTTTTGCTGCAGGCTCCACTCTGGGGTTTATGGTCACTAGCTATTTTTCCCATGACCTCCTGAAAACCTATTTTGGACCTTTCTTCGGGCACTATGGTTCTCTGGTCAGTGATATAGCGGTGGATGGAATAACAACATCCAGCTGGCCGGATCTGCTGGGGCGCATGGCTGTGACGACCGGGGCTTGGGCCATGTCTGACAAACTGCACCCTGCTGCAACAGTGTTAATACGTTATCTGTTCAGTCACTGGCAACTGCTATCAACAACATTACCCGATATCTGGCAGTCACTTCTGCCCCAGCTGAAGGGGCAGCAAATACTGCTCTGCGGACACGAAGAACTCTGTCGGGCGGTCCTGGTTCGATATCGTCTGCCTGGCCGGGAATTTGCCCCCGACACAGGCAAGCCCTGGCTTGAAATCAGTTTCCCTTTTGGCAGTCAGGATTTTAAACCGGAAAGCAATTATGAAAAAACTCTGATTGATCTAAGAACCTGGGCCAGGGAGCAGGGGGTTACGGAAATACATTTATACCCCGACAGTGAAAACGATCACAGAAAACTGTGGGTTCGTGCCTGGGCAAACAGTAGTCCGGGAAACCTGTTTGAGTTTCCTGCCCATTTCTCCACTGGAGCGCAGACTAATTGGTGGACTGATGTCCTTGCAGAAAAGAAGCCTGAGCAGCGTACCAGGGCCAGGAAACTGATCAATCCTTTGCACTCGGATGTCATTACCAACCTTCCAGCAGTGTTGTCGGGGGCAATGGCTGGAGTCGTGCAGGTTCAAGCTGAGGAACACTTTGTCAGCGGCGGGAAAAACCTGATGGCTGTCTCTTCTGGCAAGGATAGCTTTATCTTGTTTGACCGCTATATCAGCCAGGGTTATGAACTGCCGGAAGTATGGCTGATCAGTTCTCTGCCTCTTAGCCATGTGATGAAACAGGTTCTGAGAAGCCTTGATATACGTCGGCCCCCCCCCCCCTGGCGAGGAGGCTGGAAACTGGCTTCTGAAGTGGTCCGGTCATCTGTGTATCGGGCCATATTTGATTGGGTGATTGCCCAGCTGAAGACAGATCTCTCGCAGGAACAAAAGCAGGAGCAGGAGGAAGAAAAAGAGAAGAAAGTAAAAAAGGTCAGGAAGATCAAGAAGGCCAAGAAGGCCAAGAAGAAAACACCCCGGTACGGTAAATCCAGGGTTAAGCAAAAAGTGGTGCCCCTGTACGAGCTGGAAGAAGATGATGACATGACTGACCGGGAAGATGTCCTTGCCCCGGAAGATCTTTTGCCAGAAGACGAACCGGACGAGTCCAGGTCTGCCTCTGAGGAAAAAGAGAAAAAGAAGCGTTCCTCAAAAAGAAAAGTGAAGCTTGATTTTTTCTCTCTGGAACCGATGGAGAAAAGACTGCGGAAGGTGGAAAATATACAAAAGGAACTTTCAGCGTTGGACAAAGACAAGGCTGAAGGAAAGGCAAAACCCGTATCCAGAATAAAGCCCTCTAAAAAAATCAGGAGTTCAGAGCCAAAGAAGGGTAAGAGTTCTAAGAAAGAAAGGCGCTCTAAAGCAGGCTCGAGTTCTGAGTCAGAGGATGTTGTAACACCTAAGAAACGCAGGGGTTCTAAGAAATCTCAGGGTTTAAAGCCTGAGAAAGATAAGAGTTCCAAGAAAGCCAGGCGCTCTAAAACGGACTCGAGTTCTGAGCCAGAGGACGTGGTAACACCTAAGAAACGTAGAAGTTCTAAAAAAACTCAGAGTCCTGAACCAGTTATAAGACCTAAGAAGTCCAAAAGTTCCAAGACAACTGGAAGCTCCAGGAGAACAGAAGCTTCCAAGAAAACCAAGAGCTCCCAGAAAGTCAGCAAAAAGGTGAAATTCTCTTTACCTGAACCGGATACAGCTGCAGATGAGCAGAATGTACTTGTTCTGGGTAAGTCTGGAAGCGGAAAAAGTACCATGATTCGCTGGATTGCAGACGACTTAGCTGATTCTCTGGTTGCTGAGAAAGATAAAGATTCGGTTACCCGTTATCAGGGAATCACTATTGATGGGGTTGAAGTCTATTTTTCAGAAGTATCTGTTTCAGCTCAAGAGCTGGGGGAGGCTGGCCTGCCGGAGAGAATTGTGCGTGAGATGGGAAATGCAGACAAAATCATCTGGTGTGGCGATATCAGTGATGAAAGATATGCAGACAGGGTTGACAGTAATCATCCAATATTCAGCAAACTTCTGGAGCGTGCCTGTGTTGATGAGAAGCCTGTTTATGTTGCCCTCACTCACGGTAATGAAATTGTTCCGGAAAATCAGGAAGAAGCAAGTCAGCTGCCCTATAGGGAGGATTTAGAAAAACAAAGAGTAAGAAGAGAGTTTCTAAGTGCCAGTGCGATATATCATGAAGTTAGGAATAAGCAGAAGGCTGAATTAGTGCGAGAGCTTGAGCGAGAAAAAGCACAAGCCAGAGAAGAGTTGAAGCTTATTGATCATGAAGAACGATGGGAGGGGCGCGGAAAGCAGGCTGCACAGTTAAGCATCATAGAAAACAGAGAAAAGCTAAACCAGATACTGAAAAAGCAGCCCAAGGCTACCCTGACCGATATGTTTATTGGACTTACTGGTATGTATCAGGATGGTCGCGATATGTTGTTCCCCTTCCTTACTTCTAAAACGGAAAGTGCAGCACAGGCTCTTGAAGACAGGATAAAAGAGAGAGCCCAAAAGGCCAGAAAGCATAAAAGAAAACACAAAGATCAGCAGGATGCGGAGGTTACAAATTGGCTCGAGTGGTGGCGAGTGCTGGTAACCCGTGATGATGCTGCCCAGCGAAGCAGAGCTACGGGAGCACTGGACAGCAGAATCCAACAGGTCAGAGCTGGAGCCCGGGGAGAGTGGGAGAAGATCTGGAAAGAGAAAAACAGATGAGCATTTTTGTTCAATAATTAATGTTTTTGTGTGCCATCTTGTTTTTGTGTCAACTATTTTATAGTCGGCGCTACAAATTTTTGATTGTAGTAAACAAGTGAGGCGTTAACGTGCTGTTTGCTGAAGACGGTAATGTTGCCAAGGCGTTCGAGGAGAGCATTCTGCGCTCTATCCCCGAGCGTGAGGCAAAAATCTGCGATACCTGAGACTATGACAAGGTCATGGGGCTCCCGTGGGGAGTTAAGGAAACTGTTGCGGCTGACCATGCAGCTGCTGTTAGTGAGTTTGTCGCTCAATCTGAAAACACAGAGATTACTCTGGGTGGTGAGAGCAAATTTAAAACTGCTCTGCTACTGAAAGGTGGACTGAAGCAAGTCAAAGGTAAGCATCTGCTTATCTTCCGCTATCAGCTCCAGTAACCCAGGTGATGTGTGTAAAAGGCTCAGATACTATCTCTTTATCTGTCCCTGTATCTGGGCCTTTTTTTATTTCCCTCTTATGGCTGTCTGGTTCTGCTGCCCCCGTTTAAAGGGGAATGGAAACCCGGATTCTCAAACCTCCCTCTTTGCGGTTCTCCAGCCCAATCTGTCCACCGTGGGCATGAATGATATTACGGGCAATAGCCATCCCCAGCCCGATGCCGCCAGTATCCCTGTTGCGTGAATTTTCCAGCCGGACGAAGGGTTCAAATATACGTTCTTTGTCGTTTTCGTTGATGCCCGGACCATCGTCCTCGATCGTGATAATGGCAGCTGATCTGGTCTTGGTGGTTTCTACCCGAGCGCAGTGTCCATATTTCACAGCATTTTCTATCAGGTTGCGCAGGGCCCGCCGTAAACTGACTGGCCGACAGGTGGTGATAATTTCAGGTCCATCGCTGTAGCTGACATCCTGCCCTATATCGGTAAGGTCTTCGCACAGGCTGTCAACCAGGGCTCCCAGACTTACCCTGCGGGACTCTTCCTTGACAGCACCCTCTCTAGCAAACGATAGAGTGGCTTCAGCCATTTGCTGCATCTCATCCAGGGTGGCCAGCAGACGTTCTTTGTCTTCCGAATCAGCCAGCAGCTCAATACGCAGACGCAAGGTTGTTATCGGTGTACGCAGATCATGGGAGAGTGCTGCAAGCATATTGGTGCGATCGGCGATAAACCGGTCGAGCCGTTCATTCATATCATTAAAGGCTCGGGTAGCTTTTCTCAGGTCTTCCGGTCCGGATTCCTGTAGTGGCTCAACGTGCTCGCCACGTCCGAGCCGGTGAGATGCTGAAGACAAAGCTTTCAGGGGGCGGGTAATACGGCGAACCATAACGGTAATGGCCAGTAGTACCAGAGCCGATGAGATGAGCAGGTAAATAATTGTCTGCCAGGCTGTGACTGGCTGGGGGATAGGAGCCTGAGCTAAAAGATTCAGCCAGCTGCGGTTTGGCAGCTGTACTGACATGGCTATAAAGGAAGCTCTATCTTTATCCGAGAGACCGCCTCTGTCCCGGTTATTCAGCAGGTGACGGCACCCCATGCTCATACTTAATCCACCGGATTCTGTGGTGCACAGATCCCGAAGCAGTTCCCGGCGATCATATTCGGCAATCTGCAGGTGAACCCTGCCAATAAAACGCCGCCCCAGCTGGCGCTCAATTTTTTGGACGAACATTTTTTCCAGTGACATTCTTTGGGACGGAGGCACAATTGGCTGATGACTGAGAGAGAACTCTGCCCTGGGGATGCTGGCTGCGCGCACCATATTCTGGTGAAAAACATCCGGTGTCCTGAGCAACTGTTCGGTCAGGTGGCGGGTCCGATTGACCAGTTGCCACTGATCACTGTTGTACAGGTTCGCCCTGTGGGCATCAAACAGAATCCATGCTGTCAAAATCTGTGCCAGCAGCAAAGCCAGCAAAATCACCAGCACCATCTGGGCAGCCAGATTTCTTGGCAGGAAACGTTTCACTACGTTTCTGCTTTTCATTGCATTTCCACTTGCTGTTGAGCATCAATTTGTCATTGAGTTTTTGCTTTCTATCGCGTTTCTGCTTTCTATCGATTTTCTACTTCGGCGGTGAACATGTAGCCGCCGCCCCAGACTGTTTTAATCAGGGTTGGATTCTTTGGATCCTGCTCTACTTTCCTGCGCAACCGGCTGACCTGATTATCAATGCTGCGATCGAAGGGCATGGCTTCCCGTCCCTGGGTAATATCCAGCAACTGGTTACGGCTGAGAACCCGTCTCGGGTTACTGGTAAAGGCACTTAGCAGGCGGTATTCCGCCGTGCTGAGGGGAATAACAAGTTCGTTTTCGTCTTCCAGTTGACGCAGGTTGTTATCCAGAGTCCAGTGCTCAAACCGGAGTCGACCAGAAGCTGGTGATTCACTTTCCTGTCGTGGTGCACGGCTGGAACGGCGTAGAACGGCCTTGACCCGGGCCAGCAGCTCCCGGGGACTGAAAGGTTTGGCAAGATAATCATCCGCGCCCATTTCCAGACCGACAATGCGATCAGCCTCTTCTCCCATAGCTGTCAGCATAATAATGGGCGGGCCATCAATGCTACGCACATGGCGGCACAGGCTCAGGCCGTCTTCACCCGGCATCATCAGGTCAAGAACGATAAGATCAATATCACTGTGCTGCTCAAGTTTCTGGCGCATGGTAATCCCATCCAGAGCCAGAGTTACGCGCATGCCATGGCGGGTCAGGTATTGCCCCAGCAGATCCCGGATTTCATCGTGATCATCAACAACAAGAATGTGTTCTTTGTTTTCCATCCGGAACTCTCCTTCTAACAAAAACCTAGGGTTAAGGCCCTAAATAAGACATTATAAAAACTGTCTTCATTATATGGATTTGCGCCGAAGATAGTTGTACCAAAGTTATGCTGCAGCATGATGGTTGCGACAAATTGCGACAAAAAAGGCCTTTTACGTGATAGTTCTGCGACATGAAGAAGCTTTAATTAAGTTGTCGAAACGGTCATTACCCAAGGGGTGGGAGAAAATCATGAAAACTTCGACAGCTATAAAGACATTGGCATTGACACTGGGTTTAGCAGTGACTGGATCTGCACTGGCAGGACAGGGTAAATACGGTCCAGGCCCCCGCATGAATAGTGACATGGTAAACCGTGAACTGACAGCAGAACAGGTAAAGGATGAGTTTCAGAGCAGGATGCGCAATGACAACCTGAAAGTCGGTAAAGTGGTAGAAAAAGATGATGGATACACTGTCAGCATTGTCACAGTGAAGTCCGGGGATCTGGTACGTGAACTGAAAGTGGCCAGGAACGGGATGCCAGCCCATGTTAAGGAGCGTTTTGAAAATGGTGGCTGGCGTGGGCGTGGGCGTGGTCACCATGGTCGTCGCAGTGGATCCGGCCCATGGTGGAGCAGTGAAAGCTAACGGTTTTGTGTGACATGGGGTGACTGTAGATTTGGCATATCCTCCATGTCTATAAAAAGAGAACTGCAGAGGAGAGTTGTTCGAACTAAATACCTGAAGTACCGCTTTTCCCCCTACCGCCAATTTATGGTGACAGCCTGTCTCTAAGGAGACACTTAAGCCATAGTCTGATTACAGGAGGTGAGAGACCCTGTAGAGAGAGGTCGGACTATGGCTCTTTTTTTTCCCTTCCAGATTTGTATGATTTTCAGGTAGTAAAGGTTTCCTTGTATTGTTTTTGTTCCTTATTGATTGTCTGTAGATCCTTGGCCTGATAAGTAATGCTAATAATTGTTTGTAAAGCAAACTGACAAATTCAACAAAATTTTAAAATGCGGCTAAAAACTAAAATATTGTTGACTGTATGTAACAAGTGTATAGAATAAACCCTGCATTCACTCCAGTGTGTGTTTTTGACCAATGGCGCGGGGGGCGCGCCATTGGTTAATCCCCCTCCCTCAGGTAGCATCTCTTCAGGCTTGGTTCTCTCGGTTACATAATTGTTGACTTCGGTAAACACTTTTTCGTGTTGCCAATAATCCTATTGCACCTTTGATAAAACAGAATGATTGTGAAATTGACGCAATTTTTACAAAACAAAAAATGATTTGAATCAATGTTATGGGGACGCCTAATCCGTACAGTCAGCGCCCTCGAAAAGACAGCCTCCATCATCTTTTGTCTTTTCTCTAAACCAAGCCGATACCGAATTCACATTGGAGAAACCTATGGCCCAGGGTGCAATGCAAACTGCTGCCGGTTCTGCGCATGCGCAAGCTAAAAGCTGGACTAAACGTGATACTGAATGGATGCTGACTCTGTTCGGCACCGCGATTGGCGCAGGTGTACTGTTCCTTCCTATTAATGCTGGCCTGGGTGGCATCTGGCCCCTGATCCTGATGACCGTTCTGATCGGTCCTATGACTTTCCTGGCTCACCGTGGCCTGACCCGTTTCTGTCTGTCTTCCAAGAAGGCTGACTCCGATATCACCGAAACTGTAACTGAACACTTCGGCCCTAAGGCTGGCTCTCTGATCACCTTCGGTTACTTCGCTGCTATTTACCCAATCCTGCTGATCTATGGCATTGGTATCACTAACACGATTTCTTCCCTGATGGTTAACCAGATGGGTATGGAAACGCCTAACCGCGCTATCCTCAGCTTTGTTCTGGTTGCTGGCCTGGTTTCCATCATGGTTGGTGGCCAGAAGCTGGTTCTGAAAGTGACCAATGCTCTGGTATACCCTCTGATCGCAGTACTGTTCGGTACTTCCCTGTACCTGATTCCTCAGTGGAACACGGCTCAGTTTGAAGCGTCTGTTTCTGCTGCTGACTTCTTCAAAACTGTATTCCTGACGATTCCGGTTCTGGTTTTCGCCTTTAACCACTCTCCGGCGATCTCTTCTTTCACATCCGCCTACCGCAAAGATCTGGGTAACGATGCTGAAGCTCAGGCCAGCAAGACCCTGAAGCGCACCACCATGATGCTGGTTGGCTTCACCATGCTGTTCGTATACTCCTGCGTACTGACTCTGTCTCCTGCTGAACTGCTGGCGGCTAAAGCGTCCAACCTGCCTATCCTGTCTGTTTTCGCTGAGCGTACTGACAACGCTGTCTTCGGCTGGCTGGCACAGATGGTTGCTATCGTGGCAATTTGCTCTTCCTTCTTCGGTCACTACATGGGTACCCGTGAAGGTCTGCAGGGCATGATCGTAAACAAGGCCAAGCGTGAAGGCCGTGAAGTGAACATGAAGGCCGTTGATAAGGGCATCATCGTTTTCATCACCCTGTCTGTATGGGCTGTTGCTTACCTGAACGTTTCCGTAATGGGTATGATCGAATCCTGCGTTGCTCCTATCATCGCCGGTATCCTGTTCATCATGCCTGTTTACGCAACCAAGCGTGTAGCCTCCATGCGCAAGTATGAGTCTGCGGCAAATATCTTTACCGTAGTGATGGGTACTATCGCCATCACCGGTTTCATCGCTTCCCAATTGCTCTGATTTTATAGTTAGTAGGCACGCAAGCGATTATTTTTCCCGGGGGAGCCTTGCGCTCCCCCCCTTGCTCTAAAAAAGAGTGGTTCTGGATGGGTTGCATGTGCACAATAAGTACAATAAAGTTGACTCTGATGAACTTTTCTAAAATTTACCATTATCTGTCTTTTCCAGACTCTCGGAATATCACGACAGATTCATGAATTCCTGATTTACGGTGAATGGCAATTATGGCCCTCAGCATCTTTGACATCTTCAAGATTGGTATTGGTCCTTCCAGTTCTCATACAGTTGGACCCATGTGGGCCGGTCATCGTTTCCTGAATGATCTGCGTGAAAAGGGCATTCTGGACAGCATCTCTTCTGTCCGTGTTGGCCTGTATGGTTCTCTGGCTCTGACCGGTAAAGGACACGCAACTGATAAAGCCACTATCCTGGGTCTGGCTGGTTATCGCCCCGATAATGTTGATCCTGATAAAGCGGATCAGGCTTTTGAAGATATCGTGAACAACGGTGTTATGAAGCTGGCCGGTGAGCGCGAAATTCCATTCGATTACGATACCCAGATGGTGTTCCACTACGGCGAAGAGCTGGAGCATCCTAACGGTATGCGTATCTATGCTGCTGACCAGAACGGCATTGTTGTTTACTACAAGACCTACCTTTCTACTGGTGGTGGCTTTGTTGTCTGTGCCGATGAGTACAACAACAAAGACAAGCAGAATGGCACCGAAGCACCTGTTGAAGATGCTCCCAAAATTCCATTCCCGTTCAAGAGTGCTACTGAACTGCTGCGCCTGTGCGAGCAGAATGAAATGTCCATCGCTCAGCTGGTTATGGCTAACGAAAAGGCACTGGCCGGTGGTGATGCTGATGCTGTTAACGCCAACATTGATGCCCTTTGGGATGTGATGCGTAACTGCATCGACCGTGGTCTGCGTATGGAAGGTGAACTGCCTGTCAGCAATATGAAGCGCCGTGCTTCCACCATGCACAAGCAGCTGATGGCTAACCCTGAAGCCATGCTGAAAGATCACTTCTCAATCATGGACTGGGTGACTCTGTTTGCCATGGCGGTTAACGAAGAAAACGCCTGTGGTGGTCGTGTAGTAACTGCTCCTACAAACGGTGCAGCCGGTATTATTCCAGCGGTTCTGGCTTACTACACACGTTTTATCGATGGTGCTGACCAGAAGGGTATTCGTGAATTTATCGCGACTTCTGCTGCTATCGGTATGCTCTATAAGATGAACGCTACTATCTCTGGTGCAGAAGCAGGTTGTCAGGCTGAAGTCGGTTCTGCCTGCTCCATGGCTGCCGGTGCTCTGGCTGCTGTTATGGGTGGAAATGTTCATCAGGTAGAAAATGCTGCTGAAATCGGCATGGAGCACAACCTGGGTATGACCTGTGACCCAATCGGTGGTCTGGTTCAGGTTCCCTGCATCGAGCGCAATGGTATGGCTGCGATCAAGGCCATCACTGCGACCCGCATGGCCCTGCGTGGAGACGGTAACCACGAAGTTTCCCTGGATTCCTGTATCGAAACCATGTACCGCACCGGTCTGGATCTGCAGAGCAAGTACCGTGAAACCTCCCAGGGTGGTCTGGCAGTATTTGCCAAGCCTCAGTGTGTTGCCTGATGAAATAGATTCATCATTCTTCAAAAGCCTGCCGTTTGTGCAGGCTTTTTTGTAAGGGCTTTTGGGGAAAGTTAAATTTGACTGGGTTTCTTGTGGCTGTTTAAGAATATTTGGACGGGCAAGTGGAAGGAACCTAGTACATTAATCCGATTTGATGGTCGGATAAAGCTTCTTGAGTTTCACCCGAGCATCTTCGGTGGTAAATCTCCAATCCATTGCACTTTTTGTTGCATTGCGCTGTGACTCCCATGCTTCAATCTCAAACTTCAACGTAGACTAGTACAACGTTCCAAATTGTTTGTCCTGAGGCTTTGGCGTGTAACCTATGAAATATAAGCAAGCTGTATGATTGCGACCAGACAAACAAATTGTTTTCGAGTACTAGTCTGGTATCCGTCTATCGAGGCATTGTCGACTGAGAATGCTCAGCTCAATCTCTGCCATATTCAGCCAGCTTCCATGCTTTGGGGTATAGATAATCTCCAGCTTATTGACCAGACGGTGAGCCTCTTCTGGCGGAAAAGCCTTGTATAAAGAAGCTGGTGTATGTGTGTTCAGGTTGTCCATGACAAGGCGAATAGAGTCAGCCTGAGGGTAATGGATATCAATCAGTTGCTTGATCTGGTGAGCCCAGTCACAGGCTGTCCGGCTATCTGTCACTTCAACATGCCGCCAACCATCCAGAGGAGCGAAGAACATGAAGAGCGCACTGACACCGTTGCGCTCATACTCATTATCATATTTTTCTGGTTGGCCAGGCTTCATCGGCAGGGGCGTTCTGACTTCCCAAGCATGCTGTTTACTGCTCTCATCCATACAGACAAGCGGGCGTTTCGCATCATAAGGCTGCTGATAAACATCCAGAACCCGTTCCATGCTACATACGAATTCGGCATTTGCTTTTTGCGGAATGCACCACTCCTTTTTCTGCCAGGGTTTTAATTAATTATTGATAAACCCCCGGCTATGCCGGGGGGACTCGCACAGGTTCTACCTTTACAGCGGTACCTACCTTGATGTTTCCGCCAAGAAACATTGAGGTGTACCTATGCCAGACTACAAGAGTCTGAGTCATACTCGTTGGGATTGTAAGTATCATATTGTCTTTATCCCGAAGAAAAGGAAGAAGGTGATTTATGGAAACTTGAGGAAATTTCTTGGAGAGATATTTCACGAGTTAGCCAAAAGGAAGGACTGTAAAATCCTGGAAGGACACTTGATGCGAGATCATGTCCATATTTGTATCAGTATCCCACCAAAGTATTCGGTATCTAATGTTGTGGGTTACATCAAAGGAAAAGCTGCGATTCACATTGCCAAGAATTTCAAAGGAAGACAAAGGAATTTTACAGGGGAGCACTTCTGGGCAAGAGGATATTTTGTTTCTACGGTCGGGCTTGATGAAGATGTAGTGAGAGCATACATCCGAGATCAAGAGAAAGTAGAAGAGCATCGTGAGCAGATGAAGCTGGACTGGTAATCGCGCCCATGGGCGCAACAATAGCCCTTTGAGGGCGTCCCCTAAATAAGCCTCCGGCTCTGCCGGAGGTCATTTAACTCGTTTTTTTTAGTTCGCGACCTACGGTCTGTTGTGAGATTGAGTCAATATACCCCAACTCAACCATTCGGTCTGCGAGAAGTTGCAATGTCCAGCGCTGACGCCCTTCCGGCGGCGCAGAGCAAGCCAATGTGGCAAGTTGGGCCTGTTGTTCACCCTTAAGCTTCCTTGGGCGGGCAATGCCATTGAATTTGCTGTTAACTGCGATATCCAGACCTTCCAGTACGCAACGCTTGCGGGTTCTTTGAACAGTTTTTGTCGAAACACCACAGCTTTGACTGACCTGAAGTTCTGTCAGCCTTGGCCCACTCTCATCAAGGCACAAAAGAATCTGAGCATGAATACGCTTGTGCTTTGCAACTTTTGTTTGGTGAATGATGTCTTTAAGTTTTTGCTGTTCATCGGCGGACAGGCTAATACGGTATTGAGCTGGCATGAGGAATCCTGATCTGAGTCAGGAAAGGATGCCAGAATGAATATTTCTGGCATTGCTATCAGGCAAACAAATTGGGTTGGTGTACTAGAGCAAGTTCAAAACCCCGACCCTTCTTTGGAAGGAACACCTGAAAGTACACAAGGGCAAATCCAGAACTCCGATCATTCTTTGGCAGAAACATCTGTAACTGCAAATGATAGGTCTCAGCCAGAGAGGCTCGTAGAGCAGGTAGCTGCAAATCCAGTGTTAAATCCAAAACGAAGAGTTCCTGAGTAAGCGATAATTTCTACCCATCTGGTTGTCTTGCTGGATCAGGTGTAATCCTGATGCAATCCCTCTTTGGTGAATGTTGATACTCTTAGCATTTAACCAATAAGTCAGAGATGCTGACTATACCAGCAACCATTGTGCTTACAGTTGACTCTGATATGAACCTCAGACGGTACTTCCAAGTACCGCTATGTCCACAAAAATATTTGACACTCTTCGTATATTAATATTTGTTATAGCTGAAAAGAGAAATTGTGATCACCTTTTTGTAGGAATAGATACAGTCTTTTATGTTCCCACCCCTCTTTTGTTCCGCTTGCCCTTGCAGCGCGCATCCGTGCTGCCCCGGCGGTGGGAGTTAAGAAGCCTCGCCGAATCAAAGGACAGGCCGCAGCCACAGGTGGTATTGCGCTTGCCCTTGCAGCGCGCATCCGTGCTGCCCTGGCGGTGGGAGTTAAGAAGGTTCACCGAATCAAAGGACAGGCCGCAGCCACAGGTGGTATTGCGCTTGCCCTTGCAGCGCGCATCCGTGCTGCCCTGGCGGTGGGATTCAAGAAGGTTCACCGAATCAAAGGACAGGCCGCAGCCACAGGTGGTATTGCGCTTGCCCTTGCAGCGCGCATCCGTGCTGCCCTGGCGGTGGGAGTTAAGAAGCCTCGCCGAATCAAAGGACAGGCCGCAGCCACAGGTGGTGTTGCGCTTGCCCTTGCCCTTGCAGCGCGCATCCGTGCTGCACCGGCGGTGGGAGTTAAGAAGGCTCACCGAATCAAAGGACAGGCCGCAGCCACAGGTGGTGTTGCGCTTGCCCTTGCAGCGCGCATCCGTGCTGCCCTGGCGGTGGGAGTTAAGAAGGCTCACCGAATCAAAGGACAGGCCGCAGCCACAGGTGGTGTTGCGCTTGCCCTTGCAACGCGCATCCGTGCTGCCCTGGCGGTGGGATTCAAGAAGGCTCGCCGAATCAAAGGACAGGCCGCAGCCACAGGTGGTGTTTAGCTTGCCCTTGCAGCGCGCATCCGTGCTGCCCTGGCGGTGGGAGGTAAGAAGCCTCACCGAATCAAAGGACAGGCCGCAGCCACAGGTGGAGTTCAGCTTGCCCTTGCAGCGCGCATCCGTGCTGCCTTGGCGGTGGGATTCAAGAAGCCTCGCCGAATCAAAGGACAGGCCGCAGCCACAGGTGGTGTTGCGCTTGCCCTTGCAGCGCGCATCCGTGCTGCCCCGGCGGTGGGAGTTAAGAAGGTTCGCCGAATCAAAGGACAGGCCGCAGCCACAGGTGGTGTTGCGCTTGCCCTTGCAGCGCGCATCCGTGCTGCCCTGGCGGTGGGAGTTAAGAAGCCTCGCCGAATCAAAGGACAGGCCGCAGCCACAGGTGGTGTTGCGCTTCTTCCTGAATACTGCAGCTTGTTCACTTTGCGTCACTATTTCCACTTCCAGAGTGAGAGGACTGCCGTAACCTGGATAACTTTCAACGGAAGAGGTAACAGAGGGTTCTTTTTTAACCACCCTCTGGCAATGAATTTCCCAGTCCAATAGCTCAGAATTGAGAGACATCCTAAGTGGACCCCATGATTCTTTTTCAATGATCACCTCATCTGTTTCAGGTGGCGGGGTGCCTGAACGGGACGTTGCTGTGCAAGCTGATCCTGGAGCACTCAATTTGAGGGTGTCATCATCCAGGTGTGGCACCCTTATTCGGGATGCACTTTCAATGCCCCGACATTCGAAACCTTCACCTGAAACAACACAGTAAGTATCATCCAGTGGGTGGGCCGCTGAGGCGTGAGTGCGTATGGCTCCTGTTGAGAGAATCTCTGTCTCCCCTTCGCCTGCGGGTAAAACGAGAGTGCAGCTCTCCTGCTTGTTTGTACCTGAACTGGCAGGTTGAACTGTGGCAATGACCAGGATAAGGAAAAAGTATGTTGGCTTTAACAATCCAGAAAACAAGTCAGCTTCCCTGAACCAAACCAGCCTTAAAGGTTAGCAGAACAGTCAGGGGCCATTTTAAACCCGGTTGATTTCTATGCTCTGAACATTCCAGGGAAGCAACTGCTCAATATCTTCAACAGATTTCACGAAAGGCAACTAGGTAAAAACCTCTTTCAGGTAAGCATAGGGTTCCACACCACAAGCTTTGGCGGTTTCAATCAGGCTGTACAGATTGGCACTGGCATCGGCCCCTTTCTGGCTGTTGCTGAACAGCCACGCCTTGCGCCCCACCACGAAAGGGTGGATCGCGTTTTCTGCCAGGTTGTTATCCATACGCAGGTAGCCCTCATCACAGTAACGGATGAGTTTGTCCTACTGGTTGTGAAGATATTGTCCAGTAAGGTTTTCGGGGGCACCTGGGGCAGGTATTTATCGAGCCACTGTCGTAACTGCTTCAGTATCGGCAGACTCTGTTCCTGGCGGATGCTTTTCTTCTCTGCGGCTGTTTTCTCCGTGAGGGTGCGCTCTATCCGGTACAGCTTCTGGATATAAGACAGCCCTATATGGGCCTTGCCGGTTTTGCTGTTCTTCTTCTGGCCTTTGATGGCTTCATCGAACTTGCGGCGGGCATGGGCCCAACATCCCTGGCTGATCACACCCCTCTGTCTGCCTATGGCGGCATAGCCCCCTTGAGAAAGAAAGCCCGGCAGTGTTCTACCGGGCAGACATTGCTTAGTGATTTATCTGATTAAGAATGTACTGCACCAGCAGGGGAACCGGGCGGCCTGTTGCACCTTTCTCACCACCACTCTTCCAGGCAGTACCGGCAATATCCAGATGGGCCCAGTCGAATTCCTTGGCAAAGCGTGACAGGAAACAGCCCGCAGTAATGGTACCGGCCGGGCGGCCACCAATATTGGCGACATCGGCAAAATTGCTGTCCAGCTGTTTCTGGTAGGCATCGTCCATGGGCAGGCGCCAGGCTCTGTCACCGGTAATATTGCCGGCTGCGAGCAGATCTTCTGCCAGGTCATCGTTATTACTGATCAGAGCGCTGATATGGTGGCCCAGGGCAAAAATGCAGGCTCCGGTGAGTGTGGCGATATCAACAACCGCCCTGGGCTTGAAGCGTTCTGCATAGGTGAGGGCATCACACAGAACCAGGCGGCCCTCAGCATCGGTGTTGAGAATCTCGATAGTCTGGCCGGACATGGAAGTTACGATGTCTCCCGGTTTGCTGGCGTTACCGGCAGGCATGTTTTCTGCGGCAGCTATCAGGCCAATGACGTTGACAGGCAGCTGCAGCTCAACGATGGCTTTCATGGCACCAAAAACAGAAGCGGCACCGCACATATCAAATTTCATTTCATCCATGCTGGCACCAGGTTTCAGGCTGATACCGCCGGTATCAAAGGTAATACCTTTGCCCAACAAAACCGTAGGCTTGTCACCACTCTTGCCGCCTTTGTACTCCATCTGGATCAGCTGGCCTTCCTGGGTTGAGCCTTTGGCTACGGACAGGAAAGAGAACATGCCCAGCTTCTCCATTTCTTTTTCATCAAGCGCTTTTACAGTCAGATTGCTGTTGCCTTTGGCCAGCTCTTTCGCTTGTTCAGTAAGATACAGGGGTGTGCAGATATTACCTGGCTGGTTGCCAAGATCCCGGGCCATAGCCATGCCTGCGGCGATGGCTACACCTTCAGTGGCTGCCTGCTTGTGGGCATCAAGAGATTTCTTGCCCTGCTGCAGTAGAGTGACCCGGGCAAGCTTGACCTCTTCATCCTTTTTATCTTTCTTACTCTTGTGCTGGTCAAACTTGTAGGTGCCATTGGCAATAGCGCAGGCCAGTTGCTGTACTGCCCACTTGCTGTCGCGGTCAGCCACTTCCAGATCATCAAAGGCGACTACGGCGTTTTTGATGCGGGCACTGTTCAGACTTTTGGATACAGCGGCAAAGATTTTTTCGGCATCGGCGACTTTGGGCTGCTCCTTGCCCAGAGCGACCAGCAGAACTCTCTCAGCCTTCAGGCCGGAAATAACCGGAACGGCCAAAGTCTGACCGGCACCCTGCTTGAGATCACCACGCTCGATAAGGGTTGCCAGCATGCCATCGGACGCTGCATCGGCAGCTGTGAAAGCCTCCTGAGAGTTTTCGGCCCCAGTAAACAGGACCAGACACTGGGTCTGTTGCTTGTCCGCATTACCACTTTTAACTGAAATTTCCATGTTCTCTCCTGAGAAGACGCAAAAACCTGTGCGTTGTCAGAGGCTTTGGTAGATAATGCCCGGTTTGAATTATGCGGGCATCTTCGCAGCATAGTTTAATACGCCTATGGGCATGTCAGGCAGTTTGCCTTGCCCGGTGGCGTTCTCGGTTCCGCTACACATATAGCACGGTTATTTCGGTGCTATAGGTGAAGAGCGGTATACTTGCCCGAGTTTACGACAGGTTTGTATGGATTATCAGACTTTCTTTCCAGGTGTTTTTATGCATGGAAGAGAGGCATTGGTGTGTAGACGGGATTTTCAATTTGATCGTTCTTCGCTATCTCGCACGGGAACTGGTTCAGGGGTGGCTGGCCATCAGCGGTGTTTTGCTGCTGATTATCGTCAGTGGCCGTTTTATTAAATATCTCCAGCAGGCGGCCACAGGTGAGCTGAAACCTGAATTTCTATTTGCCATCATGGGGTATCGTCTGCCCGGATTTCTAGAAATTATTCTACCTCTTGGGCTGTTTCTGTCCATTCTGCTGGCCTATGGGAGAATGTACGTTGATAGCGAAATGGTGGTACTGGAAGCCTGTGGCATGAGTTGTGGCCGCCTTCTGGGCTACACCTTTGTTCCTGCTGCTCTGATTATGATTGTGGTAGGGGTGATCAGCTGTGTACTCAGCCCTTGGGGTGCCAGCCATGTTGAGCGGATTCTCAACACCCAGGATGCCATGACCGAATTCGACACCCTGACCCCGGGACGCTTTCAGTCAATGAGCGACGGTGTAAGAGTAACCTATGCCGAGGGTCTCTCCTCAGATAAGTCCCGTATGGAAGGTGTCTTCATTGCTGAACACCGTTCTGGCGAAGAAGACAGCAAAGGCCTGGTGACCCTGCTTCTGGCCGACAATGGACGTATTTACCCCGACCCTGAATCTGGCAAGCGTTACCTGCTGCTGGAAGATGGTTACCGTTATGATCTGGCTGCCGGACAGCCGGAAAGTCGTCTGACCCAGTACGAAACCTACGGTGTCCAGATGCAGGATCCTGATGTCCGTCCGGTGACCAAGGAAAATGCGCTCTCCACAGAGGAGATTATTGGCAGTCGGGCACCCCGTCTGCAGGCAGAACTCCAGTGGCGGATCTCACTACCCCTTCTGATCCCAATTATTGTCTTTATGGCTCTGCCTCTGGCCAGGGTGAACCCGCGACAGGGACGATTTGTCAAACTGCTGCCGGGCGTTCTGCTGTACCTGATCTATCTCTCCCTACTGATTGCCGGTCGGGGTGCCATTGAAGATGGTAATCTGCCTGCAGAGATTGGCCTGTGGAGCATACATGGAGTCTTTGGGCTTATTGCTTTGCTGATGTTCTTCGGACCACAAATAAAAGTCAGGATGGCTGCTGGTAAAAAAGAGGCACGTCAGGGATGAAAAAGCTTGATCGCCATATTGGCCTGACTGTATTTGCCGCGATGATGGTGGTGATGACTATCATTGTGTTCCTCGACACCCTGTTCGGCTTTATGGCCCAACTGGATGCCATGCGGGCCAACTACCAGTTGCCGGAAGTCGCACAGTATATGTTGCTGACCATGCCCAAACGTATCTACGAAGTGATTCCTGTTTCTGCCCTGATTGGCTGCCTGGTAGGGCTGGGCAGCCTGGCAAATAACAGCGAGCTGGTGGTGATGCGGGCTGCCGGGGTCTCGTTGATACGCATTAGCTGGTCAGTCATGAAACCGGCCATTGTCCTGATGCTTATTGGCCTGCTGTTGAGTGAGTATGTCTCTCCCATTACGGAACAGATGGCCCAGACCGGACGCAAAATTGCCCGTTCTGCCGATGGCCAGTACACCGACGAAGGGCTCTGGCACAGAGAAGGCGATGACTATATGTTCTTCAATGCTGTGGAACCCAATGGGGTTCTCTATGGCATTAATATTTACCGGTTTGATGAAAACCGGAAACTGGAAGAGACAGTCTATGCCGAGCGGGCCCTGAGTCAGGGTAACCACTGGTTGCTGGAAAATGTGGAAACCAGCACTTATTACAATGACCGGGTGGATGTCAGTTCTGCCAGAACCCAGATCTGGGAAACTGGCCTGACCACAACGCTGCTGAAAGCGGTAGTGGTGAAACCCGATGACCTTTCCATCAGTGGCCTGTCGACCTATATCGACTACCTGGATCATCAGGATCTGCAGAGTGCGGAATATGCCCTGGCTCTGTATAAAAAAGTACTTCAACCCCTGGCGATCTTTGCTCTGGTGCTGATTGGAATCTCTTTTGTCTTCGGACCACTGAGAACAGTCTCCATGGGGTTGAGACTCTTCTCTGGAGTGATTACCGGGGTGATCTTTATGATTATCCAGAACCTGATGGGGCCGTTGAGCCTGGTGTTCGGGTTCTCACCCTTTGTTGCGGTATTGCTGCCGGTGTTGTTCTGCTTTGGCATCGGAGCCGTTCTGTTAAGAAGAGCCGGTTAACCCAGCTCTTCTTCCCCCTCCTCCTTTTTCCCTCCTCATTTGGGAACAAAAATAATCTCGCTTCTGGAATAACGGTCGTGCCAGGTTTTCTTCTCCCTGTCGACCAGTATCCAGAACAGTCCCAGACCTGCCAGCCCAATGGCGGGGATGGCAATCATAAAGCGCAGCAGACACTGAACCAGGGTTAGCGGCCCTCCGGTTTCACTACTGCGTACCTTTATTCGCCAGGCTTGCATCCCCAGAGTCTGGCCATTCCGACTCCAGAACCAGGCAAAGAAGATAAACAGGATAAAGGTCAGGATGGTGCTGAGTACCGGATTGAATCCTGTGGGAGCTTCATCAAGGCCAAGTAGCCAGTTATTGACGATGGCGTGATAAAGCCCACTGGTCACCATAACAATGACAATCACCAGGAAAGAGTCATAAACCAGGGCAGCCAGTCGGCGCCAGAGCGGAGCGGGGCAGAAATCTGTTTGCTGGGGTGTCTTTTCTAAAGGCATATTGATGCTCTGCTTTTGTTCTCCGCCGAGTTTACGGACTTGTATGGTCGTGGCAAGGCTGGTCTGTGAGAATTTATGGAGTAAACTGGAACAATAATCATGTAGGGCAAAGGCAGGGCAGGTTCAGGAGCTATGACCGGAGCTGGAAAAAAGTGGCAGTGTATAGTCTGCGGGTTTGTCTATGACGAGGCAGAAGGCTGGCCGGAAGAGGGTATTGAGCCGGGAACGGCCTGGGAAGATGTTCCAGGAGACTGGATCTGCCCGGACTGCGGTGCCGGCAAAGCTG
>CBDEWF010000078.1:0-179156 GCA_965243775.1 Sansalvadorimonas sp.
TGCCTGCGGCTGTGGCTGAAGTAGAGCAGGTCAAACTCACCGATGGTCCTCTGAGGATTGCGTACCTGTATATTACTGCCCAGGAAGACGCTGTCCAGGTTGATCTTATGTAAATACTGCCACAGGGTTTCATAACGAATACCCAGTCGAGTGCTTTTACGCATGCGCAGCATGGCGTAAAAGCGCCATACCTGTTTTTCCAGCTGGTCCCGGCGATCAAGGCGCATGCTGTCAGGGAAAGGCTGGGTTAGCAGGGCCGGGTGGGCAGAAGGAGACATCAGCACTGGACTGCTTAGCAGCCAGTCAAACTCCGCAGTTAGCAGCCGGGTGCTTTCTTCTGGTTCTGTGTTACTTTCTTGGGTGCAGATCGGATCGGTTGTCATTATTTCCACGTTTTTTACCATGGAAGTACCTTCATCATCACCCAGTTGTGACGAAAAAGGGCTTCCCGCTCATGGCTGTTTAAGACCGATAACGTTTATAATGTTTCATATATGAATTTTGCATAACTCCCGGCCTTTATGGAACAGTTCAAACACATTGGAGTAATTGGTCGACTCGGCAGTGTAGAAGTCGTCGATACTCTCAAGCGTCTCAAACGCTACCTGTTATCCCGGGATCTTCATGTCATTATTGAAGAACCTGTGGCACAGCTGATGCCGGGGCATGGACTGCAGGTCTGCAGTCGCAAGATGATGGGCGAAATATGCGATCTTGTGATCGTGGTAGGTGGTGATGGCAGCCTGCTTGGGGCTGCCAGAGCTCTGTCAAGGTTCAATGTGCCCGTACTTGGTGTCAACAGAGGCAGCCTTGGGTTCCTCACCGATATCCAACCCGACAAGCTGGAAGAACAGGTTGGAGAAGTCCTGGATGGCAAATATATTGTTGAAAGTCGCTTTCTGCTGGAGGCGATGATCAAGCGTAATGGCGAACCGATCGGGCATGCTGATGCCCTGAATGAGGTTGTTCTGCATCCCGGCAAGGCAACCAGGATGATCGAGTTTGAACTGTTTATCGATGGACAGTTTGTTTACAGCCAGCGATCAGATGGGCTTATTGTCTCAACACCTACAGGCTCTACAGCTTATGCTCTGTCTGGAGGAGGGCCGATTATGCACCCACGGCTGGATGCCCTGGTGCTGGTGCCGATGTTCCCACATACCTTAAGTAGTCGCCCTCTGGTTGTGGATGGTAACAGTGAACTGAAGATTGTGATTGGCAGCAAGAATCCAACCTATCCTCAGCTTTCCTGTGACGGTCAGGTGCACCTGACTGCGGCCCCCGGTGATACCCTCAGTATCCACAAAAAGCCCTTCAAACTGCGGCTGATTCATCCATTGAATCACAACTACTATGAAGTGTGTCGTACCAAGCTGGGCTGGGGCAACCGACTGGACTCCTAGTCTTTCCAGCTTTCATACCGGCTTTTCTCATCAAGGTGAGAGCTCAGGGACTCTCACCAGCATCTGTATGGATTACAAAGAATGATTCGGGTATTTGACCGACCTGCTGAAGAAAATCTGTTACCGTTTGCGGCCTTTCTCTGGCAGCAGGGCATCGCGCACCGGATTACCGAAGAGGGTGGGCGGCAGGTGCTCTGGGTACAGCAGGTTGATCACTGCACCGTAGTACAGGACTATTATCGCGACTGGCAGTCCGGCCTGCTGCAGCTGGGCAAAGTCAAGATGAACTGGTGGCGCTCCGGTGGTCTGGCTGCCGGGCCTCTGGGGGACTGGAAGAAGATCCCTGTAACTATTATTTTGCTGCTGACTTGTCTGGCTGTTGCCGTGATAACCCACCTGGGTATGAATGATGTGACGGCAGCCCTTTTTACCATCAATGACTATGCTATTCAGGGCAGCTATGTACGCTATAACCCCCTGGAAGTGACCCTGAAACTGGGGCAGTACTGGCGCCTGGTTACGCCGATCTTTTTGCACTTTGGGATTGCCCACCTGCTGTTCAATATGTTGTGGTTGATGGATTTTGGCCGTCGCATTGAGGTAGCCCATAAAGGTTTATTCCTGCTGTTTCTTGTGCTGGTAACCGGTGTTATCTCCAATATTGTGCAGTATTCAGTCGGGGTAGGTTTTATCCGTTTCGGCGGTATGTCCGGAGTGATCTACGGCCTGCTGGGTTTCTGCTGGATTCGTGAAAAGCATCAACCCCATGTCTACGGAGTGCTGCCTGGTATCTATATGTTTATGCTGATCTGGCTGGTCGTTGGTTATACCGGTGTACTGGATATGCTTGGTTTCGGCAAAGTAGCCAATGCAGCCCATGCCAGTGGCCTGTTATCCGGTGTAGCTTTGGGGTGGCTGTATAATCTGCGAATGAAACAACCTTGAGCTAAGAAACCGCTCTGGACTAAGAAAACAGTCCTGAGCGAAAGCAGATCATTTCGCTTATCAATGAAATAAATTTCGCGGTAAAAAGAACAGAGCTTGAAAAAAACAGGTCAAGGCCTTAGATAAGCCATGACTGAGAGGGGGAATTATGGATTTTGAAAACGCTGACTCTTATCAAGAGCTGCTGGCGAGCTTGACGCCGGCCATTATCAGCAATATGAAACATGCCATAGAGCTGGGCAAGTGGCCCGATGGCCGTGAACTGACACCTGAGCAGCGCGAGCAAAGCCTGCGGGCGGTGTTAGTATGGGAAGCCCATAATTTGCCGGAAGATCAGCGTACCGGTTACCTTGGCCAGAGCTGTAAGAGTGCTGGTAAAGCCAGTTCTTCCCAAGACAAGCAAGAAATCAAAAAGCAGGATTCTATCCTCCGTTTTCAGGACGCCTGATGTCTGATGTTATCCATCTGACCGGAACGGTCAGTAAAATGAATACCCACCTCGAATCATCTGGACAGACAGTGAGCTATTCACTGTTTGTCGGTGACCAGAGTGTGCCCCTGAGTGATATGCTGGGACGAACAGTCCGGTTGCAGCATACGGGCAGTATTTTCTGCAGCCACTGTGGTCGTAAAACGAAGAAGAGTTTCAGTCAGGGATTCTGCTGGCCCTGCTTTCAGAAGCTGGCCTGCTGTGACAGCTGCATTGTCAGCCCCGAGAAGTGTCACTATGAACATGGTACCTGCCGTGAGCCAGAGTGGGGTGAAAAGTTCTGTATGACCGATCATATTGTCTATCTGGCCAACTCCTCCGGGGTCAAGGTAGGCATTACTCGTTCCAATCAGGTGCCGACCCGGTGGATTGACCAGGGAGCGGTTCAGGCTGTTCCTATTTTCCGGGTGGCAACCCGGCAGCTGTCTGGCCTGGTTGAAGACCTGCTGCGCCAGGATGTTAAAGATCGCACTAATTGGCGGGCCATGCTGAAAGGACAGTCTGCCGATATCGACCTGGCAGCCGAACGTGACCGCCTGTTTGAGCTCTTCGCTCACGGTATTAATCTGCTGCAGCAGGAGTATGGCCTGCAGGCGGTGCAACAGGTTTATGATGGTGAGCCGGTCACCATCCATTACCCGGTTCAGGCCTACCCCACTAAAGTTGTCTCCTTTAACCTTGATAAGAACCCGGTCGCGGAAGGTCGGCTGATGGGCATCAAGGGACAGTACCTGATACTGGATACGGGCGTTATCAATATTCGTAAGTACACTGCCTATGAGCTGGCGGTGGAAATTCACTGACTGAACAATGTGTACACTGGCCGGGCGTTATCATCTGTCCCGGCTATTTATGCTCTTCTTGAATACTTCAAGTTATCTGTAATAACCACCGTGTTGGCGATTTTGGCAAGGGTTTCGGGATAAACATCCTGATTTGTTTGCCTAACTGGTTATGTATCAGTTAGAAATTGGAGGTCAGCAGGATATGGAGAGTAGGTAAGCGGTAATTTCTACCCATCTGGTTGTCTTGCTGGATCAGGTGTAATCCTGATGCAATCCCTCTTTGGTGAATGTTGATACTCTTAGCATTTAATTAATAAGTCAGAGATGCTGACTATACCAGCAACCATTGTGCTTAAGTTGACTCTGATATGAACCTCAGACGGTACTTCCAAGTACCGCTATGCCCACAAAAATATTTGACACTCTTCGTATATCAATATTTGTTATAGCTGAAAAGAGAAATTGTGATCACCTTTTTATAGGAATAGATACAGTCTTTTATTTCCCCCCCCCTCTTTTGTTCCGCTTGCCCTTGCAGCGTGCATCCGTGCTGCCCCGGCGGTGGGAGATAAGAAGGTTCACTGAATCAAAGGACAGGCCGCAGCCACAGGTGGTGTTGCGCTTGCCCTTGCAGCGCGCATCCGTGCTGCCCTGGCGGTGGTATTCAAGAAGCCTCACCGAATCTAAGGACAAGCCGCAGCCACAGGTGGTGTTGCGCTTGCCCTTGCAGCGCGCATCCGTGCTGCCCTGGCGGTGGGATTCAAGAAGCCTCACCGAATCAAAGGACAGGCCGCAGCCACAGGTGGTGTTCCGCTTGCCCTTGCAACGCGCATCCGTGCTGCCCTGGCGGTGGGAGTTAAGACGGCTGGCCGAATCAAAGGACAGGCCGCAGCCACAGGTGGTGTTCTGCTTGCCCTTGCAGCGCGCATCCGTGCTGCCCTGGCGGTGGGAGTTAAGAAGGCCCACCGAATCAAAGGACAGGCCGCAGGCACAGGTGGTGTTCCGCTTGCCCTTGCAACGCGCATCCTTGCTGCCCCGGCGGTGGGAGTTAAGAAGGCTCACCGAATCAAAGGACAGGCCGCAGCCACAGGTGGTGTTCTGCTTGCCCTTGCAACGCGCATCCTTGCTGCCCTGGCGGTGGGAGGTAAGAAGGCTGGCCGAATCAAAGGACAGGCCGCAGCCACAGGAGGTGTTCAGCTTGTCCTTGCAACGCGCATCCGTGCTGCCCTGGCGGTGGGAGGTAAGAAGGTTCACCGAATCAAAGGACAGGCCGCAGCCACAGGTGGTGTTGCGCTTGCCCTTGCAACGCGCATCCGTGCTGCCCTGGCGGTGGGAGTTAAGATGGCTCGCCGAATCAAAGGACAGACCGCAGCCACAGGTGGTGTTCAGCTTGCCCTTGCAACACGCATCCGTGCTGCCCTGGCGGTGGGATTCAAGAAGCCTCGCCGAATCAAAGGACAGGCCGCAGCCACAGGTGGTGTTCTGCTTGCCCTTGCAGCGCGCATCCGTGCTGCCCCGGCGGTGGGAGGTAAGAAGGCTCACCGAATCAAAGGACAGGCCGCAGCCACAGGTGGTGTTCAGCTTGCCCTTGCAGCGCGCATCCGTGCTGCCCCGGCGGTGGGAGGTAAGAAGGTTCACCGAATCAAAGGACAGGCCGCAGCCACAGGTGGTGTTGCGCTTCTTCCTGAATACTGCAGCTTGTTCACTTTGCGTCACTATTTCCATTTCCAGAGTGAGAGGACTGTCGTAACCTGGATAACTTTCAAAGGAAGAGGTAACAGAGGGTTCTTTTTTAACCACCCTCTGGCAATGAATTTCCCAGGCCAATAGCTCAGGATTGAGAGACACCATAAGTGGATCCCATGACTCTTTTTCAATGATCACTTCATCTGTTTCAGGTGGCGGGGTGCCTGAACGGGACGTTGCTGTGCAAGCTGATCCTGGAGCACTCAATTTGAGGGTGTCATCATCCAGGTGTGGTACCCTTATTCGGGATGCACTTTCAATGCCCCGACATTCGAAACCTTCACCTGAAACAGGCACACAGTAAGTATCATCCAGTGGGTGGGCCGCTGGGGCGTGAGTGCGTATGGCTCCTGTTGAGAGAATCTCTGTCTCCCCTTCGCCTGCGGGTAAAACGAGAGTGCAGCTCTCCTGCTTGTTTGTACCTGAACTGGCAGGTTGAACTGTGGCAATGACCAGGACAAGGCAAAAGTATGTTGGCTTTAACAATCCAGAAAACAAGTCAGCTTCCCTGAACCAAACCGGCCTTAAAGGTTAGCAGAACAGTCAGGGCCATTTTAAACCCGGTTGATTTCTATGCTCTGAACATTCCAGGGAAGCAACTGCTCAATATCTTCAACAGATTTCACGGAAGGCAACTGGGTAAAAACCTCTTTCAGATAAGCACAGGGTTCCACACCACAAGCTTTGGCGATTTCAATCAGGCTGTACAGATTGGCACTGGCATCGGCCCCTTTCTGGCTGTTGCTGAACAGCCACGCCTTGCGCCCCACCACGAAAGGGCGGATCGCGTTTTCTGCCAGGTTGTTATCCATACGCAGGTAGCCCTCATCACAGTAACGGATGAGTTTGTCCCACTGGTTGTGAAGGTAGTGCAGGGCTTTGCCCAGTAAGGTTTTCGGGGGTACCTGAGGCAGGGATTTATCGAGCTACTGTCGTAACTGCTCCGGTTCTGCGACCTGCACCCACATATAGGACTGGCTCTGTGGCGTTTTCCCCGGCTCCTTCAATACCTGCACGGCCGTTTCATCGCAATGAATCAAGGGCGCTTCCAGCAGTTCGTCCCGCATCATCAAGTAGAGACAGTACGGAAGGGTAGTGATACTCACCGGTATTTGAGCAGACGGTATCCCTGGGTTTGTTGAGCATGATGTAACGCAGGCCGCTATAACAGAGCTTTCGTCCTTGCATAATTACACAGTTATTTGGCCCAACCTTGTAGCCGGGGTTTTTGATCACTGTACCATCACGTTGATCTCCCCCCTATGCAGAACTTTCTTGGCATCACTGCGGGAGAGATCTGTGCATTCACAGATAAATTCATCGAGGCGCATCTTGGGTTAAAGGTGTAGGAAGTGGTTCAGGAGCGCTGATTATGCTCGTGCCTGGGTAGAAATTAAACGGTTATTCAGGTATGGGTTCCGGTACTGGCTATTACGGGAATAAATTGCAGTGCTGGAAAAGCCCCTGATGTCGTTTTGTAGATAAGTGGACAAAAACCGGAAGCCTTTCAGCCCATTCTGCAAACTCCCGGTAAGGCCAATCCAGCCTACATAGGCCTTAGTAAGTTTCCTCCAGCGATGATAAAAACCAGCTCAATTGCCACAAATGAAACCTATTTTTTCTAATATTCTCGCATTTAGTTTGATTCTGTTGGTCACACTTGGCTTGCTCTTGTGCTAATTCCTTTTCAGCTGCATCTCTTGTGTCCTCAAGCAAGGAAATAATCTGGTCAAGAACCTTCGGTCGCGTTATGGCATCAAGGTCACTATGGGTGTCCAGATAACTCTTGATGGCTTGATATTGTGCCAGTGGTTCAGAGTGAGCATTCGTCTCACTGATACATTCTTTTGCAAGGGAATCGAAATGCGGCTTGGCATAACCCTGAATGTTTTTAATATATTCTAAAGCACTTTGCACTGTCACGTTACAGGACTCGTTAAACTGAAGTTTAGTGACTTTCCTCTCATTTTTTGTACTCGCGGAGGCCGCCTGCTCGTTCAACTCATGGAACTTCCTGATCAAGAGTTGACAGGGGGGGCTACCCACCATCCAACGATAAAAACTAGCGCAAAATCCACTATTCAGGTGCTCAAGTGTCCCATCTTTGTTGAGCGCAACAGCTTCTTGCAACCAATTTTTAGGATCGATTGACCACATTATGGGTTCTAGTTGATTGTAATACAGCTGAGCTGTGCTATATGCCTTCAGTGCCTTTTGCATAACTAACCTCCTTATTCTCTGTTTTCCTTCTCCACGAACCTTGTGGTCTGTCGTCTGATGGATGTCCCTGATAGCGACAACCAAAAGCATCTACAGTGTTTGATTGGCTGTTTGCTGAAAAGTTCCCATAAAGGAGGGTGGCTGTGTCCACAATAGATGTTGGTTAACTGACAAAGCCCTGCAATAAAGCCCCTGTAATATTGAGGGTTCCATTGATTTTTATGTGTCGCGATCAAGAACACGCACTTTGGTGCTCTGGTGGTCAAGGACGGTGTCTGTGACCGGATGCGGGACAAGGCCGGTTTTCGTCCCAATGTCAGCAAGAAAACACCGGATGTGCGGATCCATGTGCGCCTGAATCGTAATCGGGCAGATATTGCCCTGTCTGGCCATATTCCCAAACTCTGGCTGGAACTGCTGGAAGAGGCCCGTGAACGACGCAAGCAGGGCATGGCCAGACTCAGTAACAGCTTTATCGGCTATGAAGGTGATGTCAGGGTTGTGCGCCAGGCCCATGAGAACCTGCGCCGGGCCGGCCTGGAGAAGGTGATTCATATTGAAACCCGTGAACTGGCCAATGTTGAACCGATCAAATCCAGACAGGGGCTGGTAATCAGCAACCCACCTTACGGTGAGCGTCTGGGTGAGGAATCCAGTCTGGTGTGGCTGTACCAGCATCTGGGTGAAACCCTGCGTACCTGTTTCCACCAGTGGCAGGGGGCCGTGATAACCAGTAACCAGGGACTGGCCCGTCGTATGGGGCTGCGGGCGCGCAAGCATTACAGCTTCTTTAACGGTGCTCTTGAAACCAAGCTGTTCCTGTTTGATATACAGCCGGAATGGTATTTCGGGGCCCATAAACGGTCGCAGGAACAGGAAGTTACGGCTGAAATCTGCCACAAGACTGTAGATGCTGAAGCAGCAGGGCAGGTTGCACTTGGCAAAGGGGCCGAGATGTTTGCCAACCGTCTGCGCAAAAACCTTAAGCAGCTTCAGAAATGGGCCCGCAAGGCTGAAGTAGAATGTTATCGGGTTTATGATGCAGACATGCCGGAATATGCCGTTGCCATAGACTTGTATCGAGACAAGGTACTGGTGCAGGAGTACAAGGCTCCGGCCAGTGTGGATGAGCAGAAGGCCCAGGATCGTCTCCACGACGTGCTGCAGGCTCTGCCTGCCGTCCTTCCGGTCAAGCCTGACCAGGTGTTCCTGAAGCAGCGCAGTCGTCAGTCTGGCAAGAGCCAGTACCGTCGTCTTAATGATCAGAAGCAGCATTTTGAAGTCAGTGAAGGTGGTTGCAGATTCCTGGTAAACCTGACCGATTATCTGGATACCGGTCTGTTCCTGGATCACCGCCCCATGCGCCTGCGTATTCAGAAAAAGGCAGCCGGTAAACGTTTTCTGAACCTGTTCTGTTATACCGGGGCAGCGACGGTACATGCTGCCGCCGGTGATGCCAGCCAGACCACCAGTGTCGATTTGTCCAAAACCTATCTGGAATGGGCGCGGCAGAATCTGTCATTGAATGGATTCAGTGAGCGTCACCAGCTGGTCAATGCCGACTGCATGAAGTGGCTGAAGGAATCACGGGACACCTTTGACCTGATCTTTATCGATCCACCGACTTTCTCTAACTCCAGGAAGATGCGGGATGTGTTTGATATTCAGGCAGTTCACGTAGATCTTCTGGAGCGTGCCATGGCGCGCCTGGCGCGGGATGGTGTGCTCTATTTTTCCAATAATTTCCGTAAGTTCAGAATGGCATCTGAACTGGCTGAGAAGTTTGCTGTGGAAGAGATTTCCGGCCAGACCATTGATCGGGATTTTCAGCGCAACCAGAAAATCCATCGTTGCTGGAAGTTCACTCACCCAATGTGATGCAAGCCGGTGCATTACAGATTACCTGAATGGGAGGAGGAATCCTCCCAGCTCTGCGTAACAGTCTCCTAAACAGACTGGATTTCAGTATCCGTCAGATGGCGCCACTCTCCATCGGCCAGGCTGGTATCCAGTTGAATCATGCCCACCTGTTCCCGGTGTAATCTAATGACTTTATTACCAATAGCTGCAAACATGCGTTTGACCGTAAGCGGTAATTTCTACCCATCTGGTTGCTTTGCTGGATCAGGTGTAATCCTGATGCAATCCCTCTTTGGTGAATGTTGATACTCTTAGCATTTAACCAATAAGTCAGAGATGCTGACTATACCAGCAACCATTGTGCTTAAGTTGACTCTAATATGAACCTCAGACGGTACTTCCAAGTACCGCTATGCCCACAAAAATATTTGACACTCTTCGTATATTAATATTTGTTATAGCTGAAAAGAGAAATTGTGATCACCTTTTTGTAGGAATAGATACAGTCTTTTGTGTCCCCCCCCCCCTCTTTTGTTCCGCTTGCCCTTGCAGCGCGCATCCGTGCTGCCCCGGCGGTGGGAGGTAAAAAGGTTCACCGAATCAAAGGACAGACCGCAGCTACAGGTGGTGTTCCGCTTGCCCTTGCAGCGCGCATCCGTGCTGCCCTGGCGGTGGTATTCAAGAAGCCTCACCGAATCAAAGGACAGGCCGCAGCCACAGGTGGTGTTCAGCTTGCCCTTGCAGCGCGCATCCGTGCTGCCCTGGCGGTGGGAGTTAAGAAGCCTCGCCGAATCAAAGGACAGGCCGCAGCCACAGGTGGTGTTGCGCTTGCCCTTGCCCTTGCCCTTGCCCTTGCAGCGCGCATCCGTGCTGCCCCGGCGGTGGGAGGTAAGAAGGCTCACCGAATCAAAGGACAGGCCGCAGCCACAGGTGGTGTTCAGCTTGCCCTTGCAGCGCGCATTCGTGCTGCCCCGGCGGTGGGAGTTAAGAAGGCTCACCGAATCAAAGGACAGGCCGCAGCCACAGGTGGTGTTGCGCTTGCCCTTGCAGCGCGCATCCGTGCTGCCCTGGCGGTGGGATTCAAGAAGCCTCGCCGAATCAAAGGACAGGCCGCAGCCACAGGTGGTGTTGCGCTTGCCCTTGCAGCGCGCATCCGTGCTGCCCTGGCGGTGGGAGGTAAGAAACCTCACCGAATCAAAGGACAGGCCGCAGCCACAGGTGGAGTTCAGCTTGCCCTTGCAGCGCGCATCCGTGCTGCCCTGGCGGTGGGATTCAAGAAGCTTCGCCGAATCAAAGGACAGGCCGCAGCCACAGGTGGTGTTGCGCTTGCCCTTGCAGCGCGCATCCGTGCTGCCCCGGCGGTGGGAGGTAAGAAGATTCACCGAATCAAAGGACAGGCCGCAGCCACAGGTGGTGTTGCGTTTGCCCTTGCAACGCGCATCCGTGCTGACCTGGCGGTGGGATTCAAGAAGCCTCGCCGAATCAAAGGACAGGCCGCAGCCACAGGTGGTGTTGCGCTTCTTCCTGAATACTGCAGCTTGTTCACTTTGCGTCACTATTTCCACTTCCAGAGTGAGAGGACTGTCGTAACCTGGATAACTATCAAAGGAAGAGGTAACAGAGGGTTCTTTTTTAACCACCCTCTGGCAATGAATTTCCCAGTCCAATAGCTCAGGATTGAGAGACATCATAAGTGGATCCCATGATTCTTTTTCAATGATCACCTCATCTGTTTCAGGTGGCGGGGTGCCTGAACGGGACGTTGCTGTGCAAGCTGATCCTGGAGCACTCAATTTGAGGGTGTCATCATCCAGGTGTGGCACCCTTATTCGGGATGCACTTTCAATGCCCCGACATTCGAAACCTTCACCTGAAACAGGCACACAGTAAGTATCATCCAGTGGGTGGACCGCTGGGGCGTGAGTGCGTATGGCTCCTGTTGAGAGAATCTCTGTCTCCCCTTCGCCTGCGGGTAAAACGAGAGTGCAGCTCTCCTGCTTGTTTGTACCTGAACTGGCAGGTTGAACTGTGGCAATGACCAGGACAAGGCAAAAGTATGTTGGCTTTAACAATCCAGAAAACAAGTCAGCTTCCCTGAACCAAACCGGCCTTAAAGGTTAGCAGAACAGTCAGGGGCCATTTTAAACCCGCTTGATTTCTATGCTCTGAACATTCCAGGGAAGCAACTGCTCAATATCTTCAACAGATTTCACGGAAGGCATACTTGGGGCGAACATGCTGAATCACGTGGATTTTGGCCGGGATAATATCCAGCTGTTCGCTTACCTCTTCGCCGATTCTGTGCAAATTCTGGTTGCCACAGCAGGAGCAGACCTTCTCATCTTCTGGGAGGTCATGTTCTTCACGGATACGAGGCAGGTGTGCAGGCAAAGGTTTGCGTCCGGCCTGTTTGCGCTGATGGGCAGGAACACTGATCTCTGCTTCAGCCGTCTCGATTGCATCTGTGTCTTCAGGCAGATCCTGTTCGGCTTCATTGAACAGGCCATATTGGTCAGGAGAAGGTTTTTCACTGGATGCACCGAAACGCTTCTGAATCAGCAGACGAACCTGCTCCTCAAGAACAGAGAACTGATTCTGAAGAGCTTGAACCTGGGCTTTGAGGACGACAGGCCAGCCCATCAATGGACTTACGCATATCCACAGGTTCGGCGTAGAGGAATACTTCAATCTCTGCCGCTGGACGAATCATAAGCGGGCCAGCTCCCGAACCATGGCGGTGATATTGTCAGTCTGAACTTTCAGATGGATACCTGAAGGTAAAGTTACAGTCACTGTCGTCAGCCTGCTTGTTTCTGGGGTCATGGAAAGAGGAACCAGCTTACCCCGTGAGGATTGGTCACGGAATTTCCGTTTCCAGTAAGACAACTGGTGAGAGTTCAGGTTGTTCTGCTGGCACCATCCTGTTTGTGTCGGGCTGGATTCTTGCCACTGTCGAAGGCGGTCGCACCAGAGAGATTCCAGAGATTCTGAAGACATTGGGGAGTTCCTGATGAAAAATCAGGATCATAAACAGGGAATTGATGGAAATTAATGTGGTGAGGAATTACCGCTTACTTTTATGTCCCCCCCCCCTCTTTCGTTCCGCTTGCCCTTGCAGCGCGCATCCGTGCTGCCCTGGCGGTGGGAGTTAAGAAGGCTCACCGAATCAAAGGACAGGCCGCAGCCACAGGTGGTGTTGCGCTTGCCCTTGCAACGCGCATCCGTGCTGCTCTGGCGGTGGGAGTTAAGAAGCCTCGCCGAATCAAAGGACAGGCCGCAGCCACAGGTGGTGTTGCGCTTGCCCTTGCAGCGCGCATCTGTGCTGCCTTGGCGGTGGGAAGTAAGAAGGCTCACCGAATCAAAGGACAGGCCGCAACCACAGGTGGTGTTGCGCTTGCCCTTGCAACGCGCATCCGTGCTGCCCTGGCGGTGGGAGTTAAGAAGCCTCGCCGAATCAAAGGACAGGCCGCAGCCACAGGTGGTGTTGCGCTTGCCCTTGCAGCGCGCATCCGTGCTGCCCCGGCGGTGGGAGGTAAGAAGGTTCACCGAATCAAAGGACAGGCCGCAGCCACAGGTGGTGTTGCGCTTGCCCTTGCAGCGCGCATCCGTGCTGCCCTGGCGGTGGGATTCAAGAAGGATCACCGAATCAAAGGACAGGCCGCAGCCACAGGTGGTGTTCAGCTTGCCCTTGCAGCGCGCATCCGTGCTGCCCCGGCGGTGGGATTCAAGAAGGCTCACCGAATCAAAGGACAGGCCGCAACCACAGGTGGTGTTGCGTTTGCCCTTGCAGCGCGCATCCGTGCTGCCCTGGCGGTGGGAGTTAAGAAGGCTCACCGAATCAAAGGACAGGCCGCAGCCACAGGTGGTGTTGCGCTTGCCCTTGCAGCGCGCATCCGTGCTG
Organism: Sansalvadorimonas sp.; assembly: GCA_965243775.1. Lineage (GTDB taxonomy): Bacteria > Pseudomonadota > Gammaproteobacteria > Pseudomonadales > Endozoicomonadaceae > Sansalvadorimonas. Next base: position 13,351 of record CBDEWF010000078.1, read on the forward strand.
CCCTGGCGGTGGGAGGTAAGAAGGCTCACCGAATCAAAGGACAGGCCGCAGCCACAGGTGGTGTTCAGCTTGCCCTTGCAGCGCGCATCCGTGCTGCCCTGGCAGTGGGATTCAAGAAGCCTCGCCGAATCAAAGGACAGGCCGCAGCCACAGGTGGTGTTGCGCTTGCCCTTGCAGCGCGCATCCGTGCTGCCCCGGCGGTGGGAGTTAAGAAGGCTCACCGAATCAAAGGACAGGCCGCAGCCACAGGTGGTGTTCAGCTTGCCCTTGCAGCGCGCATCCGTGCTGCCCTGGCGGTGGGATTCAAGAAGCCTCGCCGAATCAAAGGACAGGCCGCAGCCACAGGTGGTGTTGCGCTTGCCCTTGCAGCGCGCATCCGTGCTGCCCCGGCGGTGGGAGGTAAGAAGGTTCACCGAATCAAAGGACAGGCCGCAGCCACAGGTGGTGTTGCGCTTGCCCTTGCAGCGCGCATCCGTGCTGCCCTGGCGGTGGGATTCAAGAAGGCTGGCCGAATCAAAGGACAGGCCGCAGCCACAGGTGGTGTTGCGCTTCTTCCTGAATACTGCAGCTTGTTCACTTTGCGTCACTATTTCCACTTCCAGAGTGAGAGGACTGTCGTAACCTGGATAACTTTCAACGGAAGAGGTAACAGAGGGTTCTTTTTTAACCACCCAATGAATTTCCCAGGCCAATTGCTCAGGATTGAGAGACACCATAAGTGGATCCGATGATTCTTTTTCAATGATCACCTCATCTGTTTCAGGTGGCGGGGTGCCTGAACGGGACATTGCTGTGCAAGCTGATCCTGGAGCACTCAATTTGAGGGTGTCATCATCCAGGTGTGGCACCCTTATTCGGGATGCACTTTCAATGCCCCGACATTCGAAGCCTTCACCTGAAACAGGCACACAGTAAGTATCATCCAGTGGGTGGGCCGCTGGGGCGTGAGTGCGTATGGCTCCTGTTGAGAGAATCTCTGTCTCCCCTTCGCCTGCGGGTAAAACGAGAGTGCAGCTCTCCTGCTTATTTGTACCTGAACTGGCAGGTTGAACTGTGGCAATGACCAAGACAAGGCAAAAGTATGTTGGCTTTAACAATCCAGAAAACAAGTCAGCTTCCCTGAACCAAACCAGCCTTAAAGGTTAGCAGAACAGTCAGGGGCCATTTTAAACCCGGTTGATTTCTATGCTCTGAACATTCCAGGGAAGCAACTGCTCAATATCTTCAACAGATTTCACGGAAGGCAACTGGGTAAAAACCTCTTTCAGGTAAGCATAGGGTTCCACACCACAAGCTTTGGCGGTTTCAATCAGGCTGTACAGATTGGCACTGGCATCGGCTCCCTTTTGGCTGTTGCTGAACAGCCATGCCTTGCGCCCCACTACAAAAGGCCGGATCGCGTTTTCTGCCAGGTTGTTATCCATACGCAGGTAGCCCTCATCACAGTAACGGATGAGTTTGAATATCAACACCCAGGCGGGAAAGCACAAACTGCTCCTGCCGGTACAGGGGCAAACCATCCACATACTTGCTGGTTGCCACAGCAGGAGCAGACCTTCTCATCTTCTGGGAGATCATGTTCTTCACGGATACGAGGCAGGTGTGCAGCCAGCGAGGTGATAAGGGTGTCGCAGCACTGTCATTTCCAGGGTTGAGTGCTGAGGCTGCGCACTGGTTAGTGGAACATCGCCAGCCAAAATTCGCGGTGGCAGCGGCGGGCCGTTGAGAATTGTTGCCAGAGTGCTGGAGCAATAAATGAACCTGTTTAATAATTGCCGCGATCATCTGACCACACAAGCGCATATGATGTAAAGGGCGTATAGGATATAAAAAGCCCGGGCTCAGGCCCGGGCTTTTTACAGGTCAGCTATGAGAATTACTTCAGCAAACCATTCTCTTTGGCAGCAGCATCCCACTTGGGCAGAGTGTTCTTCTTGAACTCAGCCTTGGCACTGTTCAGCTTGTCCATATCCAGACCAACATAGGCCTGAGCCTTGGCCTTGGTAGACAGGTCAGGCATCGGGATCTCTTTGTTGACACCGTGCTTGGCCAGTACGCGGGACAGCTCTACGCGGGCTTCGCCAGCTTTCTCAAGGGCAGTACCCAGGATGCGCAGAACTTCTTCCGGTGCGTGAAAAGAAGCACCGTGAGAAGCAATGGAGTAATCCCAGCGCCATTGGGCATGGCGGATCAGGGTCAGGGCTTTCTTCATCTCAGCTTCAGTAGCTCCAGTCTTCCAGGCTTCACCAGCTTCGATGTGGGCGCGAACAATAGCGTCTTCAGCCTTGATCTTGATCTCTTCTACCTGCTCCTGACGGGCATAGGTCACATCCAGCAGATACTTTTCATCCTGGCTGTGACAGGTCTTGCAGGTGGCCTTCATATCACGCAGTGGGCTGACTACGCGGTGATCGGTGAAGGTAATACCTTTTTCCTTACGCTTGGGCATATGGCAGTCGGCACAGGAGACATTATTGCGACCATGAACGCCTTCTTTCCAGACTTCAATGCCTGGGTGCTGGGCTTTCAGCATGGGAGCCTTGGAGATCTTGTGAGTCCAGTCTTTGAACTCCAGCTCGTCGTAATAGGCTTCCATATCCTCAACCTTAGTGCCCTTGGCCGTTGGGAAGGTAACAACCTTATCCTTACCGGCAAAGTAGTACTCACTGTGGCATTGACCACAAACGGCAGACTTCATATCCTGATTGGAAATCTTGGAAACATCTACGCCATTAGGCAGCATAGTGGCCTGGTGAGCAGAACGTCCAGGACGAAGCTTCATGTCATCCTTGGTGTCATGGCAGTCAAGGCAGCCGATTGGGTTAACAATCTGGTCACCTTTTCCAGCCCACTTGCCTTTAAAGAAGTCTTCACCCTGTTCTGCTAGCAGACGGGTAACGTCTGGGCCTTTACAAGTCCAGCAGGCGGAAGGCATGGGGCCATCAGTTGGCTTCTTGGGAGCACCGGTACGGAGAGTTTCACGCAGATCGGTAATCGCATAAGCGTGACCACGGGGAGCATTGTAATCCTTGGAGAAGCCATAACCAGCCCAGAGAACAACCAGGCGGGGATCTTTTTCGAGCATATCTTCCATCTTGCTGCCAAGATGCTTGCTCTTGAAGTCCATTTCTGAAGTGCTCTTCCAGCTTTCAAACTGGTGGGGGAAGCCCTTCTCAAATTTCTCGTTAACTGAATCCGGATATTCAGTGGGAGCCGCGCTTGCCAAGCCAGTAGTCAGCAGCGTAGCGAATACTCCGGTTAATAACGTACGACAGCGAATCATGCCTGTTCTCCTGACTTGTTATTGTCTGCCCAGATGGTGTTTGGTTGATACGAAAGGAGCATTTTGGAAATACTCAGGGGACGTTGGGTAAATCGGCAGCAGCTGATGGACATGATCACGGCACCAAGCCACAGCATGCTGATAAAGGGAATCACTCGTAGGCGGACAGCCCAGGAACCGTCGTTAAAAGGCTCGCCAAGAGCGACATACAGGTCGTTTTGCAGCTCCGGCAGGTTGCCGGCTTCAGTCATGACCTGCTGACCGAAGTAGGGGTACAGACGTTTCTCCGGATTCACTACACCGACTTCTTCACCATTGCGGGTGACATCGAAGTAAGCGAAGTCCGATAAAAAGTTAGGCCCCATAACGGGAGTGGTTCCGGTGAACTCAAAGGAGTAAGCGCCAAGCTGAGCACTGTCACCGGGCCACATCCGCAACTCCATAACTTCACTGCCACGCTCAGAGAGAGTGCCGCCAGCCAGAGTCAGAGCCAGGCCGATATGAGCCAGGGTGGCGCCACGAATACCATGCACCAACAGCTCCTTGGTACCGGTGGCAAGAATGGTGAAAGCGATGGTCAGTGAAGTGATAGCAAGCAGATCAGCTTCTCCAATCACCAGGATGACAGAGCTGCCGGCCAGTAGTGCCGAGCCCGCTGTATAAGCCAGCAGCTGTCTGGTGTTTCTATGCAGACTCTCATAGGCCAGAATAGCTCCGGCTATTAATGTGAGCGGTACAAAGAAGGTATTGAAGTAAGCCGGTCCGACAGAGATCTTGCCAAGATCGAGAACTTCCAGAACAAACGGGTAGAGAGTACCCAGCAGAACAGTGGCACAGGCCAGCACCAGTAGAATAACGGCGCAGGCAATTATCATTTCAGATTTGCTGAATGTGATAGTTGCCTCGTTTTCCACCGGAGGGCACAGAACCTGAATCAGGTAACCGCCAGCTGTAACCAGAACAATAAAACTGATGATGGTCAGCCCGAGAGTGGGCGAACTGGTAAACGAGTGCACCGATGACAGAACACCAGAGCGTACTATAAACATACCAACCAGCATCAGTGCCTGTGAGGCTGTAGCCAGTGCCGCAATGACTTTGGCAACCTTCCGGTTTCTTTTCGCCAGAATGCCTGCGTGAAGCAGAGCCGTGAGAGAGAGCCATGGCATCAGTGAAGCATTCTCGGCCGGATCCCAGAACCACCAGCCCCCCCAGCCCAGCTCCAGATAGGCCCACCAGCTTCCCAGGGCAATGCCGGCAGTCAGCCAGCCCCAGGCAGTGATGGCGGTTCTCTGCATACTCCCCAGCCATTGCTTGACCGGAATCCGCATCAGTAAAGCTGCCATAACCATGGCAAAAACAATACTGATGCCGGCGTAACCGATATAAAGCGTCGGTGGATGAATACCCAGACCGGCGTCTTGCAGCATTGGGTTCAGCCCCTGACCATCCTCGGGGATGTAATTGACCATGGCCCGGAAAGGAGGGGACAGTATCAATAGTGTCTGGAAGCCAAGGCTTGTAGCAGCCGTGATGGATAGAGTTATCTGGCGCAGGTGCTGATTCAGGTGGCGACTACTGAGCCAGAACAGCATGTTCCAGCCAGACAGAGTGGCAGTCCACAGCAGCAGGGAGCCCTCATGGCCACCCCAGGTGCCGGTAACCCGGTACAGTATGGGAAGGCGCACACTGGTGTTTTTGACTACATATTCGAGAGAGTAATCAAGGGTGACCATGGCATAAATAAGAAGAGCCAGGGCACCGGCCAGACCTGTGAACTGACTGATAGTCAGCACACCGGTCAAACGACGGTGGTTTGGCTCGTTCAGCCACAGCCTGCACACCGGCTGGAGGGCCAGCAGAACGCTGGCCCCGAAGGCGAAGGTGAGGAGCAGATAGCCTGCGCTTGAAGACATCGGTCAGAATCCCTTACTGCTTCTGGTAATCGACGGATTCAGGGATCTGCTTGTTCATCAGCTTGGTTTTGGGCAGCTTGTGGGCAATACCCTGGTGACAATCGATACAGGTCTGGCCTTCATTAATCATCTTGCGATGATTGATCTGGGCCCACTCGTACTGATGCTCGATAGCCTGTTCAAAGTTACTGTGACACTCGCGGCAGTTGGCAGAATCGTTGGCCCGCATCTTGGACCACTCACGCTCGGCCATTTCCAGACGATGCGCTTCATACTTCTCGGGAGTGTCGATCTTGCCGATGATATTGCCGTACACTTCACGGGAAGCTTCAATCTTCCGGAAGATCTTGCCGATCGTGTCGTGGGGCACGTGGCAATCGGCACATTCGGCAGTTACACCGGTACTGTTGTTAGCGTGGATGGTTTCCTTGTATTCGGCATAGGCGTTGGCTTCCATTTCGTGGCAGCTAATGCAGAACTCTTCGGTACTGGTCGCTTCCATCGTGAAATTAAAACCACCCCATAGAATCAGGGCACCGGCCGCGCCGGCCAGAATTAACCCTCCGGCTGAATATCTGACAGAAGGTTTCGATAAAAAATTAAGCAGATTACGCATGACAGCCATTGATCTTCTCGCTCCGCTACCTGGACCCTGAGGTGACTAGTCTCGTTTGGGTAGAACATTCATTTTTTTTGAATCAGGATAAATTTTGCTTAGGGTTGAATTGATCTTTATTGATAAGAATCAAGAGGGCTTTAAATAGGTTTTTTTTAGGTAATAACCGTGTGAACAACTGCTTAAAAAAAGAGCAGTTCGGCTACCGTTTATTGTGTTTAATTTGAGAATGATTTCTATTTGATTTTGTAGGGAAAATAAGGTGTTAGATGGTCTACCTCCAAAGTGGTAGGGTTGTGTATTGTCAAAGGTAAGGTGGCGGCTGATGCGATTAAAGTATAACGCACTGTTTTAGTAAACTACTAAGTAAGTATTACTCTTTTTATGTGCGAGCCAACAGTTTTCACTTTTTTTTCTTAATTAATCGGGTTGTAGCTAAGTTCTATTTGATTATTTAGAAAGTGGTAATGTCTGGAACAGTTGTTAACAAAGAAAAAAAGCAATTTATCTGCTGTTTGAGAGAGGGGCTGTTTATGGTTGCTGGCTACTACATGCTTAATTCAGGTATTTATTAAACGAACTTATCTCCAAAATTCTAAAAAACTGTAATATAGTAGCCGGGTTTTTGACCTGTGCTGGATGAACGGTTTGCTGCAATTAACTGTTTCCGACCTGACTTGTGAGCGGGATGGTCGGTGTCTGTTTGAAAATCTGGCGTTCACACTTTCTCCCGGAGATGTTCTGCAGGTTTCGGGTCCCAATGGCGTAGGCAAGACAACTTTGCTGAGAATAGTGGCCGGACTCTCTCTGGACTTTCATGGCTCAATCAACTGGTGCGGTGCCCCTGTTGGGGATGACCGACCTGGGTTTCACAGCCACCTTCTCTATATGGGACATCAGCCCGGGGTAAAGACCACGATGACTCCGGAAGAGAATCTACGCTGGTCCATGGGGCTTCACTATCCGATTACAACTGACGAGATCTATCGGGCTCTGGAAAAAACAGGTTTACGGGGGTATGAAGATATTCCCTGCTACAAGCTTTCCGCCGGTCAAAACCGGAGGGTGGCCCTGGCCCGGCTGCACCTGAATACCCGGCAGAAACTCTGGATTCTTGATGAACCGTTTACCGCCATAGATTTGCAGGGCACGGTAGAACTGGAACAGCTGATGGTTGATCATGCCAGACAGGGTGGTCTGGTGATGATGACCACCCACCATGAAATGACCCTGGACTATTCCGGCTTTCGCAAACTGACCCTGGAGTCCCGTTTATGAGTCTGCTGCAGGGTGCAAAAACAGTCTTCAAGCGTGATATCCGACTGGCGATCCGCAACCGCGGGGATATGATTAACCCGCTTATCTTTTTTGTTCTGGTGGCCAGCCTGTTTCCTTTAGGAGTTGGACCTGACCCCAAACTGCTGACTATCATGGGTGGTGGGGTTATCTGGGTGTCGGCCCTTCTGGCCAACCTGCTTGCCATGGACAGCCTGTTTCGTTCTGACTATGAAGATGGTTCTCTGGAGCAGCTGCTGCTCAGTCCACAGCCTCTATGGGTGATGGTAATGGCCAAAGTTATAGTGCACTGGCTGATTACCGGTCTGCCCCTGACTTTGCTTTCACCCGTTCTGGCGGTGATGTTTGATGTGCCATCGATCGCCATTCCCGCTGTGTTCCTGACCTTGCTTCTGGGTACGCCATTACTGAGTCTTGTTGGCGCTATTGGTGCCGGCTTGACCGTTGGCTTGAGAAAAGGGGGGATATTACTTTCCCTTCTTATTTTGCCTCTCTATATTCCCGTTTTGATTCTTGGCACCGGATGTATCGGCGCTGCGATCAGTGAATTACCATGGGTGCCCTTCCTTATGTGGCAAGGGGCCCTGCTTATGCTGGGAGTGACCTTTGCACCGCTGGCAATTGCCGCATCATTGCGGGTCAGTGTTAGTGGTTGATCGAGGTTTGATCGGTGTCAACTGGCGGCTGTAAGCGAGGAAGTACTCTCTCTGCCGGTCTTTTGGTGGAAATAGTATTTCCGGTATATGCAGTTTAAATGGCTGCATAGCTAGAGTCCCGCTAGACGCGGGGCTTTAAAACCATAGAATAGGTGCGCATAGAAAAGGTGCGTAAGTTTAAGGGGTAGCTTTTCCTTATCATGAAGTGGACGTTTTTTCATCGATTGGCATCACCCAAGTGGTTCTATGAATTCAGCGGGAAATGCCTGCCCTGGGTTGGAGGCCTCGCCCTGGTTGGCGTGTTGACGGGAATAATCTGGGGGCTGCTCTTTACTCCGCCTGATTACCTGCAGGGTAACAGTTACCGTATTATATTTCTCCATGTCCCGGCAGCCTCGCTGGCTCTGGTTGTCTATGTCAGTCTGGCGATTTCTGCCGGTATTGGATTTATCTGGAAAATCAAACTGGCTGATCTGGCAGCAAAATGCCTGGCTCCCATTGGGGCATCCTTCTGTGCCCTGGCTCTGGTTACTGGAGCTATCTGGGGTAAGCCAACCTGGGGTACCTGGTGGGTATGGGATGCACGCTTGACCTCCATGTTGATCCTGCTGTTTCTCTATTTTGGCCTGATCGCCCTGCGGGAAGCGATTACTAGCCAGGATACTGCATCCCGGGCCTGTGCTGTGCTGTCCATGGTTGGCTTGGTTAATATCCCTATCATCAAGTTCTCCGTTGACTGGTGGAACACTCTGCACCAGGGGGCAACGATCAAAATTACCAAGGGTGCTTCCATGGCACCGGAAATGCTGATCCCGCTGCTGATTTCTATTTTTGCCTTTTATCTGTTCTGCCTGTTTGTATTTTTGATCCGGCTCCGTACTGAAATCGTCAGTCGTGAGCAGCGCACTTCCTGGGTGCGTGGACTGCTGGGTGCGAGGTCCTGAATGTATTTTGAAGATCTGAATAGCCTGATCTCCATGGGAGGGCATGGACCTTATGTCTGGGGTGCCTATCTGCTGGGATTTGCAGTACTTGGGTGGAATCTGTTTTCACCCATTCTGCACCGAAGAAAAACTCTATCCGAAATTCGCCGTCAACTGCGCAGGGAGGGGCGTCTGTGAAAGCTGTCCGTAAACAACGCCTGATGTTACTGGTCTTTATCGCTCTTGGTGTGGCTGCCGCTGTGGGTCTGGCGGTTATGGCTCTGCAGGAGAATATCAATCTCTACTTCTCACCGGCGCAGATGATGAAGGGCGAAGCCCCCATTGATAAGACCATACGCGGTGGTGGTCTGGTAGTGCCGGGTTCGGTTGAGCGTGCTTCCGACAGCCTGAAAGTCAAATTCCAGATTACCGATGGTGAAGGTATTATCACTGTTCACTACGAAGGCATTCTTCCCGACTTGTTCCAGGAAGGGCAGGGTATTGTTGGCACAGGCAAACTGGACGAGGGTGTTGAATTCTACGCTTCTGAGATCCTGGCCAAGCATGACTCCAATTACATGCCGCCGGAAGTACAGGATGCTATTGATAAAGCACACCCGGGGGCAGAGGGAGAAAGTTCATGATTCCAGAGCTTGGTCAGCTTGCGCTGATACTGTCTCTCTGTCTGGCGCTGCTCCTGGGAACAGTGCCGATGATTGGCAGTTATACCGGGCACCGTAACTGGCAGGCCCTGGCAAAACCACTGGCCGCCGGTCAGTTTGTGTTTATGACTCTGGCCTTTCTGGTGATGGTGCAGGCTTTTGTGACCGATGATTTTTCGGTTGCTTATGTCGCCAACCACTCCAATAGTCAGTTGCCGACCGCCTACAAGGTCAGTGCCATCTGGGGTGGCCATGAAGGTTCCCTGCTGCTGTGGGCTTATATGCTGGTTGGCTGGACTCTGGCTGTTGCTGTTTTTTCCGGCAATCTGCCCCGCATTATGCTGGCCCGGGTGCTTTCGGTCATGGGTCTGGTAAGTACTGGCTTTCAGCTGTTTATGCTGTTGACCTCCAATCCGTTTAACCGGCTGCTGCCTTATCCGCCCCAGGATGGGGGGGATCTGAATCCGCTGCTGCAGGATATTGGCCTGATTATTCATCCACCGACGCTTTATATGGGGTATGTCGGTTTCTCCGTTGCCTTTGCTTTTGCTATTGCTGCACTGTTGGGAGGTCGTCTGGATGCGGCCTGGGCGCGCTGGAGCAGACCCTGGACTCTTGTTGCCTGGATTTTCCTGACCATGGGTATTGCCATTGGCAGCTGGTGGGCTTATTACGAGCTGGGCTGGGGTGGCTGGTGGTTCTGGGACCCGGTAGAAAATGCTTCCTTTATGCCCTGGTTAATGGGTACTGCGCTGATTCACTCGCTGGCAGTATCAGAAAAACGGGGCATATTTAAAAGCTGGACAGTGCTGCTTGCGATCAGTGCATTTTCTCTGAGTCTGCTGGGAACCTTCCTGGTTCGATCTGGTGTGCTCACTTCTGTACATGCCTTTGCTTCAGATCCCGCCCGGGGAGCCTTTATCCTGGCTTTCCTGATTGTGGTCGTGGGCAGTTCACTGCTGATCTTTGCCATGCGAGCACCGGCTGTACGCAGTGGTAGTGGTTTTTCGCTGTTCTCACTGGAAACATTCCTGCTGATCAATAATGTGCTGCTGGTAATTACCTGCTCAATGGTATTGCTGGGTACACTTTACCCACTGCTGATTGATGCCTTGGGCATGGGCAAGATCTCCGTAGGACCACCATTCTTTAATGCTTCCTTTGTGCCCCTGTCACTGTTGCTGGCCCTGACCCTTGGAGCAGGTGTTATGGCACGCTGGAAGAGTGGCGCTGGCACCTATCTGTTGCAACAGCTGAAGTGGGTGGCTCTGGCATCTGTTGTTCTTGGACTGCTGACGACGTTTATTACCCAGGATGGTTTCCAGGTGCGGGTGGCGGTTTCCATGACCCTGGTATTCTGGGTGGTACTGGCTTCCCTGAAGGCGATACTGAACCGCTGTCGTCATAAATCATCTCTGTGGGTAGGTCTCAAGGCTATTCCTTCGGCGGTCTGGGGTATGCATCTGGCCCATACAGGTCTGGCTGTGGCCATTGTCGGAGTATTGATGACATCTATGTATAGTGTTGAGCGTGATTTGCGCATGGAACCGGGTGACAGTGTTGATCTGGCCGGGTACAGCTTCCGTTTTGATGGTGTGCGTCCGCAGCGTGGCCCCAACTACATTTCTGACTACGGCACCTTGCAGGTCACAGAAGATGGCGATGAAGTTGCGACCCTGCATCCGGAAAAGCGTATGTATAACGTGCAGGGTTCGGTTATGACCGAGGCTGGTATTGATGGCGGTTTAACCCGTGATCTCTATGTGGCTCTGGGTGAGAACCTTGGTAACGAGGCCTGGGCCGTACGTATTCAGGTGAAATCCTTTGTCCGCTGGATCTGGCTGGGAGGTATCCTGATGTCCCTGGGTGGCCTGTTTGCGGTGTTGGACCGCCGTTACCGGATGCGTGTTCATGCACGAAAAACAGAGATGACAGGTAAAGCTGTGGCTGGCGTACAGGTATAGGGACAGGTATAGGAAAAGTAAGGATGAGACGAGTATTACTGCTGTTACCCCTGATTGGACTCCTGGCCCTGGGAGTGCTGTTCTACCGGGGGCTGTCACTGGATGATGAGGTGCCTTCGGTACTGATCTCCCGGCCTTTCCCGGCCTTTGAACTGCCGTCACTAAATGATCCTGAGCGGATGCTGACCCAGGACATGCTGAAGGGGCAAATCTCTCTGGTAAATGTCTGGGGCACGTGGTGCCCGACCTGCTACTCCGAACATGGCTACCTGATGGCACTGCAGGAGCAGGGAGTGACTATCTTTGGTATGGATTACAAGGACGAGGTCGACAAGGCCCGCAGCTGGATTGCAGAACTGGGTAACCCCTATAAAGAGATCATTGTTGATCATGGTCCCATGGGTATTGAGCTCGGTGTTCGTGGAGCGCCGGAGACCTTCTTGGTCGATGCCAGCGGGGTTATCCGCTTTAAGCATGAAGGTGATATGAACGAGCGTATCTGGCAAGAGAAGTTTGTTCCCCTGATTGATCAGATTCGCAGTGAGGGTCAGTAATGTTGAGAGCTGTTTCTGCATTATCTACATTCCTGCTGTTGGTTGTGCTGGCACCCGCCAGCTGGGCAACCATTGATACTTGGGATTTTGAAAGCCCCGATCAGCAGAAACGTTATATCGTCCTGACTGAAGAGCTGCGCTGTCCCAAGTGTGATGGGCAGAGTATTGCCGGTTCCAATGCACCGATCGCCAATGATCTGCGGGAGGTTGTTTACAACAAGCTGGTCAGTGGTGAAAGTGATCAGGCGATTGTTGATTTCATGGTGGATCGCTATGGTGAGTTTGTGCTTTACCGTCCGAAAAAAACCGGGAAAACTTTCTGGCTTTGGGCTGGCCCCTTCCTGTTTTTCGGTGTTGGCCTGACGGTGTTACTGGTGATTATTCAGCGTTCCCGCAAGATGCAGAAGCAGGTTGCGGTGCAGGGTTCCCCTGATCTTTCTGAAGAAGAGCGTCGTCGTGTACAGCGGCTTCTGAGTGAAGGCTCTGCCGACGATAAATCAGGCGGGGGTAGTGTATGACCGCGTTCTGGATACTTGCACTTGCACTGGTTGTTCTGGCGCTGCTGTTTGTTTTTGTTCCCCTGGCCTATTACCGGAAAAAACCAGTGAAGAGTGAGGGGGATGTTGACAGGAAAAAGGTCAATCTCTCTCTTCATAAGGCTCGGCTTGCGGCTCTGGACAAGCAGTTAAAAGCCGGCGAGCTGGACAGAGAAGAGTACGACACCCAGCGCCTTGAGATGGAAAAAGAACTGCTGGCAGATATGGATTCCGTTGAAGTGGAAACCCAGTTCCGCAGTGGTGTTGTTGTTCCCCTGGTGTTTGCTGTTCTGATTCCTCTGATAGCTTTTGGTCTCTATTTTCAGCTGGGCTCCATTGAAAAAGTGGAGCAGAAAGTGGCTCTGCAAGAGTTGAGTCACCAGCAGGATCCAGCCCAGGCTCTGGCCCAGATGGAAGAGGTTGTCAGAGAGTATCCTGAGGATTATCAGACCCGTTATATGCTGGCGGGAATGTATATGTCCCGGGCCCGGTATGGCGAAGCAGCGGCCCAGTATCGCATCGTAATCGACCAGGTGGGGGAGCAGTCTGAACCCTTGTCCCAGTTGGCTCAGGCTCTGTTTATTGCCAATGACAATGAGATCAACGATGAAGTCAACAGCCTGATCCGCAGAGCTTTGGCGGTTGATCCGAACAACACCACGGCTCTTGGGCTGAAAGGCATCTCTTCCTATGAGCAGGGTCAGTACCGGGAAGCTGTCGCGACCTGGGAAAAGCTACTGCCCATGACCCGCAACCCACAGGCTCGTGATGCTCTGCGGGCTGGCATTATGCGGGCACGGGAAGCTCTGGGTGAACATGAACAGGTGGATGAAGGTGGAGCAGAGATGGTTTCTGGTTCAGCGGTTCAGGTTCAGGTTTCACTGGATGAATCCTTGCGATCGCTGCCACCACAAACCCGGGTCTTTGTCTACGCCCGGCCTCAAGGACAGAAAATGCCTCTGGCTATCGTACCACTTTCTGTTGGAGACCTTCCGGGAACGATCGTTCTGGATGATTCCATGATGATGACAGAGGGCATGAAGCTGTCCGACTTTAAGCTGGTTGATATTGTTGTCCGTATTTCCAGGGATGGCAGTGTTATGCAGCCGGATTATGAGGCTCGACTCGAAGGGGTCGAGGTTGGCAATGAGGCGGTATCCCAAATAATGGTTTCAACAGATGAGGGTTGATCTTGTTTGAAAGTCGAGAGTCATGGGTTAAATTGCTTGTGATTTGAGTTGTGGCTCTTGCACTTGTTCTTACTCCTGATCCTTTTGGGGTTGAGGGTTATACAGGTCATACAAATTGACTTTCTCATCATATTTGAGGAGAAGGGCGATAGTGCCAGGTTCGATTTCATGTATCAAACTGTAGTGGTGGTAATTCAGAGGGTCGTTGAATTTAGCAATGGTCTCTGATAGCCACTGTCCTCTATGTTGTGTCCATATTTTAAGAAGCCTTTCATGTCGTGCAGGGGTATTATGCAAATCTTCAGTGGTTACGATACGACCATCCTGAAGTTGAAGACAGTCTGACATTATAAGGGAGAGTGGCGGGTCAGTGTTGCCCAAAGGAGTGTAAAGCCACCCTGCTGAAACCTGCTGGCAAAGTGTGGGTATAGAGGGGGTGGCGGGATATAAAAAACATTGCTCCTGGTGATAAGCTTGAATGATATAATTGGTTTTCTGTAAGCGCTTGATGTCAACGTGGTTAGTAAACCTGTAAGAGGCAATGTCGAGCCATGCACTCCGTTCCGATGACCAGATTTTCACAATATGCTTGTCATCTTCGCCCTCAGTTACAAGGCCTTCAAAGAATCCGTTGAAGTCACAAATAGTATATAAAATCTTTGAGCTTTCCAGTTCGCGATGCCATGTGGCTTCATTTCCTGTAAGAACCATGCGGTATAGATTTCCTGGATGAGGTGGTCCACTTGGTCTTCTTGTTCTGACGAAATCACTACTGCGACCATCGGATGGGGTTTTGTAGCATAGTAATGAATTATCTTCTCTCTGCATTATCTTCAAGTGGAAAGGAGGGAGGATGTTATCATCAGGAGAGGGGAGTAGGAAACACTTAATATCCGCAATTATGTCACCATGACTGTCCTTCTTATGCTCAATTTTCCAGAATCTTCCTTTTTGATGATCTGTGTCTGAGATATGAAATGGTGGATCATTTTCAGGCGTGTAAATGACCCATGAATCCATATATGGATTTCTATCTGCTTCTATAATATGGCTGCTGATATTTTGGATGCCTGTCTGGTCATACTGGCAATAAATTAAATTTCCGAGTGGTGGTTCTATAGAGTAATCTATGGGTGTGTAACGTATGAGATTGCTGTCACTAACGACTTTGATAAAATCTGGCGATGAAAATTGCCACTCCTTTTTCCATACATCTTCTCTCTTCTTCCATAATGAAACTTTGGTATGAGAATATGGCTGTAGACTGTTATCAGTGAAAATAAGCTGATTGTTCTCTCTGTTGTAATTTTTTAAATCTAGGAATGAACGTTCTGGATCGTTTAATTTATGATTAGGCTGGATATACCGATTTCCTTTAACTGTTTTGATCATGGTTGCACTGTGAATTCTGATGCTCGAAAGGAGGCCTGGTACAGCGGAGTCCTTTACTTTTGAAATACCCATTTGCCGTTGAATAATAAACTTAGGTAGATTGTTCGCATTTAACAATTGAGATGAGCTGGATAGACCAATCTTGTTAGCACCTGCAATATTAGAAGCCAGATTTTCAGATTTTTTTTCTACTGGTGCCCCGGAACCATCGTGTTTTCTCTTCTGTCCCGCTGTTTGTGTAGGGGGGAGGGATTGTAGGGTAGTTGGGATCATTTTATTACTGCCTTGTAGTATTTGTGAGCCATTTATGGAGCCTTAGACAAGGAGGTCTTCTGCATGTTCATTGTCCCTGACAGCCTTGTTAGAAACTGCCTGATAGGCCTGTTGCAGTTAATGGCTGCGGATGTGTGCACCCAGACTTCCTGAAATTCTTATACCTAAACTACCGGTGAAATTTTAAAATTTAGTTTTTACTTGTTCAGGATGTTTTGATCCGGGAGCGATCGTTCTGGATGGTTCCATGATGATGACAGAGGGCATGAAGCTGTCCGACTTTAAGCTGGTTGATATTGTTGTCCGTATTTCCAGGGGCTCTGTTAACACTACATGTTGGTAGTACTTCCGTGCACCCTGTATAGCTTGGCATTCGGGCTTCATAGAACTTGGGAATTTGGTTACTTCCTCTATTCAGCGTAATCACTAACTTTGAGAAATAAACCAACATCTATTGTTAACAGAGCCTTTCCAGGGATGGCAGTGTTATACAGCCGGATTATGAGGCTCGACTTGAAGGGGTCGAGGTTGGCAATGAGGCGGTATCACGAATACTGGTTTCAACAGGCGAAGGTTAATCTCGTTTGAGAGTCGAGAGTTATGGGTAATGAGTCAAATGCGTTGATGACCCTTTACAACCTCGTCACTCCTGCGAAAGCAGGAGTCTACCAGCTTGAGATTCCTGCTTTCGCAGGAATGACGGGCATCAACGCATTTCATACATGACCGAGTTATGAGTTAACTGGTGAGTTGAGTTATGGCTCTCGCTCCTTTTGGGGTTGGGGGTTATACAGGTCATAGATATGGACTTCTCTTTGCTTCTGGAGAGGCAGGGCAATAGTGCCAGGCTCGATTTCATGTACCAAACTGGGGTAGCAGTAGTACTGTATGTGGTCACTGCATTTAGCAATGGTCTCTGATAACCACTGTCCTCTATGTTGTGTCCATATTTTAAGAAGTGTGTCACATTGTATAGCGTTATTATGCAAGTCTTCACTGGTTACGATGCGACCATCCCTAAGTTGAAGGCAGCATGACATTATAAGGGGGGCTGGATCAGTGTTGTCTAAAGAAGTGTAAAAACATTTTGTTGAAACTTGTTGACAAACTGTGGGTGTGGTGGGTACAGCCTGCGATAGCGTTCCTCTTTGATGATATGCTTGAATGATATAAGTGTTTTTCTGTAAGCGCTTGATGTCAATGTATTTAGCAAATTTATAGGATGTCATGTTAAGCCATGCGTTCTGTTCCGATGACCAGATTTTCACAATATACTTGTCATCTTCGCCCTCAGTTACAAGGCCTTCAAGGGATCCTTTGGGGTCACAAACTGGATATAAAATCTTTGAGCTTTCCAGTTCGCGATGCCATGTGACTTCATTTCCTGTAAGAACCATGCGGTGTAGATTACCCGGTAGTGAAGTAGCGGTAAATCTTCCTCCAAAGAAATCCCTTCTTTGGTTGGGTTGGCTTTTGTAGCATAGTAGTGAATTGTCTTCTCTCAACATTATCTTTAACAGGTAAGGGTGTGGGATGTTATCGTCAGGAGAGGGGAATGGAAGAGACTTAATATCCACAACTGTGCCGCCATGACTGTCCTTCTTGTGCTCAATTTTCCAGAATCTTCCGTATCTTTCGTTTAGAAAAAGTGTGTGTGTGCAGATATGAAAAGGCGGATCATTTTCAGGTGTGTAAATGACCCATGAATTCATACATGAATTTCTATCTGCTTCTACAATATGGCTGCTGATATTTTGGATGCCTGTCTGGTCATACTGGCAATAAATTAAATTTCCGAGTGGTGATTCTATAGAGTAATCTATGGGTGTGTAACGTATGAGATTGCTGTCACTAACGACTTTGATAAAATCTGGCGATGAAAGTTGCCACTCCTTTTTCCATACATCTTCTCTCTTCTTCCATAATGAAACTTTGGTATTAGAATGTGGCTGTAGACTGTTATCAGTGAAAATAAGCTGATTGTTCTCTCTGTTGTAATTTGTTAAATGTAGAAATGAAAGTTCTGGATCGTTTAATTTATGATTAGGTTGGATATACCGATTTCCTTTAACTGTTTTGATCATGGTTGCACTGTGAATTCTGATGTTCGAAAGGAGGCCTGGTACAGCGGAGTCCTTTACTGTTGAAATACCCATTTGCCGTTGAATAATAAACTTAGGTAGATTGTTCGCATTTAACAATTGAGATGAGCTGGATAGACCAATCTTGTTAGCACCTGCAATATTAGAAGCCAGATTTTTAGATTTTTTTTCTACTGGTGCCCCGGAAACATCGTGTTTTTTCTTCTGTCCCGCTGTTTGTGTAGGGGGGAGGGATTGTAGGGTAGTTGGGATCATTTTATTACTGCTTTGTAGTATTTGTGAGCCATTCATTTATGGAGCCTTAGACAAGGAGGTCTTCTGCATGTTCATTTTCCCTGACAGCCTTGTTAGAAACTGCCTGATAGGCCTGTTGCAGTTAATGGCTGCGGATGTGTGCACCCAGACTTCCTGAAATTCTTATACCTAAACTACCGGTGAAATTTTAAAATTTAGTTTTCACTTGTTCAGGATGTTTTGAAACAGGGATGATTTCATCAGCACTTATAGATACCTTCCGCCAGGCCTATAGTTTTTCCCATCTTCGCCGGGATGTTCTGGCAGGCATTACTGTCGGTATTGTTGCCCTTCCTCTGTCCATGGGACTTGCCATTGCCAGTGGTGTAGCACCGGAATATGGGCTTTACACGGCAATCGTTGCCGGCTTTGTGATTGCCCTGACCGGTGGCTCACGGGTTAATATCTCCGGCCCAACGGCAGCATTTGTCGTTATATTGCTGCCTATCACCACGAAATACGGACTGGGAGGGCTGGCCATCGCCACGCTTATGGCCGGCATTATCCTGGTACTTATGGGGCTGTGCCGTCTGGGGCAACTGGTTGAGTTTGTCCCTTACCCGGTGACTATTGGGTTTACTTCGGGCATCGCTGTGGTTATCGCTACCTTACAGTTAAAAGATTTTTTCGGCTTGTCCTTAACCCATATGCCCGAACATTTTTTGGAGCGGGTCATGGCGCTGATATCGGTTCTGCCCAATCTCAGCCTTTGGGATACCCTGACGGCTTCGGTCACACTGGGTGTTTTTCTGTTCTGGAAGCGCCTGAAGGTGGCCATCCCTCCACACCTGCCGGCACTGCTGGCAGGGGTTGGAACAGCCTGGCTGATTCTACACTTTGTTGATCAGGCCAGTGTTGCCACTATTGGCAGCCGTTTTCGCTGGCAGGTGGACGGTTTGTCCGGCTCCGGCATTCCTCCGATCGCTCCCCGTCTGGTTATGCCCTGGTCTCTGCCGGGTGCGGATGGTCAGCCCATTGGCTTAAGCTTTACCCTGATACGTGAACTGATGACTTCAGCCTTTGCCATAGCCATGCTGGGAGCTTTGGAATCCCTGCTATGTGCAGTGGTCGCTGACGGTATGACCCGTACCCGTCATCGGCCTAATGGTGAGCTGATTGGTCAGGGGCTGGGGAATATTGCTGCTCCCTTCTTTGGTGGCATTCCTGCAACTGCGGCTATTGCCCGTACTGCCACCAGTATTCGCAGTGGGGCACGCTCTCCTCTGGCATCAATTGTTCACAGTGTGTTCGTATTGCTGGCGGTGCTGTTGCTGGCACCGGTACTGTCACATATTCCCATGGCCTCGCTGGCTGCATTGCTGATTATGGTGGCCTGGAATATGAGTGAAGCTCATCACTTCGTTCGTATTGTCAAAGTGGCGCCACGGGAGGATGTGGCTGTATTGCTGACCTGTTTCAGCCTGACCGTTATCTTTGATATGGTCATCGCCGTCACCGTAGGTCTGCTGCTGGCCGGTTTGCTGCTGATCAAACGGATTGCGGCGTTGATTGAGATCAATCCCCACCCGGAGCAGCATCACTTTCAGACTCCCCACTTGCCCGAGGGTATCGACTTTTACCAGGTTAACGGCCCCCTGTTCTTTGGTGCAGCCCAGAAAACACTGGGTACGCTGCAACAGTTTGATGACAAGATAAAAGTGATCATTCTGGATATGAGCCGGGTGGATATGATCGATATGACTGCGATTGTTGCCATGGAGAACATTCTCCTGGATCTGCAGAAGCACAATATTGGTCTGATTCTCAATGGTCTGCAGCCACGCCTGCTGTTAAAGCTTCGTAAAACTGGTGTCCGTAAAGGTGAATTGATCGGCTTTGGTCGCACCATGGAAGAGTCTATCCGTAAAGCCTGTCTGCAGTTACAATTGGGCTAGACAACCAGCCTTGACGGTATCTGTGGTTTCCTTCCTCTGTCTATCTTTGCCAGGCTGATCAAGATAGACAGCCTGCCAAAGGGGGCAGTTGCATTTCGGAAGCCACTCCTGTTTAAATACTTAAAGAATCTTTACAATAACATTCGGTATTTAATTTCTTTATATGACGACCGAATACGGTTGCGTGATCTCACTGTTATTTTGTTAGGGATTCTGTCGGGGGGCCACAGGAGCGGACACTGACAGCCTGAATAAAATGACTGTCACACCATAGGATATCCAAGACCCGATGCGTCTAAAATGTATCAAGCTGGCCGGGTTCAAGTCGTTTGTCGACCCGACCACAGTCTATTTTCCCAGCAACATGTGTGGTGTTGTTGGCCCCAACGGTTGCGGCAAATCGAATATTATCGATGCCGTACGCTGGGTAATGGGCGAATCATCGGCGAAGAACCTCCGCGGTGAATCCATCACCGATGTTATCTTCAAAGGCTCCAACTCCCGTAAACCAGCCAGTTATGCCCAGGTCGAGCTGGTTTTTGATAACAATGAAGGGCGCATTACCGGCGAGTATGCCGCTTTCAATGAAATTTCAATTAAACGTCGCCTGACCAGTGATGCCAGCAACACCTATTTCCTTAACGGCAGCAAGTGTCGCCGGAAAGATATTATGGATATCTTCCTTGGCACTGGTCTGGGGCCACGAAGCTACTCCATTATCAGTCAGGGCATTGTCTCCAACCTGATTGAAAGTAAACCGGAAGAACTGCGGGTCTTCATTGAAGAGGCAGCCGGGATCTCCCGTTACAAGGAGCGGCGCCGGGAAACCGAGAACCGTATTCGCCGTACCACGGAGAACCTGGAGCGCCTGACCGACCTGCGGGAAGAGCTGGACCGCCAACTTGCACACCTGAAACGTCAGGCTGAAGCCGCCGAGCGTTACAAGAATTACAAGCAGGAAGAACGGCTGAAAAAAGCCCAGCTCCACGCTCTGCGTTGGCAGACAGTGGACAGTGGGGCTCAGGCCCAGGAATCCGCCATCCGGGAATTTGAAACCCAGCTGGAAGCTGCTATCGCCAGACAGCGTTCCAGTGATACCGATATTGAAAAGCTGCGCCAGCAGCAGATAGAGCTTGGGGACGCTTTTCAGATTGTCCAGGGCCGGTTTTACTCCACCGGTAATGAAATTACCCGTCTGGAGCAGACCATTACTCACCGCCGGGAGCGGGCAGGTCAGCTGGCCCGAGACCTTCAGGAAGCCGAACAGGCCTGGAAAGAGAACCGCCTTCACCTTGAGTCTGATCAACAGATGCTGGCTGACCTTGAAGCGGAGCTGCAAATCATTGAGCCAGAGCTGGAACTGGCCCAGGCTGGTGAAGATGAACAGGGCGAAGCTCTGGGCGCTGCTGAAGAGTCTATGCAGTCCTGGCAGCAGGATTGGGACAGTTTTAATCAGCAGGCCAGTGAACCCCGTCGTGTGGCAGAGGTAGAACAGTCTAAAATCCAACATCTGGAACTGGCTCTTGAGCGTATGGCTGAGCGGCTGTCCCGACAGAAGGAAGAGCTGTCTGGTCTGCAGGCCGCCAGCATGGATGAAGAGCTGGAACCCCTGCATGAGGAACTGGCCGAGCTGGAATTCCAGTTCGAAGAAATTCAGGGGCGGCAGGAGTCGATCCATGATGCTATCCGTCATGCCCGGGAAGAATTGAAAGCCCAGGAACAGGAGCGTTCAGCATCCAGTCGCCTGTTAAATGAATCCCGGGGACGGAGAGCTTCCCTGGAGGCTCTGCAGCAGGCGGCTCTTGATCAGGGTGAAGGTGGACAGCGCTGGCTGCAGCAAAAAGGTCTGGCCGCCCAGCCCCGCCTGGCAGAACAGATGCAGGTCACTGAAGGCTGGGAAACTGCTGTTGAAACAGCCCTTGGTGACTCTCTGCAGGCGGTCTGTGTGGAGCAGCTTGATGAAATTACTGCTGATCTGAGTGATCTTCAGCAGGCCAGCCTGACATTCCTGAGTGGCAGTCACGCCACTGCGTCCCAGCCCACAGGGCAGTTACCATGGCTGGGGGATTACGCCCGTGGAACCGGTGATCTGCTGGTGGGTATTTACGCTGCCGATGGCCTGGAGCAGGCTATGGCCCTCAGGGCGCAGCTACAGGCTGGGGAGTCCGTGATTACCCGTGATGGTATCTGGCTGGGCCGGGACTGGTTGAGAGTGGCAAAGGATTCCGATGCCAGTGCCGGTGTGTTGGCGCGGCAGCAGGAGCTGGAGCAGTTGGTAGCGGATCTTGACCTGCTGGTTGAAAAGGAAGAGCAGCTGGTGATTGATATCAGCAGCAGCCGGGAGCAGCTGGAGAACCTGGAGCTGCAGCGTGAAGAGTGCCAGTGTCAGAGTGGCTCCCTGTCTGTTCGCCAGAGCGAGCTGAAAGCAGAGCTCGGGGCGCGTCAGGCCAAGCAGGAGCAGCAGAGCCTGCGCCGTAACCGCCTGCTGGAAGAGGTACGGGAAGCGGAAGAGCAGAGCCAGATTGAACAGGAGAACCTGTCCGAGTCCCGGTTGCGTCTGCAGGATGCCCTGGACCGGATGGAAGAAGATGCCGGGCAGCGAGAAGAGCTGCTGAGGCAGCGGGATGAAGTACGCGCTTCTCTGGACCGGCTCAGGCAGCTTGCCAGGCACAGTAAAGATACGGCCCATCAGCTGGCCCTGCGCCAGCAGTCCCTGGTTAGTCGTCGTGAATCCCTGAGGCAGGGGGTGGGGCGGCTGGAAAAGCAGGGTGAGCGCTATCAGGAACGTCTGGAGCAGTTAAAGCTTTCCCTGAGCGAGAGTGACGAGCCCACGGATGATCTGCAGATGGAGCTGGAAGAGCTGCTGGACCGTCGTCTTGAAATTGAAGAAGAGATGAACGAGTCCCGGCGCCAGCTGGAAAATGTTGAGCACGCTCTGCGTGAGCATGAGCGTGGCCGTTCCGCGGCTGAGCAGGAAGCCCAGGGCATTCGGGAACGGCTGGAAAAGCTGCGCATGGACTGGCAGACCATGCAGGTTCGCCGTACCACCCTGCAGGAACAGCTGCAGGAAGATGGTTATGATCTGGAAACAGTGCTGGCCAACCTGCCGGAACAGGCGACTGAATCTGTCTGGGAAGAAGAGCTTAATCGTCTGGAAGCGAGGATACAGCGGCTGGGTGCTATCAACCTGGCTGCTATTGAAGAGTATGATCAGCAGTCTGAGCGCAAGAGATACCTTGATGCCCAGAATGATGATCTGGAAGAAGCACTGGCGACCCTGGAAGGCGCCATTCGCCGGATTGACCGGGAAACCCGCAGTCGCTTCAAGGCGACCTTTGACCGTGTTGATTCTGGCCTGAGGGAGCTGTTTCCGAGAGTATTTGGTGGTGGGCAGGCTTATCTGGAACTGACCGGTGATGATCTGCTCAATACCGGGGTGGCGATTATGGCCCAGCCTCCTGGCAAGAAGAACAGTACCATTCATCTTCTGTCCGGTGGTGAAAAGGCTCTGACGGCTATTGCCCTGGTATTTGCCATTTTCCAGCTGAACCCGTCGCCATTCTGTATGCTGGATGAGGTAGATGCGCCTCTGGATGATGCCAATGTTGGCCGTTATGCACGGATGGTTGAAGAGATGTCTGAGAAGGTCCAGTTCATCTACATTTCTCACAACAAGATTGCCATGGAAGCGGCCAACCAGTTGATTGGCGTGACCATGCACGAACCGGGGGTTTCACGGCCAGTGTCTGTAGATATTGAACAGGCTGCAGCCATGGCTGCCCTGTAATTCGGTTTTTTTATGAAAGGATTTGACAGAGTGGATTTTCCTCGCCCTCTGCACATGGTAATTTACGGTACAGAATTAAGGTACAAGCAGGGCGGGGCATTGACCCTGTTATGGAACATCAGGTTGGCGAGTACCCATGGAGATTAATTTTCGCGATATTTTAGTCATAGTCGGCGTGCTTGTGGTTTTCGGTGTGCTGGCAGACGGGCTGCGGCGGATGTGGTTGGCGAAACGCAGGGCGAATGAACTCAACTTTGGCCTGGAGGATGTTCATGGCAGTGAAGATGAATATGGCAGTGAGCTTCCCAATGGTGGTGCCCGCCTGATCGATGATGGGCCTGCTGAGGCTGCTGTCCCGGTACCCGGATCAAGGAAAGAGCCATTTATTGCTTCCGAACCGGCGGCCCCCCTGCCTGGAGAGATGGTTTCTGCTCCCCGTGTGGTGGTGGCAGAAACTGCGGCACCAGTCAGGCCCAAGGCTGACCCTCAGCCGGTTTCCGCCCCGGTTGCAGAGAGAATTCAGGAACCTCTGCTCGAACCAGGCCTGCCGGTAATGGGCAGTACAACTGTAAAGATGGCAGCTGAGGAGCCTGTCGCACAGCCGGAGCCGCTGCAGCCTGAGCCCATTGCCGCAGTGCAGGTTGAAAAGCCCGTTGAACTGGAGCTATCTGTTCCAGAACCTGCTGCTGAAACTCGTCATGAACAGGTCAAAACTGAACCACTGTTCAGCTTTGCTGATGAACCGGCGATGGCTCCAGGCAGAGTGCGTCCGGCAAAATCTGTTTCAGTAGAGCAGCCTGAGCCTGATCTGTTTGCTGACGAGCTGTCTCTCTCTATCAAACCTGAAGCGGACGATATTTCTGCCCGTCAGGAGGAGCCGGCGGTTCCCCGTCGCAGGAAGTACTTCGCATCCCATCTTGGCCGGAAGAAGGATAAAGAGGCTGCCCCCGAGGTTGAACCGGAACACTCTCAGGAACCGGTAGAAGAGGTTCTGGTGATGAATTTGGTTGCATCAAAGGGTATGCCATTTGCCGGTAGTGATGTGCTGAAAATTTTTCAGAATGAAGGGTTGCGTTTTGGCGATATGAATATCTTCCACCGCCACGTGCGGGAAGATGGCACTGGCCAGGTGTTGTTCAGCGTTGCCAATGGGGTTGAACCTGGTACGTTTGACCTGAAGACAATGGACAATTCCTATACGCCAGCCCTGAGTTTCTTTATGGGGCTGCCCGGCCCCCATCAGCCCCAGCAGGCTTTCCGGATTATGGTTGAGGTAGTGCACAATATTGCCCGTTATCTGGACGGTACCCTGAGGGATGATCAACACAGTGTGCTGACCCAGCAGACCTTGGAGCACTACCGCCAGCGGATCAGTGATTTTGAGCGGCATCAGCTGACCCGGCGCAAGAAGTCTACAGTCAGGATCTGATCCTGGGCTGGATTTACTTATATCAGGGCTTCGCTACCGGTTAGCGAAGCCTTTTTGTTTTATCGAATAATCGTATTTTGTAATCTGTCATGCCCAGTAAAGAACTTCAGCAGGAAGTGAGTGCACTCCATAGTGAAATTCAGCAGCATAACTACCGCTACTACGTGCTTGATGACCCTTCTGTTCCAGACAGTGAATATGACCGGTTGCTGAATCGACTGCGGGAGATTGAAAAGGATCACCCTGATCTGGTAATGCCGGATTCTCCCACCCAGAGGGTAGGAGACAGGCCGCTGGACTCCTTCAGCCAGGTTCGCCATGAGATCCCCATGCTCTCTCTGGATAACGCTTTCAGTGATGAGGATTTGTCCGAGTTTAACCGTCGCATCGGTGACCGGCTTAAATCTTCTGTTGAATTCGAGTTTGCCTGTGAGCCGAAGCTGGATGGTATCGCCGTCAGCCTGTTATATGAGAACGGCCTCCTGGTTCGCGGTGCGACCCGTGGAGATGGAAGCACAGGTGAAGATATTACCCTGAATGTGCGTACTATCCCTTCCATCCCCCTGAGGCTGCTGGATGAAGGCTGGCCTGAGCGTCTGGAAGTGCGGGGTGAAATCTATATGCCCCGGGAGGGTTTTGAGCGATTGAACGATCAGGCCCGCAAAAAGGGTGAGAAAACCTTTGTTAATCCCCGTAATGCTGCTGCTGGAAGCCTGCGCCAGCTTGATCCCCGGATTACCGCCACCCGTCCTTTGGAAATGTGCTGCTACAGTGCCGGTCTGGTTGAGGGGGGAGAGCTTCCCGCCAAGCATGACCAGACCCTGAAGCTGTTCCAGACGTGGGGGCTGAAAATCAATCCTGAAATGCGGGTGGTAAAGGGTGTCCAGGGCTGTGTCGCTTACTACGGTGACCTCGCCGAAAAGCGTGATACGCTGGCCTACGAGATTGATGGCATTGTCTTTAAAGTCAATGACTTTGCCCTGCAGGAACAATTGGGATTTGTGGCGCGGGCTCCACGTTGGGCTATTGCCCGCAAGTTTCCTGCCCAGGAAGAGCTGACTGTGCTGAAGGACGTTGATTTCCAGGTTGGCCGCACCGGGGCGGTCACACCGGTGGCCCGGCTTGATCCGGTCTTTGTGGGAGGGGTGACAGTCAGCAATGCCACTCTTCACAATATGGATGAAGTTGAGCGCCTGGGGGTTATGGTTGGTGACACTGTTATTATTCGCCGGGCCGGAGATGTGATTCCCCAGATTGTGAGTGTGGTTGGTGAGAGGCGTCCTGCTCAGGCAGAGAAAATCCAGCTGCCATCCCTGTGCCCGGTTTGTGGGTCGGAAATAGAGCGCAGTGAGGATGAAGCTGCAGCCCGCTGCACCGGAGGCCTGTTCTGTCAGGCCCAGCGCAAGGAGGCGATCAAGCATTTTGCTTCCCGCAAGGCTCTGGACGTGGATGGTCTGGGTGACAAGCTGGTTGAACAGCTGGTTGACCGGGAGCTGGTCAAGACCATTGCTGACCTGTTCTGTTTAACCAAAGAGCAGTTGATACGGCTGGACCGGATGGGGGAGAAGTCTGCGCTGAATCTGCTGAAAGCTCTGGAGCAGAGTAAATCAACGACACTGACAAGGTTTATTTACGCCCTCGGGATTCGTGAAGTAGGAGAAGCGACGGCGGCTTCTCTGGCAGGTCATTATCAAGATCTTCCGGCTTTGCTGGAAGCCGGGGAAGAGTCTCTGCAGGAAGTGGATGATGTGGGGCCGGTCGTGGCACAGCATATAGCTCTGTTTTTCCGTCAGGCACACAACCTGGAGGTGATTGAGCAGTTGCGGACCGTTGGTGTGAACTGGCCGGTGATTGAGACGATGGGCACTAGTGAACAGGAGCAGCCACTGGCTGGACAGACCTGGGTGTTGACGGGGACCCTCTCTGTTATGACCCGAGATCAGGGAAAGGCTTACCTGCAACAGCTGGGTGCCAAGGTAGCCGGTTCTGTTTCCGGTAAAACCCAGGGGCTGGTCGCAGGGGAAAAGGCCGGTTCCAAGCTGACCAAAGCCCAGGGGCTGGGAGTTCCGGTTCTGGATGAGGAAGCGTTCCTGTCACTGCTGAAAGATCATGGAATAGAGCTATAAGAGAATAAAGCTATGAGAATAGTGGCCGTGCTGTTTACGGTTCTGTTTCTGGCCGGGTGCGCGTCCAAGGCGCCACCTGCCCGGCCCCATAACCTGTGTGATGTGTTCAAAGAGAAACCTTCCTGGTACCGGGCGGCGAAAAAGGCCAAAAAACGCTGGGGTACGCCGATCCAGGTGATGATGGCGATTATGTACCATGAATCCAGTTACCGGCATGATGTGCGCCCTCCGCGCCCCTGGTTTCTGTTTATTCCATTGCCCCGTGACAGTTCAGCCTACGGTTATGCCCAGGCCCAGGACAGTACCTGGAGTATGTATGTCGATGAAGCAGGTGGCTGGTTTTCCAGCCGGGAAAGTTTCGGAGATGCCATCGACTTTATCGGCTGGTATACCCACAAGTCCCGCAAGATCAATGGGGTTTCCCTGTGGCGGGCTGACCAGCTGTACCTGAATTACCATGAAGGCTGGGGTGGTTATGCCCGGGGTTCTTATAAGAAGAAGCCATGGCTGCAGAAAGTTGCCAAAAAAGTCCATACCCGGGCCAGTAACTATGGTGAGCAGTTGCGGCGCTGTAGTCTGTAATTCAATTAACCTGTAGCTCAATCAACCAGCAACTGACTGGCAGCACTTTTATCCATCACCCAGAAAGTGTTCGGATGATTTTGAAGATAACTCGCGGGAATGGATGAACAGACCTTTCCTGTTATGGCCTGATACACCGTTGCAGCTTTGTGCTCCCCCCAGGCCATCAGGATATTGACTCTTGACTCCAGGATATCAGCGATACCCATGGTGATAGCTTGTTCAGGAATACTGTCCAGGCGGTCAAAATACTGAGAGTTGGTCTTGCGGGTGCTGGCACTGAGGTCGATCACACGGGTGCGGGTATATTGGCCGGAGCCGGGTTCGTTGAAGCCGATATGACCGTTCCTGCCAATACCGAGCAGTTGTATATCTCTGGGAGTCTCGTCCAGCAGATGCTGGTATCTCAAGGCTTCCTGGTTCGGGGTACCTGAAAGTCCATCAGGAATATTAACCTGCCCGGAAATGATACCGATTTCGTTGAACAGGTGTTTTGCCATAAAGTAGGCGTAGCTGGCCGGATGTTCCGGCGGCAGTCCAAGGTATTCATCGAGATTGAAGGTTTTTAGCCTGCTGGCTGTGAATCGTCCCTGGCTAAAGGCCGCAGTGAGCCTGTTATAAACACCTGTGGGTGTGCTGCCGGTTGCCAGGCCAAGCACCGTCCATTGATCGCTCCGGGTCCGTTCCGCCAGAAGCCGGATCAGCCACTCTGCCACAAGATCACTGCCAGCTTCCCGGTCAGTGGCAATAAAAAGGCGCTGACTGTTCACAGTTGTTGTATGAACCCTGGCCCTGAGTGATGCAGGAACCTGTCCGATTTCCAGTTGTTTTATCCATTCCATTGCTGAGCCTGCTCTCAGTTTTTGTTCTTTGGCCAGGGGCTGAGTCACTGAAAATGTCAGTATAAGAAACAGGAGAATTGGTCCGAAAGGTGGAGAGAGCTGGTTCATCAGGTATCACCAAGAAAAGGAAGATGCCTGAGGTTAGCAAAGCTGTTCAGACTATACCGATATTTCCTGCAGGGACAATATTGGCCGTTTCCGTTATTTCATCCCAGACCACAACAGCCGTTCCGTCTTTCAGCTGTTGGACGACCCGGCTGACTTTCATGGCCACCGGAGTATCATCGCCATTATCTGTGCCGTCGCGGCTGACAAATTCAATAATAAGATTCTGCAGAGTGGCTTCTTCAAGCTGCTGCCAGGGAATAATCATCAGACTTATCCATTAGTCAAAGGGCAATTGTATAAATAAGCGGTATCACCGGGAAATTAATGCTCCCGTTCTACGGAAAAAACCTCAAAGCAGTCTGCTATAACCCGCCAGCGAATATTGCAGCCCCAGAGGCGGATACCATAATCGCTGCGGGGGCTCTTCTTCAGGTATGCCGGGCGTGGATCCTGGCTGAGGACTTCATGAATCAGCCGTTCGAGTGAGTGACCGGTCTGTTGCTCATATTGGCAGCAGTCGTCCAGCGCCTGTTCAGTAAAAGCGACTTGATAATTGTCAGGCGCCTCGGGGGCAAAACCACCGACTGCGTCGGCCACGTTGTCGGCCCAGGGGAGATAAGGCCTTGATATCAACCACTGGGGTATTGTCCAGCAGGTCAATGCCAGACAGCTCCAGCCACACCTGTCCTTTCTGTTGCCTGACTGCTTCCAGTTTAACCACGGAAAGCCCCAGCGGGTTGGGTCTGTGGGTAGAGCGGGTGGCAAATAACGCCCACTCTTTTCACACCTCCAAGCCGGGGAGGTCTTACGGTCGGTCTCCAGCCTTCGTCCCGGGTTTCATGGAACAGAAACTGGATCCAGATATGGCTGAAAGCATCCAGCCCGGTTACGGCTTCCAGGCAGTTACAAGGGCCGGTCAGCTCCAGCCGGGCACGGGCGCTGGTAGCCAGACCTGGCTGGCGGGGAATACCGAATTTTTCCCGGTAGCAGGAACGGATATAGCCAACAGGCTCGATCAGGCAGGCCTGGGAAGAATAGTCTGGATTCACGATCTCTCTCATTCACAGTCAACCGGGGCAGACTAACCAGACTCACTGTTGACTGCAATGGCTGTTTATAAGTATTTCCAGTTATCAGCATGTCCCGGCCCGGGCAGTTAGTAACACTGCACGGACTGTCATGAACCTCTTTCCCCAGAGCCAGTCCATTTCCGTGAGAGAACCTGTAGGAGCTTACGGCACTGTAACCCAAACGGGTGTTCTGTCAGGTCGTGGAGCAGGCATGTGCCGCTCACAAATTGCTTATGTTTAGGAGAAAAATTATGACTGGAGTAGAAGTAAACTCGGCGCGAAGTTATGCCTGCAAGAATACTAACCATGTTTGCCGGGAGGCAAAGAAGGAGACCCCTCTAAAGAGAGAACAGTTAGATGAGTGCTATATCCAGCCTGCCGATACACAAGGCGCTATGGCTGGCATGGTATCTTATGTTCCCATTGCACGCAGGGCGGTGTCCACAGTTGCGGACCGTATGATTGGCAAGCAGCCTGAAGCGCAGCAGAAGCAGATGAAAAAGCTGACCTCATATTTCCCTGGTGGTAAGGACAGGGAAGAATTTGTGAAGGATGTAGCAAAGGGATTGAAAGAGTCTGAAGCTGCTGAAATTCTGCTTGATGATTCCTGTCGTGAACTTATGAAATCTCTGGGTGTGACACAGGAAGATCTGGAGAAATTGAAAAGTGATGATGGATACAGCTTTAAGAAGCTGACATCCGAGTCTTTTAGCCAGGAGGCCCGTGACCGGGTAGTATCAGCCGCGCTGGTTCTGGTTCTTGACCTGGGTATCGGTGCAGAACGCGGGGAAGAAGGAGAGGATAAAGGCAAACTTGTTCAGGAACTGGTAGATCAGATCAGAGAAATACTGCCCGAGAAGGTCGAGAAGTTCCTGGTGGGTCCTGATCAGATACACGATTTTCTGGCTGTTTTTGTCAATGATGAAGGGTACCAGGAAAAGGTCGCCACCCGCCTGCGTCAGCTGGTTAGCACCGGTTTCGGTAATATGCTGAAAGACAATGATGATATAACAGTTAAAACTGATGATGGTGATGAAACCCTCACGGCCTGTATGCTGGAAGGCCTGATTAACAAGCTTGTTTACTGGGCTAAAAGTCTGTTGAATTTAGATGCCGCTGGTCAGAAAAAGGTCGATGAGTATGAGGATGGGAGAAAATACTCTCGTGCTCTTACCCGTCAGGGGTTCAGTGCGTCTTCCCAGGCAGTTGTGTTCAGGACTGCTGCCCATATGTCTGAGTCAGTGGCTAAAAAAGGAGAATGGTCTCGCTACGCCGCCAAGGAAAGTAGACGCTATAACCCGCTTCTGGAACAGATGACCGCTGTTCCGAAAAAGATAGAGGGTGAGAGGACTGACCTGGCTCCCGGGCGTAATCGCTATATCGCCTACCTGCATCACCCCGGAAAGGATGGCAAACTCGACGTTGCCAGGGTCCGGCATATTCTGATTCAGACTTATACCTCGGGATATAATCGGTGCCTTAATGTCCCGCTTGTTGTTCAGGGTCTTATAGATACCAGTGGTAAAAATCCTGGCAAAAGTCGCAAAACATTGATGCAGGCACTGGCCAAGGCTGGACTGGTCACTACCGATAAACATGGCAGCTATGTTCCGGGTGAGGAGTTGAAGCCTTTCGGTGATAAAGGGGAGAATAAAGCAAATCTTTGCAAGTTTGTTGGATGTATCACTACCCCTGATCAGATACACGTTATTGGCCGGGCTATCCTCAATGCCACATTGACACTGCAAGACAAGTTGAACCGCAAGGGGCTAAGTCAGGCTAAGAAAGACAAGTATGAAGAGCGGATAGCTAATCTGGAGGTGGCTTTCCAGGCGCTGTTCCGGTCAGTCAGTATTGATGTGCTTAAAGAGCTTGAGGCGGTTGAGAACCAGCATGCTGCGAATGCGGCGATGTTGGAAAAATCTTCCAAAAAGCACTCTAGCAGGGAAGAGCACGATTCTGGATCTGAGTCCGATAGTGAGGAAGATGAGGATCCGAAGACTTCTGATTCGCGTAAGAGGAAGCGTAAGCATCAAGCCAAGCATTCTACGAAGAGACGGCGCCAGGAGGAGACGGATGAAGAGACTCCGGCCAAGAAGAAGCGCGTAGATACGAAGAAAGCGAAAAAGAAGGTTGTTGAAAGCTCAAGCTCTGAAGGATCAAGTTCTGAAGTAGAAGAGTCCGAATCTGAGCAGGAGACTTCAAGCAAGAAGGCCAAACAGGTTTCAAGTAAGAAGTCCAAAAAGACTTCTGGCAAGAAGCCCACAGAGAAGAGTGCCAAGCAGCCTGCGAAAAAGAAGGTTGTTGAAAGCTCAAGCTCTGAAGGGTCAAGTTCTGAAGTAGAAGAGTCCGAATCTGAGCAGGAGACTTCAAGCAAGAAGGCCAAACAGGCTTCAAGTAAGAAGTCTAAAAAGACTCCTACGTCCGAAAAGACTCCTGGCAAGAAGCCTGCGAAAAAGAAGGTTGTTGAAAGCTCAAGCGCTGAAGGGTCAAGTTCTGAAGTAGAAGAGTCCGAATCTGAGCAGGATACTTCAAACAAGAAGACCAAAAAGGTTTCAAATAAGAAGTCCAGACAGACTCCTGAGAAAAAGCAGAAGGCTGAAAGCTCAGGCTCTGAAGTAGAAGAGTCCGAATCTGATCAGGATACTTCAAGCGAGAAGACCAAAAAGGTTTCTGGCAAGAAGTCCACAGGAACCAAGATGAGGCAATCTACGAAAAAGCAGAAGGCTGAAAGCTCAGGCTCTGAAGGCTCGAGCTCTGAAGAGTCAGGCTTTGAATAGAAGAGTCCGAATCTGATCAGGATACTTCAAGCGAGAAGACCAAAAAGGTTTCTGGCAAGAAGTCCACAGGAACCAAGATGAGGCAATCTACGAAAAAGCAGAAGGCTGAAAGCTCAGGCTCTGAAGGCTCAAGCTCTGAAGAGTCAGGCTCTGAAGTAGAAGAGTCCGAATCTGATCAGGGTACCTCACGCAAGAAGTCCAAAAAGGCTTCCGGCAAGAAACATAAAGCGCCTACGACGAAGGATTTTAAAAGCGCCAGCTCTGAAGAGTCATCTTCTGAATCTGAGTCTGAGTCTGAAGAGGAAGTTACAGACAAGAAGCAGGGCCGCAAGCCTTCCAAGCCTTCCAAGCCTTCTGGGAAGAAATCACCCAAGAGGCTGCAGGAGGTAACTGCTCATATTTCACAGGCAGACCAACCATCGACTCGGCTACAGCCCAGTGATAGCGAGGAGCTGTATAAAAAACAGACAATTTTGCCAGTAAAATATGAGCAGTTACTGCAGGAGGCCAGTAAGCAACGTCCATTGAAGAAGACTGTTCTTACTTCTGACGAGAAGAAGAAAAAGAAGCTGCTTCCAACCAAGAGACCGACAGGAGGCGTAGGTAAGCGCACTCGTTCAAAATGGCTAATCAAAGATGACACCTAAGCTTAACAGGAAGTGAGTTAAGTCAATTAAGGGGGCCTGAACAGGCCCCTCTCTTTTTTAAGAAGTCTTGGTCTGTACCTTACCTTTGGGGAGACTAACAGCGGCGTTGATATAAGAGCTCCCGGGAGTTTGCCGATAAGATACTGAAGACTTCTGGCAAGAGTAAAAACTATGGACTCCATACCTCCAGCTTCATCAAAGCCTGATCTACAGCAGTCCCCTTCACCTCCCCAAGAGAGTGATGATGAACAGCCTCGTACTGCTGGCTCAAGAACTGTTGCACCGGCCCCTTCCCAGAGTATTCTCAAAAAAAATGGGGCAAAACCTCAGTCACCAGCTTCTCCTCGAACTGTCCACTTTAAGAAGGGTTTGCCCACATCCAAAGAGTTTGAAAATGAAATGCCTGCAGGGCAAGAGTCTGTTGATTTAGATAAAGAAATAAAAATCATGGTTGATTGGTTAATTAAAGGAACCTCTGAGCATTTGGCACTATTCACCAGGCAATTGCACAGTAGTCTGAAAGAAAAAGGTCCGATGGTGCTTGTTAAACTGGCTAGTACAGTGTCCGGTAAGGTCGATTCATTAAACCATAAGGCTGCCCTGCTTTTTCTCAAAACTTATCTTAGTGAAAAAATTGATGACGCCGTCACAGTTGCTACCGACGGTATTATGCAGGCCAGTGATGAGTTCTATGTAAGCCTGTTTCTGGGAGAATTAAGTCAGATAAAAGTCGAAGAGTTTACCAGTCTGCCAGTTGAGGAAGCCAAGGATTCACTGGCTCTGGAGATAGCTGATGCTTACGGCCTTAAGCCAACTGAAAGCTGGAGATCACTGCCTGGCATAGAGAAAAACGAAGAACTAAAGAGGCTCAAGCAGGCGTCCACAGACAGGAAAGAGAACCATCTTAAAACCAGATTCGCGGAACATCGGGAAACCATGGCTATGGAAGATCAGGATATTTCTGATAAAGCGCAGGCAGAGGCAAAAGCCAGGTTCTCTGATTTTCATGCGTATTTAACTTTACAGGTAGCTAATTACGTACAGGAAGCGATTGAAGAGTCTATGACGGAGGATCCGGAAATGGAGATGCCGGATATCGACTTTAGCAATCTGGCAGAGATGCTCCAATATATGTCGGATGTTTCAGAAGAAGTGCACAAGATAGCCTGTGACTTTGTTAAGGATAATAATATTACGCCTATTAAAGACGAGATACCCCGCGCCCTTGCCCTGCTTGTATTACTGAGAACAAAGTAGAATGGCAGTGACCATTCACAGTATCTGTTTTCTATTTTCCTCTTATTGCTGCTTGCCATAGAAATATCTTTTCCATCACCCGGTGTGACGGAAAAGATGTTTTATCAATGGGCCGTTTATGGCTGTTGGTGCAGCGCTGCAGCGGCCTGCTCCATCCTGTCCAGTGCTGTTTCAAGGATTTCATGCTGGCAGCCAAAGTTCAGGCGCACGTAGTTAGGGTTGCCAAATATTGCGCCGGGGGAGAGACCAACACCAGCCTTTTCAAAGAATTCCTGGGGGCGTTTAATGCCGGGAAGATTACATTGTATCCAGGCCAGGTAAGTTGCCTGGTGAGGTTTCATGGAGAGCCCGGGGATATCATTGATGCGTTTTAGCAGGTAGTCATGCTGACTGCGCAGGTGTTCCAGCAGGGCTTGTCGCCAGGGTTCCCCGTGGGTATAGGCGGCTTCTGTCGCAGTATAACCGATCAACATATTATCCGGATCGGGTACTATGCCCTTGCGTGTACGGCGAAACTGTTCCCGCAGTTCCGGGTTGGGAATCACAGCGTAGGCGCATCCGAAGCCGGCAACGTTGAAGGTCTTGGATGGTGACATCAGGGTAATGGAGTTATCCCTGGCATAGTCGCTGATTGATGCATAGGGAATATGCTGGCAGTTACGATCCAGGATCAGGTCACAATGCACCTCGTCAGAGCAGACTACAAGGTTGTGTTTGCGGCAGAACTGTTCCAGCTGTTCCAGCTCCGCGCGGGTCAGTACCCGGCCATTTGGGTTCTGGGGATTGCACAGCATAAACAGGCGGGTGTCGTCTGTAATATGGTTTTCCAGCCAGTTCCAGTCCAGTTTCCAGCTATCTCCGTCATGCTGCCAGAAAACTTGCAGCATCTGACGGTTACCAAGAGGAGCCGCCGTTAAGAACGGGTAATAGACCGGGCAGGGAACTATCACATGTTCACCTTCCTGTGCGCAGGTACGAACTGCAATATTGAGAGCACAGACCAGACCAGGGAGCCAATCGATCCATCCGGCCTCAATGGGCCAGTCATAAAGATTATTCACTCTTTCCACAACCCGCTGTTGCAGGCTTGCCGGAGCATTGGTGTAACCGAATACACCATGGTCGATTCGGTTGTGAAGGGCTTCAATCACTTCCGGGGGGGAGCGGAAATCCATATCGGCGACCCACATGGGCAGGATATCCTGATCCTTGTATTTGTCCCACTTGAGGCTGGAGGTGTCACGCCGGTCAACAAAGGTGTTAAACAGGGAGTCGGTCATAGAGTTATCAATATTTGTTGTTGCTGGTTTTATTGGATTGCCGTTTAAAGGCATGTCTGCACCATAACCTACAAGAGCGGACAAAGATAGAAGACCAGGGGCATCTTTTGCCCAGCCAGAGAGGGTGCTCCTGGCTTGTCATTTTCTCTATTCTCGGTCAGGCTCCTGGAAGAGTGAATTCAGGTTAGCCGCGCCATATTTTTCATATAGCTGGTGGTTATTGCCTCTGGCAACAATACGGCCTGCCTTCTGCTCCAGCTGGTATTCATACATGGGATCGTAATAATCCCTGAGCAGGATGCGAATCCACTCTCGGTGCCGAGTGCTGATATTCTGCTCTTTCTGCTCCTGCAGTGCCTGTTCCATAACCTGCCTGAGCTCCTGGTGTCGAGCGCCACCCAGGCGTTTGCGAATCCGGTCAAGGCTGGCCAGCAGCTCTTCGGCAAAGATTGAGAAGCCCTGTTCCTTGCCGTACTGGCAGATATTATCCAGAAGATTCTGGTCAATATACTCTTCGAAGGTGATCTGAATCCGGGTTTCAAGATCCTCTTCCAGAAGAATAATTGGAGCTTCCTGCATTTTATTTTTCAGGCTCAGGGGCAGGCAACAGCGTCCGATCAGCTTGCTTTCATCTTCAAGAATGATTGTGGTTCTGCCGTTGTGGCGTGCTTTCAGAAATTCAATAGAGAGTTTGTTTTCAAAGTCTATCTGACCGGGCTGACCACCGATACGGCGGCCAAAACTGGATCCCCTGTGGTTGGCAAGGCCTTCCAGATCAATAAAATTGGGCAGGCGATTTAGCAGGCGGGTTTTGCCCGTTCCAGTCTTTCCCCCGAGTATAATGAAGTGACAGCTCTCGATAGCCTCTTCCAGCTGTTCTATCAGGTAGTTGCGCAGAGCCTTGTAGCCACCCGTAACCAGTGGGTAGTGCACCCCGGTTTCCTTCAGCCAGGCCTGGACAAGATGAGATCTTTCCCCCCCTCTGAAGCAGTAAAGATAGCCTTCCGGGTTGTTCCGGGTGAACTGGAGCCATGCTGACATCCTGTCAGCCTTGATCTTGCCGTTAACCAGCTTGTGCCCCAGGGCTACCGCGGCATCATGGCCAGAGCGCTTGTAGCAGGTGCCTACTTTTTCCCGCTCTTCATTGTTCATCAGTGGCTGGTTAACACTGCCGGGAAAGGCTCCCTTGAGAAACTCTACCGGTGCTCGCACATCCAGCAGGGGAGTATTTTCCAGAAAGAGGCGTTCATAGTCGCTGGTGTTGGGACGCGAATCTGTCATTCCGTTTACTTATGTACCAGGCAGAGAAAAACAGGCATTCTACCAGAGCGCGGGGCATGAGGAAGTAAGTGAAAGAGGAAGCCCAGTTAAACTGGGCTTTAGCATCGGAGTAATCAGCTGGAAACATCCCTCTGGACTATATGGGCCCGCAGGCGCAGAGCCGGAGTTGGAGAGCTCTGTTCTATGCCAGCTTTTTTCAGTAAAGGCCTGATAACGTAAGGTTTGACCAATTCGTCCTTGGCCAGCATCAACAGTTCCAGGGAGTTGAGGATGACGGCACCATCGGCTGCATTGCCAAAGACTTTCTTTAGACTGACCCAGTTAGAACTGGTCAGCCTGGCAAGGGTATGCAGGGCTGTTGCGGTTGCCAGCCCCGCCGCAGCCTTGATAGCTCGTACTTTTGGAGAGGCTGGATCACCTTCTATATATCTGTCGAGGACCAGATTGGCAGCCATTGCCAGGCTGAAACCGGTTGCTTCAGCTGTCAGTCCTTGTGCAATACCCTCGTAACCACCAAGTTTCGAGCCGATCTGGTAAGAGATACCCGCTCCCGCAAGCATGGTGGCTGCGGCACCGAGTTCCCCGATGGTTCTTTGTCCGGTGGCATCGGTAATGAGGTCGGAAGTGATATCACGGAAATTGTAAATGGCCGTTATAGCAGCTGAAGCCGGCAGGAAGCTCAGGCCATAACTTTCACCGGAGGGGTCCACCCAGCCAAGTTGAGTCATAGCGGCAAGAGCGACCATGTTTTCCAGAATTGTGGCGGCCTGTGATACCCGGGTCAGGGTCTTGTCGTCCAGGTCAATCACATGGTCCAGGGCAACTTCATGAGCTTTTCTGATCAGTGTGCTGAGGTTGGTAGTGGTACTGCTCATCAGGTACAGGGCGTGGCGGTCGTTAATGCTGGACATATTGGCCAGTCCGCGATGGTCGGTCATCAGCTGGTAGATACCGCCACCGGTCAACCCTGTGGTCAGGGCACTGACAGCATCCGGAACCAGGTCGCTCAGCTGTGGTTTGCCCGTTATATTGGGTTCAAGCTGCCGGGCGGTCAACCCTTTCAGGGCTTCTCCGGTAGCCATGGAAGAAATCAGCAGACTCTGGTTGGCATAGTTTCTGGCCAAGGCTCCTGTAAAGTTGTCAGCCTCCACTTTCAGCTTCTTATCACCACTCATGGGAATCCGTCGTGACTTTTCAGCCCACTCCGGGTTGAGATGAAAATAGGCATGCTTGTGTGAACTGGGATAGTGGTAATACCAGTCACCAATATGCAGGGTAAGGACAGTCCCGAGGCCGGTGGCCAGCATGGCCAGAGTATCTTCCAGAGTGGTGCTGGCAGGAAGGGGCTTGATGCTGACCAGAGTGTCTGCCTGATCTTCTCCAAGACTAATCAGGTAATTAAGTCGCCCTGTGTCGTCTATACTGACGGGTTGTGAGCTGTGGCTCTGGCCATTAAGAATAACATCCAGCAAGGCTCGCTTGAGGGTGACTGGATCGCCTGTGAGCAGATCCCGGCTAACGCGAAGATGGATATCACCATCGGCGTCAGCATGAACGCTGGCCCCGGCGCTGGTAACATCGGTGGCTGCTGCGCTGTTGGCAGAGGCGGGGGGGATTGTGCTGCCTAACAGGAATAGAGACAGTGGTGCCAGCCAGTGCCTTGATTTCTGTAATATACTCATGGGTTGCCCTGTTTACCTCTCTGGTCAGTCCGGTTTTTCTTGAGTGCTGCTAGGCCGGTAAGCTTAGATAACTTCCGAAGGGTTGCAGGGGCTCTGCTGAAATACTACGCAAACATTTGTTAGCTGATGTGTCCGGGTGAATGGTGTTTGTAAAAAAATCAAAAGAAAGCAGGCGCTTCAGAAAATAATCAGGTCTACACTTGTCGGGTTTTTACAGGTCATGGAAATGCCCTCCGTTTTTTCGTTTTTCTTTTCGTTTTTCGGAGCAGGTATTTTACCCATGGGCACATAGCCTGCTCATGGCTGTTTATTAGCTCATGGCTGTTTGCTATCTGGATTCAGAATGTGACCATTCTCTCCGTTGGAGCTCTCCCGGGTGGGGTCTTTTGCCGTTGTCTTCTCTTGTTCACCGGCTGTGCGGTTGCTGCTGGTGTTCTTGCAAAAACAGTTGCGGAAGCAAGTGCTGCGGAAACAAGAATTGTGGAAACAGCCGTACCGGAACCAGTGCCGGCAGCTGTTCTATCAGTGGCAGGGAGCAAAAGTGGTTCACCAGTGCGGGTAATCGGGATGGTGCTGTACGGATTGGAGAACCCTGCCTATCAGAAGCTGGAAGAAAATGCCCGCCAGTTTTGTCGCAGTAGCGGGCGTTGTCGCCTGTTATCCGGTGGGGCGCTTTCTGTTCAGGATGAGGCGGCCCAGAGGATTTGGTTTAAGCAGTTGCTTGCGGAAAAGGTAGATGGCCTGGTGGTCGCTCCATCGGGCGGTCAGAAACTGGTGGCTCAGCTGGTCAGAGCCAAGAAGAAGGGCATTCAGGTAGTCAGTATTGGTTGTCGGTTTAATCCAGAGCTTCTGGCTCGCAATCGCCTGCTGATTCCCTGGGTAGGTCCAGATAACGGTGCTGCAGCAAGAGCCCTGGCCCAGCTGCTGGTTGATCGCCTGCCGGCGGGAGCCAAGGTTGCCATACTGGCAGGCCCGCCAGGGCATCAGGCCTCCTATGAGCGTGTCAAGGCCGCCAGGAACTGGCTGAAAAGCCATAAGTTGAAAGTTGTTGCTGTTGAAGCTGCCCACTGGCAACCGGATCGGGCTGAGGCTTCAGTCCGGGCTCTTCTGGGAAAGATTCCTGATCTGGATGCCATTATGGCCATGAGCGATGGTATGGCCCGGGGAGCTTTGCGGGCTGTTGATCTGGTTAAGCCCGGGAGGGTGCTTGTCACTGGTTTTGACGGGGATGATCAGGTTCTTAATCTGATACGCTCCGGCAAAATGCTGGCAACAGTCGACTGGTATCCTGACCGGCAGGGTATTTATGGAATCAAAAAACTGTTGGCTTCTACTTCCGGGGATATGTCTACGCCATGGCGGTTGCTTATCAGGGAAGATCTGGTCGCTGATAAGGTCAGTGCTGGCAGAGGGGATTAATGAGGAGTATCATGGTCACTAATGTTACGGCCCCTGGTATGGGTGGTAACTGTTGCGCACACTGTTTACTCCCGCGATTGTTTCCGATCCCAAGTCGAAAAATCACTGGTAGATAGAGTGCCGGCATGCAGCTCCTGGTAAGGGCTGCCACTGCAAACTGAACATGCAGTCCCTGGTTTGGATTGCCACTGCGCTATTACAAAGTAACAAGGTAAATTTATGCCCGTTATTACTCTTCCTGACGGCAGCAAACGAGAGTTTGGTCAGCCAGTTTCTGTTATGGAAGTTGCTCAGGATATTGGTCCTGGCCTGGCCAAGGCAACTCTGGCTGGTCGTGTTAATGGTGATATGGTCGATGCCAGTCATCTTATTGAGAATGATGCCGAGCTGAGTATTATTACCAGCCGTGATGAGGATGGTGTGGAAGTTATCCGCCATTCTACCGCTCACCTGCTGGCCATGGCTACTCAGGAGCTGTTTCCCGGTGCTCAGGTAACCATCGGCCCGGTTATTGAAGACGGTTTCTACTACGACTTCGCTTATGAGCGTGCTTTCAATCTCGAAGATCTGGCCAGGATTGAGAAGCGCATGGAAGAGCTGGCAAAGGAAGATATCGCTATCCAGCGTGTAGTAACCACCCGGGAAGGTGCCATCAAAGAGTTTGAGGGCATGGGGGAGAGCTACAAGGTTGAGATCATCAAGGACCTGCCTGAGGGTGAGGAGATCTCCCTTTATCAGCAGGGCAGCTGGAAAGATCTGTGTCGCGGACCTCACGTACCTTCCACTGGCAAGCTGAAGGCATTCAAACTGATGCGTGTGGCTGGTGCTTACTGGCGCGGTGATTCCAGCAATGAAATGCTGACCCGTATCTACGGTACTGCCTGGGCTGACAAGAAGGCCCTGAAAGCTTATCTGCACCGTCTGGAAGAAGCGGAAAAGCGTGATCACCGCAAGATCGCCAAGAAGCTGGATCTGTTTCATCTGCAGGAAGAGGCTCCGGGCATGGTGTTCTGGCACCCCAATGGCTGGAGCATTTACCAGTGCCTGGAACAGTACATGCGCCAGAAGCAGATTGAGCGTGACTATCAGGAGATCAAGACACCTTCTCTGGTCGATATCTCCCTGTGGGAGAAGTCTGGGCACGCTTCCAAATTTGGCGATGACATGTTCACCCTCAAGAGCGATGAACGTGTTGTTGCGGTCAAGCCTATGAACTGCCCCTGCCATGTCCAGGTATTTAACCAGGGCCTGCGCAGCTACCGTGACCTGCCTCTGCGTCTGGCGGAGTTTGGCTCCTGTCACCGTAATGAAGCCTCGGGTGCTCTGCACGGTATTATGCGGGTACGTGGTTTTGTTCAGGATGATGCCCATATCTTTGCCACCGAAGATCAGATTCAGTCTGAAGTGTCAGAATTTATCGATTTCCTTCATGACGTCTATTCTGACTTTGGCTTTGAGAAAGACAGCCTGATCTACAAGCTGTCCACCCGTCCGGAGCAGCGTGTAGGTTCCGACGAAATCTGGGACAAGGCCGAGAAAGCTCTGGCAGAAGCCCTGGATGCGGCCGGTCTGCCCTGGGAAGAGCTGCCGGGTGAAGGCGCGTTCTATGGTCCGAAGGTTGAGTTCTCCCTGAAGGACTGCATTGGCCGGGTATGGCAGTGCGGTACTATCCAGGTGGACTTCTCTATGCCTGGCCGTCTGGGTGCGGAATATGTTGATGAACATGGCGAGCGCAAGACCCCGGTTATGCTGCACCGCGCTATCCTCGGTTCTTTTGAACGTTTCATCGGTATTCTGATCGAACACTTTGAAGGTCGCTTCCCGGCATGGCTGGCTCCGACCCAGGCTGCGGTCCTGAATATCACTGACAGTCAGGCATCCTACGTAGAAAATGTAGAAGCCCGCTTGAAAAACAGTGGTTTCCGAGTGAAAGCAGACTTGAGAAACGAAAAGATCGGCTTTAAAATCCGCCAGCACACTCTTGAAAGAGTCCCTTATCTCCTGGTTGTTGGTGATAAGGAAGTTGGATCTGGTTCTGTTGCCGTGCGCACGCGTTCCGGTGAGGATCTTGGCAGTATGACTGTCGAGGCCTTTGAAGAGCTGCTGGCAGCAGAAGTGAACAAGCGCAGCCGTAACATTAGCTAAACAGGAGAATTAGCAATCAAACGTTCGAATCCGCGGGATCGTCGGCAGCAAGCACCTCGCGCCCCGATCAATCAGAATATTCGTGCAAAGGAAGTACGTCTGATAGGTGCCGATGGTGAAATGGTCGGTATCGTTCCGCTGAGGGAAGCCCTTGGCCATGCAGAAGAGGCTGAACTTGATCTTGTAGAAATCAATGCAACGGCGGTTCCGCCGGTGTGCAAGATCATGGATTACGGCAAGCACCTGTATGAGGACAAGAAACAGAAAGCGGCTGCTAAGAAGAAGCAGGTTCAGACCCAGGTCAAGGAAGTTAAGTTCCGACCTGGTACTGAAGATGGAGATTATCAGGTAAAACTACGCAACCTGATACGTTTCCTCGAAGAAGGCAACAAAGCCAAGGTATCCCTGCGGTATCGCGGTCGGGAGATGGCCCATCAGGAGCTGGGTATGCAGTTGCTCAACCGGGTTGAAAAAGACCTGGAAGAACTGGGTACTGTTGAACAGCGTCCAAAGATGGAAGGCCGTCAGCTGATCATGGTTATTGCCCCCAAGAAGCGGAAGTAATGTTTTGCTGCGGGGATCGATTCCGGTTCCCGTTTCATGCGTAACTTTCATTTTTATGCTGCCTAACCTGTGCCGGACATGAGCGCAGGCCGGGCCTTTGAATGCGGAGTCAAATCATGCCAAAGATGAAGACTAACTCTGGTGCTGCCAAGCGCTTTAAGAAAACCGCCAGCGGTTTCAAGCGTAAGAGCGCTTTCAAGAGCCACATCCTGACCAAGATGACTACCAAGCGTAAGCGTCAGCTGCGCGGCACTTCTCTGGTAAGTGCAGCGGACAAGCCGCTGGTAGAACGCATGCTGCGCGTACGTTAATTCAGACTGGTTAATTTAAGGAGAGTAAAATGGCTCGAGTAAAGCGTGGCGTTGTTGCCCGTCGTCGTCACAAGAAAGTTCTGAAGCTGGCCAAAGGTTACTACGGTGCGCGTTCCCGCGTATTCCGCGTAGCCAAGCAGGCGGTTACCAAGGCTGGTCAATATGCCTACCGTGACCGTCGTCAGCGCAAGCGTCAGTTCCGTGCCCTGTGGATCGCCCGTATTAATGCTGGTGCCCGCATGAACGGCATGACCTACAGCCGTCTGATCGCTGGTCTGAAGAAGGCCAACGTTGAGATCGACCGTAAGGTTATGGCTGATCTGGCTGTTCACGAAAAAGCAGCCTTCACTGCTATCGTTGAACAGGCGAAGGCTGCTCTGGCTTAATTTAGCCGGACAACCAGTCTGATCAGAAAAAAGGAGCTCAATTGAGCTCCTTTTTTGTACCTGAAATCTAAGAGCCTGTTTGTAACAGGGTTGTTTGTCTAAATGTGGAAACTATTGCCAGAAAGGAGTCTCTAATTCAGAACTTTTAAGATCATGGAAATTTATAAAGGATATGTCGCCAACCAATGGTGCAAACCGGCTAGCTGATGGGGGCTCTGTAGGAGAGGAACTATATACTCGCTCTCCTCCCGGCCATACCGAAGAAGTTGCTACGATAACAGGATCTACCTGGAGTGGGGCGTTATTGTCCGATACTCCTGTGGTTGACCGTAATACCAGGCCTGCTTCAGCCCCACCTATCCTGAGCGATTCACCTGCTCAAGAGGTATCCAGTCCAATTCTTCCGGGAGCTGGGAGGGGGCGTCCCCTGACTTGGAGAGCTGAGATTCAAGAGACATTATCTCAAACCCTCGAAACCCAGAGAGAAGAATTGGAGGTTATGAATGAAAAACTCCGTCAAGAACTAGAAGAAAAGGCGGCTGAACATGAACGAAAGGAGAAACAGTACAAAAAAGATATAAGTGAGGACAAAAAAGCTTACCAATCTTTAGAAGA
Source organism: Sansalvadorimonas sp. (assembly GCA_965243775.1). GTDB lineage: Bacteria > Pseudomonadota > Gammaproteobacteria > Pseudomonadales > Endozoicomonadaceae > Sansalvadorimonas. The sequence goes on from CBDEWF010000078.1 coordinate 57,214, forward strand.
AAATTTACGTACTGTGAAGGAGGAAAATAAGAGCATCCATAAAGAAAAAGACGAGTTAAACAAAAGGCTGTCCAAGCTGTCCAATTGTAAGGCATATGTCTCTGTGCTTAAGCTTGGAAACACTGATCTGGAACGTCAGGTTCAGGAACTGAAAAAAAAGAATGATAAATTGAAAATGGTGGCCGGAGTAGCTTTTAAAAAGCATAAGGAGGCATGGAATACCAAGAATCAATTGGAAGCGAATCTTGCTGCTAGTGTTGATAAGCTAAATCAGTTGATGTCTACATTAGCTCATAAAGAACGTGAACTTGAACAATCTCAAGATTCGCTTTCCGGGGCTCAACAGGAACTGGAAGAATATTACCCGCTCCAAAACAGCCTTGCAGAACACCAGAGGGAGGTGGAACAACTTCAGGGTAAACTCTCTCAAATCAAGGACATCCATCAGGGCGAATGTTCGAACCTTCAGCAAACTATTCGTCAGAGAGAACGATTGCTGACCGCAACCCTTGGAGCCTTTCAGATGGAAGAGGAGCAGACTCTTGATTTTGAGGGTTTCAGCTCTTCTGATGAATCTTCCTACGCGGACTTTTTGGGGCTTGTCAGAGAGCATCCGCAATTGTCAGAGCTGGTACGTCGGCTAGCTCAAAATAAGCGGATAAACAAAAAGGAATTTTTTAGCATAACATTCTCTTCCCATGAAGGTAGACAGGTGTACGGCAGCACTACAGAAATGGGAATTCCGGCCGCAGCAGCGATGGTCTCCTCACAGGAATGGGAGCCGAACAATAATAATGACACTTATCCAGGTGAATCCTGTGGCGATTACCTTGAGCAGGGAAGCTCTCCTCAAGTCGTTGCCACTCACTCTGGGCAGCGGTTAGAAAACAACGGCAGTTCACCTTCGGCTCATGCGGAACCACGGCCACACACACAGACATGGGAATCTCTGCATAAATCGACATACGGAGCATTAAATCGATCAGACCGTTCGCTGCAATCCAAAATTAAAGGCAAACTTCAAAAAAATCAAAAAGTTGCAAATAAAAAGAACCTGTTAAGTGCTCTGGCAGAGGAGTTAAATAGAAGGAGGGTTGCTGTACCTGGTTGGTTAGAAGTACATGAACAGACATCCTGGAGTGGCGAACTGGTTCAATACGCCATCTTTCGTCTTAATGTGAACCCTGGTATTCGTGCTCCCTGTTCATTTCTGGGGTTGTTGAAAGTAGATACTTTTGCTTACTTTTATGTGTTGGTCTCCATCGTTGCCGGAAAATTAGATAGACCTGTTAATTGTATGCGGCACCATCTGCAAGGCGCTCAGGTTCCTAAAGGTGATATCTTTAAATTAACAGATAAACCGTGTCAGATGGCTCATGCTGACTTTTGTTTATGGTATCTGAATCCTGCATCACCAGCACTTACATCAGGCAAGATAATGAGCTTTATTCGTGTGTTGCAACCTGGTGCACCTGAGTACCAGAAGGTGCTCGTTGCGTATATCAAAAAGCGATTTATGAACCCGTCGCCCTCTATAATGAAAGCATCTTCACTGGACGCCAGCAAAAGAAACCTGCTTTCAGAGATTGCTGGCCTGTTTAACGCGAGCAAAATTTCTCTGTCTCCTGAGTTAGAAAAATTAAGGCTTGGAGGCTCTTGGGATTTGCGAATTATCTCAAAGCTGCTTGAGCTGGAAGGAGTGACACTTGAACTGGGTGAATCTGGTGGAAAATCAAATGTTTTCAGAGAAATCCAGATAGCTGCAGAAAGTCCGGATTTAGAGGTTTACAAATCCGCTTTGCAGAGATCTTTAGAGGCTTTCCATAAAAAAAATATGTCTCGGTATGTAGAAAGTCATCCGGATTGGAGATTGAAGCCGATAGATGGTACGACAGTGGCTGAGGGGTTGGTCACAACGCCTAAGTACTTACTGAGCTGCATTTTCTATTTAGGCTTTCAGTCACTTAATCGTGTGCAGGTGATAAGGCAGATAAACCCTGTTTTAAGTCTGATTACCGCTCCGGTAGTGTCTAATGATCTGAAATTGATTTCCAGACAAATGCTGACTCTGATGCTCAGTTTTTATTCTACACAATGGAATAATACTTTTCTAAAACGGGTAAAGAATTTGTTTATCCATCTTTTCCCTGACGTTGCAGCTATGAGCGATTCATCACAAGTGGAGGGATTGCGCCAGACTTTGCCTGCGATTACCTGGAAGGACCAGAGTGTAACCACTGCATGTGCGGCAGACACTGAAATCTCATCTTCTTTCAGAAAAAGAGCTGGTTCGGCAAAAAGTGAAGCACCTAAGAGGAAGAGGAAAAAAATCGCCACTGCCCAGAGAAAAATACACAGTCGTCGTGGGAAGAAAAAGAAAAGATCCACACCTGCAGTAGCCACAAAACTAACATTATTTGATTTTACTTCTGGTTCTGATTAACTGGGGAATGGCTGGCTATGGGTTGTATTGGACGCAAAAATTCAGGCCCGGCCTGATAGAAACTGCACTTAAGCTGACTCTGATATGAGCCTCAGACTGTACTTCAAAGTTTCTCTTATGACTGCAACATTTCCAAGCACCACTAAATCCACATAAATACTCGACACCTTTCGTATATCAATATCGTTCATAGCTGAAAAGAAAGAGGTGATCACTTGTCCCTTCTTTTTTATTTGTTTCGCTTCCCCTTGCAGTGGGAGTCACTGCTGCTCCGGCGGTGAGAAGTAAGCCGGGTGACCGTATCGAAAGTGGTACCGCAGGCGCAGGTGGTGTTCAGCTTTCCCTTGCAGCGGGAGTCACGGCTGCTCCGGCGGTGAGTAGTAAGCAGGCTGGCTGTATCGAAAGTGGCACCGCAGGCGCAGGTGGTGTTCAGCTTTCCCTTGCAGCGGGAATCACTGCTGTTCTGGCGGTGAGTGTTAAGCCGGTTGACCGTATCGAAGGTGACACCGCAGGTGCAGGTGGTGTTCAGCTTTCCCTTGGTGTTCCGTTTTCCCTTGCAGCAGGAGTCACTGCTGCTCTGGCGGTGAGAAGTAAGCCGGGTGACCGTAGCGAAAGTGGCACCGCAGGCGCAGGTGGTGTTCCATTTTCCCTTGCAGCGGGAGTCACTGCTGCTCCGGCGGTGAGAGATAAGCAGGCTGACCGTATTGAAGGTGGCACCGCAGGCGCAGGTGGTGTTCAGCTTTCCCTTGGTATTCAGCTTTCCCTGACAGCGGGAGTCACTGCTGCACCGGCGGTGAGAGATAAGCAGGCTGACCGTATTGAAGGTGGCACCGCAGGCGCAAGTGGTGTGCTGTTTTCCCTGACAACGGGAGTCACTGCTGCACCGGCGGTGAGAGGTAAGCAGACTGACCGTATTGAAGGAGACACCGCAGGCGCAGGTGTGCCGTTTTCCTCTGGATATTGATACATATTCACCCTTGTTTGATAGTTCTACTTCCAATACCGGGCAAGCGTAACCCTGATCATCCGCCGCTGTTGAAACGGTGTCAGAAGGCTCCTCTTTGATAACTTTTCGGCAGCGAATTTCCCAGGCAGTGATTTCAGGGGTATCAGGTAAAATAAACCCTTCCAGGTCGGCAATGGATTCACCTGTGAAGATCACATCATCTTTTTCTGATTGGATGGGAGGGGCAGTCGTTGCAGAGCAAACAGAGCCATCGGCATTTACATCAAGGGTATCTCTGTCCTGTCGTGAAAGTCTGATTCTGGTAGGACTGTCAATGCCCTGGCATACCAAGATACTTTCTGAACCAGCTACACAGTATGTATCACCCAAAGGTTGAACTGCAGAGGAGGCAGAGGAGAAGGTACTGACTGGGTGTGTTGAAATGATGTCGATCTCCTCTTCGCAGGCAGGCAAAACAAAGGTCTGGTGCTTGTGCTTAGAGTCTGCACCAGAGAGAAGAACAGGGACAATAGCCAGGACAAGCCAAAGCATTCTGGGTTTTATCAGTTGTTGTAACAACTATATCTCCTGACTTGTAGAAGTCGCGATTCGAACACTAGCAGAAAAAATGGAGAAGTTATTTTTTCAATCAGGCAGGTTTATGCATTCTGAATATTCCAGGGAAATAGCTGCTTAAGTACCCAGTCATATGAAAACATATATTTCTGACTCAGTATCCAGGCCCTCAGCCGTGCCGCATTTCTGGGTACTTAATTGCAAAAGTTCAGATCCGGCCTGATAGATACTCTCTGAATTATCAGAGCTGTCAGGTCGGGTCTGAATTTTTACAGCTTAAGCCTTTTTTACAACTTAAGCCTGTCAGGCGGTCATCTTGCCCGGAGGGTTGTTATCAAGGATTTTTATATACCTTTCAAGGCGTTCTCTTTCAGGGTCTGCCTTAGACTTCCTGTTATGTAGATCCATCAGTAGATCAAGCTTTCCATCAAGCTGCTTCAGCTTTTTCAGTTTCTTTTTGCTTGATCTGCACTGATATGGTTTGGCCTCAAGGTGTTCAATATGGCCTTTGACTCTGGTATGTAGTGCAGCCCATCCTGCATGGGTCTTTGGTATATTTTCAAACTGGTATTCAGTTTTGTTGGAATACTTTTTACTGATTGTGGTGAGAATGGCACCGCAGGTGAATTTGGTAAGAGCATATTTCCTGTTAAGTGGAATGCTCTTTCTCCTGACTGTTATCAGTCGGTTTTTCAATTTGATATCAGGAGTCAGGCGGCGAGCCTGTTTCAGACCAGTATAAGCGCCTCCAGCCATTCCGATTCCGCCAGCTATAGCAGCACCAATAGGGATAGCTCCCACCTGGCCTGTATACAGAGCCACACAGCTTCCATAGAATGCCCCGCCGGTTGCTCCAGCTGTGGTGTATCTGGCCGTGGTACTCAGGAAAGTTTTGACCCGGTCAACTTTGGTAACTTTGAACTCTCTCCGAATATGTTTGGCGGTAATTTCGCCCTGGTTTTCTATATCTTTCAGCGGGACAATAAAGTTCTTGCTGATCCCTGTGCGGTATACAGGTGTGTTATTGTGCTGAGCCCTTTTCTCTGTTCTTTCAGCCCTGTACTTTCTAATGGCTGTCATGGGGTTAAAGCGTGACTGCTTCAAAGCATGTATTGCGTTCATAGATCTCTCCCTGATTATTTGCTGGTATTGTTGTTGTTCTTATAAGTTTTGACGGGGAAGGAAAGACTCGCTATGCACCTTTGGTAGAGTGTTAGACCAAAGTATGAGAAGGGGAAGCGGGAGGAAGTGCTGGTACAAAAAAGGCAGAAGTCAGCTTCTGCCTTTTGTCAGAAAGGGTAGGAAATGATTATTTCTTGCTTCCCTTCAGCCACTCCAACAGGTTGTGGAGTGACTCCTTAAAGTCCGTGAGGGCAGATGAACTCAGAGTTTTGAAGTCTTCGAGATGGGGCTGGGCCTTCTCCATATACTCTTCAAGATGCTCTACCTGTTCATGTTGCATCTCTTCACGCTCATCTTCCAGTTCCTGCTCCAGTTGGTGAAGCAGCGCCTTGGTCTCTTTGATCTGAGCCTTAAGGGCTTTTCTATGGGCTTTGTATTCCTGCATTGACGTCATGATCCGCTCCATCAGGCTGTCAGTGTAATCAAAACAGTCGGTAATACAAAGAATAGGCCGGCCACATAGGCCAGAACCACCCATTTTCTGCGGCTGGCTATCTGGGCAAAGCGGCGTGCTGTACGCAGGGGAATGTTGCGCAGGAAAGGAATGCCATAAATGACAGCCGTAGCAGAAATGTTGAAGCACAGGTGAACAAGGGCTATCTGCAGGGCCAGGGTGGCCATATTGCCCTCAACGGCCGTTGCTGCCAGCAGGGCGGTAATACAGGTGCCGATATTGGCACCCAGGGTAAAGGGGTAGATCTCCTTCAGCTTGAACAGACCGTTGCCGGCCAGGGGGACGATCAGGCTGGTGCTGGTGGAGGAGGACTGAACTGCAATAGTCATCAGAGTACCGGAAGTGATGCCGGTGATTGGGCCATGGCCAATGGCACGGTGCAGGATCTGCTTGGCGCGGCCCACCATTAGTACCTTGAGCAGTTTGCCCAGCATGATGATGGACAGGAAGATCATGGCCAGGCCGGTAAGGGCGAGTGCTACACCACCCCAGATATCAGGCAGGGTGGTATAGAGATCCTTGAAGATGGCAACGACGGGCTTGGTCAGCGGTTTGATAAAGTTCAGGCCTTTGATACTCAGGGAGGTATCGCTGACAAAGAAGCTTGTCATCCAGCCGGAAGCATTGCTCAGGTAGCCCGTGAAAACTTCCAGGGGCAGGAAGATGGTTACCGCCATCAGGTTAAAGAAGTCGTGGACGGTTGCGGCGGAGAAGGCTCGGCGGAACTCTTTCTTTTTGCCGATATGGCCCATGCTGACCAGGGTGTTGGTCACAGTGGTACCGATGTTTGCCCCCATAATCATGGGAATGGCTGTGGGGACGGGAAGTCCGCCGGCAACCAGACCGACAATAACGGAGGTTACGGTGCTGGAAGACTGGACCAGCGCTGTGGCAAAGGCTCCGATTACCAGCCCCATAACCGGGTTGGTGGCAAATGCAAAGAGTTGACGTGCGCCTTCTGCGCCACCAGATGCCCATTTGAATCCGCTGCCGATCATGCTGACGGCAACGAGAAGCAGATAAACCATAAGGATGACCGCGATCCAACGGGGTGTTTTACCGAATGTATTCTGTTGCAGGCCTGTATTGGTCATAGCAAGTTACGGTTGGTAGAAAATAAAGGGCGCTTTATTCCACGAATTCTGCTCCTGTGCAAGCGATTCGTGGGAAACAAATCAAATAAAAATATTTGCTATGCGTGCTTTTGTTTTTGTACTTAGTGCTTTGCAGAGGAAAACTAGGGGATTGTTCGTACGAGCTTGTATAGCTTTTTGATGGACACTTTCTTCTAGCCCTGTTGTTCACCACGCCATGGCGGATAAGGGCGGTGCAGATTCCGCTCTCCGTACAGCTGGTAAAAAAGTTGTGTAGTTGTCATCCCACCGAAAGTGGGCTCTATTCCATAAACCTGCTCATTAAGTAGGTTTCCGCTTTCGTGGGAATGACTGAAGGAAAATACCGTTTTTCGAAATAGTTATAGCTCAATTGTATCCACTGTATCCACTGCTATCTGGATTGGTTGTGGGAGGGTAAGGCGCCGCCGTCAGGATACCAGGATAATGTTGAGAAGGTGGTGGTGTAGGATGCTGAGGCATCATCGGAGTAGGCGCTATGCTCCTTGCTGGACGCTGCGGGTTTAGTAGTTCTGTAAAAGGTGGCAAGGCTGCTGCGAAATCATACTGGTTCCCCGCCACTCCCATTTCCGAAGTACCTGTTAGGCTCGGTTGGAAATAAAAGGGCGTCGCGCTGCCTGGTTCACCAACAGACAAACCGTGTGCCTGGTGTATTGCGGCAGGCACTGAGATACTAGTAGGTGGCGTTGCAAGATAATATGAATGTGGTTGTGAAGAAAGCGGTTGTGAAGAAGGTGGTGGTTGTGAAGAAGATGGTTGTGAAGAAAGCGCTTGTCTCGCTATTTTGAGTAATTCCGCCCGCCTGTTTTGAAACCAGTTGCGGATTGTATCGTTATCCAAGTTAAGTGTACTGGCTATTGTTATCAAAGTATCATAAGTTAGGTATTTGTTTTGTCCGAAATGTGCCTCCAGTACAGTCAGCTCGTTCGGGGTGAAATAATGTTTGGTTTTTCTCTTCCCGATGGGAGTTTCTGTGAGGTGTGGTGGCAATCTGCCTGCTGAACTTTGACGTTCAGTTGTTGCTGTATATTCAAGTAGTGCGGTACTTGGTCCCGGCAGAGTATATGAGCTTTGCCCCATAAGGGCTATTCCTTCAGAAGGCGGTTGTGAAAAAGGCGCTTCTCTCTCTATTTTTTGTAATTTCGCGCGTTTGTTCTGAAACCAGTTACGGATTGTATCTTTACCTAACTTAAGTGTATTGGCTATCGCCTCCAGGGTATCATTGACTGGACGCTGGTTTTGTTCGAAATGTGCCTCCAGTACAGCCAGTTCGTTCAGGGTGAATTTATGACTGGGTTTTCTCTTTTTGATGGGAGTTTTTGTAAGGTGTGGTGATAATCTGTCTGCTGAACTTTGACGTTCAGTTGTTGCTGTATATACAGGTAGTGCGGTACTTGGTCCCGGCAGAGTATATGAGCTTTGTCCCATAAGGGCTATTCCTTCAGGAGGCGGTTGTGAAAAAGGCGCTTCTCTCTCTATTTTCTGTGGTTTCCTCCGTCTGTTCCGAAACCAGTTACGGATTGTATCTTTATCTAACTTAAGTGTATTGGCTATCGCATTCAGAGTATCATCGCCTGGAAACTTGTTTTGTTCTAACTGTGCCTCCAGATAACTCCGCTGGTGTGGAGTGAAAATATGTCTGGTTTTTCTCTTCTTGATGGGAGTTTTTGTAAGGTGTGGTGGCAATCTGACTGCTGAACTTTGAAGTTCAGCTGGTGCTGTAAATCCAAGTGGTGCGGTACTTGGTCCCGGCAGAGTATATGAGCTTTGTCCCATAAGGGCTATTCCTTCAGAAGGCGGTTGTGAAAAAGGCGCTTCTCTCTCTATTTTCTGTGGTTTCCTCCGTCTGTTCCGAAACCAGTTACGGATTGTATCTTTATCTAACTTAAGTGTATTGGCTATCGCATTCAGAGTATCATCGCCTGGAAACTTGTTTTGTTCTAAATTTGCCTCCAGATAACTCCGCTGGTGTGGGGTGAAATTATGTCTGATTTTTCTCTTCTTGATGGGAGTTTTTGTAATAAGGTGTGGTGGCAATCTGACTGCTGAACTTTGAAGTTCAGCTGGTGCTGTAAATCCAAGTGGTGCGGTACTTGGTCCCGGCAAAATATATGAGCTTTGCCCCATAAAGGCTGTTTCTTCAGAAGAGTGAACACTTCGGCTAACAGAGGTGGAGAAAGCCATTGCAGTGGTCTGTTGAGGCCTGACAGGGGGGGTACTCGTTCCAAATGAAGGTCTTTCAGTTCTTGTTGAAACATTAGCTGTTGAAACATTAGCTGTTGAAACATTAGTTGTTGGAATCATGGCGTTAATCCTTTCTGTCTGGTTGTCTTGAGCACAAACCTTGGGTTGCAGTAAAGCAGGTTGGTTCCATTGAAGTTACCGGAACAAACGCTTTGGTTAGCGGCTTCGGCGGGCAAACTGTTCGCGGTTCTCGCTGCGTACGTCCGCATTTTTACGAATCATGGCATAAACCGCTGCGGTCCCACCGTGTTGTTTCTGGGCAGTATGAAAGGCCAGAACATGATTGTGCTCTGTCAGCCACTGGCTGGTATAGCTTTTGATGGTCGCTTTCTTCTGGCCCTGTTCGCCGCGGCCATGATGGATAAGGGCGGTGCGGATTCCGCTTTCCATGCAGCTGGTAAGAAAGTTGTGTAACTCCTGACGGGCTTCTTTTACAGTAAACAGGTGCAGGTCAAGGCTGGCTTTCATATTGTATTTGCCCAGGCGCAGTTTCTTCCATACGCCTTCCTGTATGCCAGGCTCTTTCCAGTGCAGGAAATCATGGGGTTGCAGGCGCTTGCGCAACTCAAGGGAGAGGGGGTTGGAATCGGTCAGCTCTTCCGCTGCCGCCCGGCGGCGCTCCTTCTGCCCTGGTGTTATCCTGCGCTCAGCTTTGATGACGGCATGCTTGCCTGCTGGCAGCTGTTTTACCCCGGACATTTCGTCGAAGAAAAGATCAATATCTTCCGTGTGCATGATAACTCAATGCTGATATTTGTAGTCGCTTGAGAATATCATAGTGGCTGGAGGCTGGAGTAGATTTCCTGCAGTCTGGTCTTATGCGCACTTGGCTGCTTTATTATTTCAAGCTGCTAATTCGATTCTCCGGGCTGCGGTGGGAAGAGACCGCTCCGCAGGGGGGCCATGCCAGTGAGATGCCCTCCCTGAACTGACTACAGGCTTTCTCAGGTTGGCAGAATCGGCTGGCACAGTGAGTATTCAGCATTCCAAGGCTTTGCCGAAAATTATTGTAGCTTGAAATTACTCAGAGAATGTGTGGTAAGTCATGCCTGGAAAAATTAGTGGCAGTAATAGCGGAGTGGGGTGGAGTGGGGGTCCAGAAAACACTCGGAGAGCTCAGCAACCTGTAAAAACGAAACGGAGTTTTCGAAAGACAGTTAAGATCAGTGCCAAAAAATTGATCGTTGGCTTACAGAATCTGCTCAATCAAAAAAATGTGCAGACCAAAAGTATCGGGCGGCGCAGTGTCCAGCCAGCTGAGGCAAGAACCTATTCTGCCGAGGCAAGAACCGATTCAAATTCAGCCGTTAAAAATATGGCTGTTGAACTGAGTGGTGATTTCAGGAAAGCTTCTACAGCTTCGGCTGAACAACTGACGGGGGAGAAGCTTCAGGCTGACATGGCTGAGTTTTATAACTTGGCTGTGGATTACTGTATCTATGCGGGCCATGATCCAAGCGAATACGAAGCCATTATTGCCATGAAACAAAATGAGTTTAGTTCAGACCTGGGGGCATTTGCACAGTGGGTTAAAACTATTCCACTGAATCCAAAACTGTCTGATCCAAGTTTCAATGATGCCTTTGTGGAGCAGCAATTGAAGCCCTGGATGGAGCGGGAGATTCAGGAAAAAGGCTACAGTGCTGACGATGCCAGCGCTCTGTTTGAGGCTTGTTCAAATATGAGCGGAAACGATATTAAAGTGATGCTCCCCTGGCTGCGAGACCTTCAACCACCAGGTGCAGGAGAGAGTATTTCTATCCAGAAGTCTCTGGCTAAGGATGCTGAATCTTTGCTAATACTGGGCCTTGATGAATCAGCAAGCATAAGTGATGTCAAAAAAGCGTACAAAAAACTGGCACTCAAAAATCATCCAGATAAAAACCTAGGCGATCCTGCCGTAACACACAGGTTCCAGAAGATTAATGAAGCTCACACGCATCTGGACAACTCCAAAACATTTAAACCCAACTAAACCGTGTCATCTTTGTGTTTAAGTACTCAGCTATATGAAAACGCATATTTCTGGCTGTTTACTGTCTATGAAAAACAACTTTTCAGGTGATTTGTGGAGAGTACAAGGTGATACGAATCCGAATGGCATAGTCTTGCTGTCATCTCTCATGTACACTTGATCGCTTCATTATTTCAAGCTGCTAATTCTGTTTTCTGGCCCTCAAATCTGGTGTCTGGGAGAGAGAGTCCACTCTGCTGAAAAGGAATGATTTTTCGGGAAGAGTGTGGTGGTTGCGGGTAACTGGGCAGTTAACGAGTAAGTTAAGTAATTCCATGGAAAACCTCCAAGCATTAACCGACGCAGCACTGGCTGCTGTCGCGGCTGCCGGTGATGCCGCCAGCCTTGATCAGGTACGTGTTCAGTACCTGGGTAAAAAAGGTGAGATCAGCCTGCTGATGCAGGGCCTGCGTCACCTGTCTCCGGAAGAAAAACCAAAAGCCGGAGCGAAGATCAACGAAGCCAAGCAGGCCGTTCAGGCCGCTATGAACGAGCGTCGCTCGTTTATCGAGCAGGCTGCGCTGGATACCCAGCTGGCGGCCGAATCTATCGACGTCACTCTGCCTGGTCGCGGTGAAGATGTCGGCAGTATTCATCCTGTGACCCGTACCATGGAGCGGATCAGTGAATACTTCCGCGCCATCGGCTTTACCGTGGAGTCCGGTCCTGAGATCGAAGACGACTTCCATAACTTTGAAGCGCTGAATATTCCGGATCACCACCCGGCCCGTGCCATGCACGATACCTTCTATATGAAGGATGGTTCCGTAATGCGTACCCACACCTCCCCGGTACAGATCCGTACCATGGAGCGTTATGTGGCTGAAAACCGCGAGCCGCCGATTGCCATCGTCTGCCCCGGTAAGGTGTATCGCTGCGATTCCGATCAGACTCACAGCCCCATGTTCCACCAGGTGGAAGGTCTGTATGTGGCCGAAAAGGTGAGCTTTGCTGACCTGAAGAGCCTGCTGTCTGACTTTATGAAAGTCTTCCTGGAGCGCGATCTGGAAATCCGTTTCCGTCCATCTTACTTCCCGTTCACTGAACCTTCCGCTGAGATGGATATCGAATGGGGCCGCAAAGAAGATGGTTCCATCAAGTGGCTGGAAGTGCTGGGCTGCGGCATGGTGCACCCTGATGTGCTGCGCAAGTCTGGTTTGGACCCTGAGAAGTACACCGGCTTTGCTTTCGGTCTGGGTGTCGAGCGTTTTGCCATGCTGCGCTATGGTGTTCGCGATCTGCGCCAGTTCTTTGAGAACGATCTGCGTTTCCTGGAACAGTTCAAGTAAGCCAAACCTCCTTCTGAACTGACGAGATAGATTGACCCGGTCTCCTGTTTCAAGAGGAGATTAAGGATGAGAGAAAAATGAAATTCAGCGAACAGTGGCTGCGCAGCTGGGTAAACCCGGAAGCGAGCACCGAAGAGCTGGTCAGCAAGATCACCATGGCTGGCCTGGAAGTGGACGAATATGAAGCCGTAGCACCTGAGTTTACCGGTGTTGTGGTAGGTGTGATTGTTGCCTGTGAGCAACACCCTGATGCAGACAAACTGCGTGTGACCAAGGTGACCAATGGCTCTGAAGAGTTCCAAGTGGTCTGTGGTGCTCCTAACGCCCGCGTTGGTATCAAGATTCCTTTTGCCATGGTGGGCGCGGTTCTGCCTGGTAACTTCAAGATTAAGAAAGCCAAGCTGCGTGGCGTAGAATCCTTCGGCATGCTGTGTGGTGATGACGAGATCGGTCTGGCCAGCGAACGTGCTGACGGCATTATGGAACTGCCTCTGGATGCGCCTGTTGGTGCGGATATCCGCGAATACCTGCAACTGGACGACACCATTATTGATGTTGACCTGACGCCAAACCGTGGCGACTGCCTCGGTATTGCCGGTCTGGCCCGTGAGGTTTCCGCAAACTTCCTGACCGAAGTAAAAGCGCCTGAGTTTCAGGATGTTGTGGCTGAGATCGACGATGAGTTCCCGGTTGAACTGGATGCTCCGGAAGCCTGCCCACGTTTTGTTGGCCGTGTAATCCGCGATGTTAACGTTCAGGCCGCTACGCCAATGTGGATGGTTGAACGTTTGCGTCGTTCCGGTGTGCGTTCCATCGACCCTGTGGTTGACGTCACCAACTACGTGATGCTGGAACTGGGTCAGCCCATGCACGGCTACGATCTGGATCGTCTGTCTGGCTCTATTCATGTGCGTATGGCAGAGCAGGGCGAAAAGCTGCTGATGCTGGACGGCACCGAGCAGGAACTGAACAGCAAGACGCTGGTGATTGCCGACGAAGAGAAGGCTCTGGGTATTGCCGGCGTTATGGGCGGTGAATACTCCGGTGTGAATGCTGATGCCAGGAATATCTTCCTGGAGTCCGCTTACTTCGACAAGATTGCTATTGCCGGTAAGGCCCGTACCTATGGTCTGCATACTGATGCTTCTCACCGCTTCGAGCGTGGTGTGGACTACCAGCTGCAGAGCAAGGCCATCGAGCGTGCTACTCAGCTGATTATTGAAATCTGCGGCGGTAAGCCTGGTCCTGTCTCCGAAGTGGCCTGCGAAGACACTCTGCCCAAGGCGACAACCGTTAAGCTGCGTCAGCAGAAGGTTACCGATCTGCTGGGTCTGGAAATTCCCTGCGAGCGTATTGAAGCTCTGCTGTCCTGCCTGGGTCTGGAACTGACCACCATCGGTGAGGGCGAGTGGGATGTTGCTGTGCCAAGCTGGCGTTTCGATATCAGTATTCAGGAAGACCTGGTAGAAGAGGTTGGCCGTATCTATGGTTATAACAACCTGCCTAACACAATTCCTGTGGCAGAACTGCGCCTGAAGCCAATTCCTGAGGCTAAGGTTGACCTGATGGAACTGCGTCGTGTGCTGGTGGCCCGTGGCTACCGCGAAGCGATTAACTTCAGCTTTATCGACCCTAAACTGCATAAGCTGTTCGATCCTGAGTGTGAGCCTGAACATCTGGCTAACCCGATCTCCCAGGATATGTCTGTGATGCGTACCAGCCTGATGCCAGGTCTGGTGTCCACTATCCGTCATAACCTGAACCGCCAGCAGAGCCGTGTGCGTCTGTTTGAATCCGGTCAGATCTTCCTGCGCAAGGGCGATAAGCTGACCCAGGATCTGTGGTTCGGTGGGGCTGTCTGCGGAACCCGTCATCCGGAAAGCTGGCACGGCAACAACGCTGATGTTGACTTCTTTGATCTGAAAGATGATCTGGAAGCGTTGTTCAAGCGTGTTGGCAATGCCGATCAGTACAGCTTCCGTGCCGCCAAGCGCCCATGCCTGCATCCCGGTCAGTGTGCCGAGATCGTGCGCGATGGCAACGTTGTCGGCGTGATCGGTGCTCTGCATCCGAAAGTGGCCAAGGAGTTGGGTATTGATTCCAATGTCTTCCTGTTTGAAATATCTGCTGATGTCCTGACTGCCGGTGAAGTGACCAGCTTCCAGGCGCTGTCCAAGTTCCCGGAAGTTCGTCGTGATATGGCTTTGGTGCTGGATCAGGCCACGGCCGCTGCTGATGTGGAAGCGATTATTCGCAGCAAGGCCGGTGAGTGGCTGCGCGATATCCGCCTGTTCGACGTATACAGTGGCAAAGGCGTGGAAGAGGGCAAGAAGAGCTTGGCTCTGGGTGTGACCTGGCGTCATACTGAGCGTACTTTGCAGGATGAAGAAGTAAACGAACTGTTTGCTGCTATCGTTGATGCGCTGTCTACTGAGCTGGGTGCGGCTCTGCGTCAGTAATCTGTCTTCATAGTATCGTGATTCAAAAGCCCCTTGAGTTCGCTTCAGGGGCTTTTTCTTTTCATTAGGTGGATAAATTCGTCTGATAAGTGAAAGGAAGTATTCATTTTTGATTCTGCTCTTTGAATCTCTCGAGGGAGGATCAGGTGTAAGAATCGCAGTGGACTGATATTTTGTTGAATGCTCAGGAAGCAGAAATCAATATTGTGGCGAAGCTTTTCTATTGCTTGATAATCACTGTTGTTTTCCTGGATAGGAAGCTGCTCAAAAGTTTCGGTGATTTGTCGGTGAGCGCCTTGTATCAGCTGTTTCTGGGTTTGATTCATGGAATTGGCGGGTTCAGGTCAGTTAAAAGCTCAGATGGAGTGTTTCTGAAGGTTGAATGAAATAGAAATGTTGCCCCCTGTTCCATATCGCTGGCTACAGGAATTTGAGGTCAAAAAGTGCCTTCTTTTCGGTTTTTTGGGGTATTGTAGGCATCTAACCTGCTGACAGGCTTGATGTTTTCCTATTGACACCGTTATTCTAAGAGGTGACGGCTACTAGCCTGACCGCATAATAGTGGCAGATAGATACTAAAGATTGCATCGAGGATGTAAGGCCATGGGGGCGCTAACCAAGGCGGATATTGCAGAGAGGTTGCATGAAGAGCTTGGGCTGAACAAGAGGGAAGCCCGCGATATGGTCGACATGTTTTTTGAAGAGATTCGTTCCGCTCTGGAGAGTAATGAACAAGTAAAACTGTCTGGTTTTGGTAACTTTGACCTCAGGGACAAGGGAGAACGTCCAGGTCGTAACCCAAAAACCGGAGAAGAAATTCCTATTACACCCAGGCGTGTGGTGACGTTCAAGCCTGGCCAGAAACTCAGGGCGAGAGTTGAGGCTTATGCAGGAACTCCTTCCGACGATTGAGCAAAAAAAAACGGATGCTTCGGCTCTGCCGCCAATTCCTGGCAAGCGTTACTTTACCATTGGTGAAGTTGCTGAATTGTGTCAGGTTAAACCCCACGTACTGCGTTACTGGGAGCAGGAGTTTGAGCATATCAAGCCGGTCAAGCGACGGGGCAATCGGCGCTACTATATGCGTCAGGATGTTTTGAATATCCGCCAGATACGCAGCCTTCTTTATGAACAGGGTTATACTATTCCCGGAGCCAGGGCTTGGTTGGCTGGTGAGAACAAGCAAAATGACAGCAGCCAGTATCGCCAACTGCTGCGCCAGACTATTCGTGAACTGGAAGAGCTTCGTGAATGCCTGAAGCGCCAATAAAGTAAAAGGCTATGATATTTTTTACCCACGGGGCACCCATGGCTGCTTGATTACCCTGTCTGATTGGTAGAAATACCCACCCGGATTCCCTTGCCGCAATTTGCTGTTTTGGATAGGATTTACGCCGTTCTCAATTGCAGAATGAATTCATCGGAGCGTAGCGCAGCCTGGTAGCGCACCACAATGGGGTTGTGGGGGTCGGAGGTTCGAATCCTCTCGCTCCGACCAATAAAATGAAGGGATAGCGGGTTAGTACCTGCTATCCCTTTTTTAATGCGCGACATGTAGGCGACATAAATACAAAATATCTGCTTTGCCTGATTTCCTGATTTGATGACATATCATCCTCCGCATTTTTTGTGCCTTATCGTTTTCTGTTTTTCAATCGGGTTTGTCCCCAAATTCTATATACTATTATGTGATGACATAATGTTATATCATACGAAAAAGTTATAAGTGTTTTTGCCGCTAGAATGCTTTTCTGTAGTTCTTATGGGAGGTTGGTTAAGTATGTTGCTTGAATATATAGGCTATGCCCTTGGTGGCTCTGTCCTGCTCTTCCTGGTGTCACAGATTGGTTACTGGATCATTTTCAAAAAACTTCAAAATCCAAATCGTTATTTATATTCAAGTTTTTTATCCTATATCGGCGTTTGTTTTGTAGCTGCCTATAACCTGAGTGGCGGTAACCTGTCTTATTATTTTGGTAACTTAATTAACAGTATTCTGCATTACCTTCTGGCTCTGGGAATCTGTATCAGTATCTACTGGGGCTATTTCAAAAGCAGGGAAACTGCCAGTAAATCCTGAACTATATGCCAATTATCCGGAGGTGCCGATGGATAACAACACAGCCGTGAGGTCACTTCGATCGCCGGTAGTGGGGCGCAAAAATTACTATGGTGCAGGCAGCGAATGGAGCGGCGAACTGACCGGATGGCTGTTCTCTGTGTTTATGACTCTGAACTTGTGGGATATCAACCCTTGGTTCTGGCTGAGCGGGTATCTGCAGGCTTGTGCAGAAAGAGGGAGAAAGGCTCCCGAAGATCTGGCCGACTGGCTGCCTTGGTTAATGACAGATGAACGTCTTCAATCACTGAGAAATCACAACCCTCCTGAAGAGGATTAGACCTCGACTTGTAACAACCATGATGCACGCTACCGGTCATAAGCCAGTGGTGTGGGGGCTATGGGTTCACGGAATGCTTACGACAACCAACTCCATGGGGTTGTGGGTCGGAGGTTCGAATCCTCTCGCTCCGACCAGTTTTCTTATGCAAATCGCCGTGGACAGGCATAAACAAGCCATATGCCCTGTAAATAAAATGGCTGAACAGTTATTTGGACTATCTTCCCGGTTGTATTTTTCATTTTAATCAGTAAGATACGCCGCATCTTTCGGAGCGTAGCGCAGCTTGGTAGCGCACCACAATGGGGTTGTGGGGGTCGGAGGTTCGAATCCTCTCGCTCCGACCAGATTATTAAAAGTAATCGGTCGGTAACTGGATTGATCACGGATTTATATTGATGTTCTGGTGTTAAATTATCTCTCAACTCCTTGTAAATAAAGGATAAAAGATTTAGCATGCAGACTTAATTTTCGGAGCGTAGCGCAGCCTGGTAGCGCACCACAATGGGGTTGTGGGGGTCGGAGGTTCGAATCCTCTCGCTCCGACCAATATAAAAAAGCGCACACCGTTAGGTGTGCGCGTTTTTGTATGGCTGATTTATTGTAAAAATATTCTCTCTGGAGGCAGGCTCTCCTTTTTTGTTGTTTGAAGGCGAAGTACAGATATGAACCAAATTGTTTTTGAATCTGCCCGTCTGCAAAGAGAGCATAAGACGGTGCAGAAAATGATCAGCCTGTACTGCCGACATCATCATTCCAACTCCCTGAAAGGGTGCTGCTCTGAATGCCGGGAACTGCAGCAGTTCTGTGAGCGCCGCTTGGCCCGCTGTATTTACGGGCCTGAGAAGCCGGTCTGTTCCAAATGCCCGGCACATTGCTACAAACCCGTGCAGCGGGAGAAGATCAGAACCATTATGCGCTGGGCCGGGTCCCGTATGCTGTTGACCAACCCAATTCTGACCATCTGCCATCTGCTTGATGGCCGTGCTCCTATTCCTCCCTGGCCTGGCAGAAAGCGCAGAAAAACAGAGTCGAATCCTTCCACTGATAAGTAAGAGCGTGCCCTAAACTGGTTTGCTTTCCATAACTGGGAAGAGACCAATGTTTTTACGCGGTTTTTTACTGATATTTCTTACTTTCCTTACTCCGATAGCACTGTCCCAGGGGAGTCAACTTGATCAAGTCTGGCTGAACTCCCGCCTTGCCCGCTATGAACACCAAGTTCAGTGGTGGCAGTATGGCTGGTTATCTGTTCATGGTGCAGCTGCCCTGGCAGGTGGAATGGAAGCTAATCGAACCCATAGCAAGGCTGATAAGCGTTCTCATGCTGTCAGTGCTGTGGCAGCAGCATTAGGGGGCAGCGGATATTCTGCTTGATCCTGTATTTCCACTTTGGCCCGGGCAGGGCTCAGAGGAGTCAGACTGTAATTTTACTCAGTCTGAGTGTCGTATGGCGTCCCTGGCAAAGCATGTCTCTAGAAGGCAGTCATGGCGGGGGCATATGGAAGGCTGGCTGACAGCTCTGGCTGGTGTTGTCATCATGGCTGCCGGGCATGGGCGGGACTCTGATGCTGTAGAATTTTTTGCTCTAACCGGGCTGGTAACGGAGCTGCAGATCTGGTCTTTACCTGGGCAGGCGGTTTCGGATTGGGAAAGTTATCGGAAAGGGTTGAGTCATCAATATATTACAGATAGGCATCAAGGGCTGTTGCCATCAGTATGGGCTATTCCCCATGGGTTAAAATTTTGCTGGCGCTATTAATCCGCTGTCTGCAGAGTCTGGATTTTCTGCAGGAGGCAAAAAGATTCTACATTGATAACAAGAGCAAATGTAAGAATGGAATTCTATGACTACGCCCAGTGTTTCCGGTTCTGGAGCTATATCCCAGCAACCGTCGCCAACATCTGATACTGCTGAAGCCAATAGCAGTACCACATCTTTTGCCGGGCATGATCGTGTCCAAACGGTTCCTGGTGAATCTGTAGTGAGTGCAGCAGCGGGTGGGACGGGACCAGCCGATATTGCCATAGCGGACAGAGATGCTGCTCCAGCTCCGGCGAATGGAACTCTACCCTCGGTGCGGGGAAATGATATTGATCAGTTGAAAGCTCAAAAGCAGGAGCTTTTGAAGAAGGCAGGAGATGCCCACCGGGAGCTGGGACAGGACAGTATTATTGGCCGGGCCAAGGCTGCGCTGCAGCAGCAGGGGGATGCTGCGACCCGGGAACTTGATCAGCTGCTGGTTACGGTCACTCCACCACCACCTCCTCCCAGGGATCCTATTACAGTCTTTCCCCCCGATCCTGATATACCGGAAGATGAGATGAAGAAATATCAGGCCATTGCTATCAAGTCTCTCTCTCAATATCAGCAGCAGCACCCGGTGACAGCTGATAGAAAAAAAGAGCTGGAAAAAATTATCAGTGATAGTGAGGCAGATATCGTCGCCCTTCAGACTCGTTTTACTGAACTCCAGGTTGAAGATGATGACTGTGTGAAGGCCTTTGAAGAGCTGAAAAACAGAGTCTATTCCTTTGAGCTGGCCAGTAATGAGGGTGATACGGTTTCACTGCAGCCGAGGGAGAACCTGACTCTGGAAGAGATCAGAAAATATCGCAAAACCAAATCGGCAGGAAAAACTGAGGAGCCAGGCTCGTCGCCCTCTCTTCCTCGCTCTGGTCCGGCTACGGCTATTCCTGCCGAAGATGTCGGGTCTTCACAGCCTGCTGGGCCGTCGGTTGAGCCTCCTCAGGCTGGGGCACCCCCTCCGCCCCCTCCTCCCCCTCCGCCAATACCTCACTAAAATCACGCAGGTGGTGTTGGCAGTAGATGTTTCAGTCTGTTCTGCTATTCGATTTTCAGCAGTGCCATCATCTGTACAGGGCTGCCAAAGCCTGTGTGGTTGAGATAGGCAAACAGCTTCTCGGTAAAGGGGTGGTGGTGATCGAAACCACGGGAGAGGGCATGGACAACGCCAACCAGCAGTTCCCTGTCATTCTGTCCGTTGGCCAAAATGGAGAGTACTGAGCGAATGATACTGTACTGAGCCAGAAAAACTGTGTATTTGTTGATCAGTGCCTGACCGGAGAGATAGCAGATATCTGAACTGTATATCCAGTACTGGAAGTAATTGGAAAAAGCCGCCGGAATGTTTTTGATCAGTGGCATAAAGTGCTCTTTGTGGTAGGTGGCAATAACCTCTGGCAAGTCTACTTTATTCTCTCTATCTGCATATTTGCCCTGCAATGCCTCTATAAACTGCTGGTAATAGTCGGCCAGTACTTTATTGACCTGCCAAAAAATTGGCGCTTGCAGTAGGTGTTTTAGAACTTCGGCCTGAATCACAGTACCGGCCGGTAGATTGTTATACATACGGGAAAAAACACCGCTTCCTTGCATGGTCTGAAAAGCGTTGCAGACCTGTTCTGGGCTTTCTCCAGCATCCTGACTGGTGGCAATAAAGTTTACCAGCATTCCCAGTCTGTGCAGCATCTCATCAGGTGAGGCGGTGGGTGAGGAAACAGTTTGTAGGGCTGTGTTGCGAAAGCTGTGAAAGTAGTCAGGGGCTTCTGGGCGGGAATCCTGTGGGGTAAAGCTGGTAGCGATAAGATTATCAGCATCCATCTCCATAGCTGAGGTATCCAGCAGAATCCTGCGGGCAGCTTCAGGGCAGGAGATAGACAGGCTGAGCTCCAGTCCATGGCTGGTCTGTACCAGCCGGCGTGGATAGCTCCTGCAGGTTTCCGAGAGCATGTTTTCCCCCAGGCGGTCATGAATGTCACATAAACCGTCTTCGGTTCGGTAGACCGGGCATAAGCCATCATCCGTTAGAACCATTCGGCGGAAGTCCATCTCCGTGGGCTGGTCAGGTGAGCAGGTTGCCGTTTTAATGATGTGATTAAGCTTTTTATCCCCATGTCTGCTGTAGACCTGCCAGGTTTCTTTATCGAGAGTGATGCACCAGTTATGGCAGCAGTTATTCTCGCAGGTGGGACCGATGCAGGAAAAGTTTTTGTAGAACCTGGGGAACAGCGTCTGTTTCTGGGTGGAATCCATTCGCTGACTCACTGTTAATCTCTGAAGTTATTGTTCCATGTTAGAACAGAGCTTGTGAATAGTGATCAGCATGAGCTTTGTCACGGGGGAGTGCTTAACTGGTATTTATAGACAGATAAAAGGTTTTTCAAAGCTTGAATCCAAGTGACCCTAACCGGGCAGGAGGGGCCGGGTATCAGCCAGCATCCGGCTTCCGGGAGTCAGAGAAGGATTCCGCCAGTGGCCAGCCAGAGAGGCAGGTGCTCAGGCGTTCAGCTTCTGAGCCGGTGTCGGGAGCGCCTCTGGCCAGTCGCAAGACTAATGTAACTGCCTCTGAAACTGTCATAGACAGCCTGATCTCTCCCGCCCCTCTGCCATCACAGTCTTTATCTGAAAATAAGCAGCGTATTGACCAGTTTAATCGCGGGGCCAGGTATACGCTGCAAGCTGGTGTCAGGGGAACCGCAGTACTTCGACGCAATAAGTTGTGGGATGTGGTTCCAACCATGGGGTGCGGAGATATCCATGGGAAGGTTCAGCCAGGGTGGAATAAGACTGATGTTCAAGGTGAGGTGATTCACTCCAGTTATCTGGCGCTGGATGAACCTCTTTCACATACCTTTGGACGGGTGCCTGGTGCTGTAAAAGAGCTGGCCCGAAGGTTTGAGTCTGGCATGCATGCCCCTGTACCTGGCGACTCCTGGCTGGCTGCCAAAATCTACCCGGACTCTCTATCTCGTTCAACATCAGCTGGTCTGGAATCCCGGTTGCCCCAAGGGGGTCCTTCCATACAGGATAATGCTGGCCTGAAGCCGCATCATGTGGCTCAGCTTGATGAAAGCCGGTCGCAAATTGAGGCTTGGGTCGATGATCAGGGTGGGTTGCAGGAGCAGTTGCAAGATATAACCGTACGGTATGAGCAACTCTCGCACCAGCTTGCCCAAAGCCAGGAGCAGGTGCAGGAGCAGCAGGAAGACCAGCAGGAGATAGCTCTTTATCTTGAGCAGTTCCATCGGCGTGATCAGAGACTTCTGGAACAGCTCCGTGAAGCAAAAGCGGGCGATAGTCAGCACTCTGCTGATGGTCTGGAAGGGGAGGTTGCCCTGGTATTATCAGAGCTATCTCTTTCAAGATCCCGGCTGGATATGCAGAAACAACAGAATGTGATACTGCAGCAGAAGATATCTGAGCTTGAGCTTCATAGTCAGGAGATTGAGCGAGAGCTTGGTCGTGTCAGGCAAGAGAGTTCAGGCCGGCAGGTCGAGCTGGTAAGTGTCAGGGCAGATCTGGAGCAGCAAAGGCAGCTGGCGGCAGAAATGGGAGGCAAGCTACAGGAAGCCCAGAGAGCTAACTCGGAAAATTGCAGAATAATAAGGGAGCTAGAGCAGGAAAAGCGAAAGCAGCAGGCTGAACTGACAGCGGCTAATGATTTGTTACAACAGCAGCGCAAACAGATCAAAGAGCTTGAAAGGAAGGCTAGGGCCAGTGCACCTGAATCTATTGGGCTGGAACAGAAAAAAGCCCAGCGGGTACAGAAGGTAAACCTTGAGTTAAAAGAGAAAAGTGAGCAGGTCAACCAGCTATCAGAAGAGCTTGATCAGCTAAGAAGGCAGCTTGCAGATCAGGTGGTTGATTCAAAAGAACAAGGTGTTGAGAGGGTACTCCTTCAGCAACAGTTCGAAGAAGTGGCTGGTAAAGAAGAAGCTGGGAAAAAGGCTGTTGCAGACCTGGAACAGTTGCTTAGCAAAAAGAATGCTGAGTTGATTACAAGCCAGGAAGTAGCGTGTGTAGCTGTAAAAGAAAGAGAGAAAGCCGTCAGTCAGCGATATCGTGTGTCTGAGCAAAACTCAACATTGCAACAGAGACTTGAGCAGGTAGAAAAAAACCTCAGAGAAGCAAAAGAGCTGCAGGAGCACAGGGAGGCAGAACTGAACGCTGAGATTAACCAGTTGAAAAGCAGGTTAACTGTTCAGGAGACAGAGAAAAAAGTCTGGGTTGAGACTCGGCAGCGCCTTGAGGGAAGAGTAGAAAAGTTCAAACAGAAAAAACGGCTTTTGAAGGATCAAAAAACTGGTTTGGAGCAACAGCTGCGTGAAAAGGAAGAGAGTGAACGACGGGTAATAGAGCTTAATCACACTCATCGTAACTATGAAGAACAGCAGCGCAAGGAAATCAAAGAACTTGAAGAAAAACTTCGAAGCCAGGAGCTGAAAAATCAAAAGCTATTGGCTGTTTGTGGCAGCTGGTGGCACTGCTTGAAAGATAAGGGGCTGCTGCAAGAGGAGTTCACCGGTAAGCGGGATCAAATAACTGCACTGGGTTTGGAGCTTGATAAATTGGTTCAGGTTGATCAGCGTTACCGAGAGCTGCTCAGGCAGATGGAAGCAGAGCAAAATAAATGGGATCAGCTGGCGAAGATAGTTTATCAATCAATGGAAACTGCTCCGAAAGCAGATACGGAAACATTGCTTTTGGGTAGAGAGGAGGATTTTGGCAAGATTGTTGCCAATGTCGAGAAGCATCTGAAAGATGTGAAACAGCAAAAAGAGTCAATGGATATTCAGCTTGCAGAATTAAATGCTGGGCTTCAAAAAAAGAAAAAAGTGATTGCAGAATGGGAAACTGCATATAAGAAGGATATGGGCCAAAGTAACCAGACTCTGGATGAAATCACGGAACAGTTAACTAAGGCAAGGGCCAGGGGAGATCGGGCTATTCGGGAGCGCGATGAATATATTGAGCTTCTTGACCATGCCTATAAACTGATGCGAGAAATGCGTGATGTGGCAGTTTTCCTGCTTGAACAGGGAGTAAAAGAAGAATTTCTGGTGGATGGAAGTCTGCACTCTGATATCAGATTGGAGCAGGCGTTGAATGAGAGATTTCAAAAGTTTCAGGAAGCAAAAGGAAAGTTGTCACAGGTAAAGCAGAATATATCTAAGTTGCTAAGCCAGGCTGGCGAGCAGGAAAATAATTTTGAATCACCACATATCAGGCAGAAGCGGTTGCATAAAAAATTCGGAATTGAATCCAGAAAAAGCAAAGAACTGACAGAAAAAATGGTCACGCTGCTTGAGCATATAGTTACTACCATGAAGAACTTCAGTCAGCAGCAAGAGCTACAGACTCCTGCCCAAGAAGCTGTTGCTGAGATGATTCGCACTCTGCTTGAGCCAGCTTTGGTTGATGGCAAAGAGGGAGATGTAGCACCGAAGCAGTTTAGTGAAGAGGTGAAGGTAGTGGAGAAGGAAAACCTCCTCCAGTCAGCTTCTAGGCTGATAGATGCTTTTAGACGAGTAAATTCGGCAGACTCTGCAGACAGTGATTATGAGTTTGACAGAAAGTCCCGTGTATATAGTACTGGTAGTATCTCTCCAGATTCGGAAAGCAGTAGTACCGAAGAAAGTAATACAGCAAGCAGTGATAGTGGTGTAGCGCAACAGAATAAAGTGAACCAGATGACTCAATCCTTGCCGGCAAACTTCAAGCCGGTGCTATCTCCACCATATTTCCTTCTGTAGATCATAGAAAAACAGCCTGGCAGATTTCCCTGGCAGGCTGTTGTCTTTTAACCGGAAATGAATCAGGCGTAATTGGCTTCAGCAAACTCCCAGTTTACCAAGGCCCAGAAAGCCTTCAGGTAGTCAGGGCGCACATTGCGGTAATCAATGTAATAAGCGTGTTCCCAGAGGTCGCAGGTCAGCAGAGGTTTCTGATCAGTTGTCAGCGGAGTCGCTGCATTGCTGGTATTAACAATTTCTACAGTGCCATCAGGGTTCTTGACCAGCCAGGTCCAGCTGGAGCCGAAGTTGTTCACAGCCATTTCATCAAACTTGGCGACAAACTCTTCGAAAGAACCGAAAGCCTTGTCGATGGCTGCTGCCAGAGCACCGGAAGGCTTGCCACCACCGTTAGGTTTCAGGCTATTCCAGTAGAAAGTGTGGTTCCAGATCTGGGCCGCGTTATTGAATACACCACCTTCGGAAGTCTTGATAATCTCTTCCAGTGGTTTGTTTTCCAGATCAGTACCGCCAACAAGGCCGTTCAGCTTTACAACGTAGGTGTTGTGGTGCTTACCGTAGTGGTAGTCCAGAGTTTCCTTGGAGATGTACGGTTCCAGTGCGTCACGCTCATAAGGCAGGGCAGGCAATTCAAAAGCCATTGTGATTATCTCCATTTAAAAATTGACCGAAGGCTGACCAAGCCTCCAGAGAGCTCAAATTGGTGACCCGATAATAGCATTATGATTACGGGGTTTGCTATCTTGGGTAGGTGTTAATTCGTGGTTTTTTAGCTCTTGATCGTAAGTATTTTTGTATTGCTACGATAGTTGATTCCTATCGTGCGTTGAATTTGGCTGACACTAAACAGGGTTTATAGGATTGGTGGTTGGGGTGAATGTGGGTTTCCTCTACAATGCCCACAATCGCCTTGGCTTACAACTGGCCTGGCTCACAATTGACCTGGCCCCAAAATAGACTTGATATATCAGAGCTCATGAATTCGCGATCTCAGGATGATCTAGACCAGCTGCCCAGTATTTCCCTGTCAGCAGATGACCTGACGGAGCGCCCTGCGGAAAGGGGACGCAAGCCTTCAGGGAAGACAGCTTCAGGAAAAGCAGCCTCAGGAAAGAGTAAAGAAAATACTGGAGGAGGGCGGTTTCCCACCTCTGCCGTGGTACTGTCAGTTGCACTATTGGCACTGGCTGCCGGCGGTTATTTACAGTTAAAGGCTGTTCAGGATGATCTCAATCTGGCTCGTCAACAGCTAGAGCAGACTACAGCCCGGTTGACAGTTGTCTCTGGCACTGTCTCTCAAACCGGGGAAAGCCTGAGCCGAAGTGACAGCCAGGTAAAGGATGAGCTAAAAGCTATCAACTTTGAAATCCGTAAGCTTTGGGATCTGTCTAATAAACGGAACCGTTCCAATATTGCCAGTCAGGGTAAACGACTTGATAGCGTCGAGAAAGATAGCAAGGTGGTAGCTGGGCTTGTCGATAAAAACCGTGTTCAGTTGTCTTCGTTTCAGAAAAATGCCGATGCAACCCAAAAAGACCTGACCGCCCTTCAGAAAGAGCTGGCAGTCCTTCAGAAAGAGTTGCGCAGCGTTAATGCTGAAATCACGACCGGCTCTGCTATCAATCAGGAACAACTGGAGAGCTTGTCAGCCCGAATCAACAGGCTTGATTCCACTTTGAAGAAAGTCATTGAAGATGACGGTGGGCTGGTACATTTGGTTGAAACGCGCCTGAAAGAGAGTGCTGATGCTGCCAAAGCCTATGATGCTCACCGGCAGCAGATTAACCGTCGTTTGCTGCAGCTGGAAAACAGTGTCCGGAGCTTGAAGTTGGTTCAGTAATCGAAATTGCTGGATGTCCCTGATCGCGGTGGCGAGGCTGTTGCCGGTGGAAGAATGCCGAAGCGGTTCAGATGCTCCAGAAGCTGGCGGTTCTCGATGGCTTTTTCAAACCGCAGTTCTCTGGATTGGCGGTTCCAGTCGTTGCGGGCCAGCTTGGGGATGCGTCTGCCGGGTCCGCAGGCGTGGCAGGTATTGCATACAACTCTGCAGCTGAGAAAATTCAGTTGCAGTTGGGTTTGGCGGCTACCGCAGTAAGGGCAGGTGGCCAGCTGTTTGTCCATGATTATTGTCCATAGTCATCAATAGTGCTCTCTTCCTTGAGACACGGTTAACGGGTCTGGTGATCAGCTGGATGTCAATTCAGCTGGCAAAGTGACGTGCAATGGCATTAATTCAGAGTAGGAGCTGGTGTATCAGGCCGCAAGGAATGGCGTCAGCAGCCGTTTATCAAAAAAGACCTGCATGGTTTTTGCCCGCCCATGGCTGTTTGTTGTTATTGACCGGACTTCTGTCCGCTTGCTCCATCTGGCCCCGCTCATGGTTTTCTTCTCCTCCTCTTTCCTATTCCCAAGCGCAGTACAGTGCCTCTGATCAAGCGGTGGAGCAGGCCTGGGTGGTCCAGCCGGATAAACTTGAAGAACTCAAAAAGGTATATAAGGGTGGAAAGCTTCTGGTTGTTCCGGTGATGGAGATACTTCCCAGTGGAGAATTGCTGCCGGATTATATTCGTACCGCCAAGCTCTATGACCAACTGAGCAAAGGTGGTCTGAAACTTTTGCCGGGCAAGAATAGTCTGCTCTGGCATCATCGCTTTGTAGCAGCTGTGGAGCAGACCTGTCCGCAGAATGCCGTTAATCCTCTCTCGTCCTGTATCAGCAGGGGCTGGGCTTCGAGCTTTATGCCGGGTGAAGGTAGCAATCTCTATGACAGTGATGTTATTTTCCATTTTCTGGATCAGCAGCGGACGAATTACCTGATTGTTCCTGATCTTGATCTTTATAAATTCAGTACGGTTCGTAGTCTGCGCTATGCTCCTTCCTCAGCACCCTTGATTAATATGGCGTTAGCAGAGAGGGTGCGGCAGCTGGCTCCCCTGAAGCAGGAAGTATCTCTGGTTATTGTTAAGGTGCGCCGGAACTGGTTGGGTAATATTGTTGCCTGGGATGGGGAGTTGGCACGCTGTCAGTTGTCTCTGCCCGAGGGGGAGCTGTCACTGGATGTCCTGCGACATGCGCGTCCGGTCGGGCTGGATAAGCTGAGAGAGTATTGCCTGCCCAGGTTAAGCAAACTGTTAATGTGAGTATTTCTATGTAAAGCTGGCTTACATCTTTTCGCTCGACATCGTGACAGTGATTCCTTAAGGTTACAATCGAATTTTACCGACCCTGGCTCTTTGAAAGCTCTGGACACATGAATCCGAATTATCTTGATTTTGAACAACCCATCGCTGAACTCGAAGCCAAGATCGATGAGCTGCGACTGGTTGGCAGTGACAATGAACTGAATATTACCGGCGAAATTGCAACCCTGACCGAGAAGTGTCAGACGTTGACCGCCAGTATCTTCCAGGATCTGTCTGCCTGGCAGGTGGCCCAGCTGGCCCGCCATCCCCGCCGCCCCTACACGCTGGATTATATCCGCGAGATTTTCACCGATTTTGATGAGTTTCATGGTGATCGCCACTTTGCTGATGATCACGCCATTATGGGTGGTATGGCTGAACTTGATGGTCAGCCGGTGATGGTGATTGGTCACCAGAAAGGGCGCGAAGTTCAGGAGAAAGTGCGCCGTAACTTCGGAATGCCCCGGCCAGAAGGATACCGCAAGGCCTGCCGGTTGATGGAAATGGCTGAACGTTTCCGCCTGCCGATTCTGACCTTCATTGATACTCCGGGAGCTTACCCTGGTATCGATGCGGAGAAACGTGGCCAGAGTGAGGCGATTGCTTGGAACCTGGCGGTTATGTCCCGTCTGGAAACGCCAATTATCTCAACTGTGATTGGTGAAGGTGGTTCCGGTGGCGCATTGGCTATTGGAGTCTGTGACAGGCTAATGATGCTGCAGTACTCCACCTATTCCGTTATCTCTCCTGAAGGTTGCGCTTCTATTCTCTGGAAGACAGCTGAAAAAGCTTCTGAAGCGGCTGAGGCAATGGGAATTACAGCCCACCGTCTGCATGAACTTGGTTTGGTTGACCGGGTGATTCATGAGCCTCTGGGTGGTGCTCATCGGGCACCTGAGCAGGCAGCTGCCAACCTTAGGGATGCCCTGGCGGAAGAGCTGGCGAACCTGCGAGGTCTGCGTGGTGCTGAACTGGTTCAATCCCGCTATGAGCGCCTGCGTAAACTGGGTGTGAATTAATAACCCATTGCCTATCCGCGACTGTTTGTTCAGTGAACAGTAAGCCGGTGATCTGTTGAAAGACAGGTCACCGGTTTTTTTGTATTCTTCCCCCATGAAACTGACATTTGAAACTTTTCACCAGGCCTTCTTGGCTTTGGTCTCCAAAACCGGGTTTATTGAGCGCAACAGCTTCTCCGATATCCGTCTTCCCGATATTGTTGTGAGTTTTAGTGGTGGACTCGATTCCACGGTGCTTTTGCACCTTTGCAATCAGTTGAAAAAAAAGAGGGTCATTGGCTCATTAAGAGCTGTTCATGTTCATCATGGCTTAAGCAGCAATGCGGATGCTTGGGTGGAACATGCGCAGGCCGTTTGTCGTGACTGGCATGTACCTCTGACAGTAGAGATGGTCAGCCTTTGTACCGGGCAGAATATCGAAGACAGTGCCCGGGACGCCAGGTATGGGGTTTTTGTCAACCAGCTGAAGACCGGGGAGTACCTGCTGCAGGCCCATCACCTTGATGATCAGGTAGAAACCATGCTCTACCGTATGGTTCGGGGGACGGGAATTACAGGTTTGAAAGGGATACCGGCAAGTCGTGTTTTAGGTAAGGGCAAACTGCTGCGTCCTCTGCTTGGGTTTGAGCGCTGCGATATCGAACTCTATGGCCGCCATTATGGGTTGCAGTGGGTTGAAGATGAATCCAATAAAGATACCCGTTTTGATCGAAACTTCCTGCGTCATCAAATCATACCCCTGCTGCAGGGGCGCTGGCCGGGTATGAAATCTTCCCTTGTCCGGCTGGGAGAGATATCTGGAGATACAGATCAGATGCTGACTGATCTGGCTGCATGTGACCTTGAGGAGTGCTCAGAGATAAAGCTATTGCCTCTACTCGGTCACCGGGATGTTGTTGCTATAGATAAGCTGCAGGCGTTGCCTGAGGCTCGTCGATGCCTGGTTTTGCGAGCTTGGTTATCACGCAATAATCGAACTGTTCCTGGCAGGCAGGTATTGCTGCGGCTGTTAGATGAAGTGGCAGCGGCTCGAGGTGATAGAACTCCAGTGGTGTTATGGGAGGGCGGCAGTGTTCGCAGGTATCGCCATCATCTGGTTATTGATACCTGTCTGCCTGCGCCTTCTCAGCTTGGTTCTGTGGCATTTGTGGAAAAGGATATTGAGCTGGAAGGAAATGGCTGGATTCTGTGTTTGGGTGAAACGGGTTCTGGAACGGCTTTGCTAAAGCAGGGGGTTGCATGTCACTGCTCTTTGCGCTCGCAGGTTGAGGTTAGACCCTTTGCCCTGCCGGGACGATCAGGAAGAAAAACCTTGAAAAAATGGCTGAATGAGCTGGAAGTTCCATCATGGGTTCGTAGCCGCCTGCCGGTTTTACACCATGGTGATCAGCTGGTTGCTATTCCTGGATTGCTGGTTGCTGATGGTTATCAGGCTGGTGCTGGAGATCCCGGGTGGCTGCTGAGATGGCATCTGCCCGCTACAGAGACTGAAGTGTGATAGTAAGCATTCCGTGAACTCAACAGAGAAAAAATCCACCGCCTCCCGAAAGCAGGAAAAACAGATACATTCTTCATCCCGACCCAAAGGCCAGCAGCCGGGACGCAAAGGTCATGGCCGGACAACAGTCACGACACTTCCGGTCGTCTCTGAAACTCTGGATCTTGAGGAATCACAAAAACACTGTCCTGCCTGCGGGCTGCCATTTAAAGCCTTCGGGATGGAAGACAGCGATGTCATTGAAGTGGAAGTTCAGGCCCATATTCGTCGCTATCACCGACATCGCTACCTCAAGACCTGCAAATGTGAAGAAACACCAGCCATCACCACGGCACTGGGGCCAGTCAAACTGATTCGCAAAGGTAAACTTGGCCTCTCCATTTGGGTAGAGATTCTGCTGCACAAATACGCGTTTGGCATCCCTGTGGCCCGGCAGTTACAGGACTTTCGCCTGCGAGGACTTCCTTTGGCACAAGGGACAGTCACAGGCGGGCTGAAAATCATCAAACCCTTGTTCGAGCCTGTCGTTGAGGCGATTCGTGATAAAGTCATCCACGATGAACAATGGCATGCCGACGAAACTCGCTGGATGGTGTGGAGCGACGAGGGCGCTGAGAAACACTGGCTGTGGATCTTCCTGACCAGTACAGCGGCCTACTACAGTGTGGACGACAATCGTTCGGCAAGTGTTCCAAAAAGCCTGTTGTGTGAGAGCAATGGTGTACTGGTCTGTGATCGCTATAGTGCTTACATAAGTCTGGCCCGTGAAAATCAGGATGTGTTCCTTGCCTTTTGCTGGAGCCATGTACGCAGAGACTTCATCAATGCAGAACGAGGCACAGACGGGCTAAAAACATGGAGCATCGTCTGGGTGAAACGGATTGGCAGACTGTACCACCTGAACCATCAACGGCTGTGTCACCTTGATGCTCCAGAGGCGTTTCAAAAGCACGATGGTGCACTGAAAACACATCTGGATAACATAGAGAAATGGCGTGATGAAGAACTGGCCTGCCCTCAGCTAAAAGAACCGTGTCGTAAAGTTCTCACCAGTCTGCAAAAGCACTGGGAGGGTCTGAGCCTGTTTGCCAATTATCCGGAGGTGCCGATGGATAACAACACAGCCGAGAGGTCACATCGATCGCCGGTAGTGGGGCGCAAAAATTACTATGGTGCAGGCAGCGAATGGAGCGGCGAACTGACCGGATGGCTGTTCTCTGTGTTTATGACTCTGAACTTGTGGGATATCAACCCTTGGTTCTGGCTGAGCGGGTATCTGCAGGCTTGTGCAGAAAGAGGGAGAAAGGCTCCCGAAGACCTGGCCGACTGGCTGCCTTGGTTAATGACAGATGAACGTCTTCAATCACTGAGAAATCACAGCCCTCCTGAAGAGGATCAGACCTCGACTTGTAACAACCATGATGCACGTTAATAAAAGCACGCTACCGGCCATAAGCCGGTGGTGTGGGGGCTATGGGTTCACGGAATGCTTACAAGCTATCTATACATATTTCTGTAGTATCAAACTGCCAGCTTTTCACCCTCTCGGAACACCACACAAAAACCAAGATGAAAACGACAAAACTACCTATCCAATGTTATTATTGCGAAACTAGTCCATAATGCAGTGAATTTGCCATCTGGCGTTCAGACTAATAAGTCGCAAAACCCGCCAGGAAAAAGTTCGAAATACAAGGGAAGACAATGACAGTCACCATTGGCAAACCAGTTGAAGACTTCACAGCCCAAGCTACCTCAAACACAAGCGTATCCCTGAAAGACCTGATGGGATCCAGCAACTGCGTTCTCTATTTCTACCCAAGGGATAAC
This sequence comes from Sansalvadorimonas sp., assembly GCA_965243775.1. GTDB lineage: Bacteria > Pseudomonadota > Gammaproteobacteria > Pseudomonadales > Endozoicomonadaceae > Sansalvadorimonas. The sequence goes on from CBDEWF010000078.1 coordinate 89,439, forward strand.
ACTCCCGGATGCACCAGTGAAGGCCAGGCCTTTACTGAGAACTTCCAGGCCTTCAGGGATGTTAACACCCTAGTCTTCGGGGTTTCCAAAGACTCTATGAAATCCCATGAGAACTTCAAGGCAAAATATGAATATCCCTTTGAGCTGATTTCCGACCCCGACGAAGAGCTCTGCAAGCTTTTTGATGTTATCCGCCTGAAAAGAATGTACGGCAAAGAGTTTATGGGAATCGAGCGCAGCACTTTCCTGATCGACAAGGACGGCATTCTTCAACATGAGTGGCGCAAGGTAAAGATTAAGGGCCATGTTGAAGATGTTCTTCAGGCTGCCCAGGCCCTGGAGAGGCAGGAGGAAAATGTAGTCGAAAGCAGCGACTCTTAAGAGTGAACTGTTACCCTCCCAAACTGCCACGAGCGAAACAACATTACTTCGTGCCCCCAGCGATATAACATAGTGATAAAACAGTGCTCACGGAAAAACAGAGGCGACCTATGGTCGCCTCTGTTTTTCCAATATCTGACTGTTATATGTTAACCCACCACCACTCTGCTACTTTATCTATTCCATTTATGCGGGGGTTGATATTCAAATAACTCCTTGCCAGGTAAACATATAACAATGGCACCCATACGACCATCTACAACAGCACATGGCGCAGGGATTATGCCTCAGTCTCGCCAACAGTATTTGGCATCTCCTTTGGCCAGGCCGTTAACACAGCCTTGATCAGAGTTGCCAGCGGAATAGCAAAGAACACACCCCAGAACCCCCATATACCACCAAACATCAGCACAGCAATAATAATTGCCACCGGATGCAGATTGACTGCTTCACTGAACAACAGTGGCACCAGAACATTACCATCTAAAGCCTGAATCACTGCGTACACACCAATCAACATATAAAAGTGCTGGCCTAAACCAAACTGAAACAAGCCAATGGCTGCTACCGGAATAGTCACCACGGCAGCACCAATATAGGGAATGACCACAGAGAGCCCCACCAATAGCGCCAGCAGGGCAGCATAATTCAAATAAAGGAGAGCAAAAGCAATATATGTGGCAATACCGACAATAAAGATTTCAACCACCTTGCCGCGGACATAATTGATAATTTGTTCACTCATTTCCTCAGACACCTGATCAATCATCCGGCGCTCTTTCGGAAGTATGCCTGAGAGCCAGTTCAGCATCGGCTGCCTGTCCTTAAGAAAAAAGAACACCAGGATGGGAACCAGAACCACATAAATCACCACACCAACCAGGTTAGGCAGCTTGGAGATAGAGAAAGAGACCAGCCACTGCCCCAAATGAGTCAGCTGGGTATTCACTGTTTCCACCCAGGTATTCACTTGAGCTTCGGAAATAAATCCGGGAAAGGTTTCCGGCAGATGCCGCAGCATATCCTGACCATGGACCAGCATGCGGGGCAGTTCATTCAGCAGCGTGGTTCCCTGCTCCCATATCAGTGGAATCATTAACAGAATAACCGCCAGGAAGATAGCCAGGAAAAACACAAAGGTCAGAGAAACCGCTAGTAGGTGAGGTGCGCCCCTCTTTTCAAGCCAACTGACAATTCCCTGCAACAAAAAAGCAAAGGCCAGCCCGGCAAAGACCGGCGCCAGGGTTGCGCCAAAGAACAGAATCACCATTAATGCTGCAACCAGCAGCATTATCAGGACTATGGCTTCTTCATCAGAAAAGTAGCGATGTATCCAGCTCCTGATCAACTTGAACATTGTCGGCTTATCCATGTTTTTTTAACAAATAAGTAAAAACGCCCATCTTTTCACCACTGAACAGCAGCTCATTCCCTGAGAGTTCAGCAAAGCTTGCGAAATCCCTGACCGATCCAGGATCAGTTGCCATGACCTTCAGCACCTCACCGGCAGCCATGGCATTTAACTTCTGCTTTGCTTTGAGCAAAGGCATAGGGCAATTTAACCCGCAGGCATCAAGCTCACGGTAATCCTGATCCAGTTCAAGCATACTTCTTATGGGTACTCATGTCGGACATCAACCCGTAAAGCTCCAGCACTCACCTGACCTCCACCTTTGATCGGATGAAAAACAGTGCAAATTTATACGCCAAAGCACTCTGAGCATTACGGGTCTTACAATCTCTTAATAGTATCGCACCGATACCAAGGGTAATATAGCCCGATATCCTCAAACCCCGGATGACAACACATTCGATGAACCTGCTCCGTCACTTTCTTTTTCTGCTCCTGCTTATCGGTATGCCGACCGCTTACGGAAAAATCAACCTGCCCGCCATTGGCGACAGCAGCTCGGGCATTGTTTCGACCCGCAAGGAGCAGGAGCTGGGTCAGATATTTCTAAAAATGCTGAACAGCCAGGTGGAAACCAATAATGATCCAGAGCTGGTAGAGTATGTTGAGCATCTGGTTTACACACTGGCTGAATCCAGCCAGCTGAACAATCGCAATCTCTCAATTGTGCTGGTACAAAGCCCACACCTGAATGCCTTCGCAGCTCCCGGTGGCGTTATCGGCATCAACACAGGCTTGTTTCTTTATGCTCACACCGAAGAAGAGTTTGCTGCGGTTATTGCCCACGAACTGGCCCACCTGAGCCAGCGCCACTATGCCAGAGGTGTAGAAACAGCCCAGAGACAGGCTCTGCCTACTGTTGCCGCCCTGCTGGGGAGCATTGTTCTTACCGCTGCCGGAGCTGGCGACCTCGGTGCCGCAGCTCTGTCCACAACCATTGCCGGAGCCCAGAGCAGCCAGCTGGCATTTAGTCGGGATAACGAACGGGAAGCAGACCGTGTTGGCATCCTGACCATGGCACGGGCCAACATGGACCCCCGCGCCATGGCCGATATGTTCGAGCGCATGTTCAAACTGGAAGGAAGCGGCCCCCAGTATGAGTTTCTTCGCACACACCCAACGAGCCGCAACCGGGTAGCCGACACCCGCAGCCGGGCCGAACAGTACCCGCCCCAGAAGCGCCGGGACAGCACCACTTTCGATATAATGCGCCATCGAGCCTTCTTAAGCCTGAACACATCCAAGGACAAGGCCCGACACCGTTTTCAGGAAGAGGTAACAACGAAGCGCACCTCATCCCTCCAAGCCAGCCGTTACGCCCTGGCCCAGGTCTTACTGGACTCACAGGACTACAAAACTGCCAGCACCCACGCCAAAAAACTACTGGAGAAGAACCCCCGCAATATCCACTACCAGATTCTGAACAGCCGTATTGCGTTTGTCAGCGGCCAAAAAGAGCAGGCCCTAACCGATCTTCAAAAATTGCTTCAGGACAATCCCGGCAACTATCCCATCACCATGACCCTGAGCAACCTGCTATTTAAAAACAAGCAGTTTCGTGAGTCAACCAGCTTGCTGAAAACAGAGAGCAAGAAACGCCCCCACGATCCCTACATCTGGTATCAGCTGGCGGAAATCTCAGGACTGGCTGGTGATATCGCCACCGTTCATACGTCAAGGGCTGAATACTTCTTTCTCACGGGCCATCTGGACGAGAGCATTCAACAACTGCAATATGCTACAGAGCTTGCCAACCTGCCTTTCAGTCAGAAAACGGCAATAAAACAGCGCATCCAGGAGATCAGGGACTATAAAAAAACAATGAAGCTTTAAGATGTGTTCACAATTTAGGGGGCATTCACAATTAAACAGCGAGTCCAGGAAAGCACGCTGTTTATCAGGCGGTAAAATCCAGCATCCTTTGCAGGGGTTTCACGGCCTTGCCCCTGATATCTTCCTGCACATTGACAACTCCTGACTTCATCTCCAAAGCAGCAATCACACCCCGAAGACTGTTCAAAGCCATCCATGGACAACGGGCACAACTGCGACAGGCCGCACCACGCCCGGCCGTAGGCGCTTCAAACAGCAATCTGTCATCACCAACAGCCTGTTGCATCTTGTAAAAGATACCGCGATCGGTTGCCACAATAAACTGAGGGTTATCCATAGTACCGGCCACCTTGATCAACCTGGAAGTCGAACCCACCACATCGGCCAGCTGAATTACCGACTCAGGAGACTCTGGATGAACCAGAATGGCAGCATCGGGGTAAACTTTTTTCAGGTCAATAATGCCCTGGGCCTTAAACTCTTCATGAACAATGCAGGCACTATCCCAGAGCAACATATCAGCTCCAGTCTGCTTCTGAATGTAGTCCCCCAGGTAGCGATCAGGGGCCCAGATTATTTTTTCACCCCTGGCAACAAGGTCCTCAACAATTTCCAGGGCACAGCCTGAGGTCACCACCCAGTCTGCCCTGGCCTTAACTGCTGCCGAGGTATTGGCATAAACAACCACTGTACGGTCAGGGTGACTATCACAGAAAGCACTGAACTCATCAGCGGGACAACCGAGATCAAGGGAGCAGGTGGCATCAAGATCAGGCATCAGCACCTGCTTTTCCGGGCTGAGAATCCGGGCGGTTTCTCCCATAAAGCGCACCCCGGCTACAACAAGAGTTTGCGCTGAATGGCTGGCACCAAAACGAGCCATTTCCAAAGAATCAGCAACGCAGCCACCGGTTTCGTCGGCCAGCTCCTGCAGCTCTGGCGCAGTGTAATAGTGAGCCAGAAGAACAGCATCCTCCCGCTGCAAAAGCGCTTCTGCACGCTTCTCCAAAGTGCGAGTCTCAGCTTCACCCGGCCCGGCCCGGCCCTGCGCTATCTTTTCTGCCAGATCAGCAAGATGTTGCCGGACAAAACTGCGATCCTGTACTTGCGTCATGCTGCTATTTTATCTTTTGAACTATCAACCCAGGGAACCATAGATGATTTCAGGGATCCCGGACACATAGCGTGTTAACTAACCACTTAGAAATATTAACACGTAGAAAAAATGAAATTAACGAAGCAGGTGAAAAGAATGCATGAGGAAAGGAGAAAATGGTGGGTCGTGTAGGATTCGAACCTACGACCAATTGGTTAAAAGCCAACTGCTCTACCAACTGAGCTAACGACCCAAAGAAACGATTTTTTTCTACTGCAGCACCACCAGGCCAGTTACAAAAACAACCAAGGCTACAGAGATAGATGAGAAGAGAATGGTGGGTCGTATAGGATTCGAACCTATGACCAATTGGTTAAAAGCCAACTGCTCTACCAACTGAGCTAACGACCCGCATAAAACTTCTCTGAGCAATCTTCCTATCACCAAAGAGCGAACAGCCCCGGCTGAAAGAAGAAATGGTGGGTCGTGTAGGATTCGAACCTACGACCAATTGGTTAAAAGCCAACTGCTCTACCAACTGAGCTAACGACCCATTCGCAACTATCACTCTCGACAGCTAAACCATCTCGAGTTAAGCACTATCATATCTTAAGTTAAAAAACTCGCATACCTGAGTTAAACAACTCGGCTCCGGCTGCTTATCGCCGGAAGCGGAGCGTATGTTACAGTTTTAACAGACTTGTGCAACCCTGGCATTTTCCGAAAGGCGACATCGGTACACCAGTAAGATCTGCTAATAGAGCCTTCAGCTCAACCTTCCAGATTTCTCAGGTAAACATCGGCCAGACGGGCTGCAGAGCTGCCGGGAAAGTTATTCACAACCATCTGCAGGTATTCCCGGGCCTTGCCGGAGTCACCCAGACGGTCATAAACCTGCCCCAGTTTATAAGTGGCATCCGGAAGCTTGTCACTCATAGGGTACATTTTCACCAAAGAGGAAAAAGCCGCTTCAGCCGCTTTCAGGTCCCCCTGGGCCAGATGCACCTCACCCAGCCAGTACTGAGCATTATCCGCATAAGGTCCACGGGGATACTTTTGCAGATATTCATTCAGACCAGCCACAGCTTCCTTAAACTTGCGGTCACGAATTAGCTGAAATGTTTCCTGATACAGCTTTTCACCAGTCTCATCGGTGACCGGAGCTGTTGTTACACCTTGCTGGGCTACGGGATCAGGTGTCTGAAGTGTTGAAACAGCAGTCCCAAAACTGCTACTACTGGAAGTCAGCTGACTGATACGACGGTCAAGATCCAGATAACGATCCCGGTTCTCCTTCTGGATACGATCCAGAAGATTAGCCTGCTCTTCCAGCAGCCCCCGCATTTCCATTACTTCATTCTGCAGGGATTCCAGCTGATTGAGCAGAATACCTGGCTGAGAAACAGAAGGCGTAACCACATTTACCGAAGCCGATGGAACCGGTGCCGGTGCCGGTGCCGGTGCTGCCACCGCAGCCCCCTCACCGGACTCCACCACAGGAATTGGAGATGCCGCCAGAACGGGTAAAGTAACGCCCACCAGCAAACCAACCAATGTACTCCTTGCTTTCATCAGCAATTATTTCCCTGCAGCAACAATTTCTGCACGACGGTTCTGACCCCAGGCCGCTTCATTGTGTGCAGGATCAACCGGCTTCTCAAAGCCGTAGCTGACCAGCTCAATACGGGAAGGAGCAACACCTTTCAGTACCAGGTAGTTCTTCACGGCCTTGGCACGACGCTCACCCAGGGCCAGGTTATAGGTACGGGTACCACGCTCATCAGTATGGCCTTCAATAACCAGATTTTCGTTACGGCCGGCAGGGCTGGTCAGGTAAGCTGCGTGAACATCCAGAGCGTTAATATCATTGGCACTGAGCTTGTCACTATCAAACTTGAAGTGCACAACTTTTTGCTTCAGAAGAACAGCAATCTCTTCAGCAGAAGCGGAGCCTACCTTGCCAGAATCCAGAACAGCCTGTACAGCTGGATCGAGAACAGATGAAGTGATAACCGTATCAGTTGGCTGACCGCCCACCTTGGTAGCCGCTTCTTCTCCGCCACCAGTGCTGGTACTGGAGGCACAACCGGCCAGCCAGATAACGGCCAGTCCTGTCGCAAGTCCTTTGGCCATTGTGGCAAATTTCATATGTAAGCTCCTGACACTTGATAAAAAACCTGCACTAAGGTAACAGAGTTACCCAAGGCAAACCAGAACATGAAAAGTAAAAATCCCTACAGTAGCAAGAGCTGCGGGGGAATATTAACCAATTTACACAACCTCTCTGGTAACAATGGGTTTTATCAACCCATGGTTCCTACAATAATGAGCATATCACCTGTTTCCACCAAACAAGATGGCACCCGGCAGATAATACCCTTACAAATGAAAAAATATAATATGCAGCCTGAGCACCCTTCCTGTTTCGGTCATAAACGACAATCTACCCCATCATTTCAGGAGTGGAGACCAGGCAGGCTCACGTACATCCCCTTCTCTTGAAGGCAGGCGGAAGCTGACTCGACCATCTGCGGAAATGATGCCCAACACACCCTGATCACCGCCCTGGGCTGCATAAATCAACATACGACCATTCGGCGCCACATCCGGTGCATCTTCAAAAGGAGAAGACGTCAGCGTACGCATACGTCCGGTATTCAGCTCAAGAACAGCAAGATTGTAGTCCGTCTGCCCCTTACCCTTATGAATAAGGGCTACCTTTTCCCCATCTGGAAACACTCTGGGGCGAGCATTAAAGCGGCCTTCAAACGTCAGTCGGCGAGTATCCCCAGTATTGACATCAACCTTATAAAGCTGGGCAGAGCCACCACGATTGGAAGAGAAAATCAGGCTTTTGCCATCGGGAGTCCAGTCAGGTTCATTATCCATGGCAAAGTGTCGGGTGACCTGGGTCAACTGACGAGACTGTAGATCCATCACATAAATATCCGGGTTACCGGATTTGGACAGCACAACAGCAAGTCTCTTACCATCAGGCGACCATTTGGGCACACTGTTCAAACCTCGAAAGCTACTGATACGGTCACGGTGACCTGATGCAAGAGTATGGATATAGATAGCAGGCCGACCTGTTTCAAAAGAGACATATGCCAGTTTTTTACCATCAGGTGACCAGCTTGGAGCCAGTATTGGTTCTTTTGACGGGAAAAGAGTCGTTGCCCTCATACCATCCATATCGGCATAGACCAGCTTGTAGTCCGTATTATTCTCACTGTGTCGCTTAGCAACGACATACACGATACGAGTAGAAAAAACGCCAGGAATCCCTGTGATTTTCTCATACACGCCATCACTGATTTTATGGGCAATCGCGCGTAGCTGGTTACGAGTTCCTGTCACTTCACCACTAATAACTGAGCGTCTTCCGACCACGTCAAACAGCTGGTAGTTAACTTTATATTGATTGTTTGGTTGAGCTGTCACCTTACCAATAACCAGATATGACACTCCCAACCGTTTCCAGTCCCCAAAAAATACTTCCTCAGCCCTGGAGGGAAACCCCAAAAACTGGGAACTGGGAACTGGCGCAAACTGGCCACTAAGGCGCAGATCATTACCAACAATCCCGGCAATATCCTCTGGTAGAACTTCCTGACCATTCCAGGAAAAAGGGACCACAGCCACCGGTACCGCTTGGTCATTCCCCCTGGTTATCTCAATAGTCAGTTCGGCTCTGGCAACACCCGCCATCAGGAAAAGACAACAGACGATTGTCTGTATTGATCGCGCAACAGCTCTCATTCCAGCAAATCCTCGGGATTAAATACGAATCTGAACTCCCGGAAATTCTGTTCGAATATCCGGCTCTCCATACCCTGTAATTCTGTAAATGGCTTGGCCCGTTCAATAGCCTGAATAGCCGATTGATCAAAGGCGTCATCGCCACTGCGCTTGATCCAGCCAGTACTGATAACCTCGCCAGTTGGTGTAAGCCTTATTCTGATAGTCACCGACATCCCCTTTCGGGCACTGAGGGGACGGGTCCACATTTCTTCCACCCGCTGGCGTATAATTCCGGCATAAGAGGCCACTTCCACCTGATCTGCTTCTACCTGATTGCGAGCCTGCTCTTCACGGGCCAGAGAAGCCAGCATCTCCTGCTCACTCTGTTTTTGCAACCGCTCCAGCCTTTCTTTCTCCTCCCTTGCTTCTTTTTCCCGGCGGGCCTTATCCGCCAGCTCCTTCTTGCGCTGTTCATCCAGCTGTTTTTTCTTCAGGGCAATGGTTTTCTGATCAGGCTTGGGTTTTGGCTTCATAACAGGCTTGTTGGGAGCGGCCTTTTTGACAGGTTTCTTTTTCGGAGGCTTTTTCTTCGGAGCTGAGCGTTTGGGCTTGGGCTTCTCTTTGGGGGCGACAGTAACAACCTTGGCAGTCACAAAGTTAGGGGTAGGATTCACCCTGCGCTCTTCTACATGACCAGGCATAACAACAAACAGCCCCAGCAGCAATAGTAGATGCAGGATTGCCGAACCCAGCACTGGCAGGCGCAGATCATCACTTCCCCACCGGTCACTCAATTGTCGTATCAGCCCCCCAAAAGGCTTGAATGATAAGCGAAACTTCATTTTCACGCTCAGTCAAGCTCCCCCGGCTCCGTGATCAGGCCTACATCGTCAACTCCGGCTTTCTGCAACACAGCCATGGCCTTGACCACGGCACCATAAAGAGCCTCTTTATCACCTTTCACCAGTACCAGAGTTGAGGGACTAGCCTTCTTGATCCGGGCCACTTTATCTGCCAGCTGATCCAGGGGCAACGCCTTATCACCCGTTGACTCAAGACTGAGGTAGTAGGTGCCATCCGGTTTTATGGCCACTATCAGGGGTTCTTCCCCTGGTGGAATTTCTACAGGTTTACTGTCGGTCTTCGGGAGTTCCACATGCACTCCCTGGGTAAACATGGGTGACGACACCATGAACGCCACCAGCATCACCATCATGATGTCGATAAACGGCACCATATTGATTTCCGACATGGGCTTGTGACGCCCGGCCTTGCGCGCCACGATCAGGCTTCTCCTTGGTTATGTCCGGCACCGTTTGCAGGCTGGCTATGAACCTGTCTGTGCAGAATACTGGAGAACTCATCAGCAAAAGCTTCATAACTGGTCAACAGTTGCTCTACCCGGGAGTTAAACCGGTTGTAAGCGACAACAGCCGGAATGGCAGCCACCAGGCCAACAGCTGTGGTCACCAGAGCTTCGGCAATACCGGGAGCAACTGCCGCCAGTGTGGTCTGCTGAACATTGGCCAGACCGCGAAAAGAGTTCATAACCCCGACCACAGTACCAAAAAGGCCTATGTATGGACCGGTGGAACCCACTGTCGCAAGAAAAGGCAGGTTAGCCTCCAGACTTTCCTGCTCACGTACAACAGCAACACGCATGGAACGCTGCACCCCATCCATCAACGCATCAGGGTCAACATTCTGGCCGCGCAGACGGGTAAACTCCCGGAAGCCCGCCATAAAGATCCGCTCCATGCCCCCATCGGGATCACCCTCTCCACGCACGTCCCGATAAAGAGTGCTCAAATCAATACCTGACCAGAACCTCTCTTCAAACTCCCTGGACGAGTGCTGAGCATTACGCAGCACTATGGCCCGTTGAATAATAAACACCCAGGACAGTAGTGACGCTGCCACCAGAACCAGTAATACGAGTTGAACAACCCAGCCGGCATTCAGTACCAGCGCCCACATGGATGTACCTTCTGCCACTAGGATTCCTCTCTTTTGACCTTGGAAATACCTTTTCCAGGCTCATGACTATTTAACTGGTCTGCTTCCTGGGATGACAGCAGCATGGCTTGGCGTATATTGACCGGCAACCCTACCGGACGCAGGCTGTTGGCACTGACGCAGGCAATCGCCACCTTGCCACGGCACAGTTCTTCTTTGCCGCGCCAGATGGACTGGATCATATCAAAACCCGCCCGGCCCCTGCGGGACAAACTTACGGTGACCACCAGTTCATCGTCCAGCCTGGCGGGTTTGAGGTAGTCAATGGAGGTATTGCGCACCACAAACAGAATGCCATCTGACATCAAGGCCTGCTGATCAAAACCGAGGCTGCGCAGATACTCTGTGCGGGCCCGCTCCATAAACTTGAGATAGTTAACGTAATAAACAATACCGCCTGCATCCGTGTCTTCGTAATAGACCCGCGCCGGCCAGCTAAACACCATATCGGCCATAATCATGCCTGTAACTGACTACTTGAAACTCTCTAAAACTTTATCTAAAAAAACTGCCTGAAAAAAACCGTACTTCACCACAAGCCATAGAACAGCCTGCGGTCTGGTCAGCCTCAGGACTTGTCTGAAAAGGTCAGACCAAAATGCTCGTAGGCATGGCGCGTAACCACTCGTCCCCGGGGGGTGCGCATCAGGAAACCCTGCTGAATCAGATAGGGTTCCAGCACATCTTCTATTGTGTCACGTTCCTCACCAATAGCAGCCGCCAAGCTGTCTACACCCACCGGACCACCATCGAATTTCTCAATCATGGCCAGCAACAGACGCCGATCCATATGATCAAAGCCCTGGTCATCCACATCCAGCATAGTCAGAGCCGCATCCGCCACCTTTCCAGTCGCCTGCCCTTCTGCCCGCACATCAGCAAAGTCACGCACCCGACGCAACAGCCGGTTGGCAATCCGCGGTGTTCCCCGGGAGCGTTTGGCCACTTCTGCAGCACCATCAGAACTCATATTCATCCCCAGGATACCAGCGGATCGCTGCACAATCGTAGTGAGATCCTGAACGTTGTAGAACTCCAGGCGCTGTACAATACCAAAGCGATCTCTCAATGGGGAAGTCAGCAAACCAGCCCTGGTCGTGGCGCCAACAAGAGTAAAGGGAGGCAGGTCCAGTTTGATGGAGCGGGCCGCCGGCCCTTCCCCAATCATAATATCCAGCTGATAGTCCTCCATGGCCGGATACAGTACTTCTTCAACAACCGGACTCAGGCGGTGAATTTCATCAATAAAGAGAATGTCGTGGGGCTCCAGATTGGTGAGCATAGCCGCCAGGTCTCCGGCCTTTTCCAGAACCGGACCGGAAGTAGAGCGAAGGTTAACCCCCATCTCATTGGCAAGAATATTGGCCAGAGTTGTTTTACCCAGCCCCGGGGGGCCAAAGATCAGGGTATGGTCGAGGGCATCCTGACGCAGCCGGGCTGCCTTGATAAAAATCTCCATCTGCTCGCAGACAGCAGGCTGGCCTGTGTAGTCCACCAGCTTTTCCGGACGGATAGCTCTGTCTATCCGGTCTTCCATGGGCGCTTCTGCCGCAGAAATCAGTCGATCACTTTCGATCATCGTTTATGTATTCCCTTGCACCCTCTACTCAGATCATGGCCTTGAGGGCCTGGCGGATCAGCTCATCTGTATTGAGGCTGTCATCCTGTACCGACGAAATCGCCTTACTGGCTTCCTGGGGGCGGTACCCCAAGGCAACCAGGGCGCTGATAGCATCCTGCACAGGATCATGCTGTTTACTCTTCACAGGCTGACTGACCGCTACTGTTTCCAGAGGCATAAGTGCAGGCTGCCACTCATCCAGCCGGTCTTTCATTTCCACAATCAGACGTTCGGCAGTCTTCTTGCCAACCCCCGGCAACCGGGTCAGCATGGAAGTATCCTGCTCATGGACACAGCGGGCAAACATTTCCGCCTCCATGCCGGACAGTATGGCCAGAGCCAGTTTAGGCCCTACACCGTTGACGCGAATAAGAGTGCGAAACAGCTGTCGTTCGCTGCGATCGGCAAAGGCATACAGCAGCTGGGCATCATCACGCACCACAAAGTGAGTGGACAGGATTACCTCTTCACCCACCTCAGGCAGTTTATAGAAAGTGGTCATGGGCGCTTCCAGTTCGTAGCCCACACCTCCTGCTTCGACCATCAATCCCGGAGGATTTTTCTCTATCAGAATTCCACGTAATCGTCCGATCATATTCCTGTTCCGGGTTATTCTCTACAACAATGCACTATCAACAACTCAGTATTAGGGCCTGTTTATCTCAGCCGACCACGGGCAATTTTGCGGCCACCAGTACCCGCCATGCCAATCAAGCCCTGTCGGGTATGGGCATGACAGAGAGCAACAGCCAGAGCATCGGCGGCATCGGCCTGTGGCATACGGTTCAACCTCAGAATGGCCATGACCATATGCTGCACCTGATGTTTATCCGCTGAACCTTTGCCAACCACAGACTGTTTCACCTGCCGAGCCGAATATTCACTCACAGGCAGGCTATGATTCATGGCAGCCACAATGGCAGCCCCCCGGGCCTGCCCAAGCTTGAGGGCAGAGTCCGGATTACGGGACATAAAGACCTGCTCCACACCCACCATCTGGGGAGACCAGGTTTCAATGACCTGATCAATCCCATCATAAACCTGCTTCAGTCGCTCGGGGAGTTCACCCGGCCTGATACGGATACAACCGGAGTCAACATACTCTATGGTCTGGCCAACCTGATTGATGACACCGTATCCCGTCACCCTCGACCCCGGATCAATACCAAGAATAATGGCCATGTGAGAAGCATCCCTGAAATAAAAAAACGCCACATGCCTGGCTGCCCTGTACACTCTTACCAAGGAAACCTTAAAGGGAACCTCAGATAAAAAAGGCTCCTTCATACCATGACAATCCGATTACCCAAAAGACATACTTCAGCCAGCAAACAGTGGATACTGTTTATTTTTACAGGTATTTAACGAGGAGTGAAGAAAATTCTGAGGAGGAATCTGAAAGGTAAGAGCCGAACCTGCAGATGCTCCACACGTCGCAGCCCACATTTTTCTTTAACTACGTTATTTTTGGCTCTGTTAACACTACATGTTGGTAGTACTTCCGTGCACCCTGTATAGCTTGGCATTCGGGCTTCATAGAAAATTTGGTTACTTCCTCTATTCAGCGTAATCACTAACTTTGAGAAATAAACCAACATCTATTGTTAACAGAGCCTTATTTTTCTTTAACTACTTTAGTTTTGTTTACACTTTGCCTTTATTTGTCTAGCCAGTAAGTTGTTATCCACTGCCTCCAGCCCGCTTATAAGTTTCTGCATCGTAGCCCCCCCCTTATTAACCCAGCAGGATAAGAACTTACAGCATGCATCATTAACGTCACTACTGTCTGCTTTTATTTCGTCAATTTCTGGTACTGGGATACCACACTGTAGTGCCACACGCTCCCAGCCTGAACCAAGTTCATCTATAACATTATGGAACAGAGCCATTTTATCCCTAGATTCAAGAGGCGTTACAAGGGAGGGCAAGGTCAATTGAATGGGCTCTATGGCTGTTGTTGAACAGCCCGGACTGCGCTTGGCAATATCCTCAGCGTATAAGCCCAGCCCTAACGTTTTTACAGCCCTTACGAGATAATTTATGGTACGGTTCTCTCCGGCGTTAAGCCAGGCCTCCCAAACGGCCCTCATCGCCCGACCACTCTGATGAGGATTGTCCTTATTTATCTGTGCTACTGTTTCCGCATCTATCAGGTAATAAGCCAACCTCTTCCAGTGCGCTACCACTGAGGTGATTTTCATCAGGTCTTTGAGGTGATTCGGTGTTAAAGGCATATCTGCAGGAGGCAGGGCGGCAGGTTCAGGTACCGTAAGAGGTGGCTTAAGATCTGCCACAGCAGACTTTTCCCCTTCGCCCCCCCCCTCACTCAATTTTTTCTCTATCTGTTCTGAGTAATGTCCAAGTCCACAGTCATTTAGCTCTCCAAGAAGATCCTTATATGACTTCCCACCTTTGTTGCACAATTCGAGAAACATTTCTTTACAGCGATCCTCTGCCTTAACATTATCCGTTCTTATTCGATCACAGGCATCTCCATCCAAGCCGAGCCCAAGAGCCAAATCTTGCCAATAAGATGCTATGAAAGGGATCACTTCCGACTGAAGAAACCACATGTGTTCACTCTGCAATGTATCATACTTGCTTGGAGTCTTCTTCATCTCTCTACTACTCAGGGATTGATCTGCGGCTACACTCTCTTTTACAGTAGGAATACGCTTAACTGCACCCGAAGAATCAGGCAGGCCACTATCCCCACTCAAATCCCTGAAAGCAGCGCCGCTACTCATACCACTCACAGTACCCGTTCTATTCTGTTCCATAAAAAACCACCATTAGCAATTAACTAAATAAACTTTCCAGATAAGCCCTTTCATTGACTGAATATTTCATTAATCGATCCCAGTACAATACAAAGAGAGCCTGCAACTATAGAGTGACTACCAACCTGAAAGTTTTCACTCGGTTAAACAAAGAAACACTACCGTTACCCTTTCTAACAAAAATGGTTCCACTAACAACACTGTCAAATTATTTTATTGGCCATGGAAATGCTTTTTCGAGCCCAGGGCAAGATTTTCCCAGCTGCCAAAAATGCCGGAAAATGTAGTTTTTACGCAGACTGATACAGATAGATTACAAATCTCTCTCACATCCATAACCAAAAACAACAAGTTAGAAAGAGGGAGAGTATTAAGCTGTTCAACTGAACAACAGGCTACCTATGATGGAGTACACAAGCCTGTCATGAAATCCATGATAACGCCAAGATTTCTAAATAAAGAGGTTTATAAAGCCATGAAGGAGTGGCTGAAACCATTGATTGTGGTGACCATAATTACCATTGTTCTTTTTCTCTTAACAGTCGGAGTCAACATGGCGTGACCATTCAGGAAAGGATACCCTGTCCCGGAAAAAGGACAGGGCAACAACAACAGCAGCAGCAATCAGGCAAGCTGCTCCATAATTTCGGCAGAGATGTCAGCATTGGTGTAGACATTCTGCACATCGTCCAGATCTTCCAGACGATCAACCAGCTTCAGCACTTTTTCAGCACCCGCCAGATCCAGCTCTGCCTGCATGGAAGCGATCATGGCGACCTCACCACCCTCAGGCTTCAGACCAGCCGCATCCAGAGCATCCTTGACGGCCATAAACTCGGTCCAGTCAGTCAGCACTTCGATGGAGCCATCATCATTGGACACCACATCTTCTGCACCTGCTTCCAGAGCGGCTTCCATAATAGCTTCTTCATCAGCACCCTCACCAAAGAAGATCTGACCTTTCCTTTCAAACAGATAGGCAACTGAGCCATCAGTTCCCAGATTACCACCATGCTTGGAGAAAGCATGGCGCACTTCAGAAACAGTCCGGTTACGGTTATCACTCAGGCATTCCACCAGCACAGCCACGCCACCAGGGCCGTAACCCTCGTAGGTGATCTCATCCATGTTAGCCTCGTCATCACCACCAGCACCACGGGCAATCGCACGATTGATGGTGTCACGGGTCATGTTGGCGCCCAGCGCCTTGTCTACCGCTGCCCGCAGACGGGGATTATCATCAACATTACCGCCACCCATTTTGGCAGCAACGACAAGCTCACGAATCAGTTTGGTGAAAATTTTACCACGCTTGGCGTCTTGGGCAGCCTTGCGATGCTTGATGTTGGCCCATTTACTATGACCTGCCATCTGCAATCCTCAAACAATCCAAAACCGCCATTATATCCTGAAATCCACAACATTCTGAAATATAAGTGCCAGCTAAGCAATCCAGCCAAGGAAAAGCTGAATGACAACGGCATTAACAATATCTACAAAGAAAGCACCTACCAGAGGGACAACAATAAATGCCTTGGAGGAAGGGCCATAATGCTTGGTGACAGCAGTCATATTGGCGATCGCGTTTGGCGTAGCACCAAGAGCCATTCCCATATAGCCGGCACACATCACGGCAGAGTCATAGTTTTTCCCAAGCATGGGAAAGAGCAGCAAATAGCAGAATGTCACCATGACCACCACCTGGGCGAGCAGCATCCCCAGAATAGGCAGCGCCAACTCTACCAGTGTCCACAACTGCATACTCATCAGAGACATGGCCAGAAACAGACCCAGAGACAATTCAGACAATAAAGCGAGGGAACGGCAGTCGGAAGGGTCAGTCATCTCTTTAAACAGGTGGGGTAGAAGATTGGCCAGCAACATTCCTGTAAACAGGCAGGTAATATAGGTTGGCAAGAACAGTCCGGCATCCGCCAGCAGCCCCGTCACTTCAATACCTACCGCTATCGCGACTGCAATCATAAGCAGATTCTTCAGAATCGATTCCGAATCAATCTGTTCATGTTCCTCCCCATACCTGGCACCAATGGTAATATGCTCATGGCTGGCAGGGGTCAGGTTGTTACGTGCAATCAGTAGCCGGGCTACAGGCCCTCCCACCAGACCGCCAAGAATCAGACCAAAGGTGGCACAGGCCGCACCAGCCTCAATGGCATTCTGAAGCCCAAACTGCTTTTCAATCACAGGTGCCCAGGCAATAGCAGTCCCATGACCACCACTCATGGAAATAGAACCGCCAATCACACCAAATGCAGGGTGAATATCGGTTGTCGTTGCAACTATCACTCCCAAACCATTCTGAATCACCAGAAACAGAGATGCCACAGCCAGAAGTATCAGAAGGCTGGCACCACCCTCTTTCAGAATGGCAAAACGTGAAGACAGACCTATTGTGGTAAAGAAAACCAGCAGCAGGCTGTCACGCTCCTCCAGAAAAAAGCTGACCTGCACATCAAAGAGAAAATAGATTCCCCCAAAAACGAGGGAGGCCAGAAAACCTCCGGTAACCGGCTCAGGAATATTGAACTCCCGAAACATGGGTACAGTCCGGTTTAGCCCTTTGCCCATAAAGAGAACGACGATAGCAACAGCCAGTGTCTGCCAAGAAGTAAATACCATTTTATTGTTCTGCCTCCCTCAGCAGTATCACCAACAATCACAGCTCTGGTTCTCGCGTTTCATACAGCCATAAGCGGAAAAATACGGTGTTACTCAAACCAATAGCACAGGAACAGAGTCCTTACACTTTCTTAGAGCCTGCTCATACTCTTTCACAGAGAACAAAAATGGCGAGAATAGTTTCTGTTTCTTTGGTTTTGCGAGCCGCATAGTGGTGCTATGTAACAAGCAAAAATGGAGAAACAGGCGCTTTTATCCGGCACTTGCAGCCTGCGATAAGATTATGGACAGGCTCGTAGTGTTATAGCTTAGGTTAGAGAAAGCAGACGTGGGCAAGACAGGAAAGGCAAGGCAGCAGAACTCTATTTTATAAAAAAGCCGGAATTTGCACTAAAGCAGATTCCGGCTTTTTTGGACCAGAGCAATCAGTGGCTGGTTGCAGAAGCCGGATCGCGGCGGATACGGATATTCAGCTCATGCAACTGCTCAGCATCCACAGCACTGGGGGCCTGGGTCATCATGCAGGCGGCAGACTGAGTTTTCGGGAAAGCGATCACTTCACGAATATTGTCTGTGCCACACAGAAGCATCACCAGACGGTCCAAACCAAAGGCCAGACCACCATGAGGCGGTGCACCAAACTTCAGAGCATCCAGCAGGAAGCCGAATTTTTCTTCCTGCTCTTCTTTTTCAATATTCAGCACCCGGAATACTGTTGACTGCATATCCTGCTCATGAATACGGACAGAGCCACCACCTACTTCATAGCCATTGATAACCATGTCATAGGCACGGGACAGGGCGTCAGCCGGATTAGCCCCTAGTTCTTCTGCAGTGCAGGTTGGAGCCGTGAACGGATGATGCAGAGCAGTAAGACCACCCTGGCTGTTTTCCTCAAACATTGGGAAGTCAACAACCCACAGCGGTGCCCAGTCTCGGGTATACAGATTAAGATCAGCACCAATCTTGCAGCGGAGAGCCCCCATGGAGTCATTCACGACAGAGGCTTTATCAGCACCAAAGAAGATAATATCGCCGTTCCTGGCATCCAGGTGGTTCATGATATTCATGGCCACTTCTTCGCCCAGGAACTTCAGAATCGGTGACTGCAGGCCTTCAATGCCATTCTCCAGAGCGTTCACCTTGATCCAGGCCAGACCCTTGGCACCGTAGGTGCCGACATACTTGCCGTAATCATCAATCTGCTTACGGGTCAGTTTAGTGCCACCTTCCGGCAGCTTCAGAGCTGCCACACGACCCCTGGGATTATTGGCAGGTCCATTGAAGACCTTGAAATCCACACTGCTGACCAGCTCATCAATATCCACCAGCTCCAGTGGAATACGCAGATTCGGCTTATCGGAGCCATAACGGCGCATCGCTTCAGCAAAAGTCATGTGGGGGAACTCACCCAGATCGACATTCAGCAGCTCACCAAAAATCTTTTTCACCATGGCCTCAGCATTTCCCATGATCTCTTCTTCATTCATAAATGAAGTTTCGATATCGATCTGGGTAAATTCAGGCTGACGCTCGGCACGCAAGTCTTCATCCCGGAAACACTTAACAATCTGGTAGTAACGATCAAACCCGGACACCATCAACAGCTGCTTGAATAGCTGAGGAGACTGAGGCAGAGCGTAGAAAGACCCGGAGTGAACACGGCTGGGAACCAGGTAGTCGCGGGCCCCTTCTGGAGTCGCCTTGGTCAATACTGGTGTTTCAATATCCAGGAAACCCTGATCTTCGAGATAATTACGCACCAGACGAGTCGCTTTGCTTCGCATAATAAGCTTTTCTTGCATCTCAGAACGACGCAGGTCCATATAGCGATAGCGCAGGCGGACATCTTCACCAACATCGGTGTAACCATCCAGCTGGAACGGTGGAGTCTGGGCACTATTCAGGATCTCAACATCCTTACCCAGAACCTCAATTTCACCGGTAGGCATATTGGGATTGATGGTACCTTCCGGACGTGGGCGAACATTGCCGGTCACTTTCAGGACAAACTCGCTACGGGCCTTATCCGCCAGGGCAAAGGCTTCTTCCGTATCAGGATCAATCACCACCTGGGCAATACCTTCCCGATCGCGCAGATCCAGGAAGATAACGCCGCCGTGGTCACGGCGACGATGAACCCAGCCGCACAATGTTACTTTCTGGCCGTTGTGGCTCAGGTTGAGATCGCCGCAATAATGGCTGCGCATGGTTACCTCGAAAACTCACTCTATGCCGGAAAGCCCGGCTCTATCTGTTTCAGACGCTGGTTGCTGCACAGGATCCGCAGCCGCTTTTACTGTCTTTGGCAGGACAGTGGTTATCCGTTGTTGCCAGATTTTTTTTGCTGCCGCCCTTGAAATCAGTTTCATACCAACCACTTCCCTTCAGGCGGAAAGAGGGGGCAGATATCTGCTTTTTCAGCTCCGGCTTTCCGCAATGGGGGCAATCTACCAGAGGAGCATCGCTTATTTTCTGAATAGCCTCGAGAGAAGCACCACAATCCTGACAAAGATACTCGTATATGGGCATGAAATAGCGCCAGCAATTCCCGTTTCATGGTTGAACCGCGCATTATATCCCAAGGTATCCCCGGATTGTCACCACCGATTTGTACCGACTTTCCCTGTTTACAACTGGCAACCTGCAGAAATCATTACTTTTGGCCATACCGCCAGCAGCAAAAATCACTAGATACCAGGCTCCACACTGGGTCGCTGTGAGTGTCAAATGGCCACAGATGGGATATGCGCCCTATGGGGTTTTACCTGAATTGAAAAAACTTCTTTATCAAATTTTCTCATTAGTCTATAAACGCGGCCTTTACACTTCTATTGCATTTACTCTATAACTATTAAACAATAACCAGACACTTGCAGTTCGTGTATAACAGCCATCAAGGGGAAGGATGCTGCGCTGTATTGTCGGCAATAAAAGATGGCTCAATAAGCCCGATAACACACAGGGAGCAGGTAAAAATAATGAAAAAGTTTACGATCAGTGCCCTCGGCACTGCAGTTCTTGCGGCTATGGCGGCAACGGCCAGCGCTGATATGATGTCCAGCGGCAACAGCTTTGTTAATGACAGCAAAATGAACATTCATTTGCGGAATTTCTATAAGCAAATGAGTGAAAAAGAAGGCTCCAACTCTGCTGACAAAGACAAAGGCTGGTCACAGGCCATCCGCGCCAACTTTGAATCTGGATACTTCGCCAACCTGATTGGCGTCGACCTGAGCATGCACTACGCCCTCAAGCTCACTGAAAGCCGTGGTGATGACAAGCAAGGTGATACCAAGCTCTTCCGCAAGGGCAGCGACGGCAAAGGCCACAGCTATGGCAAGGTATTTGGATCGGTCAAAGTCAATCTGATGGATCAGGGTATGGCCAAGTACGGCCGTATGCGGATGGATACTCCTCTTCTTAATGATGAAGACGATCGCAGCCTGCCCAGCACCGTTGAGGCCTTCTATGCCCATTATGATGTGATCCCCGGCTTCACCGTTTATACGGCTGTAGCGAAAAAGCACAACGAAAGAAATCAGTCCAGCTATGACAACTATGGCTATGGCACCAAGAAACACAGCGTCAAAACCCTTGGAGCCATGTATGCCATTGACGGGCTGACAGCCACACTGGCTTATGGTGAACAGAAAGAGTTTGCCGAGCAGTTCTATGCTGAAGCTGGGTATACCTTCCCGATTGATGACTCCATGATCATGTCAGTTGGCGCTCAGTATGGTAAGAAAACAACTGTTGGCCAGTTCAAGGATGACAATGCAGCAAGTGCTACAGCAGAGTCAAAAACCTTCAAAGACGATGATATTGACTGGTTTGGCCTGAGAGCCGGGCTGGATCTTGGCAAGCTGGATCTGAGCGTCAGCTATACCGATGTTGAACAGACAAGCACAAGCACTAATTTGGGCCTGTCCACAGCCTCCCAAGGCTGGTCATTATATGGCAACAGCGTCAGCAGCGACCTCGATTCAACTGAGTTTGCTGGCTACAACTCTGCCCAGATTGATGACTTTTACAATGCCGGTGAGCGCTCCTTCAAGTATATGGCTGCCTATGACTTCTCTGATATGGTTAAGGGCCTGAGGGCTTCAGCTCTGTACGTTGACGGCACTGTCAAGCAGGTCGGGAAGGATGCTGATACCAGTGAGTACAATATCAGGCTTGACTATGCTGTACCGACTCTGGAAGGTCTGACTGTCACTCTGCGCCACGCACGGTATGAGTCTGACGAAGAAGGCAAAGCCAATGACGAAGTGGAGAAGGACACCCGCGTAGTGCTCACTTATGATCTGGCAGTGTTCTAACCTTCCCTAGCTATTATCTAAAAAGATAGCCGCCACAATTATGTGGCGGTTTTTTTGTAAATAACCCACAGCCCCATATGATTCTCACCAAAACCAAGATATAGTCGTAAATGGGTGCTTTTAATAACAACCGCATAATAAATAAACCAAAAACGCCTGAATAAGAATAAAAGTCCGGGAGAACACTGATGAAATCACTGGACGGCAAAGTCGTAGTGCTTACCGGTGCGGGATCAGGTATAGGCAGAGCCCTGACTGTTTTGCTGGGTAAAGCCGGATGCAAGCTCGCATTGGCCGACATTGATCAACACGCCCTTGCACAGACCTGCGAACTGCTACCGGAGACAGTACAAACCTTCTGTCAGACTGTAGATGTCTCCATTCAGGAGCAGATGCATGCTTTTGCAGATTCAACTATCTATCATTTTGGCTGTGCCGACGTTGTTATCAACAACGCTGGAGTATCCCTGTCTCAGACAATTACAGATATGGATATTGGAGAGATGAAATGGCTGATGGACATTAATTTCTGGGGTACCGTCTACGGCTGTAAATCCTTTTTACCCCACCTTTTACCGCGCAGAGATGCACATATTGTGAATATCTCCAGCGTTTTCGGTTTAATAACTACACCCACACAGGCAGCCTATAGCGCCAGTAAATTTGCTGTCAGGGGATTCACAGAAACTTTAAGGCAGGAAATGAAGGGCACTGCAGTCAATGTATCCTGTGTTATACCTGGCGGCATCAAAACCAACATTGTCAAAAACAGCCACTTCCACCTGGGTCCTGATGAAGCTATCAGCAAGAAAGAAGCTGCTGACAGATTTGAGCAAATGGCCACAATCACCCCGGAAAGGGCAGCTCAGGTCATAGTTAACGGCATCCTGAGCAACAGGAAACGCATCTTCATCGGCTCCGACGCAAGACTCATTGATATTATAGCGAGGCTATTACCAGTAAGATGCGAATTCGTTCTTGGCAAGGGAGTTGCGAACTAACCCCTCTGCTTTTTAAAGCTCTGCATCAGAAGCCTGTCATACTTAGCCGACAGGCTTTTGATACATAAATTCAGGCCACCTCAATACGCAGGCTCTAAATTATCAGCTAAGAGCAAACTCTTTCAACTTTTTCAGAGGCCTGACCTTCACCTGAACAGTGGCGGGCTTGGCTGCCACATCCATAAACTCCCCGGGGCGGAAAGGGTTAGGTACATTCTTGCGGGCTTTCTGGGCGGGCTTTTTCTTCGTTACAATTTTGAGGAGACCAGGAATAGTAAACTCCCCACAACCGTTCTTTTTAATATGGCGTTCAATGAGTACCGTGAGCTCATCCAGCACATTACTGACATCCTTGCGTGTCAGGTCAGTATTCTGGGCAATCTCGGCAAGGATCTGACTTTTTGTTAATTTATCTTTTATCGCTGCTGCCATGATCTGGTCTCCGGGCATGTCATCCTAACAATACTGAAAATAAGGTTTTCTCCTGCTTACAGCACGTCAGATTCACTCCAGATACCACTTTCCCTAACTTATACCAATCCTGAATAGAATCAGTTCAGAGCCTGGAACACCTTTTCTACAACTTATCATCAAAGGGGATTGCAGGGTTCAACCAGCATTCCTCTCTGACGTTACAGGTTTACAGATGTGGCTTGCTGATACATACGCAACCCCTGATCCATAATCCAAAACCACTTCTATGGAACTCCAGGATATCAGTAAATATTCAGTCAGCTACGGAAACAATATAAACCAGAGATTTTCACCTTGCGAGTATTTTTTAATCATTTTTCCCTTTATTTATTGGTATTTCACTGCACAAAGAGTAAAAACAGATAAATACAGGCATTGAGTAATGGATATTAATCAGGGTAAATTAATATTGCGGTCCTATATATATTCCACAATACAACAACATCGACAGGACACTTGGACAGGACATGTATCTGAAATATCTTAAATACTTCCAGCTGGTTACAGGCCTGGTGCTTTTTGGCGTTTTCATTGCCGCACCTCTGGTCTTTCCGGTCCTTCACCCGGATGTTTATCCAGCCCTACCCGTAACAGACTACTTTACCGGGAGCCTTCCTTCAGCACTGATTCTTCTGGCAGCAGGCAGCGCCAACCTGATGAGTGGTTGCTATATGACTGTTCACCCAGGTGGCCGGCGCACACTCCAGGGCCTTGCTTCCCTGCTCCAGCTTTTGGCGGGATTGACAAGTTCAGCTCTGGTCTTTGCCAGCTCTCCTGTTAATGAACTGCCTCTAATTACCATAATTATGCTGATTTCAGGCCTGACACTTCACGTACTGGCCAACCTGCACAAGCTAAACCCCGAGAATACTGTGGCAACAGCAGATGACTCCAGTAGAGAAACCGGAACAGTTAAATGGTTTAATGTTTCCAAAGGGTTTGGCTTTATTACTCGGGATCAGGGCGATGACATCTTTGTGCATTACCGCGCTATCCGTGGCGAAGGGCATCGGACGCTCAATGAAGGTCAGAGGGTTGAATTCCAGGTAGCCAACAAAGAGAAAGGTCTGCAGGCCGAGGATGTTGTAACTGCCAGAAGATAAGAGAAGGGCTTAAGCAAAAAGAAGCCTGATCATAAATCGAGCTTCTTTTTGTGCTGTTTTTTATATCAACAGGCCCCAGGGCCTGTTGTAATTTCATCATGGGCTCTAGTAGTGCGGTGGAGGTATATTCTCTTCCTGGCTATCCAGCTGATTACTGATCATCACCTGGATCTGCTGTTTGAGGATATTCAGTTCCTGACGCAAATCATCAATATCCCCCTGCTGACGGGTCACTACCTCATTCAGCTGTTGCACAATGTCTTCCTGAAAACTCAGTTGAGTCTGCAGCTCAAGAAGTTCATCATTCATTTTTTCAAACTCCTGCTAATCCCAAACACCTGGACAACGATTCAGCTCTAAAAAACCATGACTTGACTTTATGCCCTATGGGCCAAGAGCCTGTCGGACTTAACATCAAGTTATTCAGAGTTGATCTGCCGGAACCAGCCAGGTAGTAAACACTGTTGCCAGACGCTCGCGAATGTCCCTGACCTGGTCCTCAGTATAGGGGACAGCCGGCTGGAACCCCCATACGGGTCCCGGCCAGGCCGCATCCGTCACCCTGCGAACAACATGGTGTATATGCAACTGCCTGACAACATTGCCAAGAGCCGCAACATTCATCTTGTCGGCAGCAAAAATGTCTTTCAGCTTTTCTGCCACATAAGAAGACTCTTTCAACAGCTGGTGCTGATGTTCAGCAGACAGCTGATAAATTTCTTCTATCCCGGATACCCTGGGCACAAGAATAAACCAGGGATAACTGGCATCATTCATCAGCAACATTCGACAAAGGGGAAAATCACCGATAACCAGGCAGTCATCAGCCAAACAAAGATCCAGCTCAAAATGATCCATCGGACAGAACCCGTTATTGAGAACGGTCGCCACTATACTTGCTGTTTCAACTTGAGAGCAATGCAAGTTCCATTATGTACAGGATCTGATTTGCAGACAGCTTGCCAGCTATATGTATTAGCCACTATTCGCGGGCCAGCTCAACAGGCAAACTACTCATTCGAGCCTTTAGTGCTTTTTCAAAACCATTAACTTCCAGAAAACGCTCAAAATCACCTCTGTCACGGCCGAAATTTGACAGAGGCTCTCCTGCCAGTACTCCGTTAATGATTGACTGCTGCAGCGCCCGGTCCATTCTCTCCAGCATATCGATATCTAAAGAGTTGGCAGCCACAGCATTACGCTGCTCCCAGGCCAGAAGCAAACCGGCACGCTCAATCTTTTTTACCAGATTTTTATTGTTTTGAACCTTTGCAACATAATCCAACAGAAGCTGACGCTCTCCCTCATTCCTTGGCCGGGCTCCATTATCAAGAGCCTTACCTATACTGGCGGCAGACCACTTCCAGCGCATCAAGGCAGCCAATACGGTATCCTGATTGACTCCAGCCTGCAGGTTTACATCACACTCCTGCTGCAGAGCAAAATCCAGTAATTCGGGCTTCTTAGAGGCTACAGCAGAAAGAAGAAGTGTGCTTCCCTGGCCGTCAGCCCGGTTGACATCCGCCCCATTTTCTACTCCCCATTTTGCCAGAGCAATAAAGTTGTTTTTTACGGAAAACGTCAGCAAGTTCAGGTGGCTTTTACCTGAAAATCCAGAAATAGGCGCATTGAGAAGGGTTCGCAGTGCACGCTTACTGCCGGTTTGAGAAAACTCTTTAGCAGTATGGTACCATGGTTCGGAAAGCACTTTTTCAACCAGCCCCCTGTCACTGGCCCGCACCAAGCCTGCTAAAAGGCTGCTCACAAGGATTACAGACAGCCATAAATGTGAACGACCTTTACCTCCCCCCTGAAATGATGAAAAGGGCATTTCCATAGTAAAAAATGAATAATCTGAAAACCGTTTGCGATGACAGGAAAATTTGAACATGTTCCATCTCTGACAAAACCCATGTTTGTGTTATCGCCATTCATCCCTTCTATTCCAGAAAATTCCCAATAAAAAAGCTGCCGGCAATGCCGGCAGCTTTTTTAAAATTCAGAGATCGCTGATAATTACAGATCGTCAGCGTTATCAGCCAGATAGGAGGCAACACCATCAGGGCTGGCATTCATGCCCTTGTCACCTTTGGTCCAACCGGCCGGGCACACTTCGCCATGCTCTTCGTGGAACTGCAGGGCATCAACCAGGCGGATCAGTTCGTCCATGTTGCGCCCCAAGGGCAGGTCGTTAACAATCTGGGAACGTACCACACCTTCCTTGTCTATCAGGAAAGCCCCCCGGAAAGCCACACCACCTTCGGACTCAACGTCGTAGGCCTTGGCAATGTCGTGACGCATATCAGCTGCCAGAGTATAGCGAACCTGACCAATACCACCCTTGTCAACCGGAGTGTTACGCCATGCATTATGGGTGAAATGAGAGTCAATGGAGACACCAATAACTTCTACACCCTTTTCCGTGAACTGCTCCATGCGATGATCAAGAGCAATCAGTTCAGATGGGCAGACAAAAGTGAAATCCAGCGGATAGAAGAAAATAAGACAGTATTTACCCTGAATAGCCTCAGCCAGATTGAACTCATCTACGATGGTGCCATCAGCCAGTACAGCGGGAACGGTAAAATCAGGGGCTTGTTTGCCTACAAGGACAGCCATTGTCTATCTCCACTTTATATTGGTAAATCACTCCTGACCACCACGCACAGCGAAAGAGGTCATCGGAAACACGCACATAGTACACCGACATCAGCCGCGCGCCCACACCAAAATAAGAAAATTCCGATAGATTTTTTTCATACAGGACAATAGGAGAAATCTATTGATTATTTCAGATACAAAAGAAAAGGCGATTTTTAAATATTATTCAAGGCGCCTTTGAAAGTCTGACAATTATTCCTGGGGTTACGCTGTATGTAAAAACTTGCCGGCACAAAGACCGGCAATGAGAACATTAAGCGTTTGCTGAATCGACTGCAGACTTGATCATTTTCTGCAGCTCGCCCTGCTCATAGAGGTCGCTGATAATATCACTGCCACCAACCAGCTCACCCTGCACCCAGAGCTGAGGAAAAGTCGGCCAGTTGGCATATTTGGGAAGATTTGCCCGGATATCTGGATGAGCAAGCACATCCACATAGGCGAACTTTTCACCACAGGCCGCAAGCACCTGCACCGCCCGGGAAGAAAACCCGCACTGGGGCATACGCGGAGACCCTTTCATAAACAGCAGCACTGGATTGTTTTCAATCTGCTGCTTGATCTGTTCCATTACATCCTCAGACATCACTCCACCTCGGGTCTATGGTTATTTCCGCGACGAGTATACATGAGCCTCACGGTTGCAGAAATCCTGCAAATGACAACTATTGGTATTGGCAGAGATTCACTTCTCATGACCATTCCAGCAACAAAGCTTCAATTTCCTTCTACACTCTTGCCTCCAGCCAATAACCAATAACTTTTGGGGAGCCTGTCAGGGAGAATGAGTGGCAGACAGATCATCATACAATTTTTACCTTCCTCCCGGCTGTGCCTGATATTCCTGTCAGGGATAATGGCGTTCTCAGTCTCAGTCGGATTCGCTATTACCAAAACCACTGTAGTCAAACCTGACAAGCTGAGGCCGCTTAAAACTGAACGGATGACTCTGCTTGGCCCAGTGACCACTTCAGCTCCCAACTGGCCGATACCCGTTACGAAAAAGGCAATAAGTTCTGAAGCCAGAGTCGCCCACACCATGAAAAATGCCCTGTACCGGGACATTTATAACTGGGTATTTCAACAAGCCGCACCACTCAACCTGCCCGCACTTGACCAGCCTTATTCTTATCGGAAGCTATCTCTGTTCAATCCTGAACAGAATATCCTCATCCCGCTATTTGCAAGTGCACAGGAATCCTTTCGCTCTAACCACAAGCGTTCAATCAGTACCGAAATTCCGGTTGATGCTTCCTGTATGAATAAACTCTATAAAAAGTTTCCCTCCCTGAGAGAGCCAAGCCGGTGGCTGTTTGCCCTATCTGACAATGACAATAACCTTGTTCAGCTTCTGGGTGAATCCGGCTGTGAGCTCAGTGAACTTCCCGGTTTTATCGGTAAAGCCGGTACCCACAGTGCTCATCTTGACCTTAATACCCCCACACTCTCTGTCAGTGGCAACTTTCATGGCCTGGCCAGTATTCATAAAAACAACCCAGTTGTTATCAAAATGGCCAAAGAAGGCTCCGGTCCTGATCAGAGAGTCAGGCTACAGGCTTCACTTATCAATACTCTTCGCAATCTCCCTCCCCATATAAAAAGTTTACTGGTTCTCGCATCCAGCCCCGGATCCGAGCAGGGGTTGGCTGTTGACCGGGTGATTACTCCCATTTGCAGCCTTGCCACAACAGATGACTATGTGGACAGCTCTGGATATGTCACAGTAACAACGGCCTGGCCGCCCAGTCAGTTACTTGCCGATGAAACTGATGAACCGGCGCAGCCACCAGGGCTGGTGAGTACAGAACTGTCCTCCCCGCCCCCTGACTCTGGCCGTAAACTTGACTTGGTTATTGGAGATCGTGGGCGTGGCCTTTTTCATCGTCTGGCCACAGTTCCCGCCCCGAATAGCAAGCCTGAATTGTGGGAGGATGGCATTTTTAAACTTACCCTGTCTGCCCGTCATTTATTGCAACTTTCGAGTTCAGTTTCCTTGAGAGAACGCTCTATCTATATAAGAGAAATCAAAAAAGAGAGAGTAGGGAAAAAAGGACAGAAAACAACCTACTACCAAGATCGTGTCTATTACTACCCGGTTACCATCAGCACCCTTGACCACCGTACCCTGCAGCTTTTTTCCCCTTCTGACAATTCAGATCTCTCTGACCCAGAGATAACAGATGTTCAGAGACAGAACATTCTACGAAGCCAAAGGAATAAACAGGAAGAAACTATCGACGTTTTCTGGGAAAACCCGGGCCGTATCCATACATCGCTCCGACTGAAAAACCGTCAGATTAATTTTTATATCGATGCAGACGATCTGACCCCTACCCCGAGCCATAGATCAATCACAGGCACCAGAAAAACACCACTGGCAACGACTACGCCCTCACCCCGCAGAGCAATACCAACTCAAGAAGAACTACAGGGTAAAGCCAATTCGGCATCATTTATTGCTTCAACCTCTATCCAAAGAGAACAGGATGCCATCATGAATGAGCTTTCTGCTCACCAGATACCTACAAAAGAAGAGCTGATAACCGGAACCTGGAGCCCCGCCCGGATAAAGGGAGACTATATTACGCCCTGGTCCCCCTCGGAAGAGGATAAATCCTGTCCGGTTTGCCCTCTGAAAAAAGAGGCTGACAAGAAAAAGAAAGAACAGCAAGAGGAGGCTAGGGAAAAGATGAAAATGCATGTGACCGGCCTGACAGATAAAAAACACATGAGCACCCTGGACATTGAGCGCATGAAGGAGAGGCGCAAGCTGGAACAGGATATGGAAAAAATTGAACAGGACAGACGTCGCCAGCATGATGGAGATAGCGGTGACCCTGATGGAGATGGTTACAGCGGTCCCACTCAGCCATTAAATCCCGGCCGGGAAGGTGAAGGTCACTTTGAAGGCCAACCTCTGGCGGTCAGGTCCCTGACCTGGCTGCGGGACAGGGTTATCAATCACCCCTTTCACAGTCTTGCTTCACTGCTTGTTGTCAAACTCGGGCTTGATCTGTACAGATATTGGAACCAGCTTCCTGGTGTCAAAGAACTCCTGATCAATAAAGCCAGGGAGAACTTCCCACCTAACACTGCACCCTTTGAACATGAAGCTCTGGAAAAGCTGGTAAATGGAACCCCCGAGCAGCTTCTCCAGTTTTGGGGACCGGATACTCTGGCAAACTGGGTTCACCAGGCCTGTGAAAGGTGGTGTCGTAACCATCCCTGCAATTCCCGCCACCTTTCAGAAATATTTACTCACTATGTGCTGGCACCAGTATCTGGAGAAAAGCATAGGTTTCTAAAAGAGATTCGCCTGCGCACCTGTGATGAGCCCATTACTGTAAATGACCCATGGCATCAGGCTGTCAGAATGCGCAGGGACGGACTTCCTGCCGCTCTGGATCTTGAACCCGTCAGCCAAACCCACTGGCTGGCAAAACTGGATGACAATGGTTTATTGCTCCAGGCCAACAACCAGCACCAGCTACTGCTAAAGCCTATCAAGGTCATGCGTCATAGTTTTCTGGAGACCAAGAATACAACCCCAATGCACAAACGTTTCCGGGAAATATCAGGCAAAACACCACTGATTGATGTGACCATACAATATCGAAGGGTAACTACCTATCCACTGGAGAGTCAGCGTTATGGCGTTTATGTCTGCGCCACCATAGATGGCAACCAGTGGCGAGCCATCGACTTCAGTGGAGATGACCCAGGCATCTACGGTATTCCAGCTGTGGTGGGTTATGCGCACAAAGCTGTAGATGGCTGGTGTCTCATCAGCTCCATGGACAAGTGGCTGGCTATTATTTTTGATAATGGCGAGGTTGATATCCTGCACCCGGTTGAACCCCGCTTTCCGGTCAGGCTCAACTTTTCACAGATGTTTGCTGCTGCGAAAGAACCTCTAAGCAGCCAGAACTGCCAGCTACAATTCTGGCGGGACAGGAAATGGGTTGATATTACTCTAAAGGATACTGAGCACAACGAGGTGGAAGCCGAGCTGCCAGGCAATGCCTTCTTCAGGGCACGCTGCAATGACGATACAACCACATTCACTCTTGGGCCTCACTTCAACGAGCTAATCATATGGAGCTGGCCACAATCTCTCCATATTCTGCAACCACCAGCCCCTGCAGGGTGATCAAGACAAGTACAATAAATCTGGTTAAAATGGCTATCAGATACAGTAATTAATAAAACAGCCATGAGCTGGAATGCCCACCACAAAAAAGAGAAATGTAATAGGCATTTTCACGGTAAAAAAAGAAGCAGATAATGAACGACACCGTCATGACAACCTACAATCGCCTGCCCGTTACATTTTCCAGAGGAGAAGGAATCTGGCTTGAGGCAGATAATGGTCGACGCTATCTGGACGCTTTATCGGGCATAGCTGTCTGCGGTCTGGGTCATGCCCACCCCAATATCACCAAAACCATTTCAGAGCAGAGCACCCGATTGCTGCACACTTCCAACCTGTATGGAATTGAAGCCCAGACAAAACTTGCAGATCGTTTAACCACCATTTCAGGAATGGACAGAGCCTTTTTCTGTAATTCGGGTGCAGAAGCCAACGAGTGTGCCATTAAAATTGCACGCCGGGTAGGTCATCAGCGAGGCATCAAATCCCCTGGCATTATCGTAATGGAAGGGGCTTTCCATGGTCGCACTCTGGCTACCCTGACCGCTACAGCCAATGTAACGGCAAAGCAGGGGTTTGATCCTCTGCCTGAAGGCTTTCACAGGGTTCCGTTCGATGAGCCAGAAGCCATTCAAGCCTTATCAGGCAATCCCGATATTATTGCCGTGCTGGTCGAACCGATTCAGGGTGAAGGTGGCATCAATATTCCCAGCCCGGACTACCTTCAACGTCTGAGAGATATCTGTGATACTAACAACTGGCTGCTTATGCTGGATGAAATCCAGACCGGAGCAGGGCGTACCGGGCACTGGTTTGCCTGTACCGGAGCCGGCGTTCAGCCTGATGTTATCACTTCAGCCAAAGGTCTCGGAAATGGCTTGCCTATTGGTGCCTGCCTGGCGCGGGGCGATGCAGCCTCAGTGCTAGTCCCAGGTTCCCACGGCACCACCTTTGGCGGCAACCCGCTCTGCTGTGCAACAGCCCTTGCTGTTCTTGACACCCTGGAGCAGGACAAGTTACTGGAGAATGCATCTGAGACCGGCCATTACCTGCTGAACCTGTTCAAAAAGGAGCTGATTGAAATTCCCGGTGTATCAGATATCAGGGGGGCTGGGCTGCTTCTGGCTATTGAACTGGATTACCCCTGTGCCGAGCTGGTGCAGCAGGCTCTTGATAACAACCTGCTGATCAATGTTACCGCCGGCAACGTGATTCGGCTGCTTCCCCCTCTGATTATTACCATGAATGATGCAGACCAAATTGCTGAGATACTTATTCCCCTGATAAAGGAGTTTCTGAGTAACGCCCCCAAACAGCCATGAGTGGCCCTCCTATGGCTGTTTATGGCTGAAATAAAGCGGCTGAACTTTGGGAAGATAATGCTGCAGTCCATTGATACGGGTTTCCGTAGCAGGGTGAGTACTCAGGAATTCAGGGGGCTGCTGTTCTTTCTGGACTGACATTTTCTTCCACAGGGAAATAGCAGCCTCCGGGTTATACCCGGCCCGGGCCATCAGCTCCAGACCGATGATATCCGCTTCGGTCTCTTTTTCCCGGCTGTTGGGCAGGGTCAAAGCGTAATGCACAACCTTGTTTCCCAACTCTACAGCATCTTGACTGGCTCCGAGCACAGCACCAGCCACACTGCTGCCCAGCTGGATCATATAAGCCTCAGACATGGCCTCCCGCCCATGCTCCCTGAGCGCATGGGCAATCTCATGCCCCATAACTGCAGCAATTTCATCATCGGAGAGTTCCAGTTGCTCAATAATTCCGCTGTAGAAAACAATCCGGCCGCCAGGCAGACAACTGGCATTGACAGTTTTACTGTCAATCAAGGTGACCTGCCATGGCCATTTGCTGGCATCTTTACGAAATATCCCCACTTCAGCCACAATACGGTCAGCAATGCCCTGCAACCGTTCTTTCTGCCTGCCTCCGGTTATAAGAATTTTTTTCTTGCCAGCGTCTTTTTGCATCTGCTTGTAGGTTTGTGCAGACATGGCATCAACCTGCTCCGACCCCAGCAGCATAAACATACTCTGTTCCCGGTTCAGACCCACTGTGCCACCACTGGTGGTATGCACAGACTGGCAACCCAGCAGCCCCGTCAGCAGTAGAGGAGCCAGCCATAATTTCCACCGCTGGTGTATTCTTCTACGTTCCATAAAGCCCCCCAGACTACTGTACAAATAACTTTCCAGTTAATAATTTTGCCAGAGACAAGTATTTTTTCCACCAGATGTTGATTCAGGAAAAATGCCCACTCACTTCTTGCTCTAACAGCCGACATCCTATAAACAAAGCATTAACGTGTAACATCGAACTACAATCATACGATTGTATATTCGGGAATGGGGGGCGTTCTCAATTAAACATCGACTCAGTGGCTCTAAAAGTGGCCAGATGTTAGAAGGGCTTGTGAAAATCGTAGTTGTTCTACATTGAGCAAGCCCGACGCAGCAGATGACCACTTTTAGAGCCACCCGAAGGGCGCTTTCGAGAGTTCCTATGGACTGCGTTACAGTACCTTGAAAGGCAACAAGCATTCCTGCGGCACTGTGCCTTGCCATAGAACTCTCGGAAGCGCTGAGTTCGCTGTTGAATTGAGAACGCCCCCTAACTATATAGAAAAAGATAAAGGCCGGTATGCAGTCAGAAAGAAGTGACAGGGACAGATATGACATCGTGATCGTTGGCGGGGGAATCAACGGAACCGGGATTGCCAGGGATGCAGCAGGACGCGGGCTTAAAGTCCTGTTGATCGAGCAGAGTGACCTGGCATCAGCAACCTCCTCTGCCAGCAGCAAACTGATTCATGGAGGCCTGCGATACCTTGAACACTATGAGTTTCGCCTGGTACGGGAAGCCCTTAGGGAACGGGAAATCCTGCTCTCTATTGCCCCACACTTAGTACGACCGCTGCGTTTTCAGCTGCCCCATGCCCCTCACCTGCGCCCGGCCTGGATGATCAGAGCCGGTCTGTTTCTTTATGATTCTCTGGCAAAACGCAAAACCTTACCCGGCAGCCAGTGTGTCAACCTCGATAAAAGCACTCCCCTGAAGCCCACCTTCACCAGAGCTTTTGAATACTCAGATTGCTGGGTTGATGATGCTCGCTTGGTGATCACAAATGCTATCGGAGCCCGGGAACATGGGGCTGATATTTTCCCCCGTACACGCTGTGAGTCCGCTGAACGGGTCAAGGATGGCTGGCTGGTAACCTTGAATAGAGAGGGAGAACATAAACAGGTTCTGTCAAAAACCCTGATCAATGCTACCGGCCCCTGGGTTTCCAGCTTTATCAAAGAGAGACTGCATGACCAGCCAGAGTACGGTATACGCATGGTGCAGGGCAGCCATATCATTGTCCCAGCTATCCACTCAAGTGATAAAGCCTATATCCTGCAAAACAGTGATAAACGTATTGTTTTCGTGATCCCCTGGGAAAGCCAGTGGTCCATGATCGGTACTACAGACATGGAGTACACGGGTAATCCAGCCAGCGTGACTCCACAGGAAGAAGAAGTGAGTTATCTACTTGATGTGGTTAACTCTCACTTCACGAAGCAGCTCACCCCGGAAGATATCATTCACTCCTTTTCTGGAGTTCGTCCTCTTTGTAACGATGAGTCCAGCGACCCAGCAGCCATAACCCGTGACTATACCCTGACAGTATCCAATCGAAGTGAGCACTTCCCCCTACTCAACATCTATGGTGGCAAGCTGACGACCTATCGTCGTCTGGCTGAATCAGCTCTGAACAAACTCAGCCCCTGGTTTCCCAATATGGGCCTTCCCTGGACAAATAAACGACCACTGCCCGGAGGAGCCATCAAATCCCGCCAAAGCCTGGTTAAGGAATTCACCACAAGACTTCCCTGGCTGTCACAGAATATCGCCGAACGCTATGCATCCAGCTATGGTAATCTGGCCTACCGATTTCTTAGCAGCTGTAGCCGTGTCGAAGATATGGGGGAAGAGTTCGGTAACGGTCTGTTTGCAGCTGAAGTAGATTATCTGATCAGGGCTGAGTGGGCAGCAACGCCAAAAGATATTCTCTGGCGCCGAACCAAGCTCGGAATTAATTTCAGTGAAGAAGACCTGCAGCGGTTAGAAAACTACATTCAGAATCACCACGCCGAACCATGAGGAAAGTCTTATAGTGTAGGGTAGAGAAAAAGGGGGCTTGCTTATCCCCCTCATCGTCCAAGCTGACGGCGTGGCCACGTCAAGCTGAAACGCGCACCACCCAAATCACTGCTCTTTCCAGCCACTGCCTTACCATTATGCCAGTGCATAATCCGGCGCACGATAGACAGTCCAAGGCCATAACCGCCTGATGCCCTGGTTCTGCTGTCATCCAGCCGGGCAAAGGCTGTGAATACTCGCTCACGCTGCTCTTCCGGAATACCTGGCCCATCATCCTCCACATCTACACGGCAAGTGTCATGACCAACACTCAGGCGGATCTGCACCCGGCTCTCGGCATAACGGCAGGCATTGCTAACCAGGTTTTGAATGGCCCTGTGAATATACCTTTCCTCCACATCACAGCGGCGGCGAGCTTCCAACATGCTACAGGGAACATGCTTAACAATAACCTGGCTGCCATCCTTGCGCTGGGTATTTTTGTTGCGCCGAAACTCCTCGGCAACCCTTTCCACAATGGCATCCACATCCTTGCGCTCAAAACGGATATCCGGTACCCCTTCTTCCAGGCGGGCATAAGTCAGAATCTCATCGATCAGGTGATCCAGCTCTTCGATATCACCATCGATCCCACGCAGATAACTCTGACGCTCCTCGCGGGTTTCAGCATCATCAACCATTTCCAGGCCAAACCGGATTCTGGCGACGGGCGTGCGCAACTCGTGGGATACTCCCCGAATCATCTCTTTCTGGATACTGAGAAGCCGCTGGATATGGCTGGCCATATTATTGAAGGCAGCAGCCAGCTGGCCAACGGAATCACCACCATGGACTTTTACACGGGCATCCAGATCACCACGGGCCAAACGCAGTGCTGCCCGCTCCAGCTTGCTCATCCGGCGCTCAAGCCCACGCACCAGTACATAGATGGCAATACTGATTGAGGCCAGCGCAAACAGACCGATGGTCACCAACAGTTTGAACGGATAAGAGTCCAGAACCATGGCCGGACCCAACACCAGGTATTGACCACTGTCTGACAGACGACTGTACACCATCAGGCTGCGCCCCATATTTTTGAACAGAGCCAGAGAGGCCCCCCTGTCCAGCATACCCAGCTGACGCTGGGACAAAACAGAAGGCGGCTCAGATACAAGGGCGACAGGATAGCTGAACAGTTCACCTGCACGGTCTTCCAGCACAATCAGACGGCGGGCTGGGGGAATATTTTCCAACCAGTTTTTTATCAATGACGCTGTACCCGTCACCAGCTGTTCATTCAAATCATGGATGACACCCCGCAACAGAGTCTTCTCATCAACGCGGGAGAAAACCTCAAAATAACCACCATCACCGGCCCGCACCAGCACCCGCCCTTCAGCTAGCTCGGCACTGGTCTGACGTCCCAGGTCTTCGTCCATTTCTGGAACCAGGGCAAGAGGTATCCCCAGCAGATTTTCCCAGCTCTCCAGTTTGTCTGATCTGGTCTGGCTGCCGGAGGACTCCAGCTGCTGGCTCATGATACGGAAAGTGCCCCTGGCCGCTGACTCACGGAAATCTTCCAGCCTGACACCATTAATAATGGTCAGTGCCAGACCGGAAAGTACCGCCACCAGCACAAGAGTAAATAGCAGACCACCATAGATCCGCAGAAAGATACTGCTCACACTCCACTCCGGGAATCAGCATAGATCTCCCTTTGCTGATTCTGAACAGCAAAGGGGATCAACAGGTTTCAGGAGCCGGATTAAACCGGACGGACGAACAGATAACCTTTGGAGCGTACCGTCTTGATCATACGGGGATGCATGGGATCATCACCAATCTTTGGACGAATACGAGATACCCGAACATCAATGGAACGATCCTGACCGTCATACTCGATACCACGAAGTTTCTCGAAAATCTCTTCACGGCTCAGTACACGACCTGCATTAGAGCTGAGCAGCCACAACAGATCAAACTCTGCACTGGTCAGTTCAATGTTTTCACCATTAAGCCAGGCTTCACGCATGGCGGAGTCTATAACCAGACCACCAAATTCAAGGCGCCCCTTATCACCGCCCTCTTCCTTGGTCACTCCTACACTGCGACGCATCAGGGCCCGGATACGGGCCAGCAGTACGCGGGGCCGAACCGGTTTGGCGACATAGTCATCGGCTCCCATTTCCAGACCCAAAACTTCGTCCAGATCATCGGTTCGTGCAGTCAGCATGAGAATGGGACCATGGTAATCAGACCGGACACGGCGGCAGATGGATACTCCATCTTCACCGGGTAGCATCAGGTCAAGTACAACAAGATCGGGGGTTTCTTCCAGAATACAGTCAACAGCTTTGGCGCCATCGCTTTCGACGCTCACGGTCAGACCATTATTTTCCAGATATTCCCGGGTGAGGCTGGCCAGGCGCTCATCGTCTTCGACGATTAGAATGTGGCCGGAGTCAGTGTTTTCCACAGAGATCGCTTCTGTCTGCATAATTTGTAACTGGATTCTACCGTTGCCAAGGATAACCGCACAGACCCTAACTATTCAGTTGCAGTCTGTAACGGGCAGCTCTTTGACCTCGGTCAGCAAAAATAATTCGCAGAAATCATCAAATATTTAAATTTCTTCTCTCGAGGTATCACTACATATTGTGTTTGCCAATCTTTTGGAAATACGCAAAAACAATAAACACCAGAATAAAAATAGAAAAAAACTATAGGCGCTGTTTTTTCTCTTCAGTCACTTTTCTCCATCTGAGCCAAGTCTATCAATTCAAACAAAAAACGCGAAAGTAAACACTCACATGAGTAATACCCAAACCATTTGTCAATATTTCAGAGCTAAAAATTGCACCTTGCACTGACACCCATACCGCATTATCTTGTACAGAGAGATAACAATAACACAACATTTAGTGCCTCAGGCACAAATCGCTATCGAGTCAAATGTTGACCGATAACTACAAATCGAGTGGAACTTGGGGACAGACATCCAGTCTGATTACAGTCTCATAAATTGTGTATCCACCCGATTTAATTCCAGATAAAGGCAAAGAGACCAGTATCTCCCATGTCAACTTTTCGGCATAGGACAGGCTTTTTAGTGTCTAAATAACAACCAGAACGAATAACTGGCATGTCTATTGCTTTTATCACAGAAAAAGTTATCTCCAGACTCTTGACCAAGCAACCACAACATATTGTGTAGTCAGTCACAATCAGTGCAGACAGGTATCCTCAGGGCATGAACGAAAACATTCGGGTCACCAAACGGAACGGGCAGCAGGAAGCGATCGACCTTGAAAAGATTCACAAAGTCATTACCTGGGCAGCTGACGGCCTGGACAACGTATCTGTGTCCCAAGTCGAGTTAAGAGCCCATATCCAGTTCTACAACGGCATCCCCACCACCGAGATTCACGAAACCCTGATCAAGTCTGCTGCAGATTTAATATCCAGAGAAGCACCTGACTACCAGTATCTGGCTGCGCGTCTTGCCATATTCCATCTGCGTAAAAAAGCTTATGGTGATTTTGAGCCACCGACCCTGTATGAGCATGTG
Source organism: Sansalvadorimonas sp. (assembly GCA_965243775.1). GTDB lineage: Bacteria > Pseudomonadota > Gammaproteobacteria > Pseudomonadales > Endozoicomonadaceae > Sansalvadorimonas. Next base: position 128,374 of record CBDEWF010000078.1, read on the forward strand.
GGTCGGCTTGTAGAGCTGAAAAAATACGAAGCCTCTCTTCTGAAGGATTACAGTGAAGCTGAATTCCAGATCATGAACGATATGGTCGATCACAGTCGGGATATGAACTTCAGCTACGCCGCCGTCAAACAGCTAGAGGGCAAGTACCTGGTACAGAACCGGGTAACCGGCGATTACTTTGAGAGTCCTCAGTATCTTTATATTTTGATTGGTGCCAGCCTATTCATGGATTACCCCAGGGAAACACGGCTGAATTATATCCAGCGTTTTTATGATGCAGTTTCAACTTTCCGGATCTCTCTGCCAACGCCAATTATGGCAGGTGTACGAACCCCAACCCGTCAGTTCAGCTCCTGCGTGCTGATCGAATGCGATGATTCACTGGATTCCATCAATGCCACCTCCAGCGCCATTGTCAAATATGTCAGCCAGCGGGCTGGTATCGGCATCAATGCCGGGCGTATCCGTGCCCAGGGCAGTCCAATTCGGGGGGGGGAAGCTTTCCATACCGGCTGTATACCTTTTTACAAGCACTTCCAGACTGCGGTCAAATCCTGCTCCCAGGGCGGCGTTCGTGGTGGAGCTGCCACCCTGTTCTACCCTATCTGGCATTATGAGGTGGAAAACCTACTGGTACTGAAAAACAACCGTGGAGTTGAAGAGAACCGGGTTCGTCATATCGACTACGGTGTACAATTCAACAAACTGATGTACCAACGTCTGATTGAAGGTGGTGATATCACCCTATTCTCCCCCAGTGATGTACCAGGGCTTTACGACGCCTTCTTCGAAGACCAGGAAAAATTCGAAACCCTGTACCGGCAGTACGAGCAGAATGACAGCATTCGCAAAAAATCCCTGAAAGCCGTAGAACTATTCACCCTGTTCGCCCAGGAACGGGCCAGCACAGGCCGTATCTACTTGCAGAATGTTGACCACTGCAATACCCACAGTCCATTTAATGCCACAGTTGCTCCTATTCGCCAGAGTAACCTGTGTCTGGAGATTGCCCTGCCTACCAAGCCTCTGCAGGATATACACGACAAAAATGCAGAGATTGCTCTCTGTACTCTGGCAGCCTTCAACCTGGGGGCTATCGACAATCTTGATGAACTGGAAGAGCTGTCAGAACTGATAGTCCGAGCCCTCGACAGCCTGCTGGATTACCAGGACTACCCGGTTCTGGCAGCTGAAAATGCCACCATGGGACGCCGCCCCTTGGGTGTCGGCGTGATCAACTATGCCTATTACCTGGCTAAGAACGGAGCCCGTTATTCCGATGGTTCCGGTAATGCCCTGACCCATAAAACCTTTGAAGCTATCCAGTATTACCTGCTGAAGGCTTCCAACCAGCTGGCCAGAGAGCGAGGCGCCTGTCCCAAGTTCAACGAAACTCTCTACAGTCAGGGCATTCTGCCCATTGATACTTACAAGAAAGAGCTGGATGAGTATTGCAACACTCCCCTGCGGCTGGACTGGGAGTCTCTAAGAGAAGAGATCAAGGCCCACGGTTTGAGAAACTCGACCCTTACTGCTCTGATGCCATCAGAAACTTCATCCCAGATCTCTAACGCTACCAACGGCATTGAGCCCCCCCGTGGCTATATCAGCGTCAAGGCCAGCAAGGATGGCATTCTCAAGCAGGTGGTTCCAGAGTATGAACAGCTGCGTTTCCACTATGAGCTGCTCTGGGACATCCCCGATAACAACGGTTATTTGCAACTGGTCGCCATTATGCAGAAGTTTATTGATCAGACCGTATCGGCCAACACCAGCTATGATCCAGCCCGCTTTGAAGGGGGCAAGGTTCCGGTAAAGAACATCCTGAAAGATATGCTGACAGCCTACAAGCTGGGGGTAAAAACCCTGTACTACCACAATACCCGTGACGGAGCGAGTGATGCCCAGCATGTTGAAGAGGATGACGGCTGCGCAGGCGGTGCCTGCAAGATATAGAAGACAGAGGTAACCGGCGCTTTTTACTCATACTCCTCGCTATATAAACGATATGAGCGGGAAGTATGAATAAAAAATGCCAAAAGGATACACGGACAGAACACACTCACTTTTCAGTGACAGATAACCATGGCTTACACGACCTTTAACCAGAACAGTTTTGATGCCACCAAAGAGCCGATGTTCTTTGGTCAGAATGTCAATGTCGCTCGCTACGATGTTCAGAGATACGGAATTTTTGAGCAGCTTATTGAAAAACAGTTATCGTTTTTCTGGCGCCCTGAAGAAGTTGATCTTTCCAATGACCGCAGTGACTTCAGTGCCCTACCTGAACATGAGAAGCATATCTTTCTCAGCAACCTGAAATACCAGACTCTGCTGGACTCTGTACAGGGACGCTCACCCAATGTGGCATTTCTGCCCCTGGTGTCTCTGCCGGAAGTGGAAACCTGGATTGAAACCTGGTCTTTCAGTGAAACTATCCACTCCCGTTCCTACACCCATATCATGCGTAACGTAGTAACAGAACCAGCTGAAGTTTTTGATGACATCGTCACTAATGAAGCCATCGTCAGTCGGGCTACAGCCATAACCCGCCACTATGATGAACTGATTGAGGGCATCCAGCTTTTGAATGCTCTAGGGGAAGGAACCCATACTGTTAACAACCAGACCATCACTATTTCCCGGAGGGAGCTGAAGAAGAAACTCTACCTCACTATGGTATCAGTGAATGTGCTGGAGGCCATCCGTTTCTATGTCAGCTTTGCCTGCAGCTTTGCCTTTGCCGAACGAGCCACCATGGAGGGTAATGCCAAGATCATTAAACTGATTGCCCGGGATGAAGCTCTTCACCTGACCGGCACCCAGCATATCCTGCAGCTGATGGCCAGCGGCCGGGATGACCCGGAAATGGCCGAAATTGCCAGGGAACTGCGGGAAGAAGCACACGGTATTTTTCTGGAAGCCGCCCAGCAGGAGAAAGAGTGGGCTGCCTACCTGTTCCAGAATGGCTCCATGATCGGTCTGAACAAAGATATTCTCAGCCAGTACGTGGAATACATCACCAGTCAGCGCATGGCTGCTATTGGTTTTGATTCACCCTTTACCGTCAAGCAAAATCCACTGCCCTGGATGAACAGCTGGCTGAACAGCGACCATGTTCAGGTGGCTCCCCAGGAAGTTGAGGTCAGCTCCTATCTTGTGGGTCAGGTTGACAGTGATGTCGACAGCGATGACTTCAACGAGTTTTCCCTTTAAACAGCCATGAGCGGGCTTTATGCTCTATGGGGAAAATGCCCGAAAAAATGAAAGTGTGGAGGGCATTTCCTTGATAAACAACAGCCAACAGGAAACCTAATGTTTAACCTTTCACCTCTACGAGGCAAATCATGGCACATATAGTCAAGGTTCAGGATGGGTTTAGCCTTCTGCCCCGTGAAGATGAAACCCTGCTGGAGGCGCTGGAAAGACATGATATCGCCATGGATTACCAGTGCCGCCAGGGTTATTGCGGCAGCTGTCAGGTTAAACTGGTGGATGGCAAAATTGACTATCAGGAGCAGCCCCTGGCTTTCGTCAAAGAGGGCCATATCCTGCCCTGCTGCTGCCAAGCCCGGTCAGATGTCACCCTGGAACTGTCGCAGCCTGTGGACATGACGCAGCGAAAAGAGTCGGCTTGACCAGAGAAGAAGCCCACATATAATATTGTGGAGTTTAACTAGAAACAGTGTTCCACCCCAACACGGTATAACACATAGTCTGTAACATCCTGACATCTGGGCTGTGCAATAATGAAAAAGAGACTTTTCTCAGATATTTTTCAAAAGCGCCATCTGCCAGATACTTCCCGTTTCTTAAAAAAGCCCCTCTTTCAGGGGTTTTTTTTGATCTCCCGAAGCTGCTCGCTGACAGTCGTTGCACCCACCGACTGTCACAGCCGCACCTGACCACTACCAATATCCATAAGGACAGGTACGCTCGACATGACTAACCCGCTTTATAAAAAGCACATAGTGTCCATCACTGATCTTTCCAGAGAAGAGCTGGAGTTGATTGTCTCAACCGCTCTAAGCCTTAAGAAAACACCCAGATCCGGACTACTGGATGGTAAGGTCATTGCCAGCTGTTTCTTTGAAGCCTCAACCCGAACTCGCCTCTCTTTTGAGACAGCCGTTCAGCGGCTGGGAGGCACCTTTATCGGTTTTGCCGAAGGTGGCAATACCTCTGCCAAAAAAGGGGAAACTCTGGCCGATTCTATCCAGGTCATATCGTCTTACACCGATGCAGTGGTTATGCGCCACCCTCAGGAAGGGGCGGCCAGACTGGCTTCAGAGTTCTCTACAGTTCCAGTCATCAATGGTGGAGATGGTTCCAACCAGCATCCCACCCAGACCCTGCTGGATCTGTTTAGTATCTATGAATCCCAGGGAACCCTGGACGGATTGAAAGTTGCGTTTTGTGGTGACCTCAAATATGGCCGCACAGTTCACTCACTGGCCCAGGCCCTCTGTCGATTTGGTGCCGAGTTCACTTTCCTGGCTCCAGGCGCATTGGCCATGCCAGACTACCTGCTGCAGGAATTCGAAGAAGCCGGTGTAACATACCACCAGGCCAACTGTTTTGAAGAAATTGTCCACAAAGCGGATATTCTCTACATGACCCGGGTTCAGAAAGAACGCTTTGATGAAACCGAGTACAAGCATATTGCTTCCCGCTATATCCTGACCGCCGACCACCTGAAAGAGGCCAAACCCAACCTGCGGGTTCTACACCCTCTGCCCCGGGTTGATGAGATCACTGTAGACGTAGATGCCACTCCCCATGCCTACTATTTTCAGCAGGCCGAGAACGGTGTCTATGCCAGAGAAGCCCTGATGGCTTTGGTTCTGAATGAAAGTATTTAAAGAGGTGAGTCATGGTTGAGAAGAGAAAACTCCAGGTCGAAGCTATAAACACTGGTACGGTGATCGACCATATACCCGCCGGCCAAGGCATCAAAATCCTGCGCCAGCTGCAGTTACTGGGTACCGATCTGCGTATCACAGTCGGTTTTAACCTGCCCAGCCAGGAGTTGGGTATGAAGGATATTATCAAGGTTGAGAACCGCCTGTTTGACGAGACTGAGGCCAGTGAGCTGGGCCTGTTTGCCCCCAAAGCCACCATTAATGTTATCAAGGACTACTCCGTTCGGGGCAAGTTCAAGATGAGTCTTCCCGAACAGCTGGAAGGCGTTTTTGAATGCCCTAACTCCAACTGTATTACCCATAATGAGCCAGTTCAGAGCTCCTTTTGGTTAAAAGAGAGCAGCGGAGATATCCAGATGAAATGTAAATACTGCGAGAAGAGTTTCAGCAAGGATATTGTGGCTGGCCTTTAGCCCACACCACCGACATTCCTCCCCTCCCCCCTTCTGGCGGCAGTTAACCCTGCCGCTTCTCTATTCGTTGAACTTTTCAATAGGACTTTGGTCTTAAGGGTACAGATAACTATTTCAGCAAAGGGAGTTGATCATGCTGCGGACTGCATTCACACAGGTTTTCAGACCTGCAAAACTGTCTTTTGACAGACAATTTCAAACTGCCTGTCACTACTGTGGCCGGGCTGTCTCAATCTTGAAAAAAACGAGGCAAAAAGCTATTACAGCTGGTCCAGCTACAGAATCAAATCATCCTATTTTTAACCATTTCCAGAAACGTATCGGCGAAGTAAAGGTCTCTTTGGCCACTGTTTCTGCGGAATTTACCCACAGGAATGTATCAGAATACGGTTTATGGATGGCTCACAAGCTGATTGACTCAGTGTTCTGGGATGGTCTCTGCAAAACTTTTTTCAAACGCGAGGCTCTGGCCATGATCAACCCAGCCCTGCCCCTTGTCAGCCAGATGGTGATCGAAAACTCACCCAGCATGGATGAGCTTCAAGAACATGCCTGCCGCGTTGCCAACAATGCTGTTGTCTCCAATCAGGTCGAAGATCTGAGGGAAGCCGGTTGTTTCGAATGTCCACCTGATGTTTCCAAGAGCATTGCTGCTTCCAAAAGCATCGCGCTATCACCTGTGCAGGGCCATTTTAGGGTGGAAGAGACAACGGTCGATTCGAATAGCTACCTGTTTGTCAACCCGACTAACAGTCTTGCTATCCCGACCCTTCCAACAAAGAGCATCAAGACTGCTGCCACACGTGGTTTTTTGAACAGCTTCATTTGGGTACGTTAAAACATCCGACTTAGACCAAGGTCTATAGCCTTCCCACTCCTCAGCCCAAGGTAAGAGAAAAATACTGTTTCTCCTACCTTGGTCTAATACTTTCCCAAGGCTGGTTATGCCATTCTCTTAAAGCAGGGAACTTTTCTATAAAAAAAAACTCAAATAATAACAATAGAGTTTGATCTATGAACGATTCAGTTCAAAGGTGAGAAAAGAGGAGAGTGCTATGAACGGTATACGTATTCCTCCAGCCATGCCTCCTGCAGGATTCAACCTGACTACAGCGGCAGCGGGCTACTCGGTCAACTTCGAGGAAGAGAAAACCTTCTGGGCAAGTATGTTGGTGGTTGTGACCCCAAATATTCCCCGTAAGCTCAAGCGCAAAAAGAGCCGCCGAGAAAGAGAGCGGGACGCCTCCTGCCTGGGCAAGGTTCTTCGCCGTTACCGGATCGGGGGTACCAATATGAAGAGATCCTCCGGGGGAGCTTCACGATATGATGAGCCTCAGGAATAACGCAGGGATAAATAAGCATTCACACAATCTGTTGCTGGGTCAGGCCGCATCTCTGATTAGCAAAAGCCTGCCTCCTCTTCTACTTTTTTTGTAGCATTCGTCAGCCAGTGAACAATTCCACACCATGGTCACTGTTCCCTATTCAATAAAAAAAGCAATTCAAAACACTACCTGCTCCCAAAAGGCTTGCCGTTATGCTCTTTTATTAGCTACCAACTCAGATAGTCAAATATGCAGAGTGATTAAGCGCCAGCGTACCCACTTCTTTCTGCCAGGTTATCTCCGTGAAATATCTGGTGAAACCAGAAATGAATAAGAATTCAAATTTCAGCTTTTTTTTTTCTATGCCTTTTTACAATGTCTGTACTCTATTCAGAGGTAGCTCCTGCCTCAGGTAACTCTTTATCTAAGGCATTTAATAGCTGGTTCTGGCTGGCCCGATCAAAAGGCAAGGCCAACAGTGTTCCCCTGTTGAGTTATCTTTTGCGCATTACAGGTGTTGCACAGGATGGGAATGCTGTTATTTCGGCCATTTCCACACCTGTACCAATCAGGGCCAGCAGCTCTCTGCGTTTAATATCACAGTACCCATGGAGAACTCAGCCCGAACTCCACCTGATGATACTCAGGATGAACTCAAACACTGTATATCAGGTTCATCAGCCCAGAGTTCACCCCCTGGAAATTATTGCCAATGGCTTGCCTGATGTAGAAGAATTCATGGATTGCCTGTTTACCGGAGATGAACCTCATGCACCTCCATGGCTGGAAAACATCCACAGCTTTCCCGGCATTCTCAATGGATTACTGACCCCTTCCTTTTATCAAGGCCACATATCAAAAGACCGGACAACACAAATTTTTACTCCACAACTGCTTGGCAGCCCCGGCAGACAACTGCAAAGTAAAAGAGAAGTTACCCCCCTGTCAGAAGCCCAGGCTCATTTTCTGTTCACTCAGGACCCTCTACCTATGATAAAGGAAGTTTCCCCAGCAGCTGCCAATAAAAATTCCTCGTTTCTGAAGTTAGGCGTTGCCCCACATCCAGGAGCCTGTTCCATTTTTATGTGGGACGGAGAGATGTTGATGATTACCCGGGATGCCAACAACGACATAGTTATGCTGGCTTCTCACGATTTGCTGCTCAGGCTGAACTGGTTTACCGGGCAGTGCAGCCCTTCTGGTATCTTCACCAAACCAGAATACTGGGACCCTGCCGGTCTGAAGCGACAGACAAACTCACTGCCTAGTGGAGACACTGACTAAGATCATGAGAATAGACATCCACAACTTTATCCAGAAAGCGTTCTACCTGACAAAAACCTTCCAGAACACCACAAGTATCGACAACTCTTCCCTGGCAACCGATAATGCACTCATTATCCCATCTTCCCTGCCCCTTTAATACTGCAGGGGCGATGTCAGTACAGCCCGCAAAACCCGGCGACCCAGCCAGGAAAAAGTTCAGGGCTGATCCATTTTCAGATAAGGGAAACAGCCAGACTTGAGTGGTTTTCTAAATATTTTCAGCCGGAACAACAAACACCGTAACCGGACTGGCAGTGGTCGCAGAAAAAGTACTGCGCCTGCGGGTAGTACACCAGACAATCAGCATCCTCGCTCCAAAAGCAAGGGAGCCGGTGGAGACTCTCGTAAGCAGGGAAAGCGTCCAAACCGCAACCCCCACCGGCGCCACCGCCATCACAATAAGCCGGCCCAGGCAACCGAAATGGCATGGGATATCAGCCAGTTTCAGGTACCTGAGGAAACCGGCAAAACCCGTTTCCATGACTTCGACCTCCCTGACACTCTGATGCACGGTATTGCCGATCAGAGCTTCCAGTACTGCACGCCCATTCAGGCCGAGGTGCTTGGTGCCACAATGCAGGGGCGTGATGCTATCGGCAAGGCCCAGACCGGCACTGGCAAAACAGCAGCTTTCCTGATAGCCACCATTAAACAGCTTCTGGAAGTCCCTCCACCAGACCAGCGTTTCCTAGGCGAACCCCGGGCCGTCATTATTGCTCCGACCCGTGAGCTGGCCATGCAGATCCATAAGGATGCTCTGGCTCTGACCAAACACACTAAACTGAATGCCGTTATGGTCGTTGGAGGCATGGATTATGAGAAGCAGCGTCAGCAACTACAGGCTGACTATGTTGATATTCTGGTAGCAACCCCCGGTCGCCTCCTGGACTACTGTGAGCGACGCGATCTCTATCTGGATCTGACGGAAACCCTGGTTATTGATGAAGCTGATCGTATGCTGGATATGGGCTTCATTCCCCAGGTGCGCCGCATCGTCCGCTCCACACCACGCCCAGGTGACAGGCAGACCCTGCTGTTTTCCGCCACCTTCAGTGAAGACGTTATTCGTCTGGGAGAACAGTGGACCTGGCACCCACTGCAGGTTGAAATTGAACCGGAAAGTGTAGCGACAGATACCGTTGATCAAAAAGTCTGGATTGTCAGCACTGATGAAAAATACAAGGTGCTGTTCAACATGATCACCCGCCAGGATCTTGAGCGGGTTATTGTCTTTACCAATCGCCGGGATCAGACACGCCGCCTGACCGAAAAGCTGCGCAAGGATAATATTCGCGCCGATATGCTCTCTGGAGATGTTCCACAGAAAAAGCGCATCAAAACTCTGGAAGATTTCCGTGCCGGTCGAATTCGTGTTCTAGTCGCCACTGACGTTGCCGGCCGGGGTATCCATGTCGACGGTATATCCCATGTCGTCAACTACAACCTTCCAGAAGATCCGGAAGATTATGTGCATCGTATTGGGCGCACAGGTCGGGCTGGCACCACAGGAATTTCTATCAGCTTTGCCTGTGAAGATGAGTCATTCCTGATTCCCACCCTTGAAGAGCTGCTGGGCGATCGCCTGTCCTGCACAACCCCGCCGGCAGAGCTGCTTTAAGCCTGCTGAAGCTATTTGGAAAGTACCCTGTTCTCCCGGGGTACTTGTTCTCCCCCTAAAAGACATCTACTCTGGAAGGGCTATTGACACCCTCTTGTCCAGCAACAGGTTCTCCTCCCACTCTGGCTCCTGAAGAGAAAACGCCTGTTCAGGTGCCAGCTGGTATAGTCGACAGGGACTATCACCAGCATAATCCTCTGCTTTGCCAGACACCCCCAACCCAGCCCGCTCAAAATAGACATGCATTCCTTCTTCCAGAACAGTCCCCCTGCAGATGCTGACCTGCCCGGACAGGTAAAGAGCCGAGGTCTCCTGAGATACCGAAGGTGGTTGATAAATCACCGCACAGGCATGGGGGTTTTGCTCCAAAAGTTTTGAATGGCTGCTTGTGCGTGACGATATCCAGAACAGATTCCAGTCGGAATCATAGGCATAAAAAATAGGTGTAACCCAGGGAACAGCCTCTGCCGAGGCGGTGGCAATTACACAGTAATGATGGTTTTCAAGAAGCTCTTCAGCAGTCAGCTTGGTACCCATGCTCACCTCAGGATTCATTCACCAAAGAGAAAAACACGGGTCAATAGCCTAGTTCACAATTTCCATGGGACAGACCTGTGCTGTGGAAATTGTGAACTAGGCTTTGTAATTCTCTCTGAATACCTGCTCACCCATTGCTTCAATCTGAAAACTGATCATACGATCAAAGGCCTGCAGCATCTGTTTACACCCTTGGGGCGGATGACCGGCCTGTTCCAGACAAGATGCAACCGCTTCCACCGTGGAGAGATAACCCTGCCCCCGGTACCTTGCGAATACGATACCAGGACTGCCCCGTCTCAGGAAGGGAAACACGTGGTAGTACTGCCAGCCGCGGATTCAGGTAGAGCATCCGTCTGGACTTGCGCCAGGTTGCGTCCAATACCACCAGCAAGCCTTCACCATACGGGCCTGCACGGCTCGCCATTTCTGCAGGTGTTACCGCATTATCCCCTGGATAAAGCAGCCAGGTGCGTCCATGCCATAGATCCAGCAGGCTTGTCAGCTCTGCCTGCCGGGAAAAATCCTCACCAGAAAAAACCTGACAACCGGCAACACCAAGGCGGACAATGCGCCCGGAATTGATAGCATGCCGTTTTTCCCGGGCTGTTTGCAAAATAACCACCTGCAAGGGACTGGCAAATGATTCCACTCCTTTACAGATACAAACTGAGAGAGGACGCTCACAACGCTGACACAAAACCCGGGACATAAATTCCTAGAGTAACCTGACAAAAGCTGCAAGTATAAGTACCCAGACACCTGAAAACATCTATTTCCTGTCAGCTTTACATGATCGACGCACTCTCTCAATTTCAGCCAGATCCTGCCTGGCTTTCAGAAGAACAACTCCAATTTTCACTTCACGAACCAGTTGAAAACGACGACTATAACCATGGTAAGCAACCAGCTCATCATTATCGTTTTCCCGCCATAAACCGTGATGGCCTATTTGGTAAAACCCAGCTTTCTGGGACAAGGGTGGAGTCCATTCTATGCAGACATAACCGGCAGTATTTCCAAACCAGCTGCTGTACCAGTAAAGACGGGTGTCCCAGCTGTCGTCATCAGCGATAACGTTCCACTCCTCACTGACATCATCATATTTCTCAACTGTTAAAAATGTATTCAGATTGCGTCCAGCCAGACGGGGGTGTGAAGCAGTGAAACATGTCTGAACAGTCTGCCCGTTCCAGAAGGTATCCGGAACATAAGACAATTGCCTGCCATGATCTCCAAACTTCCCTTTACAGTTGATAACAGGCGCTTGAATATCCCGGTAGTAAATACTCAGATCTTCAGGCACATCTACAGACAACGAACAGCTTTCTGGCGCTGCCAGGTTCTCCGCCAGCCTGGTAAAAACCTGCTGATAAGCAGGCAGAGTCCAGCGCCCGTATAGAGTGGCCCCGCCTTCGTAAAGCTGCTCCTGATACTCCTCCGGAGTTGCGACATAGAAACTGTAATCATTGGCATAGCCGGCCAGCAGCAGGTGCTCCAGTCCGGTTTTGGCAACGGCTCCCACACTTTGTTTCAAGCGCCTGCCCGCTACTATTGTGAACTCGGCAGGAACCCCCAGCAGTCCAAGAGGACCGATTTTCATAATAGAAACCGGCATAAGCTGTGGTATCCAGCTGTGATTAACGGCCTGCGGGGGAATACTGCCTCCCAGGAGACTGCTCAACAGATAATTCAGATATTCATACTTCTGACCTGTCCCCATGCCCAGCACAATCGGCTTGGGACTATGGCAAAGCTCCAGCTCAGACGTGCGCCCGGTAAAATAGTCACTGATCGTGGTTATTGGCCAGAATCCCTGATTCTGTTTACCCCAGAAAATCCAGCGCATGGGAAAGGGCCGGCCATCAGGCGTTCCCGCCGCAAAGGCATAACCGGCAGCAGGAGGGCAGGTATCAACGGCTTCTTGAAATCCGGTTAATGAGGGAGAAACGGTCATCTTCCCGAAATCAACATACTCATGACGCCAGTCCAGTGAACCAGACAATTCTTCATGAGCCGAGTGCATCAGGTGGCTGCCTAAAACATACTGACGCTGCCCAATAATACGGGCATTTTCTTCCGGGTTACGTCCAGGACCAGTGCCATCTCCATAAAGGTTGGGTGTCATATCTCCGGCATTGGTCTGGGGAAAGGCTGCAACAAAGCCCTCTCCCTGTTCCTGCTCCATTAACCAGGCGGCATAACTTTTATTATCCCCACTGACCAGCTTATTGCTCATGGGAAAAGAAACCCCATGGGTGGCAAACCATCCCAGCATACCGATAGGCTTTTCCCCCTGATCAAAGCGCATCACCAGCATCTCCGGGTCAACAGAAGGCAGAAGAGCCGCTTCAGGATTTTTCAACCAGGCCTTGATAGAACGGTTGGCACTGGCATTGAATAACTCTCCCCTGTTTATCAGCACCCTCCCTGGAGCCAGACTGTCATGGGCCAGTTCAATAGCTTGAACAATACCATTCACCTGAGCTTCCCAGGCATCTCGCTCAAACCCCCGTACCCCCATGGCAAACAGGAAGTGAAAACTCTGCCCTCCGGGAGCACTGTGAGAGTGGTCAGCAACAATCAGAACATTACCGGTCTGATAGTGGGAGCCATACCTCAGTTGAAGCCTGCGGATCACCTCCCTTTTGACATCATCAAAAATCATGGCGGCACTGATAACAACAATGGCAACTCTGGGGCCATCAGCGGACTCAGAAATAATATAAGCCCTGGCCCATAAACGGTCGTGAAGGCCGGCTGCTACCTGAAAAGTGTCAGTATATCCAAGCATGACGACATCAGCTATTGGCCCGGTGATATCACTTTTACCCACACCCACCAGCCAGGAGCCATAAACTTTGGCAGTTACCAAATACAAAGGCAGAAACAAAAGGGAAAGCACCAAGCCTGACCGCATACTTATTCCCTCAGGGCAGAACAAAATAGTGGCTCAGTATAGATGGCTATGAAAACTCTTCACGCCTCTCATTATCGCCGCTAACATGGCTGATCTCTCTGCAGGCAGAAACAGCATTTCCTCGTCTATTCTTTACCTTCCTTCCGGTTAATTCTGTACGCCCCCCGGGGAGACAACCAATGAAACAAGACGACAACCGGCAACTTGACCTAATGATCGAGCGTGTCCGTGATGCCCAGCAGCAATATGCCCACTTCACCCAAGAGCAGGTTGACGCGATCTTCCGCAGGGCCGCCCTTGCTGCTGCTGATGCCCGGGTCAGTCTTGCCAAACAGGCAGTTGAAGAGACAGGGATGGGCATAATTGAGGACAAGGTGATCAAGAACCACTTTGCCTCGGAATATATTTACAACAAGTATCGGGATGATCGCACCTGTGGCATTCTGGAAGAGGATCCAACCTTTGGCATTATCAAGGTCGCTGAACCTATCGGCCTGATCGCTGGTGTAGTGCCAACGACCAACCCTACCAGTACGGCAATCTTCAAAGCCCTTCTGGCCCTGAAAACCCGCAACGGGATAATTTTCTCTCCACACCCACGGGCAAAACAGTGTACTGGACAGGCGGCACAGCTGGTTCTTGATGCTGCCATTGCCGCAGGTGCGCCAAAACATATTATCGGGTGGATAGAGACCCCTTCTGTTGATCTCTCCAACCAGCTGATGAAACACCCGGATATCAATCTGATCCTGGCCACCGGTGGCCCAGGCATGGTGCGGGCCGCCTACTCATCCGGTAAGCCTGCCATTGGCGTCGGAGCAGGCAACACCCCTGTGGTCATTGATGAAACGGCTGATATCAAACAGGCTGTTAACTCCATCCTGATGAGTAAAACTTTTGATAACGGTGTCGTCTGTGCCTCGGAACAGTCTGTTATTGTTGTTGACTCCATCTACAAGAAGGTCAAGGATCGTTTTCTAAACCATGGCGGCCTGGTGATGAAAAAGACCGATGCTACCAAGGTTGGCAAGGTTCTTTTGAAAAATGGCAACCTCAATCCGGAGATCGTTGGCCAGCCTGCGGTAAAAATTGCCAGACTGTCTGATATCAAGGTTCCTGAAGATACCAAAATTCTAATAGCAGAGGTTTCCGATACAACAGAAACCGAACCTTTTGCCCACGAAAAACTCTCCCCTACCTTGGCTCTCTACAAGGCCCGGGACTTTAACAAAGCCATGGAGATAGCCACTGAACTGGTAGCTCTGGGTGGAATCGGGCACACATCGGTGCTCTATACCGACCAGGATCGCCAGCATCAGCGTATAGAGGATTACGGTAAAGCTTTGAAAACCGCCCGCATCCTGGTCAATATGCCAGCTTCTCAGGGGGCTATTGGCGATCTCTACAACTTCAAGCTGGCTCCATCTCTCACCCTTGGCTGCGGTTCCTGGGGAGGTAACTCCATCAGCGAAAACGTAGGCGTCAAACACCTTATCAATGTTAAAACCGTTGCCATGAAACGTGACAATATGCTGTGGCACAAGCTGCCGGAATCGATCTATTTCAAGCGTGGCTGCCTGCCCGTAGCCTTGGAAGATCTGTCCGGCTGCAAACGTGCAGCCATCATTACCGATGCGTTCCTGGCCAGCAGTGGCATGGCCAGCCAGGTGACCTCCTGCCTGCGCCAGCACGGAGTGGCAGTCAGGGTTTTCTCGGAAGTGGAAGCTGACCCAACCCTTGCCATTGTTCGTAAGGGAGCCGCAATGATGCATGAGTTCAAGCCGGATGCCATTGTCGCCTTTGGTGGTGGCTCGCCAATGGACGCCGCCAAAATCATGTGGGTGATGTATGAACATCCGGAGGTTCGATTTGAAGAGCTGGCCCTGCGTTTTATGGATATCCGTAAACGCATTTACCGCTTCCCGCCTCTGGGAGAAAAAGCAAAGTTTGTAGCCATTCCTACCACGTCAGGAACCGGATCTGAAGTCACTCCCTTTGCCGTGGTCACCGATGAAAAATCCGGCGTGAAGTACCCACTGGCCGACTATGAGCTAACCCCCGATATCGCTATTATTGATGCCGACCTGGTTCTGAATATGCCAGAGTCACTGACAGCATGGGGGGGCATAGATGCACTGACCCACGCCCTTGAAGCTTATGTCTCTGTGCTGGCGACATCCTATACCGATGGACACTGCCTGCAGTCAATCAGCATGATCTTCGAGTGGCTGAGACCAGCCTGTAAAGAAGGTGTCAACTATCCCAGGGCGCGGGAGAAAATGCATAATGCTGCGACGATTGCCGGAATGGCTTTTGCCAACGCTTTCCTGGGGGTCTGTCACTCCATGGCCCATAAGATCGGCAGCGAATTCAAGGTCGCTCACGGCCTGGCTAACGCCCTGCTGATCAGCTATGTCATCCGCTACAACGCAACAGATGTTCCGACCAAGATGACGGCATTTCCACAGTATGACCGCCCGGTAGCCAAGTGCCGTTATGCCGCCATTGCTGACCATCTGGGCCTGGGTGGCCGGGACAATGAAGCCAAAGTGGTCAACCTGATCAAAGCTGTGGAAACTTTGAAACGTGATATCGGCATTCCCTCTTCCATCCAGGAAGCCGGTGTTCCGGAAGAACCTTTCCTTGCCAGGCTGGATGAGTTGTCCACAGCGGCATTTGACGATCAGTGCACCCCGGCCAACCCCCGTTACCCATTGATTTCCGAGATCAAGGAGATTCTGCGTCGAGCCTATTATGGAGAAGATCCAACGCAACCGATTTAGCCGGTTTTTTCAAATTTGTTTGGGCTCCTTAGGAGGAGCCTGAGCCAGCTACGGCCAAAAAGTAGATTCCGGAATTATTCCGTATTGCCTCTGTTTTATGTGTCCGGTGGCTGTAACTACTCCAACTGCAACATCATGTTACGCCCAGCATTTTCTGACATTTTTCTATGTTGAAGTCTACAGAAAAATCCTTCAGTTTTCCCAGAACTTGCCTTACTTCACAAGTCAGATTCATGTCTTGAATCGTACCACCACATTGGAAAGTGTTGGTTAGAGTCTGTTTAAGGCGATCAGGGCATTCAGTGAACATCTGCAACAAGATAGCTCGCTGCACAGTCTTGACAAGCTGATCTTCATTTTTACCTGTTACAAGGAAAGTGATGTTTTTGTCTTGAATCATCCTAGCAAGATCGAGGTTCTTTCGTTTAGAGAAAGCAAATTGGCTGGCAGTCTCTTTCGTCATTGCCAAAACAACCTTGGAGGGTGCGCTATCCAAAAACTTTTCAAATTTATCTTGAGCGATAACTGAGCCGTGACTCAACAAAGTACGAGCAGCAACAACACCATCAATTACTATACTTACATCACAATTTAGTTGATCAATAGAACACAGTTGCAGACACGTCAAGATATTACACCAAGTTGACTGTGTTTGTTGTTGTATCATTTTTTTTGTTTCTAAAGCGATTCGTTGTTCATCACTTTGTGATGCAGGTTTCATATTTGAGAAATTGACAACGCCGTCACCACACCAACTGGAGTGGCCAGGCAGTCGTTGCAATTCTGGCATTCGATCCAGAGCCGCCACTTTATCATCTGGGTCTTCGGCACTGCTGAGCACCTGCGCTACTGACTTGGCAAACATGGAAGGATCTATTTTCGAACCAGATTTATATTGATAAGCAACCCCCAGGCGTTCAGTTTGGTGCGTACTGGCTGGAGGGTACGATAATATCAATTTTTCTTGAACCATCTCTCCCTCATCGTAAGTTGGCACTCCTTGATATTGACTAGGAGGATAATAATCCAGTTTATTAAGGCAAGTTGTTTTCTTTGTTCCCGGCATCACAATAGCTTTCTCTTCTACTTGTAGAGATGGCTGTTGTTTAATGCTTTGCCAGCATTTGTCATACCAAGTCTTGTCTAATTTCTCAACTCTGCGTTGTTTCAAACCAGCCCATATAGCGTCCTTTAGACTGGAATGCCTGTTTTTCATCTTTGGTTCTAAATCTTCCATAACCTGAATGACTTCGTTTACAGATAGATTCTTAACTCCTTCAAGTCCATCAACATTAATTTTATTCCTTAAGGCAATACCCCGAAACAATGAAGGATAGGATGCTCTCAATTTGAAAACCAAATGATTTGCAAAACGGGCGTATTTTGAAGGAGGAGGCTGAACATCTGATGCTTGCGTCAGCCTGGCAGTCGCAGCAGCTTGATGGGTTCCTTGTGCTTCAAGATTATGAGTATTCATAGCTTTATTTTCTCTATAAAGTAAGTACCAAAACATCCGTTTGCATTTTGCATATGGTGCAAACAGACTATTGGCTTGCACCCCAGGGCCCCAGAAGAGGACTATTCGATTACTGACTACCAATCTATTTATGTGCTTAATAATAAGAATGGCTTATACCCTTTATTGACAGCGAAAGCGGTTAATTGTTTGATGCATAAATATAAAATGTTAATTTGGATAACAAGGCCGTTATCAGGCTAATACTCATATTTATCATGAAAAAGCCCTTCACATTTTCATTTTTCAGGGTGGGCATTTTTCCCACAGGGGACAGAGCCAGCACATGGCTGTTGAAGGTTAATTAACAGTTCTAATAATATTGCGATAGGTCAGGTTGATACGTCCCTGTACAGGCCTGGTTGTTTTTGCCAGCTGATGCTGCCAGTTTTCCTGAACACCTGCCCCCATTAACAATAGAGATCCATGCTCCAGATCAAGCATCAGTGTTCTTTTTCTATCGCAGTTGCTGCGTAACCGAAACCGGCGCACAGCCCCCAGACTGATCGAAGCTATAACGGGACTGCAGCCAAGCTCTGGTTCATTATCAGCATGCCAGCCATTGCTGTCCTGGCCATTGCGATAATGGTTCAACAGCACAGAGTTAAAGGGATAGCCAAGCTGGGAAGACAGCTTATTCCGCAAAACCTGGAGTGGATAAATCCATGGTCTGGAAGAAAGCTGCAAACCACTGTATTGATAGCTGGTTCCGGGATCACCATACCAGGCCTGCAGACGGGGAAGTTTGTGAAACTTTCCAAATAGACGGATAGAGTCCTGTTGCCAGCTCACCTCATCCAAAAGCTGCCGGTAAAGGTCATCGGCTTGCCCAGATGCCATCCATCCAGGCCAGTACCACAACCGGCCGGGATCAAGGTCGATAATCTCTGGTTTATCCACACCCTACCCATTATTTATCTTCGCAAGACTATCTATTCCCTGGCCTTGTTTTTCAACATCTGCAGCCAGAGACTTCATCTCCTCCAGCTCTTCACCCTCAGCTTCCAAAGCTACAGAATACTCATGCTCACGATCGTGGGTTTTCCTTGAGACAATATACCCACAAAACTCCTGAATACGCTGTTTACCAATATGGAATATCAAGCGAAGCCGTTGCCCGGTTTCAAGGAACTGAAAGCTGGAGAAATCAATACTAAAACCAAGGGTGCGCAACAGTTTTACTTTCCCAAGAGAACGGCGCAGCCCAAGGAGACCGCTCTGGACCACTTCCAGCTTGACGGGAAGACGGCCCTGATTTTCTTTTGGATTATCCATGTCGGACATAGTACTCACTGAACCAGTACCGCTGAAAAAACTGCGACATCATACGACTCCACTAGAGTAATTCCCTGTCCTTCATCAACAAAAACAAGCCATGGCTGAAAATAACAAACAATAAGTACAAAACCACCAGTAACCCCGGGAACAACCTACCTGCCACTCACACAGCCCATGCAGCCCAGGCAAAAACCAGTGGGTTTATAGAATTAAAACAAAAACACCTGTTTTTATATACAGTGTTTGTGAAATAATAACCTGACTGGGTAATGAACACCCGTCGTTTTAAAAATTGAGGTACGCCAATGGCTGTTATTCCCATGTGGCAATGTGACCGGGACGGAAGCATGTTTGCAGATCGTAAAGCCGCAGAAGAGCATGACCGTATGCTGGAACTTGCAGAAAGCCTGGCAAGTTTTCTGCACCACAATATGACTATTGCCGATGATGCAGCCGAAGAGATCGGTTTGTTAATGGCCCGCAATAAAGAAGTGCTGGCACGTGCATTTAAAGGCAAACCAGAAATGCTGCTTGAGTTAATAGAAGATACCCAGACCCATGACACAAATGTTGAATAACTAAAAAAAACAAACAATTTAAATCAATAATAGGCAAAATAGAACATCATTTTGCTTCATTGATTGCTCTGTTGAAATAAAGTGCACAAACATAAACTGAACTGGCTATCTGAAGATGCCTCCCACTCCAACATCTTTGGATGTTTTCAGGTAAATCCCTGCTTAGCCGGATGGTGTTTATCATCCGGCATTTTATTATGTGAATAACGCAAAATACATATCAACAACTCGGCATACCGCACCGAAATATTATTAATATTGACGAAGATCAATTTATTAATTTCCACATGCTCTACTTACCGAAAGAGAATTTTTAGAGCAGTAGCAGTCATGATCAATAATTTTTTAGAGTTTGCTTTCTTGCATTCATGGCCTGCCTTAGCAATGGAGAAGCCTTCTGATAAATAGCTTTGAAGACCTGTTTAACATCATTCTGCTGATAAGAGCAAGGTTCAGCGCTGGATACCCAAACATTATTCAGGCGGATCATCCTATGAATCTGCTAAACCTAAATATTGCCGTCATCAGAGGGAGTATAAAGCACTCCATATTAGGGGACACTCTCAATGGCCGTTTGCTATGATCCTGTAGTCTCAGCAATAGCCTGCAGAACCATGATAATAGCCTACCTTCTCATTTTAACTATTATCCCTGCCGTTTCGGTATATTTATGTAAACACTTCAAACTATTCAACAAACTTGGAACAGCTGCCACCTGTTTTCTGGGCGGAACCCTTCTGGGACAACTTGTGGAATTTCTTCAGATCAACTTCAAAAATATTGCCAATAACTTTCTTACTGCGCTTGTTGCCATTGCCATTCCAATGTTGCTTTATTCCTGCGATTTAAAAAGTAGTTTTCATCTTGCTGGAAAAACCTTTACCGCCATGATACTCGCCATGCTTTCTGTAGTCATAGCAGCTGTTATTACGACCGCATTGATGAACAGCCAGATCACCCATCTACCGGAAGTGGCCAGTATGGCTGTTGGCATTTTTACCGGCTCACTCCTTAATGGTGCAGCGGTTAAAACTGCCCTGCAAATTCCGAATGATCTGTTTCTTCTTGTTTATGGATATGACGTCTTAACCAGCAGCCTCTACCTGTTGTTATTAATCTCTTTCGCACACCGTATAGCCAAAATGGTTCTTACGCCTTTCCAATGCCCTTCTGCCATAACACCCACCTCCATACTTTCTGAGTACAACCAGTTCTTAATGCTCAAAGAGTGGCAAACATGGAAAGGGCTTTTCTTCAGCTTGGTTGTTACTGTGCTTATTATCACTGCAGCTCTTGCTCTTTCAGAATTATCGCCCCAGAACTGGAAGAGCGCTGTGGCAGTTGTGGTGCTCACAATCCTTAGCTTAATTGCATCCCTCCATAGACGTCTTCATAGCTGTTCAGGAAACTGGCCTCTGGGGATGTACCTGATCCTGCTTTTCTGTACCGTTTCAGGAACCTTTTTCAATGAATCTCTGTTCGAGCAGGCCACAGTAAAGCTACTTGGGTTCTTTGCAACCATAGTCTTTGGTTCTATGGCTTTACATTTAGTACTTTGCAAACTGTTTCGAATTGATGCTGATACGTTTCTGGTGACATCAGTTGCATCTATTCTCTCACCACCTTTTGTTCCCCTGGCTGCCGGGGTGATGCACAACCAGTCAATTCTAGTAACCGGTATCAGCGCCGGAGTACTTGGTTATGGTGCAGGAAATCTTCTTGGGATCGCTACTTTCTGGATTTTGACTAGTCTGGTATAGCACGTATAACTGCAACAGTTATTAACATTCATGAAACATGAATACTTCGGTTTACCCCCAAGGTTCGCTCTATATTTATTTTTTGTGGTGTCACCTATATTGTCCTTTTGTCATTTTTCGATAACATACCCGCCTTTTTTTGATGATGGAGCAGGCAGAATCTATGGCATCTTTCGTCCCGGGACAACGCTGGATCAGTGATACCGAGATTGAACAGGGGCTGGGCACCATCCTCACATTCGATGCCCGCACTGTAACCCTGCTCTACCCCGCAACGGGGGAAACCCGGGTTTACCGTCTGGAAAACAGCCCCTTGACCAGAGTTCACTTTGAGCCTGGTGATAGCGTTGCCAGCCACGAAGGCTGGATACTGACCGTTTCCGATGTCCAGGAAAGGGACGGTCTGCTTTATTACACCGGTACCGATGAAAACGGCAAGCCTCGGGAGCTGCCGGAAGCCGGACTGGACAACTTTATTGAGTTCAACAAACCTCAAGATCGCCTGCTGGCTGGTCAGATTGATCTGAACAGTAACTTCTCCCTCCGGTATGAGACCCTAAGTCACTATAACCGGCTGTGTCAGTCTCCCTGGCTGGGCCTGGCCGGCGCTCGTGCAAGCCTGATTCCCCACCAGCTGCACATCGCCCATGAAGTGGCGGATCGTTATGCCCCACGGGTTCTTTTAGCCGATGAAGTTGGTCTGGGTAAAACCATTGAAGCCGGTTTGATTATCAACCGTCAGCTGTTAACTGGCCGTGCTTCCCGGGTTTTAATCCTGGTACCAGAGCCACTGGTGCACCAGTGGCTGGTAGAGATGCTGCGCCGTTTCAACATGCACTTCAGCGTGTTTGATGAAGAGCGTTGCCGCAATGCCGATGGTGAAAACCCCTTCAGCAGTGAACAGCTGGTCCTGGCCAGCATGGATTTTCTGCGCAACAGCCCGGAGCATCAGGAGCAGGCTCTGCAGGCTGGCTGGGATCTGATGGTCATTGATGAGGCTCACCACCTGGAGTGGGATGAAGAGAAAGGAGCCGGTCCAGACTACACCCTGGTGGAGAAACTGGCGGAAGATACTCCCGGTGTGCTGTTACTGACAGCAACTCCCGAACAACTGGGACAGGCCGGTCACTTTGCCCGTCTGCGCCTGCTGGACCCGGATCGCTTCCACAGCCTGACTGCTTTTCAGGAAGAGGAAGCCAGTTATGAACCCATTGCAGAAGCTGCCCGGGAACTGCTGGATACTGGCAAGATTTCCGAGGCCGCAGCTGCCAACCTGCGCGATCTGCTGGGCACTGAGGCTGACGGCCTGATTGCCATTATCAATGATGATGATCAGACCGAAGCTCAACATGCCAATGCCCGGGAGCAGTTGATCCGCACCCTGCTGGACCGTCACGGTACCGGGCGCATTCTGTTCCGTAACACCCGGGCAGCTGTCCCCGGCTTCCCTGGCCGTGCCGTGCAGGCTTACCCCCAGGAGCTGCCGGAACTCTACAGCATCGCTCTGGAAGAGAATACCGATCTCAATCAGCAGGTATTCCCTGAACTGGCCTATCAGACCCAGATTCGTGTCGACGACATGGATCCCTGGTGGAAAGTTGATCCTCGTATCGACTGGATGATCAACCTGCTCAAACTGCTGCGTAAAAGCAAAGTACTGGTGATCTGTGCCAACAAGCACACTGCCATGGATCTGGAAAATGCTCTGCGTATTTCTGCAGGTACCCAGGCCTCAGTGTTCCATGAAGACATGAGCATTATCGAGCGTGACCGGGCCGCCGCCTGGTTTGCCGATGAAGACTACGGTGCACAGGTGCTGATCTGTTCCGAGATTGGCAGTGAAGGCCGTAACTTCCAGTTTGCCCATCACCTGGTGCTGTTCGATATGCCAGCCAACCCGGATCTGCTGGAACAGCGTATCGGTCGACTGGACCGTATCGGTCAGGAAGAGACTATCCGCATCCATGTTCCCTACGTAAAGGGATCAGCCCAGGAGAAGCTGTTCGACTGGTATAACAATGGCCTAAATGCCTTTGCCGACACCTGTCCTGCAGGCAGTGTCGTCTATTCCCGGCACCGTAATGAGCTGGAAGCCTGGTTGAGCAACAAACCAGCAAAAGAAGAAACCGCAGAAGAAAAAAGTGCTGAGGAAAGCTGCGAGTTTGACTTTGACACACTGGTTGAACGCTCCAGGGTGATGAATGAAGAAGTCAGCCGTCATCTGCGTCTTGGTCGTGACCGCTTGCTTGAACTGAACTCCCGTGGAGCCGGCAGCAACCGGGACCTGGTTAGCGAGATCTGCAGTGAAGATACGCCCAAGTCTCTTTCCAGTTACATGGAAAAGCTGTTCGAAAGCTTTGGTCTGGATACCGAGGAGCATTCCAGAAATGCCTTGGTGGTTCGCCCCGGCAGCCATATGACTGTGCCCAGCTATCCCGGTGTCCCAACGGACGGCACCACGATCACCTTTGATCGTGACAACGCCCTGTCCCGGGAAGATATGCAGTTCGTCACCTGGGAACACCCGATGGTGCGCGAAGGCATGGACATGTTGCTCACCAGCGAAACCGGCAACACCGCCTGCTGCGTGATCAAGAGTAAAGGTCTTAAGCCGGGTCTGATGCTGATGGAAGCCATATTCGTTGTCGAAGCCAGTGGTGACCGTCATCTGCAACTGGAACGTTTCCTGCCACCAACAGTGCTGCGTACCCTGATTGATCCATCTCTGAACAACCTTGGCCCCAAGGTATCCTTCAAGGCTCTGGATCCTCAGCTGCAGAAGTTGAAGACCAGTACAGCCCGAAAGGTGGTGAAGAACCAGCGTGAAGCTATTACCAAAATGGCCAGGGCTGCGGAGGATCATGCCCGAACCCAGGTTGCTGATACCGTTAATGAAGCCTGCCAAAAACTTATGAACAGCGTCACTCAGGAGATTCGCCGGCTGGCCGCCCTGAAAGCGGTAAACCCGAATATCCGTGATGAAGAGATTGAGTTTCTGAAGAAACAGGCAGCTTCCGGTTACCAGATCCTGCAGAAGGCCCAGATGCGTCTGGATGCTATCCGCCTGATCTTTACCACCTGATCCAGATCGAGTTGCTTACTACCTTTTGGGTCATAGTTGCTTCGTTGCATCCTCCGCTCTGGGCTGTCCTGCCCAGAGCGGCTCTCAGGCCCTAACCTGCTCACAGCCTTTTGATTTTCTTAAATTAAAATCATCTAAGACTGATGCGGCTCATGATTTATCAGTAAAACTGCAAAACGGGCTTGCACCGGGTTCAGCCTGTCCCTACTCTATCTGCCACGCTGAGCGAGTAGTACCGGCATCACAGCCATGACGAGCACGATTACCCCCCACACGGCCAGCCCCTGTTTTCAACTAAAGGGCAGCATGGTAACAATGATGACCCTTGAACTGTATCGGTTTGACGAAGTCAACCTGCACAGTCAGCTCCAGGGACTGGTTGCCAAGGCACCCCGTTTTTTTGAAAACACGCCGGTTGTTGTCGGGCTGGAACACCTCTCGTCCTCAAAAAGTCCTCTGGACATTTCCAGACTTCGCCATCTCTGTGCCGGTTTTGGTATCAACCTGATCGCCATCAGGGGAGGGACGGATACTCAACGGAAAAGTGCTGCTGATGCTGGCCTGGCCTGTCTGGCTGCTCAACCTCAGGCCACAGCCAGAAAAATCCCCCAGCGGGATGAACACCAAAAGAGTGCCACTGTCACCCCCATACAGCAGGTATCCCTGGCACTGGAGCCTCAGGTTGCTGAAGCTACGATCAGTAATACTACTGCCAGCAATATCAGTGACGAACGGGAAGACAAAAACCTGTCTTTTACAGCCCCCAGGATTATCACTGCACCCGTTCGCTCCGGCCAGCAGATATATCATGAGGGTGACCTGATCCTGACCGGCCCGGTCAGTGCCGGTGCAGAAATTCTGGCAGAGGGTCATATCCATGCCTACGGTCCTTTCCGCGGGCGAGCGCTGGCCGGGGTCAAGGGCAACGACCAAGCCTGTATTTTCTGCACCAGGTTTGAGGCAGAGCTGGTTTCAGTCAATGGACACTACAAGCTGGCGGCAAATATCGACAAATCGCTGAACAAGCGATCGGTAAAAATAAATCTTGAGGATGAAGCGCTTATTATTCAGCCGCTGTGAGCAGCTACTGAAGCCTGAGCACACTATAAGGGGAACACTTTGGCAAGAATAATCGTGATCACCTCCGGCAAGGGAGGTGTTGGCAAAACAACAACCAGTGCAGCTCTGTCCTCCGGACTGGCTTTGCAAGGACACCGAACTGTCGTCATTGATTTCGATATCGGACTGCGTAATCTTGACTTGGTAATGGGCTGCGAACGTCGTGTTGTCTACGACTTCGTTAATGTTATCAATGGTGAAGCCGCTCTGCACCAGGCTCTGATCAAGGACAAACATAGTGAAAACCTGTTTATCCTGCCTGCCTCCCAGACTCGGGATAAGGATGCCTTGACTCCGGAAGGCGTGGCAGCCGTTCTGGAAGAGCTCTCCAGGGACTTCGACTACATCGTCTGTGACTCTCCCGCCGGTATAGAGCGTGGAGCCCTGATGGCGCTCTACCATGCCGACGAAGCCATTATCACCACTAATCCGGAAGTGTCGTCTGTCCGTGACTCTGACCGGATTCTGGGTATTCTTCAGAGCCGCTCCAAACGCGCCGAACTCAACCTCGAACCTGTGCGCGAACACTTGCTATTGACTCGCTATGACCCAGCCCGGGTGGAACAGGGAGAGATGCTAAGCGTAGAAGATGTCAAAGATATTCTGGCTATCCCCCTGATTGGTGTTGTCCCGGAAGACCAGGATGTATTGAAAGCATCTAACAAGGGTGTACCTGTCATCCACTTGAAAGAGAGTGATGCCGGTCAGGCCTACGATGATGCCGTCACCCGGTTCCTGGGGCAGGAATGCCCGATGCGATTTACCACGGCACCGAAAAAAGGACTACTGCAGAAGTTGTTTGGAGGCTGAGCTCATGAGCTTACTGGATGTATTTTTCAGTCGGCAAAAAAAAGAAGACTCTGCTGCTATTGCCAGAGAGAGACTGCAGATACTGGTAACCCATCAGCGCAGTGACAGGGCAACACCGGACTACCTGCCTGCCATGAAGAAAGATATTCTGGAAGTGGTCAGCAGGTATGTCACCATTGACCAGGACAATGTCTCAGTGACTTTCGAAAATAATGAACACCTTTCCGTTCTGGAAGTTGAAGTGACTCTGCCTGATAACAGTACAACCAAGGTCAGTATTGCCTGATACAACGGAAATCAATGTAAAATGACAAAGGCCAGCGTCAAAGGCTGGCCTTGATTTAAATAATAAGGAACTCTTCCACCGGATGTACCTGGAACTCTCTGATATCGCTATATTCACCGCTTTTGTTTTGATTGTTATGATCTGGTGGCATGGCTTCACGATTCGCCGGATTGCCATATCCCATGCTAAACGTTTCTGCAAACAGAGAGATCTGCAATTTCTCGACGACAGCATTGCTTTGAATTTATCGGGTTTTCAGCGCAACCAGGCGGGGCATCTCAATATTCTGCGCCATTGCCACTTTGAGTTCTCCTCCATGGGAGATGACCGTTACCAGGGAACTGTTATTATGCTGGGCAGAATTCTGGTTGATATCCAAACTCCGGCCTACAGAATTCCAGACAGTGATGAGTGGCGTTAATTTAACCTTTTTCGAAGGTTCAATTCTCCCCAGAAAGCGATGAAATGCAGATAAAATCAGACAACTCATGCCGTTTGTAGTAAAATTCACTCCTTCAAACGACCCTCCGTTTTTTATTGCCCTGAATCAACATGATCACCGTCCTGGAGGCATAGGATGGTATCTTCATTAACCCAAAAATGACGGTCCGCCCTGCGGGGCACTATTGGACAGGGCCGTCCAGTATGAGTGTCATGAGCGAAATTCAAAACCTCCACCCCCAAGCCGTCTGGAAGCAGTTTGATGATATCTGCGCCATTCCCCACCCTTCCCACCATGAACTGCTGCTGAGCCAGCATATTGTGGCTTTCTGTGAGAGCTACAGTCTGGAGCATCAGGTGGACCAGACCGGCAATATTATTATCCGCAAGCCTGCCACTGAAGGCATGGAGAACCGCCGGGGGGTTATCCTTCAGGCTCATATGGATATGGTTCCAGAGAAAAACAGTGACAAGGTTCACGACTTCACCAAGGATCCGATTGAACCTGTCGTTGATGGTGACTGGGTACGCGCCAGTGATACAACTCTCGGAGCTGATAACGGTATTGGTCTGGCTGCAGCCATGGCGGTACTGGCAGCTGATGATATTCCCCACGGTCCTCTGGAAGTTCTGGTTACCACCAATGAAGAAGATGGCATGAGTGGTGCCCAGGGCTTGGAACCCGGTCTGTTCCAGGGCGATATTTTCCTGAACCTGGATACTGAGGAAGAAGGCGAGGTTTATGTCGGCTGCGCCGGTGGTGTCCGTATTGTGGCCAAGGCGGATTACACAGTTGAATCCGTACCTGACGATCATGTTCTACGCACCCTGAACCTCAAGGGACTGAACGGTGGTCACTCTGGCTGTGATATCCATCTGTACCGGGCGAACGCCATTCGTCTGATGGTTCGTACAATTAAAGTCCTGGAATTCCTTGGGGTTCGGGTTGCCAGCCTGAAAGGTGGCACCCTGTTCAATGCCATCCCCCGGGAATCCGGAGCCGTTATTGCCATCCCTGAAGCAAAGATTGCCGAAGCCGAGGCCTGCCTGGATAAATTTGCAGCCGACCTGCGCAATGAGTACCGGGACGCCGATGCTGGTCTGACTCTGACCATGGCCAATACTGACACAGCGGAAGGTGTTATGCCTCTGCAGGATCAGCGCACCTGGCTGGATGCCCTGCATGTCTGCCCCAACGGTGTCATCCGTATGAGTGATGCCATCGAAGGTGTCGTGGAAACATCTGCCAACCTGGGCGTTACCAGGATTGAAGCCGGCAAGGTACTGATACAGGTTCTGCCCCGCAGCCTGGTTGACTCCGCCTGTGATGATGTACGCCTGACCGTGAAGGGTCTGTTCACCATGGCCGGGGCCGAAGTCTCCTTCCACGACGGTTACCCCGGCTGGCAACCTATTGCGAATTCTGACGTTCAACAGCTGGTGCAGGAAGTGTACCGCAGGCTGTTCAACAAGGATGCGGCTTTTAAAGTGATTCACGCTGGACTGGAGTGCGGAACCCTGGGCAAAAAATACCCCAACTGGGATATGGCTTCTTTCGGCCCTACTATCAAGTTCCCCCACTCGCCGGCTGAAAAAGTGCATATCGCCAGCGTTGGTCGCTTCTGGCAGCTGCTGAATGCAGTCCTGGCCGAAGCACCTGCTGCCTGATAACTTCACGCTGACCTGAAAACCTGCCATGGAAGGCAGGCTTTCAGTTCTAATCAGATAACCACTTTATATCCTTTCCCCTTGTACAGCCCTTGTACAGCCCTTGTACAGTTTTTGTACAGTTCTTGTACAACTTTTGCACAACTCCCCCTTGTATAGGTTGTTATATGCTGGGTTCCAAGTCCTATACAAAAATCTTAGACCCGTCTGGATCAGTCAAAACAGGGGCGAACTACGACATAAAACTATGGTCTTATAGGCATATAAAGGTGGAATATTTAACCTGCTGTATAACTCAGTTTTATGAAAACAAGGAGGTTTTCATGATGGAAGGCGTTTGCCAGTATTTTCGCCCGTCAGATATTTGCCAAAATAGAGGCAGCAACCTCAGATTCACTTTATCTGACACATGTTCATTTGAAGGCCGCCAGATTTCAAGAGCCAAGAACACCGTTGCCAAGCTTGCATCTTCGCTATTAAAGGGGGCTTTACGTCTTAGCTACCCGATACGCAAACCGCTTTCTGACTATGCAGTAAACGTTGCAAGTGGGACAGCGAAAGGGATTGTGATTGGCTTTGGAGCAGTTTATGAAGCCACACACGAAGTTATGACCGAGAAAGGTCATGGAGCCATTTACAGCACTTGCGTGGCAGCTGTAACCAGCTTGTTTAGCGGCGCTATCGGCACACCTGTTGGGTTTATTGCAGGAAACCTGCTTGGTGTTTACGAAGCTGGAAAGGGAACAGTGACTCTGCAGAACCTGTCTGATGCCTACAGTGGAGATAAAGGCGCAAAACTTGTACCTCTGGATGGTATTGTTATTTTGCCCGCAGCATTCGGTTATGTGCTGGCCAAAAAATTATTCTGTGGCCAGAAGCACTCTTCTGTTCCAGCGTCAATGGAGATGACTGAGGCGACAAACTTCACCTCTTCATATGACACAGTTAATTAAGTCACTTGATAGCCAAAAGCAGCAGGCCGTACTGGCCTGCTGCTTTTCCATTAGAGCGCATAACCCACCCATAGCTGTTTTGCTCAATTAATGCCGAACCCTCTGTGATAACTCTTCTATTAGTTTGCTCAGCGCCAGAGGCATAAACCTCCGGGGTGGATAGATGGCATAGACATGCCGCTCCGGCATAGTCCAGTCGGGCAATAGTTGAACCAGTTTCCCATTCTGCAGCGCCTCTTCCAGAATCAACCGGGGCAGCAGTGCTACACCGGCTCCAGCAATAGCCGCTTCTCTTATAGCAGTGACATTATTGAAACCAAGATTTCCCTTGACCGCATATTCATGGCTTTCACTTCCCCTGCTGAAAGTCCAGATTCCTGTCGTATCATGGTTCGAGTTATAACGAATGGCATTCAACCGCTGGATATCTGAGGGGTGTCGTATGCCCTGATCCTTCTGAAACCCTGGTGCAGCCACCAGCATCAGCTCTGATGTCCACACCCTGCGACAGACAAGGTTCTGGTCATTGGGGGGGGAGAGCCGGAGAGCAAGATCAATCCCTTCCTCCCGAAAGTCGATCTTGCGATTGGTTAACTCCACATTAACTGTCACCCGGGGCCAGCACTGAACAAATGTTCCGATAAACTGCGCCAGAACCAACTGCCCCACTTCGATAGGTGCCACAATATTCAGCTGCCCGGAAGGTTCTTCGCGGTGGCTTTGCAGAATATTTTCCGCCTCTTCAAAAGCCTGAACAATCTGCCGGCAGCGTTGATAGTGCCCTTCACCAATATCTGTCAGCACCCGCTTGCGAGTTGAGCGCTGCAGCAGCCTGACACCTATACGCTCTTCCATAGCCGCTACTTTTCGACTGACCGTTGACTTCTGCATACCCAGACGCTCGGCAGCGGCTGTCATACTACCGGCATCTACCACGCTGACAAAAATCAGGGCTTCATTGAGATCAAGAGATTGTTGCATACAGGGAACATCAAGTTGAGGAAATGCCATCTAATTCGTGCAGAGCAACAATGATAACATTCACGCCTATTTCTCCCTACCGATATGCTGCTGTCCCAGGACTCTTAACAGTTCAAGGCTGTTGACGGCTCAAGGCTTATTAATAGCTCAAGGCTTATTAATAGCTCAAGGCTGCTGACAGGCATGCATATCTGCGCCCTCAGGATTTTGAATGCCAAACAGCCATGAGCATGGAAACACTGTTTCCAGAATGAAAAATAAGAGACGCCTTGTTTTTTTTCTACTGGCCTGCACAGCCATAGCCGCAACCGGTTACTGGTACCAGGTTACCCGTTTCCAGGAGACGACTGATAACGCTTATCTTCAGTCAGATATTGTCTATATCAGCTCCAAACAGGATGGCTATGCCGAGGCTGGATGGATCACCGATAACCAGCCTGTTAAGGAAGGGGAAGTTCTGGCACGGATAGAAGACAGTGACTATCAGCTGAAAGTTCAGGAAAGCCAAGCTGCTATTCTGGCTGCAGAGGCCGCTGTCAGCCAGCTGGCATCCCAGTTAAACCTGCAAAAATCCCTGATCACGGTTGCAGAGGCCAAGCTGTCATCTACCCAGGCCAGTCTGACTTTGGCAATCTCAGAGTTGAGCCGCGTCAGCTCACTGTTCAAACTGGGAGCTGTATCCGAAGATCAGCTGGACAGTGCCCGCACCACAGAACACAAGTATTGGGCTCAACAGAAAGGTGACCAGGCTAACCTAGAGTCCAGCCGCCGGCAAATAGCCGTACTGAACAGCCAGATCAAAGCTGCACAAGCTTCTCTGCTGCAGGCCCGTACCAGGGTTGAAATTGCCGAACAAAAACTGGCTGAAACTATTATCAAGGCTCCCCGGGACGGTGTCATCGGCCAGCGTCAGGTAAAAGATGGTCAGTTTGTTAAGGCTGGTTCTGTACTGTTTACCCTGGTCGACAGTGACACTGTATGGGTAACCGCCAACTTCAAGGAGACCCAGGTGGGCCAGATGCAGGCAGGCCAGCCCGTAGACCTGGATATCGATGCCTTCCCCGGCCAGACCTTCACCGGTTATATCGACAGTCTGTGGCCCGCTAGTGGTGCCCGTTTCAGTTTGCTGCCACCAGAAAATGCAACCGGTAATTTTACCAAGATTGTTCAGCGTATCCCAGTCAAGATCGTGATTCCCGCCAATCAACCACTGGCTGGACAGCTGCGGGCGGGCATGTCTGTTGTGGCTACTGTTGATACACGTTCAAAGCCCGTTGACCTGAGCAGACTGCTCGTGGCTGATAACAATATCAACAAAAACAGCAACACACTTGCCAGCAACCCACATTCCAGCAAGTTGCTTTCCAGCAGTTTGCTGTCCAACAATCCAGCTATCAGTAAGCAGCATGTCGCAGAACGCTGATCTTAAGCAGGAACAGGAGCAGAGACTGCCGGAGAAAGCCTCACGCCGGGACTGGATTGCCGTGATTGGTATGGTTCTGGGGGCCTTTATTGCCATTCTGGATATCCAGATCGTTAATTCGTCCCTGGCAAAAATTCAGGGCTCCCTCTCCGCCAGTCTTTCAGAAGGCTCATGGATTTCCACATCCTACATGATCGCGGAAATCGTAATTATTCCCCTGAGCGCCTGGCTGGCCAGCATATTCTCCATGCGCCGTTACCTGCTCTGGAGTACGGCTGGGTTTATGGTGACTTCTGCCCTGTGTGGTATGGCCTGGAGCCTGGAATCCATGATCCTGTTCCGTGCTCTACAGGGGATTGCCGTAGCCCCACTTATTCCACTGTCGTTCACTCTGGTCCGTACCCGCCTGCCGGATTCACAACAACCAATAGGTATGGCACTGTTTGCCTTCTCCGCAGTATTCGCGCCCTCGGTTGGACCAACCATAGGCGGCTGGCTGACAGAGAATTTCAGCTGGCACCTGATCTTCTATATCAACTTCCTGCCTGGCCTGCTGATGCTTGCCCTGCTGGGTTATGGACTTGATGCCGGCCCCATACGCCTAGACCGTTTAAAAAATGCCGACTGGCCCGGCATTGCCTCTCTCTCCCTGGGGCTGG
Source organism: Sansalvadorimonas sp. (assembly GCA_965243775.1). Classification (GTDB taxonomy): domain Bacteria; phylum Pseudomonadota; class Gammaproteobacteria; order Pseudomonadales; family Endozoicomonadaceae; genus Sansalvadorimonas. Next base: position 160,772 of record CBDEWF010000078.1, read on the forward strand.
CAACCCTGGAGTTTGTTCTGGAAGAAGGTAACCGCAATAACTGGTTCCAGTCCCACGAGATCACTCTTTTTGCAGCTATCGCTGCGCTCTCCCTGAGCAGCTTTGTCTACATTCAGCTGACCAGGCCTGACCCTCTGCTGAACCTGAGAATCCTGGGTAGGCGACAGTTCCTGCTGGGCACACTGGCTAACTGTTCCATGGGCCTGGCCATGTACGGCACAGTATTTCTGCTGCCTATGTATCTGGCCCAGATACAGAACTATAACGCTCTGCAGATCGGTACTGTCATGCTGTGGGGCGGCCTGCCTCAGCTGCTGTTTATTCCACTGCTGCCCAAGATGATGAAGTATGTCGAGACACGCTGGCTCTGCCTGTTTGGTCTGACCATGTTTGCAGCCAGTGCCTTGATGAACTCGTTTATGTCTGCAGATTATTCTGGTGATCAGTTCCGTCTGAGTTTGTTGATACGGGCTATCGGACAACCTTTCGTCATGGTACCGCTGTCGGTTCTGGCTACAGCGAAACTGCCACTGAAAGATATCCCTTCTGCGTCCAGTCTCTACAACACCAGCCGCAACCTTAGTGGAGCTATCGGTATTGCCATGCTCTCAACCCTGATCGACAGACGTTCTACCTTTCACCAGGTGCGAATCGGGGAAACCCTGTCTCTCCATGATCCCGTTACCCAGAACTACCTGGAGCGACTGGGTGAACTCTTTCCCCAGTTGAGCCCGCAGCAGGATATTGCCCTGATCGCCCGACAAGTAGCCCAGGATGCCGGCATTATGGCTTTCAGTGATTCCTTTATTGTGATCGCTCTCTCCCTGGCTCTTGGGCTTCTGGCTATTGTTGCCATTGGCCGGAACTCTTCCCAGCCAGTTACTGCAACTTCAACACAATAGTTAATAACAGTCAGTTACCCGGCTGGCTCCAGAATCGACTAGCCTTGCGATTCCGGAACCAGCTATCTATCAGAGGGGGCTGTTATGAAGTTAAAGAGTTCCCTGGTAGCACCTGTTCTTGCTGCGATTTTTATCTTTTTGTTTTTTATCCCGGTTTCGAAAAAGCCCCCGTCAGCGATTCGCCGCTATATTCAGGAAACCTTCCCTTGCGACAATGCTACAGGTGCGGTCTGCCTGACGGTAACTGAAACCCAGATTGAACAGTTGAGCTGGGTTCTGGAGAACCCGGTGATCACTCCAGAGTTTGATATTGCAGGACAGAGAGGTATCCACATGGAAGTGCCCAGAGCACTATCTCGTCTGTACAGCCTGCAGCTGCTCCGCTCCGGTACCCAGGCAGATTATATCCAGTTCGTTTTCCCCCAGCGCAACAAACATCAGCATAGGCTCCCCTTCGACAAATTTTTGAAGCTTGCCAAAATCATTCAGGGGCTGGACAACCACTCCTATGCAGTTCTGGAGGCCACAGCCATTATCAGTTCTGTGGTCCTCTCCCCCAGGGCAAAAACACAAGCTGCCAAAGTACTGAATAAAGTCCCGGAAGACAACAACCAGTTTCTGGCGGCAACAGCACAATATGCCAGGCAGATTTATCCTCTGGCCCAGCAGGTGATTGGTTCCAACCCAGAGAGGGCTCGCAGGTTCCAGGTTGTCTTCCTTGCTGACAGCCACCTTCGCCATATGATGTATGCTGAAGGCTCCCAGGCTATGTACAGCCAGATTAAGCAGGGGCTGGCAGATAAGACTCTTTCCTGGTGTGATCTGGATCTGTGGTTTGCCCACTGGATGATTAATGTGGCTGGTTTCAGGGGGCATATTGATCCAAGGGGATCTCTGTACCTGACCCTGCCCACATTTCAATCCATGAAGATGGTGTGGAAAACCCTGTTGCGGATCACCAGTGACAGCTCTGCTAACCCAATGCTGTATTACCTCGAGCAGTGCAGCCGGAAGCTCAGGCTGAAAGAGTATCTTGATGAGCCAGATCAAAAACTGGCGGTTGCTTTGCTGTCTGCACAGACCAGGGTTTATACCCCTCGAACGGGAAAACTTCTGGTCAACAGCTTTCTTCAACTATCTGATGAAAACCGCAGGCGCTGGATTACCCATGCAAAGAAACAGCTGAAAGTTCTTGATGAACCTGCTGCCACCTACGTTCCCGCCCTGTTTGCCAATATGATTCGGGCAGTGGGTCTGGAAAAAGCTGTCCTGACTATTGTTCCAGTGATTCTAGATGCCTGTGAGCTGGCAGAAGGCATGCGTCAGTTGAGCCTTATGGCCGCGGATGTTCCACTGTCTTTCAGAGAGCTGGCAAGGAAGGAGATTGTTAAGAAGCTGAGCACGGCTGAATTGCCAATTAAACTGACCATCGAGCCGGATACCGGAATCATTCGATTCCATCCATAATGTGTTTTTGTAAACATCCTATGCTCAATCAGACCATCCAAGTATTGTAAGCGGTAATTTCTATCCATCTGGTTGTCTTGCTGGATCAGGTGTAATCCTGATGCAATTCCTCTTTGGTGAATGTCGATGCTCTTAGCATTTAACCAATAAGTCAGAGATGCTGACTATACCAGCAACCATTGTGCTTAAGTTGACTCTGATTATGAACCTCAGACGGTACTTCCAAGTACCGCTATGTCCACAAAAATATTTGACACTCTTCGTATATTAATATTTGTTATAGCTGAAAAGAGAAATTGTGATCACCTTTTTGTAGGAATAGATACAGTCTTTTATGTTCCCCCCCCTCTTTTGTTCCGCTTGCCCTTGCAGCGCGCATCCGTGCTGCCCCAGCGGTGGTAGTTAAGAAGGTTCACCGAATCAAAGGACAGGCCGCAGCCACAGGTGGTGTTGCGCTTGCCCTTGCAACGCGCATCCGCGCTGCCCCGACGGTGGGAGTTAAGAAGGCTTACCGAATCAAAGGACAGGCCGCAGCCACAGGTGGTGTTGCGCTTGCCCTTGCAGCGCGCATCCGTGCTGCCCTGGCAGTGGGAGTTAAGAAGGTTCACCGAATCAAAGGACAGGCCGCAGCCACAGGTGGTGTTGCGCTTGCCCTTGCAGCGCGCATCCGTGCTGCTCCGGCGGTGGGAGGTAAGAAGGTTCACCGAATCAAAGGACAGGCCGCAGCCACAGGTGGTGTTGCGCTTGCCCTTGCAGCGCGCATCCGTGCTGCTCTGGCGGTGGGAGGTAAGAAGGTTCACCGAATCAAAGGACAGGCCGCAGCCACAGGTGGTGTTGCGCTTGCCCTTGCCCTTGCCCTTGCAACGCGCATCCGTGCTGCCCTGGCGGTGGGAGTTAAGAAGGTTCACCGAATCAAAGGACAGGCCGCAGCCACAGGTGGTGTTGCGCTTGCCCTTGCAGCGCGCATCCGTGCTGCCCTGGCGGTGGGAGTTAAGAAGGTTCACCGAATCAAAGGACAGGCCGCAGCCACAGGTGGTGTTCTGCTTGCCCTTGCAGCGCGCATCCGTGCTGCCCTGGCAGTGGGAGTTAAGAAGGCTCACCGAATCAAAGGACAGGCCGCAGCCACAGGTGGTGTTGCGCTTGCCCTTGCAGCGCGCATCCGTGCTGCCCCGGCGGTGGGAGTTAAGAAGGCTCACCGAATCAAAGGACAGGCCGCAGCCACAGGTGGTGTTGCGCTTGCCCGTGCAACGCGCATCCGTGCTGCTCTGGCGGTGGGAGTTAAGAAGGCTCACCGAATCAAAGGACAGGCCGCAGCCACAGGTGGTATTCTGCTTGCCCTTGCAGCGCGCATCCGTGCTGACCTGGCGGTGGGAGCTAAGAAGGCTCACCGAATCAAAGGACAGGCCGCAGCCACAGGTGGTGTTGCGCTTCTTCCTGAATACTGCAGTTTGTTCACTTTGCGTCACTACTTCCATTTCCAGAGTGAGAGGACTGTCGTAACCTGGATAACTTTCAACGGAAGAGGTAACAGAGGGTTCTTTTTTAACCACCCTCTGGCAATGAATTTCCCAGGCCAATAGCTCAGGATTGAGAGACACCATAAGTGGATCCCATGATTCTTTTTCAATGATCACCTCATCTGTTTCAGGTGGCGGGGTGCCTGAACGGGACGTTGCTGTGCAAGCTGATCCTGGAGCACTCAATTTGAGGGTGTCATCATCCAGGTGTGGCACCCTTATTCGGGATGCACTTTCAATGCCCCGACATTCGAAACCTTCACCTGAAACAGGCACACAGTAAGTATCATCCAGTGGGTGGGCCGCTGAGGCGTGAGTGCGTATGGCTCCTGTTGAGAGAATCTCTGTCTCCCCTTCGCCTGCGGGTAAAACGAGAGTGCAGCTCTCCTGCTTATTTGTACCTGAACTGGCAGGTTGAACTGTGGCAATGACCAGGACAAGGCAAAAGTATGTTGGCTTTAACAATCCAGAAAACAAGTCTGCTTCCCTGAACCAAACCGGCCTTAAAGGTTAGCAGAACAGTCAGGGGCCATTTTAAACCCGGTTGATTTCTATGCTCTGAACATTCCAGGGAAGCAACTGCTCAATATCTTCAACAGATTTGACGGAAGGCAACTGGGTAAAAACCTCTTTCAGGTAAGCATAGGGTTCCACACCACAAGCTTTGGCGGTTTCAATCAGGCTGTACAGATTGGCACTGTAAGGTTTTCGGGGGTATTTGCTCCCTCAGAGCATCAACTTCGCTGAGAAGAGAGTCAATCCAGTTCTTGAGAGCAGGGTCATCCGGCAATGGTGGGACAAAGGTAGCAGCCATGCCGGTAACATAATCATCTGGAGAAAAAATGCAACCCGTCAGACCATCGTACTGTAATGCAAGGCTGGGTGCGGTTTGCGGGGGCGAATATCATAGCCATCCAGCAGGTCGTTCAACACTCGGCCATCCATTATGGCGGGCATATCCTTGTCCGGCCACTGGAAGCGATACTTCTCCAAACGCTTGTACCAGAGCACAAAACCATTGTTCTTCCAGAGCAGCAACTTGATCTTGTCCCGGCCCCGGTCAGAACACGAACAGCCGGTGATCAAAGGGAGAGAGTTTAGTCTCCTGCTCAATCAGACAGGCCAGCTCCCGCACCAGGTCAATGATGTTGTCAGTCTGAACTTTCAGATGGATACCACAAGGTAAAGTTACAGTCACTGTCGTCAGCCTGCTTGTTTCTGGGGTCACGGAATTTCCGTTTCCAGTAAGACAACTGGTGAGAGTTCAGGTTGTTCTGCTGGCACTATGCTGTTTGTGTCAGGCCGGATTCCTGCCACTGTTGAAGGCGGTCGCGCCAGAGAGATTCCAGAGATTCTGAAGACATTGGGGAGTTCCTGATGAAAAATCAGGATCATAAACAGGGAATTGATGGAAATTAATGTGGGGAGGAATTACCGCTTACCAAGTATTCAATCTCAGCGTCGATATATCCTTCTGATGCTCACTATACTGGTCTGAATATTCGATATGTTTCTTCAGCATTTCCAGCCCAACCTTTCCGGTAGAGATTTCGTCATTGGAGATCTCCATGGTATGTATGACCTTCTGATGCAGACTCTGGAAGATGCTGATTTCGATTTTGGTAAAGACCGCTGTTTCAGCTGTGGGGATTTGATTGACCGGGGTCCCGAGTCTGCCAAATGTATCTCCCTTGTCCAGCAGCCCTGGTTCTTTCCGGTGCGGGGAAATCATGAAGATATTTTGATCGAAGTGGCGCAGGGCGTTGCATCAGACCGGATGCTCAATAACTGGATCAGCAATGGCGGAGAGTGGCACCTGGGAGTATCGAAAGAACAGTTGCAGGCTTTTTCTGATTTGCTGGAGAGATTGCCCTTTGTTCTCGAAATTGAACTGGTTAACGGAAAACGGGTCGGGGTATGTCATGGAGAGTTTCCCCTGAATAGCTGGATGCCGGATAAGGTTGCCGCAGATGATGACCTGATTGAAGCCCTGCTGTGGTCCAGGGAGAAAGTTCTCAATCACGATGATTCTGTTGTTACCGGTATTGATGATATCTACTGCGGCCACACCATTGTTGGTAAACCGGTCACACTGGGAAATACCCACTTTATTGATACCGGTGCTTTCCACACCAACAACTTAACCATGGCCCTTCTGACCTAGTACTTCATTTTACTCATTCTGGCGGGTGGTGGCTTGATGTTTCCAAAGGCCTTGAATGGCCGACTAGCGCCGTTGGGCAGGGATTATTATGCCCTCCGGGTACTGCCCAACGGCGTGGGAAACAGCAAGTTACCACCTGGCACAGGTCAGATTCATGGAAATCGTGTACCAGAAGCCTGTCGGACTAACCTGAATTGAACTGGAATGAAAACCAGTCAGCCAGAGCGCAATCTGTACAGTTGGCTGACCGGATTTACATGGCATGATGAGGGCCTGTTTACAGAGCCATAGCCAACACATTAACCGGGTGCAGAACTCTGGCGGAAGTACTCATCTCGATCTGCATCTTGCAGGTTTCACAGTCAGTAACGATATAGTCGTACTCACCATTTTCAATCTGCTGGAACAGAGGCTCTCCAATATCCTGTGCTGTGTTGTAGTTCTCTTTCTTGAACCCGTAAGTACCGGCAATGCCACAGCAGTTGGAATCCAGCTGGTGCAGCTGCAGGCCGGGTATCTCCCGTAGAACACTGAGGGTATGAAGTACACCTCCAGCCCGGATCAGATGGCAGGGGCTGTGGTATCCAACCTTAAGATTGACCGGTTTCATCTGTGGCCTGTTCCCCTGGCGGAACTCCTGGAACAGGAAGCGGGTAATAAAAGTAATCTGCTGGTGAATATGATCTTCCGATTTACCCAGCATCCTGGGGTAGTCTTCCCGCAGCATATGGGAACAGCTGGATGAAGTGGAAATAATGCACTCACTGCCACTATCCATGGCCTGACGGCAGGATTTGGTATTGAACTCGGCATTGGCCTTGGCTTTTTCCAAAAAACCATTCGCCACCAGGGGTACACCACAGCACTTCTCTTTTTTAAGAAGCTGCACACCGATATCCATGGCATTCAGCACCCGGATAGTATCCATTCCCAGAACCGGATCGTTGTAGTTTACAAAACAACCATGGAAGTAGCTGACATTTCTGGCAAACACCTGCCTCTCTTCCATTTCTAACTTATACCAGCTGCGAAAACTCTTATGGGCATAAGCTGGAAATTGACGACGCTGGTCAATACCCAACCCCTTGTCCATCACCAGTTTGGCCACTCTGGTTCTGGTTACTGCATTTACAACAGGGGCAGTGCCTCGGGTCATGGTACCCATCAGGTCAGTATGGCTGAGCAGGAACTCGCGGATCTTGAACCGGTTACTGCCATAGCGGGCCCGGGCATCGGCGATAATATCGCTGATATGGACGTCCGACGGACAGGCCACTTCGCAACGTTTACAGCCGGTGCAGTACTTAAGGGCTTCATCAAGAAAATCCGGGCTTTTCAGACGTAGGCGCTCACCATCAGGGCCACACTGTTTAGGGCCGGGAAAATCTGGACGTACCGTAGCCACCGGACAGCGTGAAGAGCAGGCCGTGCATTTCAGACAGCTGTCAAATGAGCGGTCATTATCCTTGAACAGATTCATCAACGGCTTACCTTTTCTATCGCTTCACCGGCAGCCTGCCAGGCTGTACTGATAGCCACACCACCACCGGAACTTTCAATGATTGGGTCATATCCGGCTAGAACCGCTCCGGCTACATACAGGTTGTTAATCACTCTACCGTCGATAGACGGCTGCAGATGATGATTTACTATCACCCCAGTACGGTTAAAGCCGTGCCCTTTATGGGCCAGGAAATGATTGGAGCAAAAATCACCAGATACTTTTATGTCCAGACCAAATACCGGCTCGGACAGCTCTCTATGGTCACTTTTCAAACCTTTGCTGAAGAAGCTGCCGGTGGTCAGGATATAGGTCTGGGCATCCAGTACATCGTCGGAAGTCTGGACAGATTCCACACGCCCATGGCGAACCATTCCTTTGTGCACAGGTACCGCTGGCACAAAGAAACCACCCAGAGCAGCGAATCGTCTGCGAAGAGCCGACAACAGAGCCAGGCCGTGGGTTGAAGGCGGCAGAGTAGAGACCTCAATGATATTGAGGCCAGTACGACGCCGCAGTTCTTCAACCCGGTTACGGCCGCCAGACTTGAGACAGGCAGGCATGGCCACCAAGTCCGCATCCCCCACTTTTTCCAGCAACGTGGTACTGATTAACTCGATATCACTGTCACCAATAGCCCTGGCAAGCTGGGGAGCCCGCATGGTATCAGCGGTAGCGCCGGAGCCATGCTCCAGGGGCAGAGTGATATTCAGACTGCTGACACGGACATGCTCAAACCCTTTATGGGTTTTCAGTCCCGCAGCAGCCAGTTCTGGCATGAAGTCGAGAAAGCCGGTGAAGTTAACAAATACCACCCGGCGCAAACCTCCAAAATCCCAGGGCATGGCACCAGCTGTCGGCTGGCTCAACCAGGCAGGGCGAAGGGCTCCGGCGGCTGTCAGACGCCAGTGGTTTTCTTCAGGATGATCTGCTGTGACCAGGTGCAGACCCGTTTCCGCCACCTGCCCCTGGAACCAGTCCATGGCCCGAAAAACATTGTTGGAACCCAACAGACCATAGGGGTGCTCCGGCTGATTCATGAGTAACTGATCGATAGCCTGAAACGGATGCCGAACAGACTGCCCGCCTCCGTTCATACCGAGAACATCGATGGAACCGGAGGAAAATGTCAGAGCACTTTCACCAGTTGATACTACGGTCACCTTCAGACCCGCTTCTGCACAGCGTATGCCAGCAGTAAGACCGGCCAGACCGCCACCCATCACCAGACAATCATGCTTCATGGTGCTGCTGCTCCTTTATCTGCCCCATCATCTGGCTTTTCCGCTGGTCTGTCAGCGGCTTTTCCAAGGCATCCTTGCTCACATCCTGTACCACTGAGTCCCCGATAATTTCAGGGATCACGCCCCGGGCCTGTTCATCCTGCTGCAAGCTGCTCAGACCCAGCAAACCTTCCTGTACCCAGTAACTGAACTCGGCTTCCCGCAGAGCATCGCCCCAGAGAATGGGTCGAACGCCTTTCCAGCGTTCATCAACAAAGTCATGCAGGCTGTCGAGTACAGCTTCACCATCTTCCCGGGTACCCGCCAGCAGACCGGCAACACGGCAGGCGCACATCTCTCCCTGGCAGGGCCCCATACCTACCCTTGTCCGACGACGAAGGTCGGACAGTGTGCGGGCATTTAATTTGTCGATGGCGTAAAGAATTTCGCCACGGGTGACTACTTCACATTCACAGACGACAGCATTACTCCAATTGCTGTCTTCCTTCATAAAGGTTCTGGCGCGGTCACCATGACGGTAGACGGCGGAACCTGCCACACTGTTGGGGATAGTCGAGTCGGGCAGGTTGTAGCTGCTCTTTCTTTTGAGCTGAGGGCTCTTTTTCAGCTGAGAGCTCTTTTTTCCCGACTGAGGGCTCTTGTCTTTCCGCTGACGGCTCCTGCGTCCCATGGCTTCCGGCAGGTTTGCACCGGGAAGTGCCCGCCTGGCGGTTTCGCAGGATTTATCCACCCCAAGATGGCGGGCAGCCATGTCGGTAGCCACTTCCGCCATCAGACGACAGGTCATCAACTTTCCGCCTGTAATGGTAATCAGGCCATTCAGAGCATCTTTCTCGGCATGGTCTATGGCGACCAGGCCACGGCTGATACTGCGGCCGCCACTGGCATTGGACTCGGAAACCAGCGGACGTACGCCACAGTAGGCACGAAGAATTCGGGTATCCATCATGGATGGTGCCAGCTTACTGCCCTCTTCCAGCAGAACCCGTACTTCTTCCTGTGTGACCTCCAGAGACTCCAGCTCATCACGCTCTACGTGTGTTGAAGTGGTGCCAATCACAGAAACTGTATCACCGGGCACCAGGATATCGGCATCTCCGGGTTTGCGGCACCGGTTAATGACCATACCGTTCATCCGGTAACCCATAATTAACAGAGCGCCGCGGGAGTGGTACATATCAACCGAGAGGTCGGCGTATTCCATGACCTCATGGCACCAGGCTCCAGATGCATTAATGACCTGTCGTGAATAAATTTCAAACAGTTCACCGGTACGCATATCCCGGCAACGAACACCCTGAACATAACCAAGCCGAATAATTAAACCAACAGCCTTGGTGTAATTAAGCAGGGTTCCACCGTGTTCCCGTGCATCAAGGATACTGGCAGACGTTAAACGGAATGGATCAATTGTGCCGTCTGGTATCCGAACGGCCCCAATAAGATCTGGATTCACTGCCGGTTCCAGTTGAATCGCCTGTTTCGGTGTCAGAATCTCTGTGTCAATTCCGGCATTTATACAGCCTTGAATAAACTGTTTTTGAAAATCCAGGCCATCGTCAGGCAGGGAAATAAACAGTCCATCGGTTTCTTCAATACAGTGACCGGCAATGCGTTTGAGGGTTCTGTTCTCCTCTATGCATTCCTTTGCTGAGTGGCCGTCGGTAACGGCATAGCGGGCTCCTGAGTGCAACAATCCATGATTTCTTCCCGTTGTTCCACTGGCAATATCGCCCCGTTCAACGAGAATGGTGTGTATGCCACGCAGGCAGCAATCCCTAAATACACTGGCTCCTGTTGCTCCACCACCGATGACGACAACATCTGCCTCCAAGCGTCTCATAATCATCATGCCTATATATCAGTGTGAGCATGTTACTCCGTGTCTGATATTGTTTTGTTGATACAGAACAAAACGATTTTTTTTCAAAAGCCTGAATTAAGGCCAGATTTTTTGAAGATAATGTCATTATAAATAAATTAATTTACAGAAAACGTTTTTTTTGACTGTCATCAATTCACAAAAACAAACACAAACGATAATAACTGCGTCTTGATTCAGTAGTTATACCTAATTCAGTAGTTATACCTAGTCAACGGAGAAAACCATGAAACGCGACACCCTACCCGGTGAATGCTTTGCGGAATTTCTTGGTACCGCCCTATTAATTATTTTTGGTGCTGGTGTTGTTGCCTCGCTGGTTGTGGCCGGCGCTTCATTTGGCCAGTGGGAGATTAGTATTACCTGGGGCCTTGCGGTAGCACTGGCCGTTTATGTGGCCGGTGGCGTTTCCGGTGCTCATATTAACCCGGCTGTGACTATTGCCCTGATGTTCTTCAAGGGTTTTGAAAAGAGAAAAGTTCTGCCCTTTATCGGCTCGCAAATGCTGGGTGCCTTTGTAGGCGCGGCACTGGTTTACATTATGTACCAGTCCCTGTTTATCCAGTTTGAAGAGATCAACAATATCACCCGCGGCAGTATCGACAGTCTGGCAACCGCCGGTGTTTTCTCCACTTATGCCAACTCTGCCGTCAGCACTGGCCAGGCCTTCCTGGTGGAAGTCTTCATCACCGCCCTGCTGATGTGCGGCATCCTGGCTCTGGGTGATGACCGTAACGGTGCTCCCAAGGGTGCGATGCCTCCTCTGCTGATCGGTATACTGATTGCTGTTATTGGTGCATCTTTTGGTCCTCTGACCGGTTTCGCCATGAATCCTGCCCGTGACTTTGGCCCCAAGATGTTTGCCTTCATCGCAGGATGGGGTGATGTCGCCCTGACCGGTGGCCGTGATATTCCTTACTTCCTGGTTCCTATGATTGCACCGATTATCGGTGCCTGCCTGGGTGCATTTGTTTATACCCGCGGGATCGAAACCCAACTTGACCTCAAGCTGGAATGCGCCACTCCCGGATGTGAAATCCGTGATGATGAAAGTGAAATCGGTGCAACTACTCCTGGCAGTGAAAGCTGTGCAAACCCTGTAGAAGAAGCCCTTCACAGTAAATAAACCGCAATTGGAAGGCGCCATCTCTGCGATGGCACTTTCCTTACTCTGATTCACCCCTACGGATAAGCAGCCAAGGTGCAGCTTACAATCATCCAGCTGCCTGTCCGTGACATATACAGACCCGTATCTCACGATAAGGACATAACAATGAGCGACGAAAAATTCATTCTGTCTCTTGACCAAGGTACCACCAGCAGCCGTGCTGTCCTGTTTAACCGCAAGGGTGAAATTGTGGGCATGGCCCAGCAAGAGTTCACCCAGATTTATCCCCAGGCTGGCTGGGTTGAGCATGACCCCATGGAGATCTGGTCCACCCAGCGCGGTGTGATGACCCAGGTTCTGGCCAAGACCGATGTAAAACCTGAGCAAATTGCCGCAATCAGTATTACTAACCAGCGTGAAACGGCCATTGTCTGGGATAAGACCACTGGCAAGCCCATTTATAACGCCATTGTTTGGCAGTGCCGCCGCACCGCCAACACTTGTGAGCAGATGAAACGTGATGGTCTGGAAAGTTATGTTCGTGAAAACACTGGCCTTGTTGTTGACGCTTACTTCTCCGGCACCAAAGTTGCCTGGATTCTGGATAATGTTGTAGGCGCCCGTGAAAAGGCAGAAAAAGGTGAGCTGCTGTTTGGTACCGTTGATACTTGGCTGACCTGGAAACTGACCGAAGGCCGTGTTCATGTGACTGACGTGACCAACGCTTCCCGCACCATGCTGTTCAACATCAAGTCTTTGGAATGGGACGAGAAGATGATGAAGGCCCTGGGCGTTCCTGCCAGCATGCTGCCTGAGGTGAAATCCAGCTCGGAAGTGTATGGTGAAGCTAATATCAACAGCACCATGATTCCCATTGCCGGTATTGCCGGTGACCAGCAGGCGGCTCTGTTCGGCCAGCTGGCTGTTGAAAAAGGCATGGCTAAAAACACTTACGGTACTGGCTGCTTCCTGCTGATGAATACAGGTGAAGAACCTGTAAAATCAGAAAACGGACTGCTGACTACGATTGCTTATGGTCTGGACGGCAAGGTGAATTATGCTCTGGAAGGTTCTGTATTCGTAGCAGGCGCAAGCATTCAGTGGCTGCGAGACGAGATGGGTCTGATCCGCGATGCAGCTGATTCCGAATACTTCGCCTCCAAGGTAGAAGACACTAATGGTGTGTATGTCGTTCCCGCCTTCGTCGGCCTCGGCGCTCCTTACTGGGATGCCTATGCTCGTGGCACCATTGTTGGCCTGACCCGTGGCGCAAACCGCAACCATATTGTACGTGCGACTCTGGAATCTTTGGCTTACCAGTCCCGCGATGTTCTGAATGCCATGCAGAAAGATTCTGGCCTTGAGCTGAACCAGGTGAATGTGGATGGTGGCGCTGTAGCTAATAACTTCTTGATGCAGTTCCAGTCTGACATTTTGGGCACGAATGTGGTTCGTCCGAAGGTTATCGAAACCACCGCCGCCGGTTCCGCTTACCTGGCTGGTCTGGCTGTTGGTTACTGGAAAAATATTGACGACCTTCGTAAGAACATTGCTATTGATCACACCTTCGAAGCCGAGATGGCTGAAGAAAAGCGTGAAAAGCTGTACAAAGGCTGGCAGCGTGCCGTTGAGCGCAGCCGGAATTGGGAAGAGGAGTAACTGTTCGCTTTCTGATTTGATAACCTCTAATCAGCAGAGCCGCCGTATGGCGGCTTTGCTGTATTTGCAGGAACGAAACAACTTTTTTCAATTTTTAATGTGCCATGATTACCACTTATGCAACATTTCAAACACAATGCGCTATTCGCTTTAAAATGCACTAAAGAAAAAAAGTGAAGGAAGGTCAATAAACAGGAATATGCGTACTGATAATGTGATCTTTTCAGAGGATAATTAGGTTGTGTTCACAATTTTGTATTAAGGCTGTGCGAGGTATTTGCCAGAGTATAAGAAATTTATCTTATGCTGCCTCGAAGGGCGGTAGCGTGGAAAAATCAGCCATCAACAGGACTTTTTACACCCCGCCCCCCTCGATTCAGGACATGGGTGTAAATCATGGTAGTATTGACGTTGGCATGGCCCAATAACTCCTGAACCGTACGAATATCATACCCACCTTCCAACAAGTGGGTAGCGAAGCTATGGCGAAAAGTATGACAACTAGCATGCTTGTTGATGCCTGATTTAAGAATAGCGGCCTTTACATTACGCTGAATTTGACGCTCATTAATATGATGGCGACCAACTTTTCCTGACCGAGGATCATGGCTAAGCTGATTGCTGGCAAAAATATACTGCCAAGCCAATTCTTTCCCTGCATTGGGATATTTTCTTGCCAGAGCATCAGGTAGATGTACATAGCATACATCATCAGCCAATGCCTTCTGGTGGAGAACGGCGGAGTATTCAATATGCCTCTTTAGAGGACAAATTACTTTCTGGGGAAGAATAGTTACCCTGTCTTTTCCTCCCTTGCCGGCTCTAACAGTTATTTCATTACGATCAAAATCAACATCTTTTACACGTATTCGAATTGCTTCCATTAAGCGCAAACCAGAGCCATACATTAACTGTGATATAAGAAGTGGTGTACCCTCGAGATGGGAGAGCACTAACTCAGCTTCACTGTGGGAAAATACTACGGGTAATTTTTTTGGCCGCCTTGAATGAGACCATTCATTGATAATCAACTCCTCTTTTTGCAGCACGTTCCTGTACAAAAATACTATGGCACTTAAAGCCTGTTGTTGTGTGTTAACCGAAACATGGCGTTTCATGACGAGATAAGAGAGAAACTCACTAATTTGTTCTCCTCCCATGCTAGCAGGATGCTTCATCTTATGAAATTTAAGATATTGCCTTATCCAGCTCCAGTAAGCCTTTTCAGTTGCATAAGCATAGTTTACAGCCCTTATAGCCTGCTGAAACTGCATCTGTAACCTCATTAAGGGCAGGTCTCTACTGGATAAAGGAACAGTAAAAGTAGCTCGTATAGGTGGTTATCTCAAACAATTTACAAGCTTTATTTTCACGAAGAGTAGCCTTGGATTAACGGATTAGTGTGATGTGAAGGCAAAATATGAAATTAGAGATTACGACAATATTAGTAAGGCTCTACGGCTGTAGATTGTTCTGTAACATTATAATATTATTAAGTTATTTTATAAATAAGTTATTGTATATTGATAGTTTATTATACGGCTTTTAGCGTATATGCGGCTGTTGTACGACCCCAGCAAGCTGGGTGATGGCATTTAATCTTTTTTATTCTACTTTTACTGGTTCTTAATTCTTGGGGCCAGTAATGGAAACAAGTGTACAGCAGATTTTCCATAATGCTTTCCCGGCTTATTCGAAATGCCGTCCATTACCCATGGATCATTTAAAAGCCGCCTTCGCCTTTATGACCTGTCGAACTGCTGCACAGGGAGGCCATGTTCAAGCCTGCCCCGACGGCCATATGCAGGGGATATGGTACAACTCATGTAAACACCGGAGCTGTCCTCAATGTAACAAAATTGGTGTAGAGCAATGGCTTAGAGCTCAAAAGGAAAAACTGATTGATACTTCACATCATCACTTGGTTTTTACCATTCCCCACGATTTGAATGAGCTATGGATCAGAAATAGCAGTTTGATGACAGACCTTCTGTTCCGAGCCACATCTGAGACACTGAAAACACTTCTTAAAAGCCAAACATATCTTGGAGCAGAAACCGGCTTTATTCTCAGTCTGCACACTTGGGGACGCAATCTCAGTTTGCATCCCCATATCCACTGTCTAATTACAGATGGCGGTTTAAATCATAAAGCGAGAGTGGATTCAACCTGTAAAAAAGTGTTTTCTCCCTTTTCGCGTTGTGATGCAGCTATTTCGAGGAAAACTATGTGCTTTTCTTCGTGAAGACATTCATCAACTGATTCTACCGCCAGATATGTCAGAACAGCTGGTTCATAACCTGCTGAATAAGCTGGGCCGGACAGACTGGAAAGTTTATATTCCACAAAAATACGATTACGCAACCGGAGTGGCAATTTATCTCTCTCGTTATGTGAAAGGCGGGCCTATTCACAATCACCAGCTCAAGCGTGAAGGCGATAATATAGTCTTGAGTTATACCAGTCATAAAACCAAGACGAGAGAGACAATCTCCTTTACTCATGAAACCTTTATAAAAAGATTACTAATACATGTGCCTTCCCATGGGAAACGTGTAATTCGCACATACGGGCTTTATGCCGCAAGCTGTATCGACAAACTTAACAAAGCCAGAGCCGCCCACAAACAGAAGCCTGCAAAGAAACCGCTGAAACTGGATTGGAGAGAATACCTGGAGAGTACAGGCCAAGCTGAGAAAGGATTGTGTCCGACATGCAAAAAAAGACTCGTAATCATCGATACCATTCCCAGGACACGGGATCCGACAAAACCTCTCAGTTCTTTGCAGCTTCTGAGTTGATACACCCTTGTGTAGAGATACGCATGGCCAGTAACTATTGCTTAGATCTTAAAAGCATCAGAATATAAAGATTAAGAATGTCCGACTATAGAAATACACACACCCAAGTAACACTCATATATAAGAGCTCCTGAAAAATACGAATCCCTGTACAATCCACAAACATTAAACCCATAGAACGTGCGAGGGTTCGTACAACAAGAAGGTACTGCGGACGCTTCGCGCCGCAGACCTAAACGTTAGCTCCTCCAATATTCAACATCGCGTTTAAGGAAAATTCATTTATGAGGCAAAAAATATGACGTCATGGACAGACTTTTTGTCTGAAGTCAAACAAGCTGAAAGTGAGCTTGGAAATCCTAGGGAAATTTGGTACAGAGGTCATTCAGACGAAAATTGGCTACTAACACCAAGCCTTCTTAGACAACAGAACTGGGAAGAAAAAGAGAAAGAACTCTTCTTTGAATTTACCAAAACAGCATCCAGACTATTTGAAAAAAGAAATAGTGACTGGGAAACATTATTTGATATGCAACATTATTGGATTCCAACAAGATTACTTGACTGGACAACTGTCATGGGTGTTGCAATAGCATTCATACTTTATAGTGATTATAACGAATCTGAAAATAGTTCTTTATTTATATTAGATCCAACATCCTTAAATAGATTAAGTGGTCGAGAAAAAATCATTAATGTGCCAGAGGATAAAGGGTTTGATTACAAATCAATCTACTGGGAAAAAAGACCTTTTCAAGTAGAAAAACCACTGGCAATTAGACCAAACCACCAGAGTGATAGGATAACAGCTCAAAAAGGTGTTTTTACTGTTCATGGAACCATGGACTCTGGATTTGAATCATCAGCAGCAGACTGTTATAGAAAGATTGTTTTGCCTAGTGAAGCAAAAGAAGAAGCAAAAGATTTTCTAAAATGGGCTAACCTCGATGAATACACAATTTATCCTGATATAGTGGGTATGGCCAACCACATTAAGAGAAAAGTACTTTAAGGAGCAGTAATCGTGGAAATTTCAAAAAAAGACAGAGTTCTATTAATCAATCAATACAAAATACTCTCTGCCATAAAGCCGGATGAGTCCGATCATTACAATGAGCTTATAGATATCTTAGAAAATGGTTACGAAATTTTTTACTCAATGATTGATGAGTGGATTTCAGATGAAATGCCATCTGATGAAGGTCGTTTTGTCTTAGATATATTAGATTTATACAGGGCAATTGAATACTTTAAGAGATCAACAAAAAGCGAAGCTATTAGCAAAAATCACTTCTCAGTATTTGCCGGTTTTGACGGAAACAATGAAACTCAATATATGGGGTTCGCTCGATTCCTCATCGAAACGCAAGGAAAGTTCTCCGAACAAGAGCAATATTTTAGGCAAAATGATCACTTAAATAGTCATATGCCGATGGTTAGTAAATATAAGAAAATGCTAGACACATCTAAAAACTATGACATATGGAATATGACTGAAGATCAAGCTTTAGCAATTCTCAACAGCTGAAGCTAACAAGTGCGTCCAGGCGACCGCCTTCGGCGGCGCCTGACGCAAGCGTTATATTTTTCCCAACCAACGAGCAAACATGAATCTTCTAGAAGAGTATCAGAACCAACAAAAGTGGAGAAAATGGGACTCTTATTTCGTAAATATTCCTATATCAGAGAGTGATTGCGTTGTTGATTTGGGTTGCTCTGTAGGATCAGTTTCAGATCTAATCTCTGATGAAGTATCTAAAGTTACTGGCATTGATATAAATGACCAATTCATTGATTTCTGTAAAAAGAATAAGAAAGAGAAGCAAGAATATTTTTGTGAGGATATTCAAAACATAGACTTCAATAATCTTGGAAATTTCTCTGGAGTTTGGTCGAGTTTCACACTTTCATATATTCCTGATCCTGTTAGTACTCTCAAAACTATATATCAGAACCTTGACTTTGGTGGATGGATATCACTAGTTGATATTTCATGCTTTATATCTGGAAATATGTCTCCTAATTCTGAATTTTATAATCAAGTCAAAGATTTCGAGTTAAGTTCTCATGAAAACGGAAATTATGACTTTGACTTTGGCTCCAAAATTCATGGTCTTCTATCTCAAGCCGGTTTTAAGGT
>CBDEWF010000079.1:0-2198 GCA_965243775.1 Sansalvadorimonas sp.
CAGGTTAGCACGGTGACCTTTTCTTGCTATAGGGATCCCGTATCCTTTAATAGAGAAATCCATTGGTTTGACCATTATATTTGAGAAAACTTGATAATATTTCATACAATTGGTCTCTTATCGTTTGGGAAAATGCAACGCTACGCCAAGTAGATAACGTTCCAAAGCGGAGCATTTCTATTCGCCTCTTTAAATATTATTGACACCAGCCTTGAAAAAGGATGTTAGTTTGCTATAGAAACATAATAAAACGTGTTTACATAAGTATTGATGTCAGATGAGAATAGTACAGCATTTTTTTCAAGGATTTTTCAGGTGGCAACTGATGCTGTTACTACTTTTTTAATCAATGATCCAATTTTTTTTGTCTCCAACTTCTGTACACCTAGACTCAAGGCAGATAGCGTTTCTACAGCCAACAGGATTCAGGATAGTTGGCTGTGCTGCGTTCTGTGGGCAGCTCCGTTACCGTACAGCTGAGACCTTCCGCGTAGGTTTAGGGTCAATGTTCACCAGTACAACGTCGCCAGTATTTGTCTCTTTGTGTCTTTCTCTACGCTGCTGTTGAGCCTGTCTATTTCCTTGCGGTTAGAGTACGGCCTCTGTGTCTGTGTCCGTGCTCGTTGTGTCCATGTTTTTGTGCTTTTGCTCTGCTGCCTGTCTGTCCGCTATTGAGAAGCTACTGCTCCGCTGTCTTTATGTCTGCCTTAGCGGGGGCATAACTCTGCAGTCTGTGTGGCTGCTGTAGCTCGCGCCACTGTCTGTGTGTCCTCAGCAGCTGGAGGAGGAGGAGGAGGAGGACCTGAGCGGGCGCTGCCACCGACAGGCCTCGGAGCTCGGGCAGCGGGTGCTGGCCGCCGGCTACGAGCTGATGCACCACGCGCACCTGCCAGACTGGCTGAAGGACAACGAGTTCCTGCTATCAGGTGAAGGGCTGTTGCTCCTGTCAAGTACAGGGCTGCTATTACTGCCCGCCCTGCTGCCCTTACCTGTTGCCCGTCCTACTGCCCGCCCCTGCCGCCTGCCCTGCTGCTGTTCTCTCCACCTGTCAATCCCTGCTGCCAGGCTCCTGCCTGCCCGTGCTGCCCAGCCTCCCGCCCGCCCCTGCTACCTGCCTCTGTGAGTTATGCTGCTACCTGCCCCTGCAGGTCACCGCCCCCAGCTGCACACGGTCACTGACTGCCTCTACTCTGTGTTTCGCATCCACTCCGAAACTGGCAACATCTGGACGCATCTCATTGGTCAGTTTTAGTGTGAAAACGTACTTTATTGGTAAGTCACAGTGTTTTTTTCGTACTTCATTATTCAATTGTACCGTCGCAGCTGACGTCATTGGTCAGTATTGATATCTGTTCATCTCATTGGTCAATCACACCGGCTCGGTGCAGCGATTGACGGTTTCCGAGTACTTTAAAACCTTGGCATGCAAAACTGAGGTCGTGAGTGTGAAGCCCGCTAGGGCATAAGTCTGATCCCCGCAGGTATAGTGAGAAACGCTCCAAGTGAGTAGAGAAATATACGAGTGAAAAGTGATAAATGATAGTGGTGCTTTCTCGAGTGAGAAGCTTTTTCTTGTATGTGCAGCTGTGAGATACTGGTTCTTGTATGAACAGCTGTTGTATGTTGGTTCTTGTATGAACAGCTGTGAGATGCTGGCTCTCGTTTGTACAGCTGTAAGATGCTGGTTCTTGTATGTTGGATCTTGTATGCTGGTTCTAGTCTGCTGGTTCTTGTATGTGCAGCTATGAGATGCTGGTTCTCACATGTGCAGCTGTGAGATGTTGGTTATGTATGCACAGCTGTGAGATGTAGGTTCGTGTATTTACAGCTGTGAGATGCTGATTCTCGTATGTGCAGCTGTGAGGTGTTGGTTGTCGTGTGTGAGCTGTTGGATGATGGTTCTCATATGTGCAGCTGTTATATGCAGGTTATTAAATGTGGAACTGTTAGATGCTGGCTCTTGTATGTGCAGCAGTTGTATGCTGGTTATCGTATGTGCAGTTGTTTGCTCTCGGACTGCTGATTGACGTGCGTCCGCTATCGCGTATCCATCGTTGTTTCGTTCACTTAATAAAGTGTCTGTTGCTACGCAACTTTCTTTGTGTTTGCTTGCATCATGCTCCTAAGAGTACTGCTATAGTGGGCCTATCTGCTCGTGAAATTTGCAAGTTGCAGGTCCTGGAGCAGTGTCCTCATAT
>CBDEWF010000080.1:0-9774 GCA_965243775.1 Sansalvadorimonas sp.
TCCCAATGTTCATATCGTTAAAGATCAAATTTTTGAAATTCAGAAGATCAGAAAGAAACAGGGAGGTCAATTTAAGATTTCTACGGGTTTTTATCTGTTGTCAGTGTTATTGGGAGGGCGTGACTCACTGTTTGGTAAAGCTGCCGACGATCATATCTACTCTTTTGAAGACTTCCAGGAGATTTATGGTGGATCTGTAACCATGGATGTATATGACCAGTACAAGAGAGAGTCATTGCGTCTTCAGACCAATTGCGATGATACTTTTATGGGGAAACTCAAGGGGAAGATAGCAGGTTGGTTAGGATGGTAAATTCATTATCACTTTCCTGGATGGTTTTATTTGCTGAGAGCAGGCGAAATATGGCTGGTTCTGATATGATGGCGCTCCCCGGCCATATGGTGGCTGATGTAAGAAACCTGACGGGACGATTTCCGGGATATGTCACAACATAAAATTTCTCTGGCTCCGGTACCTATGCGCCTGGTAGGTCCGGTCCGGATTATCGGCGATACAATCGATGACAGTGTTATGCTGCCCCTGGCAACTTATGAAACACCGCTGTGGCCATCTGTCGGTCGTGGAGCCAGGGTTGCAACACTGGCGGGTGGTATCCGGGCCACGGTGATTGATGAGCGCATGACCCGTTCCATTCTTCTTGAAGCGCCTGATGCCAGCAAGGCACTGACGGCATGGCAGAGCCTGTCCGCCCGGCAGGATGAGATGAATATGGTGGTGCGCGAGTGCAGCCGGTTTGCCAGGCTGATAGACCTGCACCACCAAATCGTTGGCAATCTGCTTTATGTGCGTCTGGAGTTCACCACCGGCGATGCATCCGGACACAATATGGTGACTCTGGCGGCAGAAAAACTGCAAGACTGGCTGCTGGGTGAGTATCCAGAACTGAAATACACATCAATTTCAGCCAATTACTGTACCGACAAGAAGGCAACAGCCATCAATGGTATCCTTGGGCGTGGCAAAAATGTTGTTTGTGAGCTTACGATCTCGCGGGATCTGTGTGAGCGAAGGCTGAAAACAACCCCGGAAGCGGTTGTTGACCTGAATATCAAAAAGAACCTGCTGGGAACAATGCTGGCAGGTGGTATTCGCAGTGCCAATGCCCATTTTGCCAATATGTTGCTTGCTTTCTATCTGGCAACGGGGCAGGATGCTGCCAATATTGTCGAGGGTTCCCAGGGGATTGTGCATTGTGAAGTGCGTGATGGGGATCTCTATTTTTCCGTGAATCTGCCCAACCTGATTGTCGGTTCTGTGGGTAATGGAAAAGGTCTGGACTTTGTCGAGGAAAACCTCAAACTGCTCGGTTGCCGTGAGCAGCGTGAGCCCGGTGAAAATGCCCGCCGTCTCGCCGTTATCTGTGCTGCTTCTGTTCTCTGTGGAGAGCTTTCCCTGCTGGCGGCTCAGACGAATCCCGGTGAGCTTATGGCCGCTCATGTGAAGTTTGAGCGCTAAGCCTGATGAGTGCTGAAACCATGAACCTGGACGGGAAAACGACCAATAGTCGCAAGATTGAGCATATCCGGTTGATTGAGCAGGATAGCGGTACAGATCGGGATGCCCGTTACTTTGATCGGATTCGTCTGAGCCACAGGGCTCTACCGGAGATCAATCTCAATGATATTGATCCCAGTGTGGAGTTTATGGATAAGAAACTCTCCTTCCCTCTGCTGATCTCCTCCATGACTGGCGGGGACAACGCCTTGGTGCGCACCATCAATCACAATCTTGCTGTTGCGGCTCAGGCAACAGGTGTAGCTCTGGCTGTAGGTTCGCAGAGGGTGATGTTCGAGCAGCCGGCGGCAAGGGCCAGTTTTGCACTGCGCCAGTATGCTCCCGATGCTTTGCTGTTTGCCAATCTTGGAGCGGTGCAGCTGAACAAAGGTTTTGGCATTGATGAGTGTCGCGAAGCTGTTGAGCTGGTTGGTGCTGATGCGCTCTATCTGCATTTGAATGCTTTGCAGGAAGCTATACAGCCGGAAGGGGATACTGAGTTTGGCGGGTTGCTGGACCGGATCAGCGACATTCGTCGTCAGCTGGATTGCCCATTGATGCTGAAAGAGGTTGGCTGTGGCTTTTCGGCAGAAGATATAGCTGCTGTTGTGTCGCGGGATATCAGATATATTGATGTCGCCGGGCAGGGTGGCACATCATGGAGTCGGATTGAGCATCACCGGGCCGGTGGTGAGCTGAATCCCGGCATTTTGTTCCAGGATTGGGGTATCCCGACACCGAGGGCGCTGAAACAGGCTGCTCCCTATCGTGATCGTGTTGAGCTGGTCGCCAGTGGTGGTCTGCGTAACGGTCTTGATATGACCAAGTCTGTTATACTCGGCGCCCGTTTGTGCGGGTTGGCTGCCCCGCTACTAAAGCCGGCCATGGAGTCCGTTGATCGGGTGATTTCTGTTATTGAAGCTCTTAAGCGGGAGTTCGTAACCGCCATGTTTCTGCTTGGTGCCCCCGATGTTGCCAGTTTATACGGCAACGAACGGTTAATTCTGGATGATTTTTCCTGAATATCGGTTATGTCTGTCGGTATAGATGACATCAGTTTTTATTCCTCCGGGCTGTTTCTGTCGCTGAGTACGCTGGCAGATCATAACGGGGAAGATCCGGACAAGTACCGGATAGGTCTTGGGCAGGAACATATGGGTGTGCCGGCCCAGGACGAGGATATAGTAACCCTGGCTGCCAATGCGGCCAGGCCTCTGATCAACGATGATAATCGTGATCAGGTTACGACGGTTCTGTTTGCTACAGAGTCCAGTATTGATCAGTCCAAAGCAGCAGGTATCTATGTCCAGCGGCTGTTGGGGCTGGGGAGTAACTGTCGGATCGTGGAGCTGAAGCAGGCCTGCTACAGTGCTACCGCAGCCATTCAGATGGCCTGCGGGCTGCTTGCCCGCAAACCTGATGGTCAGGTTCTGGTCATTGCGGCGGATATTGCCCGCTACGGTCTGGATACGCCAGGGGAGGCAACCCAGGGCTGCGGGGCCGTTGCCATGATGGTGAAAACTGATCCTCGCCTGCTGGAAGTGCATCCGGAAACTGGCTGTTACAGCGAAGATGTTATGGACTTCTGGCGGCCCAACTATATGGATACTGCCCTGGTGGATGGGAAGTATTCCACCATTGTCTATCTCAAGGCGCTGCGTCAGAGTTGGAAGCATTACTGTGAAAATGAGGGCAGTCTGGAGTTTACTGACTTTGCCCGGTTTTGTTACCACCTGCCTTTTACCAGAATGGGGGAGAAGGCTCATCGCAAGCTGGCAGTCACTAATGGTGTCGCTATGGATGAAGAGCTGTTAAACCGGCAGATCGGTTCCGGGCTTCTCTATAATCGCCGGATTGGTAACAGCTATAGTGCTTCCATTTATATAGGCTTGGCTTCCTTGCTGGAAAATGACAGAGAAGATCTGTCTGGCAAGCATATTGGCCTGTTCAGTTATGGTTCCGGCTGTGTGGGTGAATTCTTTGCCATGACGGTGAAACCGGGATACCGTGAGCACACCCGGCGGGATGGGCATCTGGCTATGCTGGAAGCACGTCAGGAGCTGGATTATGACAGCTATGCCCGGTTGTTTGGCTGCTCCTGTCCCCAGGATGGTGGAGAGCACTACTTCCCTGAAATGGCTGCCGGGCATTATCGGTTGGTTGGTATTCACAATCATAAGCGGATTTACTCTGAAGCTGAGAGTTGATGGGGTGGTCTCATAGATAGCAGTTAGAAAAAACTGGTCAAAAAGATGCTGTCTACCTTTCGTTGAGAGGGGGCGGCATTTTTGCGTATGGCTGCCTCTTTAAGATTATGAACAGACTCTAAGGATTTAATCGAGTCCTTTCAGGGCTTACAATAGACGGCAGGAGCCCTAAGAAGTAAATGGCAGGTTGCCAATGAGAGCCATTGCCCCAGGCAAGATTATTATTTCCGGTGAGCATGCGGTTGTATATGGTACTCCCGCTCTGGCGGTTGCGGTGAATATTCACTCGCAGTGTGAGGTCAGGCCGGTCCGGGATACTGTTGTCCATCTTTACCTTGATGATTTCCAGCGAAAAAAAGGACGCCTGGCTGAATGCTCCCTGGCCGCCCTTGAGTGCCTGAGGCATAGTATTGATGAATCCTACCAGGCTTACCTGCTTGGGCAGAAGAATATCTGCGATGTGCTCAAGCAGCCTGGTGATCTCTATCTCTACGCTATTGCCGGCCTGATCAATGCTCTGGATATCCCTTTGGATCGAGGGTTTGAAGTTCATCTTCATTCCGAGATCCCTATGCGTTCCGGTATGGGTTCTTCCGCTGCGACTGTAGCTTCTGTACTGGCAGCGGTGGCTGGATATTACGGTGTTAAGCTGGACAAGGCAGCCCTGTTTCGTTTTACCAGTCATACCGAGCGTCTACAGCATGGCTGTAACAGTACTATTGACCCTATGGTGACAGTTCATGGTGGCCTGGTGAGAATGGAAAATGCCCAGGTGGAAACCGGTCAGTCACTGCCAGAACTGAACTGGTATCTGGTGAACTCCGGTGAACCGGAGGTCAGTACCGGGCAATGTGTGGCTGAAGTGCAGCGCCGTTTTGGCAAAAGTGCTATCTGGAATGAGTTTCATAATATTATTACCGGCCTGGAGCAGTCTTTCCTGACCCGGGATGTGGGTGCGCTTAAAGAGTATGTCAAGCGTAACCATCAGCTGCTGGTTGATATCGGTGTCGTACCGGGAACGGTTCAGCGTTTTGTGGAAGACCTCCGTACCCGTTATAACGCAGCCGGAAAAATCAGCGGTGCTGGCGCAGTGCATGGCGAAAAGGCCGGTTTTCTGTTAGTTCAAAGTGAGGAGCCGATCACGGACCTGTGTCGTGATTACGGTTTCCCTGTTACCCGACTTCAATGTGATCCCTATGGCGTTAGATTATGCTGAGGTGCCTGCTGCCCAGCAGACAACCTCGCAACGCGTTACCGTATCAGTGCCAGGCAGTACCATGCTGTTTGGCGAACATGCCGTTTTATATGGTGAGGCGGCTATTGCCTGTGCTGTAGAAACCCGTCTCAGGGTTGAAGCGGCTCTTCGCAATGACCGCAAAATAATAATCCATTCGGCGCTGGGGGGGCTGGAGACTGATCTGGATCGCCTGGCCCAGGATGAAACCCATCGCTTTACCCTGGCCCTGCTCGAGCGCTGGAAGAATCGGCTTCCAGGTGGTCTGGATCTGAAAATAACGTCTGACTTTTCCCACAGGGTTGGTCTGGGTTCGTCTGCGGCTTTGACTGTTGCTGTTGCCGGAGCCTTGCGCTGTATTTCCGGTTTGCCCCTGCGACCACGAACCATGCTTGATGAGTGTCTGTCGGTGGTGCAGGAGATTCAGGGTGGTGGTTCTGGAACTGACCTGGTGGCCAGTCTCTATGGTGGTATTGTCCATTATCGTCCGGCGACTCGAAGTGTGACCCCGCTGGGAGAAGAGCTGCCGGTGAGTCTCTATTGCAGTGGTTACAAGACGCCAACGCCGGAAGTGATTAAAAAGGTAAAGGAAGAGCGGATGTTGATCCCGTCCCTTTATGATCATCTGTTTCGAATGATGGCGGATTGCACGCAGCAGGCTACCGGAGCTATTCGGGAAGGGAAGTTGGCTCGTCTGGGGCGTTGCATGGATATCTATCAAGGGTTGATGGATGCTCTTGGTGTCTGTGATAAAAATCTGGCGAATATGGTCTATACCCTGCGGCAGCAAGGTGCCCAGGGTGTAAAAATTTCCGGCTCTGGTCTCGGGGATTGTGTAATCGCCCTGGGTGAGGCTGGAGAGCTTGAAGGGTATGAGAGAATTCCTGTGTCTGTGGCCAAGTGTGGAGTGTACCTTGAACCTGACTCACTCTGATATTGCTGCACGGATACTGGTTGACTATCAACCGGATATTTCTGACAGTTTTGAGGCCTATGCACCGGTCAATATTGCCCTGTGTAAGTACTGGGGTAAACGCAATACCTCTTTGAATCTTCCGGTCAATGACTCCCTTTCTGTTTCCCTGAAGTGCAAAGGGTCTACGACCCGGCTGACCCGGCTTGAAGGTGAAACTGATGAGGTTTTTCTGAATGGCCGGCCCATCGATTGTGAATCCGGATTTTGCCAGAAGATTGTTGCCCATATAAACCTGTTTCGCCCTATAGGTTCCGGCAGTCTGCGTATTGAAACCAGGAATGATGTGGCTACCGGTGCCGGCCTGGCTTCGTCAGCATCCGGGTTCGCTGCTCTGACCCGGGCTCTGGCTGGTATTTATGGTTTTCCACTGTCTGAGCGGGAGATGTCGATACTGGCCAGGCTGGGGAGTGGTAGTGCCTGTCGCTCTATCTATTCAGGCTTTGTTCGCTGGCATCGTGGTGTGCGCCCGGATGGTATGGATAGCTTTGCTACGCCGATTGACCGGATCTGGCCAGATCTGCGTCTCGGTGTTCTTACCCTGACTGAAGCGGAAAAGCCTACCGGTTCACGGGAAGGGATGCAGAGAACTGTAGACAGTGCGGTTCTCTACCGAGGCTGGCCAGAGCAGGCGGATCGTGATATCCGCCGTATTGAGCATGCTGTTACAGTCAGGGATTTTGCCCTGCTTGGGGCGACTGCAGAGCAAAATGCTCTGGCTATGCACGCCACCATGCTGGCTTCCTGGCCGCCCCTGCTGTACTGGCAGCCGGAGTCGGTAGCGGCACTGCAGAAAGTGTGGCAGTTGCGCCAGAGTGGTCTGCAGGTTTATGCCACTATGGATGCTGGTCCAAATGTAAAGCTGCTGTTTGAATCTGGCTCTGAGTCAGATGTCAAAGCGGCTTTTCCTGCTGTTGATATTATTGCTCCATTCGCTGGTCAGACTCCTGATGCTGTTAACCGTTAAATCACGTACTACTAGGAGCTAGGAGCTAGGAGCTAGGAGCCTGACCGAGAATAGAGACCCTACTGCGAGTACGCTGAATTTTGCCATTTCGTGAGCTGTTTTTCGTTAAATAGAACCACTATTCGCCTCAAAACACCTCACTACCTGGCAACGGCCACGGGTTATTCCAGAGCTCAAGTTACCCGCCTGCTGCACGCTTACACAACCAAAGGCGCTGTACAATACAGGCCATGTACACCCAACGGTTTTCAATCCCGTTTCTCCAAGGCTGACATCAGGCTTTTGGCCGAAACTGATCGGCTCCATAATGACCTCAGCGGCCCTGCCCTCAAGAAAATCTGTACCCGCCGTGTCCAGAGGACCATTGGAGTCCGTCATCGCCCAGACCCACAGGGGCGATCTGGTTTTATCCGTATTGATACTGTTCACCAGGGAGACAAAGACGGTGAGAAAAGGCTTTACCACATCAATGCAGTTGATGAAATGACCCAGTTTGAAGTGATCTGTTCCGTTGAACGTATCAGCGAAATGTTCCTGATAGCTGTTTTGGAAAAGATTCTGACAACATTCCCTTTTAAGCTACTGGAGTTCCATTCTGGCAATGGTTCTGAGTACATTAACCACAGGGTGTGCCAAGCTATTGAACAAGCTTCACATTGCCTTCACCAAGTCTCGATCCAGACATAGCAATGATAATGCCCTGGTGGAGAGCAGGAACGGCTCTGTGATCAGAAAGATACTGAGATACGCCCACATTCCCCAGCACTTTGCTGCTCAGGTTAACCGATTTGACAGAGACTACCTGAATCCTTATCTGAACTATCACCACCCCCCTGTTTCTTCCCAAGTATTTATGTGGACAAGAAGGGTAATGAGAGAAAGCGTTACCATTATGAGGATATAAAGACGCCCTATGAAAAATTTGCCTCCCTGCCTGGCGCTGAGAAATCTCTGGAACCTGGAATTACGATGAAAAACCTGGAAGCCATAGCCAGAGGTATGATCAATAATGAGTCAGCTCGACGGCTAAAAACAGCTAGAGAATATCTACTGGCAACCATCTATGAACGACGAGCCTGAGGCCGGAGCCAATCACCCTTCATTCAGGCTCATTCTTGTATTGGAAAATACTCACCTACTCCAAAAAGATAGCAGTCCACTCAAAGCAGAAAGCCCCCCCCCTTCGGAACTCTCTTCTTTTGCCGAAACTACCTGAAACACATAAGAAGCAAACCCAAGCCATGAGAACTCAACACAACCTCACCATAATCGCATTTTCACTATGTCTCAGCCTCACATCCTGGGCAAATACTCTTAACCTGATAGAAGCAGGCAGCCTTGCCATTGCCGAACAGATACGAGCAATCCCGCCAGCAAGTTCAGCCCAGAACCTAACCTTTCAGCCCACTGCTGAACCAGCCTTGGTATTTACCTACCCAAATACACTGGGCGAACAACAGGTATCTGTTTTTGAACAACTGCCTGTGACCATCATGGAGAATGGCCAGGATACGGGCACAGGCCTATACAACGCCATCATCAACGACGAAGAAGCCCTGCTGTCATTGCGAGGCGATACCATCCAGATAAGCTACAACCGCTTCGACGGCACAAACATCACTACTATGCACACTGTTATCAATCAAAATACTGCCATTGAGTCCGTATTGTCACCCAAAGATTTCACCCAGGACTCTCCACAACAACTGGAATCCATCCCCCCCCAAACCGAGCACATGCAGCCTCAAAACTCACAGCCCAATGCCCAACCCAAAAAGGCCCAAGCAGACAGCGCAGCCCCTCCTCTAACCATCCACATTTTCAGGCTCATTCGATTTACCAATATCACCAACGATAGAATCATGCACAAATACCTGAGCTGGTGGATCAAACATATGGACGAGATAAACAAAGAACACAAAGAACAAGGTAATCGGCCACTATTCAACCGAATCATCCTGAACTGGGTAAGCAACCAACCCTTTGATACTGTCACAGGCGACTACTCCTTTGCCAAATATCGTAATTTATCTTACCGGGAGGCCATTGATGCCTTTATGGGGGATTTTCGCAGAGACGTGGATAGCTGGGCTCCAAAACAGGATATCCGCCCCCCTGTATCACATACCAAATTTCTGTTGATGAGCAATTATATCGTGTATGTTCGGATGACATCGAGCACAATGAAACTGATACGTGTGATGGGGGATCAAAATCGCCATACAGGCTTTACAACATTCACACACGATAATCTACCCGCCCACGCATTGGGAGTCATGATGGGAGCTGACTCAAAATACAGCACAACGAAATACAAATTCCCCTGGTTCTGCGAAACTATCACCGTGCCAGTAGTGGAACGATCTGCTTTTAAAGCCAACTGCTACAAGTACTCCCAAAAAAATCAGGCATTAATTATCGAACACTTAAGTCAGTGGTAATAAAAAAGAAATCAATCAACAGCTCTTTCCGCATAAAAGGAAAGGACTACTGAAAAGATGAAGAGAATAGTCAAACGAAAGGCAAAATCACATCAATACCAGGAAATGCCGACCTGATGTAACTGCTCATATTTCACTGGCAGACCAACCATCGACTCGGCTACAGCCCAGTGATAGCGAGGAGCTGTATAAAAAACAGACAATTTTGCCAGTAAAATATGAGCAGTTACGACCTGATAAACTGACGAAAATCAGCGCGCTCTCGCTACGGACGCTATTCTCGGTCAAGCTCCTAGGGTCGGGGTTCGGGTTGTTCTTCCAAAGGTCGGGATGGCCTGAGAGTGACCCGGACCACTATAAAATATCATCGTTAAATAACTAATTCTTGTTTAGCAACTGTTTTTGCATCTTCAGCCAATGCTGATTGTTCCATTTC
>CBDEWF010000081.1:0-5499 GCA_965243775.1 Sansalvadorimonas sp.
GAATAAATGAAAGGCTTAAAAGAAGAACCTGCCTGACGGACGGCTTGTGTCGCCCGGTTATACATGCTGTCGTAGAAGTTAAAACCGCCAACCAGAGCCAGAATGCCGCCGTCTTCAGGGTTCAGAGAGACCAGGGCTGACTGGGCTTCAGGTTCTTGGGCAAGGCGATAACGCTCATCGGGCATCTTGCGAACCCAGATCTGGTCTCCTGGCTTCAGGATATCAGCTGCTTCTTTTGGATCCTTACCAACACTGTTGATACTGAGATAAGGCTTGGCCCACTTGAGATTGTCCCACTCGATGATCGAGGTTTCGCTGTTTTTCAGAACGATGTTGACTTGTTGGCCATCAACAGCGGTTACCATGGCGGGTTGCAGAATGCTGATTGACCTGGTGCGATTTAAAACTTTCTGCCAGTCATCGGCTGGTTCACCTTCCAGCAAGTTAGCAACAGGACCTTGATAGCCATGCTTCTCTGTGTATTGCATCAGCCCTTCAGCAACGGCGTCATTGGCAGCCAGCTGCATTTTGCTGCTTACAGTGGTAGTGACTCGAAAGCCTTCGGTGTAGGCATCTGACCCAAACTGGTCAACCACTTCCTGACGTACCATTTCTGCAATGTAAGGCGCCTGTAATTCGATTCGTGCGCCGTGGTAACTGGCAGTTATGGGCTCTTCGATGGCCTGCTGGTACTCGAAGTCATCAATATAGCCAAGGTTCTTCATACGCCCGAGGATCCAGTCGCGACGAATCAGAGCGCGGTCAGGATCGTTAATGGGGTTGTATCTTGAAGGTGCTTTAGGCAAACCGGCTATCATAGCGATTTGTGCCAGGTTCAGATCCTGAGCGGATTTTCCATAATAAACCTGGGCAGCTGACTCCACGCCATAAGCCCGGTTACCGAGGTAAATTTTGTTCAGGTAAAGCTCAAAAATTTCATCTTTGGTGAGTTCTCGCTCAATCTGCAGTGCCAGAAGAATTTCATTGAATTTACGTGAGAATACCCGCTCATGGCTGAGGAAAAAGTTCTTAGCCACTTGCATGGTGATGGTGCTGCCACCGGATTGAATTCGGCCAGTGGACACCAGTTGGGCTGCTGCTCGCAGCAGACCAATAGCATCGACCCCCGGGTGAGAGTAAAAGCGGTCATCTTCTGCCGCCATGAATGCCTTGATCATGTGATCAGGAGCATCCTCAAAATGAATAGGCGTTCTGCGCTTCTCACCAAATTCAGCAATAAGAAGTCCATCACTGGAGTAGACGCGCAGTGGAGTTTGCAATCTGGCATCACGAAGGGTTTCTACGGATGGAAGTGAGGGACTCAGATAAAGATAAGCGCTGGCAGCAATGAGCAGAGATCCACTGATGGCCATCAGGGAAGACCAGGCCAGAAATTTGAATAATTTTACCGATCGTTTCATAGGTTGAGGACATCCAGGTAAGGCTGTGCCGCCGGCTGTTTGTAAAGGTTGCCCTTCATAAAGGCAGATAATTGTGTGCTCAGTCAGCCGATCCTGACTGAGTATTATACGGAGAAATGAGCTGAAGCAAAAAATACTCTGGTCAGTTCTGGCATAATAACAGCGGTTTTTTTGGGACGTCTCCCGCAAAAACTGCTTGCAATAGCCCAGAAAAAGGTTGGCTTAATTGCGTAATATACAAGACTGTTATTTAATTAGAAAAGAACTACTTATTACAAATTATCAGGAATAGAGCCAGTGTTAGGGCTGTTCAAAAGCAGATCAAATGCCGTCCTTGGAGTTGACATTAGCTCGACAGCCGTAAAAGTCGTGGAGCTCAGTCGCCAGGGCGGAGCATACAAAATTGAGGCGTATGCCCGTGAATCACTGCCTTTGGGTGCAGTGGTGGAAAATAATATTCAGGATACCCAGGCCGTGGGAGAAGCCATTGGTAAAGCTGTTTCCCGCTCTCGAACCGGTATCAAAAGTTCCGCTGTGGCGGTGTCTGGTGCAGCGGTTATCACCAAGACAATCGAAATGGATGCCTCTCTCAGTGACGACGAGATGGAGACCCAGATTGTACTCGAAGCGGATCAGTACATTCCCTACGCGTTGGATGAAGTGGCCATTGATTTTGAGGTTCAGGGGCTGAACGAAAGGAATCCTGAGCGTGTTGAGGTACTGCTGGCAGCCTGTCGGCGAGATAATGTTGAGGTCAGAGAAGAAGCTCTCAATATTGGTGGACTCAAGGCAAAGGTTGTTGATGTCGAAGCCTTTGCCACTGAGCGGGTTTATGAACTCATTGAAAGCCAGCTCAATATTGATGACGAAGACCCGGTCGTTGCCATTGTTGATCTTGGTGCAACTAATACTTCATTAAATGTGCTCAGCAGAGGCAAAACCATTTACACCCGGGATCAGCTGTTTGGTGGCAGGCAGTTGACTGATGAAATTCAGCGTCGTTATGGCCTGGCTCCAGAGGAGGCTGAAAAAGCCAAGTGTAAAGGAGGGCTTTCGGACGATTATGAACCGGAAGTTATGGAACCCTTCAGGGACGCAATTATTCAGCAGGTTTCCCGTTCTCTTCAGTTTTTCTATTCCTCCAGCCAGTTCAATGATGTTGATGCTATTGCCCTTGCGGGTGGCTCTGCTGCTATTCCGGGACTGGCAGATATGATTCAGGATCAACTGGGTGTTGTAACCAAACTGATTAACCCCTTCGCGGATATGGGCGTAGCGGGCAAAGTAAATGAAGATGCTCTTGCCGCAGATGCGCCTTCTCTGTTGATTGCCTGCGGACTTGCCATGAGGAGTTTTGACTGATGGCCAGAATAAACCTCCTTCCCTGGCGAGAGCAGTTGCGTGAAGAACGCAAGAAGCGATTTGTTGCCGCTTGGGCGATGGTCGTGGTGGCTTCCGTTGCTCTGATTTTTGTTGGTGATCTTTTTATCAGCAACGCCATCAGCTCCCAGCAGAGCCGTAACCAATATCTTCAGAATCAGATCAATGTTCTGAATAAGAGTATTGCTGAAATCAAGGATCTCAAGAGCAAGAAAGAAGAACTTCTGGAGCGTATGGAAGTTATTCAGAAGCTTCAGGGTAACCGCCCGGTCATTGTTCGTGTATTCGATGAAGTGGCCAAGATGGTACCCGAAGGTGTTTATTTCAAAGCTCTCAGGCTTCAGGGAGATCGTCTTACTCTCGTTGGTGTCGCTGAGTCCAATAACCTGATCTCATCCCTGATGAGAAACTTTGATTCTTCTGAGTGGTTTACTGAGCCGAACCTGACGGCTGTTCGAAAAATTACCGTCAATGGTGAAAGGATGAACGAGTTTGATTTAACCATCAGACAGATCAATCCGGGTCAGGAAGGAGATGATTCATGAGTCTTTCTGAGTCTCTGCAGAAAATGCAGGAAATCGATCTTGCTGATCTGGATCTGGAGAATATTGGTGCCTGGCCCCTGGCGGTCAGGATTATCGCCTGTGTTCTGACTATGGTGGTTGTGCTGGGTCTTGGTTATCAACTCCATATCACGGATCTGATCAATCGCCATGAGCGTGTTGTGCAGTCTGAGCAGGATCTTAGAGAGAAGTTTCGTATCAAGGCTTTTCAGGCGGCTAACCTCAATGCCTACCGGGCACAGATGAAAGATATGGAAGAGTCCTTTGGTGCGCTGGTCAGACAGTTGCCCAGTGATACCGAGGTTCCCGGACTGCTTGAGGATATCACCTTTACCGGCCGGGGTGCGGGTCTGCAGATTGAAGGTATCAAGCTGCAAACCGAGAAAGTGTCTGAATTTTATGTTGAGCTACCTATCAGTGTTTCTGTGAAAGGTACTTATCATGATCTGGGTAATTTTGTCAGTGGTGTTGCCAGCTTGTCGCGAATCGTGACTTTGCATGATTTTGATATTAAGCCCGGTAAGGGAACCAAGCTGGAAATGAATATTCTGGCCAAGACTTACCGCTATAACGATAAGGGGGCGAAGTGATGAAGACTTTTCGCCTGCCGGTTGTCATCGCAGCCTCATTCATGTTGGGAGGATGCCTGGACTTGTCATCCAGTGGATTTCAGGATCTTGATCAATACATGGCTGAAATGAGAGCCAGACCAACAGGTAAAATTGAGCCTTTGCCTGAGTTTCGCCCATACGAAGCATTCACCTATAGTGCTTCAGCCAAGCGAAGCCCTTTTGAGCCGCCGGCAAAAGTTACGATCAGCGAAGACCAGCTGAACAGCAACATCAAGCCTGATCCCAACCGAGCCAAAGAGTATCTTGAACAGTTTGAGGTGGACTCATTCAATATGGTGGGATCCATCAGTAACGATGAAGGGCTGTGGGGGCTGATTCGCGGTGAGGACGGCGTACACCGGGTTCGTATCGGGGATTACCTCGGGCGAAATCACGGGCGCATTGTATTTATCGATGACAGCGAGATTCGGCTGATGGAAATTGTTCCTGCCGGTCCCGGATTCTGGATAGAAAGGCCTCGGGCGATACGCCTGAGTGAGTAATATTTTTTCACTGATTTATTGTTGTAGCTCACGAATTTTGAAGTTTCGTCAGACCGGGGATGCCGGGTTAGGTAGCTTGATTATTTCGGGGTTATGCCGATGAGAACAACAATCCTAATCATGGAATGGGTACGTTGGATGAACACTAGACCCCCATTGCAAACAAGAATAATTCAGAAGTTTCTGTTTGCAGTTTTTGCACTTTTGCCCTTGATAACCTGGGGCGGCACTTTAAAAAAAATGGACGCTTCAGCTCTGCCTGGTGATATGGTTGAGTTACGTCTGATGTTTGATGGACCCGCTCCAACTGCCAAAGGCTACAGTATTGAGCAACCGCCCAGAATCTCTCTGGACTTGCCTTATACCCGCAGTGACCTCCCCAAGTACAACGAAATTGGTTTTGAAAATGCCAAAAGTGTTACGGTTCTGGAGTCCGGTGACCGCACCCGTCTGGTGATCAACCTGCAAAATTCCACCAGTTTTACCAGCAAGGCTGATGGCAACATGCTCTATGTCTACCTTGGTGGAAATGGTTCTGCCGTGAATGCAGCTGCTTCTCCAATGGTTTCTGACAGTGGCGCGCCTACTGCTCCAGATCAGGGCAGAGGCATCACCCACATTGACTTTCAGCGTGGTGAAGAGGGTGAAGGTAACGTTCTGATCACTCTGGCAGATGCCGGTATCCCTATGGATATGAATGAAACTTCAGGTCGTATTCGGCTTGAGTTCAAAGGGAATGTGCTGCCCGGACGTCTGCGCAACCGCCTTGATGTTATCGACTTTGCAACACCGGTAAAGTTTATCGATGCCAATATTGTTGATGGTAACTCTGTCATCACCATCGAGCCTAAAGGGCAGTTTGAATACCTCGCGTATCAGACAGATAACCAGCTGACAGTTAGTGTTAAACCAGTGACTGCCCGGGACAGAGGGCGTAAAAATGCCGGGCTTTCCTACAAGGGTGATAAGCTGTCGCTGAACTTCCAGGATATTGAGGTTCGTGCTGTTCTGCAGTTGATTG
>CBDEWF010000082.1:0-14082 GCA_965243775.1 Sansalvadorimonas sp.
GATCTCATTCGATTTTTTGTCAACCTGCTTTTGGCCAAGAACCAGACCCAAACGGCTACTCCAGGCACTGACCATATGAACAGCGCGCTTCCCCCTACCTTTGCCTTTGGAGCCCCTGATGGCTTTACCATCCATAGGGACAATATCAAAAGGCGTGTCAGAGGCTGAAAGGGCTTCCGGAAAGGGCCGATTTGACCCAGCGAGTAAAACTATCTTGAAAGCTCTCTGGATCAAGAAGGCAAAAAACACGGTAAAATGTGTCATGAGAGGGGATGCCGCAAGGCAACTCAAGAAATGTTTTTAGCCAGTCCATTTTTTCTTTTCCGTAGAGAGCCATGTCTTCCCACGACTCGCCGCCACTCATAATGGTACAGATGGCGATCATCAAAATATCAATAAGCTTATGGTCGCAAGATTCAGCGCGGCGAGGGTCTTCAATGTCGTTGAGAAACATGATCAATGGAGAAGGCTTGAGCATCAATTATCGTAAAATCCGGCGATTCTACAGGGTTCGGCTCTCTCTATCACTTGGTGCGTAAGCCCTGATTGCCCATGTCTTTGGTCGCAGAACAATCTGCTTTTCTCGCTCGGAAGAATTGCATGACAAGGTCATTGGCGAGTTCATATCAAGAATGTGGTATCAACCTGTTTGAAATATGACCAAAACGATGGGGCGAGAAAATGGCTTAAATACTTGATGGAAAGCCACAATCACTTGTTATGGATAATGACAATCCTGTTATATATAGTCTCACTTTAACAAGTGATAATTTATAAATTAATCATATTGTCATTTGGTAAAAGTAGTGCAGAATTCAGGGACTACGCATCAGTCAGGGTCAATACAGAGAGATCTACTACCGCAGCCGGAAACTGTGGATAATGGCCCTGTAAGTGGCCGTACACGCTCAAAAAGAAGAGGATCCTGCTTTAAACTTGTTGAATTGGTGCCTAATTCCAAGCACTTTAAAGCGAACCGTCAACTGATGCGTAATCCCTGCTCTGTACATTACATACCTGAAATGCCGATATCTACACCCCGGATAGTTTCAAAAAAAAATGAATCTATAAACATTGCTGATCGAGAAATACAGTTTAAAACTCAAGAAAACCCGTCTGAGATGAAAGAAAACTTTCTCAAAGAATTTAATTCATATCTTGGTTTTTATGGTTATCCATCTGATGGACTCAAATCTGTCATCCAGAAATATGCAAAGGAATTAGCAACCTATCCAGATTTACTATTAGCCTGCATTTCAGGCTTTGAGTGCTCTGATAAAATGTGTGACCGTAGAGGAACATTCGGTTTAAATCCATGCTATCCCACACAAAGTGCTGTTTTTATCAAGTATGTTGTTAACTTAACTTCTGAGAAAAATGGACCTGATTTTTTAGAAAAAGAACATTTTTCATCTGCCAGAACTCATATAGCAACGATTTTAGAGCCTGCACTGCCAATGATGGTTGGTAACTCTTTATTTAAAGAAGAAATTCACTTGGCAAAAATTTGTGGCTTAGACGCATGTTGTTTTCTGCCTATGGAGAGAGCTGGTAATCTATCAGAAATGCCTATTAATTTCATTTGGTTTGGTGGGGTTTTGCCAGATATATATATATCTAATATAGAGGAATGGCATAATCTCTACCCGAATCAGAAAATTATTTTATGGTTTGACGAAAGGTTGCTCAGTGCTGATGAGCATAGAGCAATGATTTTTCTGGAGGAAACAATACCAAACCTTTTTGTTTTAAGCATTAATAATGCAGGTTTTGATGATCTTGATGACTCGCAATTAAGTAAGAACTTTAATCTTTTGCTGGATAAAATATTGCTTTATCCAGAAAAAGGTAATCAAGAAGGTACATATTATGTAACAGCCAGTGATCTTACCAGGTATGCCCTTATGATTAAACAAGGTGGTGCTATAAATTCAGCACTTAGAGCACGTGGGAAACATGAAGGGATATTTGACAGTGGAATTATTTATTTTGACACAGACATTTATGCCTCGAATGTTAAAGGTTTTTTACCTGATACTCCCATAGATTATGGCATATTACATGAAACTCTTTCTTGGAAAACGGCAAGTTCAGACATTAATGTTCTAGCAGCTAATTCCAATGGGATACCGTTATTCAAATCCATTTTGTCATCCGCATTAGATGCCCATCAAAATAGCGGGTTTTTACAAGGAATGAGGAAAGTGCCAGACTGGCTCCTCAGCGACGCAAGGATAAAACATAATACAATGTTGAAATTTCTCTTACAGGGCTCGGAGCCTTCATTTGAATTTTCTTCAAAGCTGCACTTCCCATTTTTTAATTTTGTAAAAGATGGTGATCGTAGCTGGGCTGGAGGACGGTATAAAGTCAGTAAAAGAACCCTTGTTGATAGATATAAAAACAATCAGTGTCGTAAGCCTGTGTAGGAGACAATGTATGATCCGCCTCGTTTATATAATGATAATTTCTGATAAAGAGATTGGCCTGTGCAGCTAAGTTGCTGCTCAGCATTTCTTCGACTCCGAAGGTTGCTATATCTCTGAACTTTCGAACAGCAAGGAAGATCCTGAATTATCCATTGCTCGAGCCAGAGTTGCCCCTGGAGTTACGACTTCATGGCACAAATTAGCAAATACCACAGAACGATACTGCATCTTATCTGGTTCTGGTGTTGTTGAAATTGGTGACTCTGCTCCCAGAAATGTCGCTTCAGGCGATGTGGTTATCATTCCTCCTATGGTCCGCCAGAGAATTTCAAATAACGGTGATGATGACCTGATATTACTGGCCCTCTGCACCCCGCGGTTTGAAGCAAAAAACTATAAACAGGCAAAGTAAGTAGCAAAAACTCGGTTCTGTTGAACTGGATGTGAGCATTCATTGTGCTGACAGGATACGCGAACAAAGCACACTGGCTGTCTAAATACAGCAAGATATAGTCAAAGCAAGTTGATATATATAAGCTGGTATCTGTTCATGCGGTCACAGCAGACTGCTCTGACAATTCAATATCAACCAGGAGATAACAATGAAAATATCCATCACCTACTGTGCACAGTGAAACTACGAACCCCAAGCAGCCAGTTTGGCTGCCAGGATCCAGCAGGCAATGGGCATTAACCCTGAGCTTATTCCCGGAACCAAGGGAGTTTTCGATGTTGTTGTTGATGATGAACTGGTTTACTCCAAATTCAAAACGGGTTCATTCCCTGATGAGGATCAGCTTGTAAGCAATTTGATTGCAGCCAGTGGCAATAATTAAGTGGAAAATAAAACTACCCCGCAGCCTGCTGCGGGGTATCAGAATAAAGATGGGATCACTTTTGCTTCGACTCTAGGCTGACGAAACAGCAGGTCTTAAAAATTAATGAGCATGGCTTCTGGCATGCTCTTCATGCTCCTGTTTTTCAACATGAGCTTCATAGTTACCACGCAGATATACAGTCGCATAACCAAAGATCAGGCCGAGAGTGCAGTAAATCATCTCGGTAATACCGGCATTCAGGAAGGTAGCTCCAGGCACATAGCTCATAAAGCCAAAGTATGTTCCGGCACCTACAAACAGAGCAGGAATAAAGTTAAACCACTCGGTTTTTTCCAGCAAAATGCAGAATATAACCACGATAAATACCGCAACCGGGAAGGCAAAGAACCCCAAGGCTGGAGCAAATTGACCACCCATGGTCATAATAGCAACTGAGGCAATAATGCCACTGATGTAGTTCAGGAAAACTTTGATTCCACCATTTACTGTACAGCCAGCCATGAAGTACATAGCCCATGAGATAAATGCTATCCAGCCAAAGCCGGCATTTTCAAATGGGAAAGCATACACATGCAGAACCTGGTCAACACACTGAATTAAAAATGCCAGAGCTGCAACAATCAGAGGTATAACAATAAATTTACGCAGAGGCATGATAATCTCCTCGTTTTTATACATCCCTGTATTTGTTTTTAAAAGAAGTGCTGATCAGGACAGCCTGTCCTTCTCATAACAGAACAGATCCCAGGCATGGTTGGTGGTTTCACCATCATGCACAATGGTATTGATCGCTTTCATCATTGCGACAGGGCATTCGGACTGGAACACATTTCTGCCCATATCCACACCAGCCGCACCATCACTGATACTGCGATAAACCATATCCAGGGCGTCACGCTCCGGCAGTTTCTTGCCACCGGCAATAACAATGGGAACGGGACAGGCTGCAGCGACTTTTTCAAAGTCATCGCAGTAGTAGGTCTTGACAATATGAGCCCCCAATTCTGCCAAAACCCGGGTAGCCAATGTGAAATAACGAGTTGTACGTTCCATCTCCTTGCCAACCGCAGTGACAGCAAGCGTAGGAATATCAAAGCGATTGCCTGCATCAACTATGCGAACCAGATTTTCCAGACTCTGGCATTCATGTTCAGCACCTACAAAACACTGCACCGCCATGGCAGAGGCGTTCATACGAGCAGCGTCCTCAACATCGACGCCTACAACACCTTTGCTCATATCATCTTTCAGTACAGTGCCATCCGATGTCGCACGCAGGATCACAGACTTGTTGTGATTGGGAGTAATACAGGTGCGCAGACCACCACGGGTTGCCATCAGGGCATCGGCATAAGGTGCCAGCGGTTCGATAGTCAGATCCAGACGTTCCAGTCCAGCTGTAGCGCCCATGATGTAACCATGATCAAAAGCGAGCATGACAGTTTTGCCGGTATCTGGACGAAATATTCTGGACAGGCGATCCTTCATTCCCCAGCCACAATGAGCCATACCCTTGAGGTGATACCCTTCTGCCGCCTGTGGTGTGTCCAGCCCGTAATCCTTGGCCTGCCTATTGCCATCTTTATCAGCCATGAAAAAATCTCCTTCGCTTTATATTGGTGGCTATTACTGTTTGGCCCAATAGTCGGCAAACCCGACAAACAGCAGTGACATGCTGGTAGCACCAGGATCAACATGACCAAGAGCCCGTTTACCAATATTCTTGGCCCGGCCACGGGTTGGTAGCATATCCCTGGTCTTTTCAGCGCCTTCAGTCGCTGCAGCAGCTGACGCTTCAAAAGCTTTCCAGACTCCGGCGCCATGCTCTGCTGCCATCTCAAAGGCATCTACCGCAGGCAACAGGGCATCAACCATGGTTTTATCGCCAAGGGCTGCGCCACTGTTTTCCAGAAGTTTGCTGGCACCGGCACGCAGGGCCAGAGCCAGTTCCCGGGCAGCCGTGTGCTCAGTTCCCAACTCCTGTGCCATCCCCATAAAGAACATGCCCACCAGCATGCCTGCAGACCCGCCATCCTGGCTCATGATGTCCCAGCCAATTTCATCTGCCAGCTTTTTCCGGTCACTTTCTGACGAAGATTCCAGCCTTTTCTGCAAAGCAGTCATGGCCCGGTGCATGGTGGTGCCATGATCGCCATCGCCTGTCTCGGTATCCAGTTGATTCAATAAATCCCTGTGAGCCAAAATATGCTGTGAGGCAGCCATCAGCATGTCGGCAAACTGTTGGCTTGATAGTGTGTTTCTTCCAGCCATGACTCTTTCCCCCATAACAGAAGGGCAGGGTTTCCCCTGCCCTGGTCTTATTTAGCGGGTTACCCAGTAAGGGGCATCTGCAGGGGCGTTCCAGAACTGCTTCAGTTGTTCATCAACCTTGGCAATACACATCTGGAAGCCAGCCATTTCCTGCACGGTCAAATACTCATCAATGGCACTGCAAACCACAGTTGCACCACGCTCACGCAGAGCAACATGGCTGGCACGGTTCACCAGGAAGAGTTCCATCAGTGTGGTAGCACCAACACCGTTGAGCATCAGCATCAGTTCATCGCCAGCTTCAACGTTGATAGCCTTGCACAGGTTATCCAGCATGATTTCAGCGGTCTCATTGGCGCTGAGAATCTTGCAGCGGCCACCACCACCTTCACCGTGCTGACCCATACCGATTTCCATCTCATCATCGCCAAGTTCAGCAATTTCAAGGCCAGACTGAGGATGAGTGGCCGTCTTCAGCGCAGCTGCCAGAGTGGCCATATTGCGATGCATGCGGTCAGCGGCTTCATAAACTTCGTCAAGGCTCATGCCAGCTTCAGCAGCAGCACCAGCAACCTTATAGACAGGTACACAACCAACCAGACCACGACAGTCTTTCACTTCGGCATCAAGACCAGCGCTGATATCTTCGTGGGTCAGCAGCATCTTCACATTCAGGCCTTCACGTTTGGCCATTTCCATAGCCATATTGGCGGACATTACGTCGCCTTCATGGTTCAGAACGATAAACAGAACACCGGCTTCACAGTTAGCCATCTTCAGAGCTTCAAAAACCTTGGGTGCACCGGGAGCCGCAAAAATATCACCGACCACTGAGTAGTCGAGCATACCTTCACCGACGAAGCCACTGAGGGCAGGCTCATGACCAGCACCGCCCAAAGTCACTATCCGAACCTTGTCTGCAGATTTTTGGTTGGCGCGGCAGACAATTTTTTCAGAAACAATTTTTACCTTTTCAGGAAATGCCAGAGCCATACCTTCCAGCAGTTCTACAGTCAGGTTTTCAGGGTTATTGATCAGTTTCTTCATGGTCATGATGTTTTCTCCTAATGAATCGCAAATGAAAAATCAGTGAACAACCTGCATTAATTCAACAGGGGCATCGTCTTCGATAATAAAAGCGATTTTCAGGTTTTCATTCGCCATCCAGGGTTCGAGCAATACGTTGGCGCCTTCCAGTTCTTTATCAAGATCTTCAACCTGATAGGCAACATGGGCGACTTTCTGAAGCATTTCCGGCAGGCCACATTTGTCTTCACAACGCAGCCACTCAACGCGGCTTGGGGATTTCTCAAAATCAGTGATATGAAAACCACCTTCCTCGTTATGGGTTTCTTCTCCGTGAATCTTATCGGTAGGGATGCCAATATGACTGAAAGTTCTCATTCTTGATTTCCTCTGCTTGTGTTTTTCTATGCGAACAAGTTCAAACTCGAAACCAAAGATACGACGAATTCACAGCACATTTTTGACTCAAATCAACTTCAAGAATTGCAGTTTTTCTGGAGAGATTTTACCCAGCCATTTCCAGATTTTTTTAAAGATCAGGTGCAACATGTTGCGATTTTAGCAATGAGCAAGTGCAACAAAATCCTCGATAAAATAAAGAGAATTTCATAGCAAGTGCAACAACTGGCAAGATTATTGTGTGGCAAGCGCAACACTAGGCACGAAGCCATGAAAAAACTGAGAATCACTGTAAGAGAGGAAAAATCATTCTAGATTCTGTCAGAGCTGGAGATTGATTGTCATAATTGATAACTTGCTGATGGATGAATGCTACTTTCTGGGTATCTGAGATCAGAGAACCATGTGCCAACAAAAGCGGATTAGTAAAGCTGTCCACTTTTACTACCCCGCATCACCTAGAAATTTAGCCACCTACTCTTACATGAAAGTTAGCCACTCTAAGAACACATACTCATTTTAAATGATATGGTAGAACCATATTCAATTTCTGAGATTTCAATATATGAACGCTACATCAAGAAAACGCTCTATCACAGAGGGGCATACAAAAAAACCTGTTGATGATTCACAGCCCAATAGCTGCAAAAAAATCCACCCGGGGAGTTATCTTGAGCCAGAAGAAAACAAGCTTTTATTTACCTCTGAAACTAAACCAACTCAGATAAGTACAAGAGGCACATGTCTAATTGACAATCAAAAAATTCAGATGTCATTAACAGAATCTGATAAAAAAGCTAGAGGGAAAGAATATTTCATTGAAAATTTATCAGTAATATTGGACCAAAAACAAGTTTTAGGAAAGTGTTCTTTTTTTCAAACACCCATCCTATTAAAGGATGGTTCTAAGTATACAGAAATAAAAACTATAGCATCGTCAAACAAAAAAAGAAATTGAAAATACTGTAAAGTCGCTAGGTAGTAATGAACTTGTATTTGTTATTTATTATCGAGACGAAGACAATATACTGAAATTGGTATTATCATTATTTAGCAAATGGTCTGATAATGACAAAGTCAACAATACACTTAGTACTTTCGCTGGTGACAACCTTGAATTCTTCATGATATCTCTTCATCTTCATTTTGATATTGGTAATAACCTAATTACAATAACTCCAGGAGCGGGAGTAAGAAAAGAATTACGGCAGAAGGGAATATTTTCATCAGTCACAATAGCTGCATTAGAAAAAATTAATAAACATTTAGGCTCAGAAATAACACAAATAGCAAGTGATACATCAATCCTTATAGCCACTAAAAAATTCTTTTATCCCCTTGCACTATTTTATAGAAAGAGTACTTCAGAATCCCTCATGAACTTTAACCTAGAAAGTCATCCATTACCATTGGATGATATTGAAAAACGACATAAACTGCCAGATATATTCCAGGAGGACCTTGGTGCTAAATGCCCTGACAGGAGCCTACCCTTAAGAAAACTACTTCTGCAATATCGAGTACGTAATATCTTGCAGAAACATATGAATATTGATTCAAGAAATCTGCAGGTAACTTTCTACGTATCATATCCTGAGTCAAGATGATTTGAGGTAGTAATAAGCAAAGTCGATGAAAAAGTTTCTTACCAGATTCGTGAATAAATCCATTTTGAAGTCATCAATAGATCCGTCACTGATCATACCGCCTCTACTACTAAAGTCGTATGTAACTGATAAGTCATGGTGTTTATCCTTGCTGTGAGCTCGAACAG
This sequence comes from Sansalvadorimonas sp., assembly GCA_965243775.1. Lineage (GTDB taxonomy): Bacteria > Pseudomonadota > Gammaproteobacteria > Pseudomonadales > Endozoicomonadaceae > Sansalvadorimonas. Next base: position 8,739 of record CBDEWF010000082.1, read on the forward strand.
CCCTGAGCCCAAGGCAAGAGCAGCCACAAGCCAACAGCCTTGGGCTGATAAAAGCCGAATAAAAATAAAAAAGACAGGCGTAACCATGAATTCCGCTGACCCGCTCCTTACCATAAGTCAGGTGTCGCTCGCCTTTGGCGGTGTAAAGGCTCTGACTGATGTCACCTTCAAGGTTCGCAAGGGAGAGATCTTCTCCATTATCGGCCCCAATGGTGCCGGTAAAACCTCCATGCTGAACTGTATCTCGGGCCGCTACCGACCCAATCACGGATTTATTATTTTTAAAAGCAAGGAGATGAGCGGGCTTAAGCCCAATGAACGCTCGGATCTTGGTATTGGGCGAACCTTCCAGAACCTGGCTCTCTTCGGCCATATGTCGGTACTCGACAATATTATGGTTGGCCGCCATCACTTGCTGAAAAACAACTTCACTACCGGCCCGCTGTACTGGGCTTCTGGCGCACAAAAAGAAGAGCTGAAACATCGCCGGGAAGTAGAAGACATTATCGACTTTCTTGAAATTTCCCATATCCGCAAAAAACAGGCTGGCACACTCTCTTATGGTCTGCGCAAACGAGTGGAACTGGCCCGCGCTGTTGCCCTGAAGCCTGACCTGATTCTTCTTGATGAACCCATGGCCGGTATGAATCAGGAAGAGAAGGAAGATATGGCCCGCTTTATTCTCGATCTTAACGAGGAATGGGGCATGACCGTGGTGATGATCGAACACGATATGGGCGTGGTTATGGGTATCTCCAACCGGGTTATGGTGCTGGATTTTGGCCGCAAAATTGCCGAAGGCCTGCCTGATGAGATTATGGCCAACGAGCATGTGAAGAAGGCTTACCTGGGCGAAGAAGATGAGTTGCTGGTTGAAGAAGACGCTGTAGAGGAGATCGCCTGATGCAGTACCCCGATATCAAGCAATATGACACCTTCCCCAAAGTTCTGGCCTGGAATGCTGAACACTATCCTGATGATGTGGCGATGCGGGAAAAGGAGTTCGGTATCTGGCAGGAGTTTACCTGGCAGGATTATAACGACCATGTAAAGTGGCTGTCTCTCGGGTTAAAAGAGCTGGGAATCAAAGAGCAGGAAGTGATTGCTCTGCTGGGAGACAACCGACCAGAGTGGGTCTGGGGCGAAGTGGCCGCTCACTCCCTTCGCTGTTACTCCATGGGTATTTATCAGGATTCGCTCCATGAAGAGACGGAATATCTGCTGAATTTTTCTGAAGCCTCAGTGGTAATTGCAGAAGATGAAGAGCAGTGTGACAAACTGCTGGAGCTGGAAGAGCTGATTCCTTCAGTCAAACTGATTGTTTATTGCGACCCACGGGGAATGCGTAAATATAAAGATCAGCGGTTGATTGATATTCGCAAAGTGTACGAGCTTGGCAAGGCTGTTGATAAACGCTCCCCCGAAACCTATCTGCAGATGATTGCCGCTACCAAAGGCGAAGACCTTTCCATCCTTTGTACCACGTCCGGAACTACCTCCAAACCCAAACTGGCCAAACATCATTCCGGCCCGTTTCTGGATCATTGTGCCGCCTATCTTCGTGCTGACCCTAAGCAGGCCGGTGATAACTATGTTTCGGTTCTGCCACTTCCCTGGATTATGGAGCAGGTTTACGCCGTAGGTCAGGCTTTGCTGCACCGACAGGTTGTGAATTTTGTCGAAACTCAGGAAACCATGATGTCGGACCTGCGGGAGATTGGCCCAAACTTTGTTCTGCTGGCACCACGGGTGTGGGAAAACCTGGCCGCCGAGATTCACTCCCGGATGATGGATTCCCAACCCCTTAAACAGAAGCTGTTTAACCTGGGAATGAAGCTGGCGGAAAGTGCTATGGAGAAAAGGAAAACGTCAGCTCTGGCCGAACTGATTCTGATGAAAGCTCTGCGTGACCGCCTTGGTTTCTCCAACCTCACTTCCGCCGCAACCGGTGGCGCAGCGATGGGACCGGATACCTTCAAACTGTTTAATCTGATGGGCGTTCCGCTGAAACAGCTTTACGGCCAGACGGAAATGGCCGGTGCTTACACCATCCACCAGAACAACGATATGGATTATGAATCGGTAGGTGTGCCGTTTGATAACAGCGAACTGCGTATCGAAAACCCGGATGAAAATGGTGTCGGCGAAATTGTTGCCCGAACCACCGGTATGTTTACCGGCTATCACAAGAACCAGCAGGCTTATGATGAAGATGTACGGGATGGCTGGATGCATACCGGCGATGCCGGTTATATCAAGAAGGATAACGGCCATCTGGTGGTGATTGACCGGATCAAGGATCTGGCCGAAACCTCCACCGGTGTACGCTTCTCTCCCCAATATATTGAGAACAAACTGAAGTTCTCTCCTTATGTGGCAGAGGCGGTAGTTCTTGGAAAAGATAAACCCAACCTGACTGCCATTATCTGTATCCGTTTCAGCATTGTGTCCAAATGGGCGGAAAGCCAGGGTATCTCCTTTACCAACTACACCAATCTCTCGGCACGGCCGGAAGTGCGTGACTTAATTCGCAAGGCTATGGATGAAGTCAATGAGTCACTGCCTGAAAGCCAGCGGGTGCAGCGCTTTATGCTGCTGTACAAGGAGCTGGATGCCGACGATGGCGAACTGACCCGAACCCGCAAGGTCCGCCGGGGCGTTATTGCCGAAAAGTACGCCGATATTATCGATGCTCTCTACGACAACAGCGATTCGGTAGATATCGACACCATGATTACCTTCCAGGATGGCAGCCAGAGCCGAATTCAAACCACGCTGGAAGTGGTCAAACTTCATCTGGACAAACCGATTATGGATAAACAAGAAGCGCAAAGGAGGCTGGTATCATGAACTGGGATCTTCTGTTACAGCTGACCGTGAATGGTCTGATTGTCGGCCTGCTTTATGGCGTGGTAGCCATGTGTTTTGTGCTGATCTACAAATCCACCCAGGTGGTGAACTTTGCCCAGGGTGAGTTTCTGCTGATTGGCGCCTGGATCTGCTGGGCAACACTGGTCTGGTTACAGCTGCCGTTCTTTGTTGGCTTCCTGTTGACGCTGGCCTTTATGACGGTGTTTGGAATATTGATACAGGCGGTATTCCTGAAACCGATGATTGGTGAACCGATTATCTCGGTAATTATGGTCACCATCGGCCTGTCGATGTTCTTCCAGGCTTTGATGAAATGGTTGTTTGGTGTTTCTGCTGAATCTTATCCACAGGTATTTGAAACCCAAACCGTGACTTTTCTCGGTATGAATATTGAGATGGCTTATATCCTGAGCCTGATCTTCTCGGTAATTATGATGGCCGGGTTCTACTGGTTCTTCCGCTATTCCAAGATGGGCTTGGCTATGCGGGCAACAGCTTTTGATCAGCAGGTTGCCAGTAGCCTTGGTATTTCGGTTTCCAAAGTGTTTGCGGCCAGCTGGGCGATTTCCGCTATGGTTTCCGCTACCGCTGGTATTGTGATTGGTATGGTAAATGGGGTTTCCGGCGCTCTTTCCTTTATTGGAATCAAGGTGTTCCCGGCGGTAATTCTGGGAGGATTAGATTCCATTGTTGGTGGTGTTGTGGGCGGTATCACCATTGGGGTGCTGGAAAACCTGGCCGAGTTTATTGACAGCCAGTATCTCCATATCGGCAACCTTTACACTATCGCGCCGTTCTATGTACTGCTGATTATTCTGACCATCAAACCCTACGGTTTGTTTGGTACCAAAGATATTGAGCGAATTTAAAACTCTCGTCATTCCCGCAAAAGCGGGAATCCATAACTAAAATAGACTCCCGCCTACGCGGGAGTGACGATGGGATAGAAAAGGAAAGAGAATAAGAATAATGATTACACTTTCCATGCGACCCTGTGGTGATTTTCGCACCACTTATAAGGCGGATACCCGGATATTCGACACTCGCCTTATACAGGCAGTAGCCATAGCCTCAGTGATTGGGCTCTGCTTTGCCCCGATGGTTCTGGATGCTTACTACCTGACTCTGTTTATCCAGATTTCCTACTTGGCTATTGCAGCGCTGGGCCTGAACATTCTTGTTGGTTTTACCGGGCAGATATCCCTTGGTCACGGAGCCTTCTTTGGCTTTGGTGCTTTTGCTTCAGCCTGGTTTACCAATAGCTTTGCGATTCCGGTATGGATATCCATACCTATGGCAGGCTGGTTTACCATGGCTGTGGGCATGCTGTTTGGTTTGCCTGCAGCACGGATAAAAGGCCTTTATCTCGCCATCGCCACTCTGGCAGCCCAATTCATAATTGAAGACTTCTTTGCCAGAGCCGAATGGTTTACTGGTGGCCCATATGGTGCTGCGGCGGACCCCGTCACTCTGTTTGGCTATGCCTTTGATTCTGATGAATCCTTCTTCTATGTCGCCCTGTTTGCCTTGGTATTTATGTATCTCTGGGGTGCCAACCTGATGCGTAGCCGGGATGGCCGGGCTTTTGTTGCAGTGCGAGATCATTATCTTTCTGCCGAGATTATGGGCATCAACCTGACCTGGTATCGCCTGCTTTCCTTTGGGGTTTCCTCCTTCTATGCCGGTATTGGTGGTGCGCTTTATGGTCACTACCTGGGTTTTGTTTCTGCGGAAGGTTTTACCCTGATGATGTCAGTGCAGTTCCTGGCGATGATTATTATTGGCGGGCTGGGCTCTGTTCAGGGTGCGTTGATGGGAACCATCTTTATCGTACTTCTACCGGAAGCATTGGAAGCTGTTGTCGGCTTCATCACGCACAGTGGTCTTGTTTCAGCGGGAAGTATGGTTGAGAACCTGAGTTACTTTAAGGAAATGGCGATTGGTCTGGTCATTATTCTGTTTCTTATTTTTGAGCCCGATGGTCTGGCTCATCGCTGGAAGCAAATCAAAGCGTACTGGAAGTACTATCCGTTCGCTTATTAGATAACACGTTATTCCTGCGAAAGCAGAAATCTATTGATTGATTGGATCCCCGCCTTCGCGGGGATGACACAGCACTATGACAGCGGATTAAGAGTATTGTCATTGGATCCCCGCCTTCGCGGGGATGACACAGCACTAGGACAGCGGATCAAGAGTATTGTCGTTGGATCCCCGCCTTCGCGGGGATGACGGTTCCCAAAAATTCCCTTTTTAAGTGTTGTCGGGATCTTTATGAAAACCAGTGTCGAAAATAAAAACAAAAAGGAGAATGACGCTATGCCTTCCAACCTAAAAAAAGCCCTGATAGCAGGTGCAGTTGGAATAATACTTCCGCTAAGTGCATCAGCAGCATCTGATAAGGTTTTTGTTGGTCATCTGGCAGATTACTCTGGTCCAACGGCTTTTGTGGGCAAGTATTATGCAGATGGTA
>CBDEWF010000083.1:0-153289 GCA_965243775.1 Sansalvadorimonas sp.
GTATGAACTGAGCGACAAAGATAATTCGGGCTTGATGCCAAGGCAGATGGGCTTTAAGCTCCTTTGCCAGTGAGCTGACTTCTTCCATGCAGAACTACGGTAAATTGTACGGAGGTAAGGAACCGCACAGATTACCCTACATGGAAGTCAGCTCATACTCTTTATCTCTTGCCGCTCTTGGTCTATAGCTGTTTTGTCCCGTACATAGGTCTGGTCGTTTGTCATTGCTGCATCCGTGCAATGCCAGCATCAGCATTACCAAAATCGCCTGCGGGCGCGCGCGTAACAAGTGCGTGGTGTGGGACGCCGCGCTGCGGCGCCCCACACGCAAGCGTTAGGCGCTCAAACCAACATGTTACAAAGCCTCACAGAAAGTTATTTACGATATGTAGCTTATAGGCTACACTCATTTCATGAGCTACGAGATAGTAACGACAGAGACGTTCAAAAGGTGGCTTGCCAAGGTTAAAGATCGCCAAGCAAGAAAAGCAATAGCTATGCGGCTTACTCGTGCTGAAGCAGGAAACCTTGGTGATGTTAAACCTGTTGGCGGAGCGGTAAGTGAAATGAGAATTTTTGTAGGCAAAGGCTACAGGATTTATTTCACAATCCGTGATGGAAGGCTTGTGATCTTGCTTTGCGGTGGTGATAAATCAAGTCAGGCAAGAGACATTCAACAAGCTAAAGAAATTCTAAACGACTTGGAGGAGTAGGTTATGGGAGAAAAACTTTCATCATTTAACCCTGTTGACTTCCTGCAAGGGGAAGACGAGATTGCTGAGTATCTGACAGAAGCATACCTGGATGAAGATCCTAATGTTTTCATCATTGCTCTTGGTCATGTTGCAAAGCATAAAGGCATTAGTGCATTAGCCAGAGAAACAGGCTTAAACAGAGAAAGCCTCTATAAAACTTTCAGTGGCAAAGTTCAGCCAAAGTGGGACACCATTCATCGGCTTTTACGTGCCCTTAAAGTCCGGCTTGCAATTGCTGGTTAAAGGCGGGATTGCTCCCGCCGTCCTCTCACACCACCGGACAAACGGTTCCGTATCACGGCGGTTCATGTCAAACACTTGAGCCGCTGATTGTAATCAACCAGCGATATCAAACCAATTCCATCAAACAGTTTCTTGGGCAACATCTGATTCATATGCGGCGCTCCGGCATTCCACCAAGCTCCACGACCGTTATAAGCACTTATCCGCGCCCGTTCTTTCGACAGCCCAAGTCTTAACAACTTCCTGTACCGAGCTTTTGGACTTTTCCAATGTCTCCAGAGCAGTTTTCGCAGATGCCGCCTTAACCAGCCGTCCAGTTCTTGGAGAACGCCTTTTACACCAATTTCCCGGAAATAGCTCATCCAGCCACGCAGCTTCGGATTCAGCACCTCGACCGTTTTACGGAGTGAGCATCCCCGGCCACGCCGGAAGACGGCTTTCAGGTCACCCTTAAAGCGCCTGACCGCCTTGGCTGACACTTTCAGCCGAACATTATATTTCCGGCTACATACGGTGTAGCCCAAAAACGTCCTTTCCCACGGTCGCCCGACACCACTCTTTTCACGGTTTACCTTCAGCTTTAATGTGCTTTCGAGGTATTCCGTTATGGAGCCCAGAACACGCTGCCCTGCCTCTTCGCTTCTGACATAGATATTGCGGTGAGTAGCCCGTGGGAACCTCCCCCACAGGCTCTCTCAGAACTGTACGTGAACCTCTCAGCTCATACAGCTCCCATCATCCAACCGATGGCCTGACACCCAGTTTCCAGTGCGGGAACAAATTTGGAAATTTCTTTGCGATCTCTCCAAGCCTGTGTTCCGCTCTTCGCCGGTGTCTTTTAAGCCTTTTGTATTTCCTCGTCGCCCACAAACTGAGTTTGCGATTGATATGGCGCAGTGTCGGGTACATGGCTGATTTGTAGAAACGACCGTAGTAGTTTATCCAGCCCTGTATCTGAGCCCTGAACATTCGAGCCAAATCAGGGAGGTCTTTGTCGCTGCGAAGGTGCAGCTTCCAACTTCTTACCTCCCGTCTGATTACCTTTCCTGCCTTGGCACTCATCGCTGGCGTAAAGTTGATGAAGTGCTTTCCCCATCGGTTCTTCGACCTTCTCGGACGAAATGTGTATCCAAGAAAGTCAAAACTGGTGACAGGGTGCTCTTCTCTGCGGTCGCCGTCTTTACAGTAAACAATTTTTGTCTTGTCAGGATGCATTTCCAGACCACAATCACGTAATCTTGCTTCTAAAGCTTCTTTCAAAGCCTTCGCATCTGTCTCGTAACGACAATGGGCAAGCCCATCGTCAGCATAGCGGCAGAATGGGATCGCAGGGCAATTCCTTTCCATCCACTTATCAAAGGCATAATGCATAAACAGATTACTGAGTACAGGACTGATCACACCGCCCTGTGGTACACCTCGCTTGCGGGCAATAATCGTGCCGTCTTCCTGCTGAATCGGTGCTGTTAGCCAGCGTTCGATATAGAGGGTCAGCCAGCGATTATTTGTATGCCTGCGTACGGCTTTCATCAGCAGTTCGTGGTCGATGTTGTCGAACAACCCCTTGATATCAAATTCCAGCACCCAGTCATACCGCCAGCACCGTCTGCGGGTGATATCCAGCGCCTGATGTGCCGATTTGTTTGGCCTGTAGCCGTAGGAGTCCGGATGAAAACAGGGCTCTACCAATGGCTCAAAATGCAGCTTCACAACCATCTGCGCAACCCGATCTGATACCGTAGGAATGCCCAGCTTTCTTTCCCCACCTGCTTTCTTCGGTATCGCTACCGTTTTAACAGCAGGCGGAAAGTAACTTCCAGACGACATCCGGTTCCAGATTTTATACAGGCTGTTCTTCAGGTCGGACTCAAATTGTTCTATGGTCTCGCCATCAACGCCATGAGCGCCTTTATTGGCTTTGACCAGTTGCCATGCACGTACAACGTCATGCTTGGAAATTTCAAACGGTTTTGTTGTTTCCAAAAACTCCTCCCACCTGCAGCGTCGAGCTACCATAGTGGTTGATTTCCAAATCCAACAGGATGACCGATCCCCTTCACTCCAACGCCATTACAGCGCCTTCATCACTACTACGGGATCGTCCGCCCCTGTGCCTTGCATTGGTACTCAGACTCTTGCAGGGTCTCTGCTTGAGTGGCTCCCTTAACATCAAGGCGACAGGTTCCCACGTTCCACACAGAAGCCTGTGCTAAGTTCATGCCTTCTCCACGCCGGATGCCACCTGGACAGTAAACAGGTGTCCTCCAGATTTATCCCGGGCTAACGACTCCCTCCCGGTTTTGACATCGTTCCTACGCTTTCGACGCGTCATCAAAGGTTCACTTGCGTTCATCTCCTTAACACACACCTGACAGGGTCATGCCCTGCCTTTTCCTTAACGCTCACGACCATGGCTCTTTACCACAGCCGCTTAAGGTGGTTTGAAGCCTCCTCCTGCAAGACGGCTCCGAGGGGCCCACCCTCATCTTCTGCGCAGTGGCGCATCGGCGCTGCTTACGCAGCAGCCTGTGCTCGTGGCACACAGTCATCGGCGTAACGACAGAATTTGTGTCCCCGCTTTTCCAGCTCTTTATCCAGGTCGGTTAGCAGGATGTTCGATAACAACGGGGAGAGTGGGCCACCCTGCGGGGTGCCTGCTTTCCTTGCCGTTACCAGACCACCGGCAAATATTCCGGCCTCAAGATAAGCGCGGATCAGTCCCAGCACCCGCTTGTCTTTAACCTGTCGTGTTACCCTTGCCATTAATATGTCATGGTTCACACGGTCAAAGAATTTCTCAAGGTCGAGGTCTACCACCCAGCGGTAACCTGCCTCCGCATAGCTCCGGGCTTGCAGTACGGCCTGCCCTGCCTTGCGTCCCGGCCTGAAGCCATAACTGTGGTTCGAGAACGTGCTCTCAAAGATCGGACTTAACTGTTGGTGCAGCGCTTGCTGTATCAGCCTGTCCAGAACTGTTGGAATGCCCAGCTGGCGCATACCTCCACCGGATTTGGGTATTTCTACCTTCCGTACCGGCTGGGGTTGATAGCGACCATTCTGCAGGGCTTCCCGGTGTTCCGGCCACTGTGATTTCAGGTAGGCTTTCAAGTCACCCACCGTCATGCTGTCCACGCCCGGTGCGCCTTTGTTGCGCATCACCCGGTCGTAGGCACGCTGCATATTTGATCGGTCTAATGTCGCCGCCAATAGATCTGGCGTCTCCTCATGGAAGTTGCCCGTTCCCGCCGTGACGTTTGCCGCCTCTATTGCAGACCCACACGGATACTGTCCGCGCCCCTCTGCACAGAGTGCCTGTATCTCAACAGACCTGACTGCTGCTCCTGTCGTCATCGAGAGTCCGGCTCCCAATCCATTTCACATGTTCAGCCCTTCAGTCTGCGGTGACAGACCTACTATGGCCTCGGCTGACTTCTGCCGCCCCATCCCAATGCCTCACGACACTGGTAGCCTGTGGCAGGATGGCAGACCTCCCGGAGTAATGCGCGTGACCTTCCCACTTATACCCGCCGCATATACGTCCGCAGTTTCCGTGCAAGTATTGGGCTTTGAAGAACTTTGCCTCCTTACCCACTGCGACCGCCTCCTATGCGATTCCTGTTCGTCGGGCCAGTGTTTTGCCTTCGGCTTTCTTCAGATTCCACCTCACGATGGACACCCTTGCCGTTCAGCTAATCGTTCCCCTTGCCGGGTCGATAGTGGACTTTCACCACCAAGTCATCCAGTCGCCACCATGCGTACTGGAACAGCGCCGTCATGGCGCTACGCGCCATATCCGGCGCCTCAAAGGGCTATTGTTGCGCCCATGGGCGCGATTACCAGTCCAGCTTCATCTGCTCACGATGCTCTTCTACTTTCTCTTGATCTCGGATGTATGCTCTCACTACATCTTCATCAAGCCCGACCGTAGAAACAAAATATCCTCTTGCCCAGAAGTGCTCCCCTGTAAAATTCCTTTGTCTTCCTTTGAAATTCTTGGCAATGTGAATCGCAGCTTTTCCTTTGATGTAACCCACAACATTAGATACCGAATACTTTGGTGGGATACTGATACAAATATGGACATGATCTCGCATCAAGTGTCCTTCCAGGATTTTACAGCCCTTCCTTTTGGCTAACTCGTGAAATATCTCTCCAAGAAATTTCCTCAAGTTTCCATAAATCACCTTCTTCCTTTTCTTCGGGATAAAGACAATATGATACTTACAATCCCAACGAGTATGACTCAGACTCTTGTAGTCTGGCATGGGTACACCTCAATGTTTCTTGGCGGAAACATCAAGGTAGGTACCGCTGTAAAGGTAGAACCTGTGCGAGTCCCCCCGGCATAGCCGGGGGTTTATCAATAATTAATTATAAATTCTCGGCTTTAAAGAAAACAGTTGATCTTCAAGTGGTGCAACCAACTTTGTAAAAAACAGTTACGGATACCGAGAAAGTTTTGAAATAAATTTTATTGATTGTAAAATACATATTGTTTGTTTCTTTAACTTCTGTGCGATGTGAGATGTTTGAAAATATACGAGCTTACATTTTGTTTGAAAGGGCACGAACTGCTCAAAGGAAAAATGAACAGGAAGTATCGATAAGTAACATTAAAAAGCTTATTGAGCTTAATCCAGTAAAGTTTCTTACAGCTAATGCAGAAAGTTTATGGGGTGAAATTGAATTTGATAGAAGTAATTTCCATGAATCCACTATCCATTTTCAAGCTGCATTAAAAATTGCTAAAGAAAACTCAAATCTTTGGTCAAAGAAAAAATACGAAGAGTTTGTTTCAGAAGTTAAAAATGCTCTTCAGCTATCAAAAAAGCGGAACATAACAAGTGGTTCCAGGTGACGCCTACGGCGCACCTGAACCAAGCGTTAGGTGCTCAGCATCTGCATTCAACAGCAAGCACCTAAGTTAATAACTTTAAAGTTAAAAAACACCATTACTGTTCTTAATATCGCCACCATTGATTAAAGAGTAAAATCGCATAAAACCATCCAGTGCTTGAATTGAATCCCAGTGTTCAACGATTCTTCCATTTTCAAGTCGCCAAGTATCGATAATATTCATGCCTTTTTTGTCATTGCCTCGGTCTTTTTTCTTTAAAGTGGCATGTGAGTGAAAGATCACATAGTTACCATCAACAAAAATATGCTTTACGTCATAAGTGTAATCTGGGTAGTCCTCAACGAAATCTCTTAAAAAGCCAACTAAACCGGTTACTTTATCGGGTAAGTTGCGGTTGTGTTGAACATACGAACTATCGTTGTATTTCTCTAGAATGTAATCGAAATCATGATTATTCATCAAATTCTGGACAAAATCAGTTACAACAATAACATTAGAAAGTTCTTGCTCTGTCCAATTATTTTTCTGTAGAGATTGCAGGTTTACAATCAATTTGTCTGTATTATTTGCAGAGGCAGTCAAACTTGCAAATAGCAGCAGTATTGATGCAATAGTTTTCCACATAGTGTGCTCCTTCCAATGTCGCTGGTTGTTTTAAGTGTCATTTGAATACAATGGTATATATTAGTAACCTACACCACAAGAAGGTACCAGAATGTCATCTAGGCACATTCTGGTAACCTATATGTCGATCTGGGAAAAAGGATTGTGGTGTGGCTGTAAACTGTGAAAATAGAGATAAAACCGAGAAACGCGTATTTCATAACACCGAAGATTGCCCTGTCCGAAATGTTGTAGCTCAGATAGGCGACAAGTGGTCAATACTTATTTTATTTGCATTAATCGAAGGCCCTGAGAGATTTAATGCTTTAAAATATAGGGTAGTAGGAATCTCTCAACGTATGCTCACTCAAACACTCCGAGACTTAGAGCGAGAAGGTTATGTAAATAGAACCGTTTTCGCTGAAGTGCCAGTAAAAGTGGAGTACGAGCTGACCAAAATGGGTAGGGATTTAGTAAAACCTTTATATCAGTTAGTGTCATGGGCAGAAACACATCATGATGCAATAAAACATTCGCGAAAAGCCTATGATGCTAAAAACTAATTACCAAGCCGCTGGTTTAAATTACCTCAATGGCAGATTCAGGAAGAACACGCACCTAACAAGTCAATCCAGCCGACCGCCTACGGCGGCGGCTGATTGAGGCGTTATGTGCAAAGTAAAGAATCGAGTATGACTGAAAATACAAAAGCCATTGAAGCGGCTGAAAAAATAGAATTGCAAGTATCTTTAAATCAAGACAACCAAGTTGTAGTTGATGCTATAGGGAAAGTGACGGAGGGGCTTCCCTCATCGTCAGGCATAGAGAACGCTTTAATACAACAAAATGAAACTTTCTCCAGCCTTATAGAGTTGGTTAAAACCTCCATACAACCAGATTACATTCCCTATTATGTTTCATTTGCTTCTATAGCAATTTCACTTCTTGCTTTGTATCTATCTCATTGGCATAAATCATCAAAAGCTGTACTTTGTTTAAATAGCAGGAACTTTGACTGTCTCGGTAAAAAACAAAGCGTGTACTTAGTTATACATTAAGCAATACGGGGAACCAGGAGCTTTTCGTAAAAGATATCTCTCTATTAAGGGGGCAATCACCTTTGGGGAACCTAAAGCACAAATCTTTTTATCATGAAATCCCCTCAAATACCGTAGAGCCGTTTGTTATAAAACCGGGGGAAATTAAGCCATTTATGCTTTCACATGAGGTTGATTATAATCTGGCTCCTGACTATGACAAGGAATTAAACAAGTATGTAATAGTGAGCCTAGAGGTTATCTCAGCAAATGGTAAACGCTTTCAAATCGCTCATAACATTTCTAATCTTGGCCCCTCTGGCCCGAACATAAAAGATAAAATATGGGCTGGTGTTTCACTTGGAAGCAGTATTTGAGTGGACGCACATAACAAGTGCGTTCAGGCGACCGCCTTCGGCGGCGCCTGACGCAAGCGTTAGGCGCAGCGGAGTGAATCCTTGTCCCAAAGCATCGCAGTTGTCTTTAAGAAGTATTAACCTCAGCAACTTTTAAAGCTGGCGTATAAACATCGGAGTTTGTTCATGGAATGCCAGCAGAAGCAATGGAGATGCTGTGAGTTTTTCTGCGCTGGCAGGCGGTAGCGTGTTCAAATGATTTTTGTGCTACGCCAGCACAAACATTGTGCCACCAGGGCTTCAGCGAAGCTGGCAATTAATATTTGTATATGCCACGTACCAACCCTGAACGTTCAGCAATTCAACGTGTTTATCTGGCAAGCCTCTTCATGGCTGCATTTGAGTTGTGCCAGCGCAAGCGCCCTGCTCCCACGGTAGAGCATTGCTGGACAATCAATATTTCCAGGCAGGTATTTTTTACATTTGTGTGGTGTAAAAATCCGGGTAGTTTCAGGCATCAGGTCTTACACCGTAAAGCTGGCAGGGCAATTCAGCGTTTGCCACGGGTTCTTCCCGGCAAATTGGCAAACATACTATTTTTGTCTGGCAGTTGGTTGTTGCTTCTTCCGTACAATGCCAGTATCAACATCACCAAAATCGCCTGCGGGCGCGCGCCTAACAAGCGCATGGTGTGGGACGCCGCGTTGCGGCGCCCCACATGCGGGCGTTATGTGGCCTCAATCTTCAGCTCCCCGCAACGGAACTTTTTCTTGTTAAAGTTATCAAACGTGATAACCTGTAAGGTATGAAGTGGCAGGTTACGTTTTATAGCGAAAAAGTAGAGGAAGAGACATTAGGATTCCCAAAAGGAATATTGGCCAATTTCATCCATATCGTTGAAATGATTGAAGAATTTGGTCCTGCTTTGGGAAAACCCTACACCGCCCCGATGGGCGATGGTCTCTTTGAAATTCGAGCAAAAGGTAAGGAAGGTATTGGTCGTTCTCTGTACTGTATGATGCAAGGTCAGGAAATTATTATCCTGAACTCCTTCATCAAAAAGACTCAGAAAACGCCCAAAAAGGAACTGGATCTTGCCAAAAAACGAATGAAGGAGGTCAAAAGGTGAGCAGACCAACATTTTCTGAATTTAAGAAAAAAGCTCTTGCTGATCCTGAAGTTCGTCAAGAGTACGAACAACAGGAACTGTCATACGAGCTGAGAAAAAATCTTATTGCTCTTCGTAAAGAAGCAGGTCTTACACAAGAAGAAGTAGCTGATTTACTTCACACACAGAAGAGCAATATTTCCAGACTGGAGAATGTAAATTCTAAAACTTCTCCAAAACTCTCAACAATCGAAGATTATGCCAAAGCCATTGGCTACAAAGTCAAAATCAGCTTCGAGCCACGTCCGGCCACATAACAAGTCAATCCAGCCGACCGCCTACGGCGGCGGCTGATTGAGGCGTTAGCCGTCCATGTACATCAATTCTTAAGTTTATAAAATGTTGTTCTCGCAGTATGGAACCCTAAGCTCATGTATTTTTGACCATCTAGAGTCTCCGTACCCGGTAGTGAAACTTCAAAATATATTTTCTTACCAAGTAGCTCTCTAGGAATTTGAGCAAGAACTTCTCTAATCGATGGCTTAAATAAAGAAGGGGCTCCATAAGAATGGTATGTCTCAATAGTAGTTATCTCTTCTAGCTGGTCTATCGGAAACGATACCTTTGGACTCCATATATATAAATAATTACTTAAGCTGTAGATATCTGATTTATTTTCAAGCAGGTGTAAAGTACCAAACTTACTTCTTACTAATCGGCCATTATAAATCCTAAGCCACTCCTTCGTTACATACTTATTTAACCTTCTTTTAGAATCAAAATTACTCTTAATGACATTGATAATTTTATTTCTAAAAACTGGTTTAGCATCAACATATCTTCTGGCTAAATCTTCATCATCTATTTCAACTAATGCACTTAACTCTTCATAAGATAATTCATTTTCGGCTATGTTCCCATAAACGGTTGAATCCTCCGTATTACCCTGATTTGTATGCAAAACATGCTGACTCTGCGAGGCTTCCAGAGGCGACAAACTGTTTAGGGGAACATAGCCGTTATTGCCTGCCCAAGAAATCATAATCGACATAGTCAAGAGCAATACAAATGTTTTTAATAATAAGCGCATGATAAAAAACACGCAAACGCGATATTAAAGTACAATGTAGATGCAAATACACATGTGTCAAAAAAACGGCTAACAAGTGCGTCCAGGCGACCGCCTTCGGCGGCGCCTGACGCAAGCGTTATGCACTATTCATACAAAGGAGGCTTCCTCACAAAAAACTATTTCTAGCTCTATTACCATTTCAAAAACCACATTAAAGGATTTAATTCGTGTTAAATATTTTCAAAGCAGCTCTTCTCGTTTGTATTGCTACTTTGGTTGGCTGTGCATCTACACCTTCCCCTGAAAAAATGCAGGCAGCAGTTTCTGGCTATGAACTTCCAGCTAAAGCTCCCTCAGATATGGGTATGGTTTACATTGTTAGACCTGACACAGTTGGTGCACTAATCAGATTTAATGTTTTCCTTGATGATAAGGAAGCTGAATCTGAAATGGGATATACCCGTGGAGATCAGTACATCTATTTCTTTGCTGATGAGGGACACCATACAATTAGCTCAAAAGCCGAGAACTGGGCAGATATAGATGTTGATATCAAAGCTGGTGAAGTTACATATATTCGCCAACATCCAGAAATGGGAATAATTATGGCTAGAAATAGTCTTTCCCAGCTATCCAAGCTCGAAGGAAAGTACTTCGTAAAGGAAACAGGTCAAGGAACAATTATCAAAACTAAAAAGTAATTTTATTACACGCATAACAAGTGCGTGGTGTGGGACAGCCTACGGCTGCCCCACACGCAAGCGTTATGTTCACACTAATAACTCAGAGAAAAGATTTCGCAATTTGTATTGGTCTATGAATTTTTTTAAATCTATTGATCTGTGAAGGCAACTTGCAGAATCTAATCTTCTATCATAAGAAAAATCTGAAAAATCTTCATCATTGCTTTGAACTATGTCAATAAGTTTGAAATCAGATTCACTAGGATCGATATCTCTCAAGTGAAGATCTGTTTCTCTATGGTAAAATCTATTTAATGGATAACAAAATTTCACTGTCGCAATGTGGCAAGCATTAAATTTCAGCTGAGGTCTATCTGCACTGTAATTCTGATATATTTTTTCTAAAAAATTCAGTGAAACTCGGGTACAAATACCTTTTTTTCGCCAAAAAGGATTTACCCCTCTAAGCATAACGATTTCTTTTAACTTCTTATTTTGACCAAACCTCAAATCAAATTTGAGGCTAAAAAAATCAATATTTTCTGGCCGCCCTACGAATTCTTCTCTATATATAGAGTAAGCAATAATTTTATTTCTCTCACTCCCCCTGTTTGAAGTAAGAGCGAGCGTAATAGACAATTTTTCTGGGGCTTTCTCAGGTTGGCAGATCATATCTGAGCCTCCTGCCGGATTTTCAGATACAGATATTCAAGGTCGTTATAGCCACAAGCCTTGTAGACAATACGTTTGATCACACCGTTAAAGGCCTCAATTTTTGCACTGGTTATTCGGTGCTGACAGTATGACAGGAGTCCTTCTCTGGCCCGATCCAACCCTTTGGCAAACCGCCTGAGTTCGCCAATGCCTGTTTCTGTGGCCAGCTCGATCCACCTGTCGAGAAACTTACTGGCACAACCTTTGTAAGTGTACGTCCAGAGCTGCTTGAGCATATCCTTCAGGGTGTAGGCTTGGTACAGGTCTTCGTTCATAGCCAACAGTTCTTTCAGACAGCTTTCTCCCTTGGGGGTGAGGTTCTCAGGGTTCCTGAACAAATTGAAGCGCTGCCCCTTGATGAAAGGCTTATCATCAACTTCAGCCTGCCTCCATTCCCGACGACGGATTTTATCTATGACATCGTTGTAATTGGCAATAATGTGAAACTTGTCGTAAACGATATCGGCGTCAGGAAGGTGCTCCCTGACCGACGCTTTGTAGCTACCACCACGGTCTATACCCACACATTCAATGCGAGACTTTTGTTCCGGAGTTAAGCGGCTGAGGAATTGGTCCAGGGTGGCTTTTCGCTTGCCTTCACCAAGGAACAGGGTTTCGCCCGTATCAGCATTCAGAACAACAGTCAGGTAATGGTGTCCTTTACCAATGGATTTCTCATCAATCAACAGGGCTCGTATGTTATCCAGGTCAGGGGCTGGCAGAGTTTTCATCAATATCTCTTTATCCCAGCGCCTGGCCGTATGATGCGAGATAGAGATGAATTCAGGAATCTTGTTGCAGGGCATATAGCGGCAGAGATGACTGACATGTTGCTTCAGCCGTTCAGTAGCCTGCGCTTTGGGAGCCAACCCGGGAGGCGTGACTGTTTCAATGTGCCCACAGTGGGAACACCGTCCCTGGTAAACAGTGAAGCATAATTGCACATCCAGAGTACCCAGCGGCAAGTCCAGCACGGTACGCTCATTCTCACGGATTTTACCCATTGGGTTCTGACACTGACTGCATCTGAACTGCTGTATGCGACCATCCCTGCGCAGGGAAACTGTAGCCACAGATTCATCCCAATTAATATCAATGTGGTCGATTACCCAGCCGGGAAATGAGAACATAGGACGCAGTGAGGGCGTTGTAGACATGCCTGATCCTTCAGAAATGTTGATCCGTTCAAATCAACCTTTGCCTGAAGGCTATTTCTGTTTCAACCCCTCACTTTCATCTGCCAACCTGAGAAAGCCCCATTTTTCTGGGTCATTTTCCCATTTGCACCTGTAAACAATGAATGCAAGCTCATTATTTTTTAATTCGTTAGTTACAGATATTATGTCACTCATATTTTCACAAAGATATGTACGTATTTCGTCTTTTTTTATTCCGTCGCTATCAAATATTGGCAGTTCAAAAGCACTGCAATTGCAGAGCAAATCATCATGTTGGAACAGCAGCCTTAAATCACATTCATAAATATCATTTCGAAAGCTGGAGGAATTTTTTTTACTCTTAATCAGATCCTTCAACAAAACTTGTGGTTCAATACATCTATCAGCTAACTTAGTAGTATTTACATGAGTTATTCCGCACCTTAAATGTACTAGACTTGGCTCACAGCTTTCTCGCTTACACTCTCCTGTTAATCTTGCGCTAGAATTCACAGGAGCTGTTTTTGATACATTCATTATAATATACGTAAATAAGTAAATATTAAAAGTTAGATAAAAAATGATATTGATAGTTCATCGCAAGTAACGATCCAGTTAGTAAACATCTATGTACGGGACAAAACTTTTAATAATGAACTGAATTTGATCTGATCATTTTTTGAGCATGCGTTTTTCAATACACGCCTGAGCATATCCAGCCCCAACCGGAACAAGCTCTTTGCTGGTCTACCATGTTTGTTCAGGGGAAGCTGGTTGGCTTCACCGTAATGCCAATGCCCTATCTTCAGACACCAGGCAAATGCCAGTGCCAGAAGCCCCATCAGCTTATCCATTCGCTCGGGTACTGTCATATGGGTAGACTCAAGATCGAAGCCACGACTCTTCAGGCAGCCAAACAGTGTTTCTATTGCCCAGCGTCTGTAGTAATCCTCAACCATTGTCTCCGGTCTCTTCGTCGCAACGACGATGAGAAGCCCCTTTGGTGAACGGTGGGCTGCAATATACAGGTTTACGCCTGAGACTTTCCGTTTACTGTGCCAGGTCACGGTCTGGTTTAATTTGACGTTCCAGAATAGCTGCTCTGCTTTGATATCCTGGCCATTCCTCCCCAAAACAGTGAGGTTGCCACGAATTCTCAAGCGACAAAGAATGCCTTGCTGATCCAGCCAGTTGAACCACTCCTGACCAATGAATTCACGATCTGCCAACAGGGCATCAATTTTATCGGCAGGTATAAGCTTCAGAACTTTCTCCATGAGGGTAATGCGTTCTTTGGCATTGGAGTTGCCGCCATTTTTAGGGGCTTTCTCAGGTTGGCAGATCATATCTGAGCCTCCTGCCGGATTTTCAGATACAGATATTCAAGGTCGTTATAGCCACAAGCCTTGTAGACAATACGTTTGATCACACCGTTAAAGGCCTCAATTTTTGCACTGGTTATTCGGTGCTGACAGTATGACAGGAGTCCTTCTCTGGCCCGATCCAACCCTTTGGCAAACCGCCTGAGTTCGCCAATGCCTGTTTCTGTGGCCAGCTCGATCCACCTGTCGAGAAACTTACTGGCACAACCTTTGTAAGTGTACGTCCAGAGCTGCTTGAGCATATCCTTCAGGGTGTAGGCTTGGTACAGGTCTTCGTTCATAGCCAACAGTTCTTTCAGACAGCTTTCTCCCTTGGGGGTGAGGTTCTCAGGGTTCCTGAACAAATTGAAGCGCTGCCCCTTGATGAAAGGCTTATCATCAACTTCAGCCTGCCTCCATTCCCGACGACGGATTTTATCTATGACATCGTTGTAATTGGCAATAATGTGAAACTTGTCGTAAACGATATCGGCGTCAGGAAGGTGCTCCCTGACCGACGCTTTGTAGCTACCACCACGGTCTATACCCACACATTCAATGCGAGACTTTTGTTCCGGAGTTAAGCGGCTGAGGAATTGGTCCAGGGTGGCTTTTCGCTTGCCTTCACCAAGGAACAGGGTTTCGCCCGTATCAGCATTCAGAACAACAGTCAGGTAATGGTGTCCTTTACCAATGGATTTCTCATCAATCAACAGGGCTCGTATGTTATCCAGGTCAGGGGCTGGCAGAGTTTTCATCAATATCTCTTTATCCCAGCGCCTGGCCGTATGATGCGAGATAGAGATGAATTCAGGAATCTTGTTGCAGGGCATATAGCGGCAGAGATGACTGACATGTTGCTTCAGCCGTTCAGTAGCCTGCGCTTTGGGAGCCAACCCGGGAGGCGTGACTGTTTCAATGTGCCCACAGTGGGAACACCGTCCCTGGTAAACAGTGAAGCATAATTGCACATCCAGAGTACCCAGCGGCAAGTCCAGCACGGTACGCTCATTCTCACGGATTTTACCCATTGGGTTCTGACACTGACTGCATCTGAACTGCTGTATGCGACCATCCCTGCGCAGGGAAACTGTAGCCACAGATTCATCCCAATTAATATCAATGTGGTCGATTACCCAGCCGGGAAATGAGAACATAGGACGCAGTGAGGGCGTTGTAGACATGCCTGATCCTTCAGAAATGTTGATCCGTTCAAATCAACCTTTGCCTGAAGGCTATTTCTGTTTCAACCCCTCACTTTCATCTGCCAACCTGAGAAAGCCCCCATTTTTAGTCAGGCAGGCCCACGCAATCGGAATGGAAGCTCCCTGCCAGGCAACAGATACAACCAGATAGTTGATGTGCTGCTTACCGAACTGCCAGTTTGTCCTGTCCATGCATAGGGTAAAGCTGGTTAGGTTGAGCCAGTAGAGAATCAGCTGAGCGAGCTGCTCGTAGCAATAGGTATATCCAGAGAAGAAGCGTTTAATCCGGCGATAGCTGGACTCAGATTGTGAACGGCTTTGAAACTCTTCAGCAACACGATAAAGGTTCGTAGAACGACCTCGGATCAGGGCAAGTATGAACTGAGCGACAAAGATAATTCGGGCTTGATGCCAAGGCAGATGGGCTTTAAGCTCCTTTGCCAGTGAGCTGACTTCTTCCATGCAGAACTACGGTAAATTGTACGGAGGTAAGGAACCGCACAGATTACCCTACATGGAAGTCAGCTCATACTCTTTATCTCTTGCCGCTCTTGGTCTATAGCTGTTTTGTCCCGTACATAGGTCTGGTCGTTTGTCATTGCTGCATCCGTGCAATGCCAGCATCAGCATTACCAAAATCGCCTGCGGGCGCGCGCGTAACAAGTGCGTGGTGTGGGACGCCGCGCTGCGGCGCCCCACACGCAAGCGTTAGGCGCTCAAACCAACATGTTACAAAGCCTCACAGAAAGTTATTTACGATATGTAGCTTATAGGCTACACTCATTTCATGAGCTACGAGATAGTAACGACAGAGACGTTCAAAAGGTGGCTTGCCAAGGTTAAAGATCGCCAAGCAAGAAAAGCAATAGCTATGCGGCTTACTCGTGCTGAAGCAGGAAACCTTGGTGATGTTAAACCTGTTGGCGGAGCGGTAAGTGAAATGAGAATTTTTGTAGGCAAAGGCTACAGGATTTATTTCACAATCCGTGATGGAAGGCTTGTGATCTTGCTTTGCGGTGGTGATAAATCAAGTCAGGCAAGAGACATTCAACAAGCTAAAGAAATTCTAAACGACTTGGAGGAGTAGGTTATGGGAGAAAAACTTTCATCATTTAACCCTGTTGACTTCCTGCAAGGGGAAGACGAGATTGCTGAGTATCTGACAGAAGCATACCTGGATGAAGATCCTAATGTTTTCATCATTGCTCTTGGTCATGTTGCAAAGCATAAAGGCATTAGTGCATTAGCCAGAGAAACAGGCTTAAACAGAGAAAGCCTCTATAAAACTTTCAGTGGCAAAGTTCAGCCAAAGTGGGACACCATTCATCGGCTTTTACGTGCCCTTAAAGTCCGGCTTGCAATTGCTGGTTAAAGTTCAAACTTCCCCGCGCCTAACAAGTCAATCCAGCCGACCGCCTACGGCGGCGGCTGATTGAGGCGTTATGTGCAGGAGAACAGAATGATACTGATAGTAAAAGCAATTTAATTTAAATTTTGAAAATCGTTATTTTTCTTATCGAGTAGGAGGCGGGATTGCTCCCGCCGTCCTCTCACACCACCGGACAAACGGTTCCGTATCACGGCGGTTCATGTCAAACACTTGAGCCGCTGATTGTAATCAACCAGCGATATCAAACCAATTCCATCAAACAGTTTCTTGGGCAACATCTGATTCATATGCGGCGCTCCGGCATTCCACCAAGCTCCACGACCGTTATAAGCACTTATCCGCGCCCGTTCTTTCGACAGCCCAAGTCTTAACAACTTCCTGTACCGAGCTTTTGGACTTTTCCAATGTCTCCAGAGCAGTTTTCGCAGATGCCGCCTTAACCAGCCGTCCAGTTCTTGGAGAACGCCTTTTACACCAATTTCCCGGAAATAGCTCATCCAGCCACGCAGCTTCGGATTCAGCACCTCGACCGTTTTACGGAGTGAGCATCCCCGGCCACGCCGGAAGACGGCTTTCAGGTCACCCTTAAAGCGCCTGACCGCCTTGGCTGACACTTTCAGCCGAACATTATATTTCCGGCTACATACGGTGTAGCCCAAAAACGTCCTTTCCCACGGTCGCCCGACACCACTCTTTTCACGGTTTACCTTCAGCTTTAATGTGCTTTCGAGGTATTCCGTTATGGAGCCCAGAACACGCTGCCCTGCCTCTTCGCTTCTGACATAGATATTGCGGTGAGTAGCCCGTGGGAACCTCCCCCACAGGCTCTCTCAGAACTGTACGTGAACCTCTCAGCTCATACAGCTCCCATCATCCAACCGATGGCCTGACACCCAGTTTCCAGTGCGGGAACAAATTTGGAAATTTCTTTGCGATCTCTCCAAGCCTGTGTTCCGCTCTTCGCCGGTGTCTTTTAAGCCTTTTGTATTTCCTCGTCGCCCACAAACTGAGTTTGCGATTGATATGGCGCAGTGTCGGGTACATGGCTGATTTGTAGAAACGACCGTAGTAGTTTATCCAGCCCTGTATCTGAGCCCTGAACATTCGAGCCAAATCAGGGAGGTCTTTGTCGCTGCGAAGGTGCAGCTTCCAACTTCTTACCTCCCGTCTGATTACCTTTCCTGCCTTGGCACTCATCGCTGGCGTAAAGTTGATGAAGTGCTTTCCCCATCGGTTCTTCGACCTTCTCGGACGAAATGTGTATCCAAGAAAGTCAAAACTGGTGACAGGGTGCTCTTCTCTGCGGTCGCCGTCTTTACAGTAAACAATTTTTGTCTTGTCAGGATGCATTTCCAGACCACAATCACGTAATCTTGCTTCTAAAGCTTCTTTCAAAGCCTTCGCATCTGTCTCGTAACGACAATGGGCAAGCCCATCGTCAGCATAGCGGCAGAATGGGATCGCAGGGCAATTCCTTTCCATCCACTTATCAAAGGCATAATGCATAAACAGATTACTGAGTACAGGACTGATCACACCGCCCTGTGGTACACCTCGCTTGCGGGCAATAATCGTGCCGTCTTCCTGCTGAATCGGTGCTGTTAGCCAGCGTTCGATATAGAGGGTCAGCCAGCGATTATTTGTATGCCTGCGTACGGCTTTCATCAGCAGTTCGTGGTCGATGTTGTCGAACAACCCCTTGATATCAAATTCCAGCACCCAGTCATACCGCCAGCACCGTCTGCGGGTGATATCCAGCGCCTGATGTGCCGATTTGTTTGGCCTGTAGCCGTAGGAGTCCGGATGAAAACAGGGCTCTACCAATGGCTCAAAATGCAGCTTCACAACCATCTGCGCAACCCGATCTGATACCGTAGGAATGCCCAGCTTTCTTTCCCCACCTGCTTTCTTCGGTATCGCTACCGTTTTAACAGCAGGCGGAAAGTAACTTCCAGACGACATCCGGTTCCAGATTTTATACAGGCTGTTCTTCAGGTCGGACTCAAATTGTTCTATGGTCTCGCCATCAACGCCATGAGCGCCTTTATTGGCTTTGACCAGTTGCCATGCACGTACAACGTCATGCTTGGAAATTTCAAACGGTTTTGTTGTTTCCAAAAACTCCTCCCACCTGCAGCGTCGAGCTACCATAGTGGTTGATTTCCAAATTCAACAGGATGACCGATCCCCTTCACTCCAACGCCATTACAGCGCCTTCATCACTACTACGGGATCGTCCGCCCCTGTGCCTTGCATTGGTACTCAGACTCTTGCAGGGTCTCTGCTTGAGTGGCTCCCTTAACATCAAGGCGACAGGTTCCCACGTTCCACACAGAAGCCTGTGCTAAGTTCATGCCTTCTCCACGCCGGATGCCACCTGGACAGTAAACAGGTGTCCTCCAGATTTATCCCGGGCTAACGACTCCCTCCCGGTTTTGACATCGTTCCTACGCTTTCGACGCGTCATCAAAGGTTCACTTGCGTTCATCTCCTTAACACACACCTGACAGGGTCATGCCCTGCCTTTTCCTTAACGCTCACGACCATGGCTCTTTACCACAGCCGCTTAAGGTGGTTTGAAGCCTCCTCCTGCAAGACGGCTCCGAGGGGCCCACCCTCATCTTCTGCGCAGTGGCGCATCGGCGCTGCTTACGCAGCAGCCTGTGCTCGTGGCACACAGTCATCGGCGTAACGACAGAATTTGTGTCCCCGCTTTTCCAGCTCTTTATCCAGGTCGGTTAGCAGGATGTTCGATAACAACGGGGAGAGTGGGCCACCCTGCGGGGTGCCTGCTTTCCTTGCCGTTACCAGACCACCGGCAAATATTCCGGCCTCAAGATAAGCGCGGATCAGTCCCAGCACCCGCTTGTCTTTAACCTGTCGTGTTACCCTTGCCATTAATATGTCATGGTTCACACGGTCAAAGAATTTCTCAAGGTCGAGGTCTACCACCCAGCGGTAACCTGCCTCCGCATAGCTCCGGGCTTGCAGTACGGCCTGCCCTGCCTTGCGTCCCGGCCTGAAGCCATAACTGTGGTTCGAGAACGTGCTCTCAAAGATCGGACTTAACTGTTGGTGCAGCGCTTGCTGTATCAGCCTGTCCAGAACTGTTGGAATGCCCAGCTGGCGCATACCTCCACCGGATTTGGGTATTTCTACCTTCCGTACCGGCTGGGGTTGATAGCGACCATTCTGCAGGGCTTCCCGGTGTTCCGGCCACTGTGATTTCAGGTAGGCTTTCAAGTCACCCACCGTCATGCTGTCCACGCCCGGTGCGCCTTTGTTGCGCATCACCCGGTCGTAGGCACGCTGCATATTTGATCGGTCTAATATCGCCGCCAATAGATCTGGCGTCTCCTCATGGAAGTTGCCCGTTCCCGCCGTGACGTTTGCCGCCTCTGTTGCAGACCCACACGGATACTGTCCGCGCCCCTCTGCACAGAGTGCCTGTATCTCAACAGACCTGACTGCTGCTCCTGTCGTCATCGAGAGTCCGGCTCCCAATCCATTTCACATGTTCAGCCCTTCAGTCTGCGGTGACAGACCTACTATGGCCTCGGCTGATTTCTGCCGCCCCATCCCAATGCCTCACGACACTGGTAGCCTGTGGCAGGATGGCAGACCTCCCGGAGTAATGCGCGTGACCTTCCCACTTATACCCGCCGCATATACGTCCGCAGTTTCCGTGCAAGTATTGGGCTTTGAAGAACTTTGCCTCCTTACCCACTGCGACCGCCTCCTATGCGATTCCTGTTCGTCGGGCCAGTGTTTTGCCTTCGGCTTTCTTCAGATTCCACCTCACGATGGACACCCTTGCCGTTCAGCTAATCGTTCCCCTTGCCGGGTCGATAGTGGACTTTCACCACCAAGTCATCCAGTCGCCACCATGCGTACTGGAACAGCGCCGTCATGGCGCTACGCGCCATATCCGGCGCACAAAGTTAAATGACCTCCGGCAGAGCCGGAGGCTTATTTAGGGGACGCCCTCAAAGGGCTATTGTTGCGCCCATGGGCGCGATTACCAGTCCAGCTTCATCTGCTCACGATGCTCTTCTACTTTCTCTTGATCTCGGATGTATGCTCTCACTACATCTTCATCAAGCCCGACCGTAGAAACAAAATATCCTCTTGCCCAGAAGTGCTCCCCTGTAAAATTCCTTTGTCTTCCTTTGAAATTCTTGGCAATGTGAATCGCAGCTTTTCCTTTGATGTAACCCACAACATTAGATACCGAATACTTTGGTGGGATACTGATACAAATATGGACATGATCTCGCATCAAGTGTCCTTCCAGGATTTTACAGCCCTTCCTTTTGGCTAACTCGTGAAATATCTCTCCAAGAAATTTCCTCAAGTTTCCATAAATCACCTTCTTCCTTTTCTTCGGGATAAAGACAATATGATACTTACAATCCCAACGAGTATGACTCAGACTCTTGTAGTCTGGCATGGGTACACCTCAATGTTTCTTGGCGGAAACATCAAGGTAGGTACCGCTGTAAAGGTAGAACCTGTGCGAGTCCCCCCGGCATAGCCGGGGGTTTATCAATAATTAATCATATTTTGGTTTTTAAATTTCATTGAGGTTATGAGAATAATGAAGTGGAAACTATCATTGGTTATTATTTGTACTTTATTTTCAGGTTGCTCTGGAATGGTTGTAGATAGCACACCAATAGATAAAGTACTATTTTTACAAAGACAAGACTCCCTCAGGATTGCTATTTATTTAGACCATAAACAACAAACGAAGTACTACCATATCAACGGTGGTGATGCCTATATATACCCAGCTCTTGCACAAAAACTTAAATCAAGATTTAAATACCTAACAAAACAAACTGATATTATTTACGGCAAAAATATCATTGGGAACAATATTGACAAACTTTATTCAAAATATGACGTTATAATCTTCCCAGACTGGGAAATAGAACAAATAAACCTTCATGTGAGCCTTGTATCTAGCTTTAAAAAATATGGAGATTCTTTTCATGTTAAAGATAAAACCAAAGTTAACTGACCTCCGGCATAGCCGGAGGCTTATTTAGGTTACGCCCTTTAAGGGCTTTGATTGCGCCCAAGGGCGCTTACCATTCAAGATCGTACTGATCTTTGCTGGAATCATTCTTTTCTTGGTCTCGGATATACGCCCGAACCATATGCTCATCAAGCCCTACCGTTGAGACAAAGTAACCTCTTGCCCAAAAATGCTCTCCGTTAAAGTTCCGCTGTCTACCCTTAAATGTTTTTGCAATTTCTATTGCACATTTACCCTTCAGGTAGCCAACCACACGTGGTACCGGATATTTTGGCGGAATGCTGATACACATATGAACATGATCGGGCATCAGGTGACCTTCCAAAATTTTGCACTCTTTCCTTCTGGCAAGCTCATGAAAGATTTCTCCGAGAAACTTACGGAGATTTCCATAAATCACTTTTCGTCTCTTCTTTGGGATGAAGACAATATGATACTTACAATCCCAGCGGGTATGAGCCAAACTCTTGTAGTCTCGCATAGGTTTTCCTTCAATTTTCTTGGTCGAAAGCTGAAGGTTAGCTACTGCCGCTACGGTCAAACCTATGTGAGTCCCCCGGCATAGCCGGGGTTTTATCAATTTGTGCCGGGCATGTTGCACAGCTTGGGGGTGAAAGTCCCCTGTCCAGCCAGATGAGGGCGAAGGACTAGCGAAGCACAAGGTTTGCATCGCGAGGTGTAGGCTGAAGGCAGTGTGGAGCAAAACGGCGAGCTGACGAACAGAAACCGGATATGAGGCTGTCTGCGTGGGGACGAGTCAGCGTTTGATGACAAAGTCCCTTACTCATCCAGACACGTAGGCAGTAGATCCGGCAGTTGTGCAGTGAAGGCGGTGTGACTTACCCCGGGAGGTCTGTGTGGTGTCTGATATTTCAGACTGAGGTCATCGTAAGGTGATCTGATCGCCATACAGAAGTCAGCAGACGGCATAGTAGTTGACCTTGGTCAGCGAAGGCCTGAACGGTACAGAGTGGTGAGTAGTTTTTACTTTTCGATACATCGGACGCAGGCAAAGACCAGCGAATACTGGTGCTCATATCAAGTGGTAACGGCGGAACCGGGAACTGCGAGATGATGAGAGCTGAGATTGTATCGGCACTGTAAGATTACGAAAACCCGGCGGGTGGTACGAGCCAGATGCCTTGTATCACTGACCCTGTTATTGCCATGTTTGTGGTAATAGCAGACGCTCAACTGGCCGAAACGCCCAGTACGGACCCGTACGCTGGGTGTTGTGGGAGGAGTGGAGCCGTGAGGCTCCACCCTATCCCGATTGTTAATTACAGTATCTTGCTTTATCTTCTGACAAAAGAATTTATAGAAAAAATGTCTATATATTCTTCTGTTTTTTCCATCCCCTTACAGTACTGCTCAAGTTTTTCTTTTACATAATCCGTATTATCAGGCTCAGGATTTGGATCGCCAGCCAATAATGCTGCATATTCAAATATGGCACTCTTAATATGAGATAGAGCGCTTCTATCTTTTTTACAAATACGGCTTAATTGATTGATAGCCTTTTCAAAGATTTCACAATCCAGCTCTTCTTTTGCTGCCTCCAGTGTTTTTAGTGCAGTGGTTAACCGAGTACTTATCTTTGTTGTTAATTCCATGGAGTGTTGTTCAATAATTACTGTTTCATTACTCATCTCTAATACTGATATTTCTTGTTGTATAGCTGTTTGCCCTGTACTTCTTACACATTGCCAATTTTGGAAAGTAGATTGAACCTGCACTTTGACATTTCGATCATAAACTGTGCTGTTGTCATTTGAGTCAGACATTGCTTCGAAATATAAAGACATCTTGCTAAAAGTGCTGCTGGATGTGGGGGAGCCATCTATGTCCATATCCATGGCGGTTTCTGCCTCTGCTTCGCCAGCACTTCCAAGGCTAGTGGATGATGTGCAATCCATGAATTCATCATCGAAATCAAAATAGTCAAGATATGTTTCGGCCGTTTCAAAGGTGGAAACTGTTTGGCAGCCAAATCGCCCTTCATTTGTAGCGACTTGATAAGAAGCTTCCACTTCCATGCTTTCAGGAGACAGGTTGAGCGGAATATGAGTTGGGCTACTACAGTCCATACTTACCTCTCTAGAAAATTAAATCAGTTCCAAATAGAGTGACTCAAAATTTATAATCAGTCTCTTAGACCTATGTATTTCCTGAACTTTTGTATCTCTTAGACATTGGTCTCATCGCCCACTTTCCTGATCAGACATCTCCCTTATAAAAGTCCTTCTGAGCTTTTGTCATTTTTCTCAGATAGTGCTGGATTCAAGCAATAAGTGCAATCGATTGCCCCGTATAGGCTTCTTCCAGTTCCATTCGGTTAAGAATAACCATCGCTTTTTTACGGTTCGGGTAGAAGGTTTCTAGCACTCGAAAACAATTTGTTTATCTGGACGCAATCACACAGCTTGCTTATATCTCATAGATTACAAGCCAAAGCCCCATGACAAACAATTTGGATGCACCTGTAGACCATGTCGCTGTACCTATGGCTCACAGGCACTGGCATGTGCTTTAAATTTCCGTTTTTTACTGGTTGGCACTTTCAAAGCAGTCCAGTGAGAGATATCGTCACCATAATCATTCGGAACAACTCCCTTTTTTAAGCGATATGCCCTGTTCAATACGGGGCAACGACTTCCTTACTATTGCCATTCAATAAGCTGCAATAAATATACGACATATAGTGATGTACCACTGATAATCATCAATATATGGATTATCAGAATCATCCATCATGGGAGGCTGAAACCAAGGGGGTAATCAGTCTTCTTATGCAATTCACCGAGCCGCCAGAAGAACAAACAAGCCCGGCTGAGATAATAAAACGTAATGATCAGCGGGTAGAATTTGATCAAGAAAAGATCTACCAGGCCATTCTCAAAGCCGGCCTCGCCACAGGTGAATTTGACTTTGATAAAGCCACCGAACTCACACATAAAGTTATGAAACTGGCCAGCTACCGTTTCTGGGGCCAGAAGGCACCTACGGTGGAACAGGTTCAGGATATGGTGGAACAGGTACTGGCCGTCAGCGGTTATTTTGATACCGCCAAGGCCTACATTCTTTACCGTGAACGCCACAAGAATATCCGCGATACCCAAAAGACTTTGCTTGATGTTGAGTCATCCGTTGATGAGTATCTGAACCGTCTGGACTGGCGGGTAAAAGCCAATGCCAACCAGGGCTACTCCCTGGGCGGGATGATTCTGAATGTGTCCGGCAAGGTCACAGCCAACTACTGGCTGAACCATGTTTACGATGCAAGTATAGGCCGAGCCCACCGTGACGGTGACCTCCATATCCATGACCTGGATATGCTGTCCGGTTACTGTGCCGGCTGGTCCCTGCGCACCCTTCTGCACGAAGGCTTTAATGGTGTGCCGGGCAAGGTGGAGTCAGCACCTCCCAGGCACCTGAGCAGTGCCGTGGCCCAGATGGTTAATTTTCTGGGAACCCTGCAGAATGAGTGGGCCGGTGCCCAGGCCTTCAGCTCCTTTGATACCTACCTGGCACCCTATGTGCGGATTGACAAGCTGAACTATAAGCAGGTCAAACAGCATATTCAGGAGTTTATCTATAACCTGAATGTACCTTCCCGCTGGGGAACCCAGACACCTTTTACCAATGTCACTATGGACTGGGTCTGCCCAGAAGACCTGCGGGAGCAGATTCCGGTGATCGGCGGAGAGGAGATGCCGTTTGCCTACGGCAATCTTCAGGAAGAGATGGATATGATCAACCGGGCCTATATCGAAGTGATGATGGCCGGTGATGCCAGAGGGCGAGTGTTTACTTTCCCGATTCCAACCTACAACATCACTCCAGACTTTAACTGGAATACACCCAATGCTGACCTGCTGTTTGAAATGACAGCCAAGTATGGGCTGCCCTATTTCCAGAACTTTTTGAACTCCGAGCTGACACCAAACATGGTACGTTCCATGTGCTGCCGTCTGCAGCTGGATCTGCGTGAGCTGCTAAAGCGGGGCAATGGCCTGTTTGGTTCTGCAGAACAGACCGGCTCTCTGGGTGTGGTTACTATCAACTGCGCCCGTCTTGGTCATCTGTATCAGGGTAACCGGGAAGATCTGTATGCCCGTCTTGATGAACTTCTGGAGATGGCCAAAGAGAGTCTGGAAGTGAAGCGCAAAGTGATCCAGCGCTATATGGACAGCGGGCTGTTTCCCTATACCAAACGTTACCTGGGAACTTTGCGCAACCACTTTTCCACCATTGGAGTCAATGGCATTAACGAGATGGTGCGTAACTTCTCAGGGGATGCCCATGACCTGACGACCAGCAAGGGCCATAAACTGGCGATAGAGTTTCTTGATCATATCCGCGCCCGGATGGTGGAGTTTCAGGAAGAGACCGGGCACCTCTTCAATCTGGAAGCAACCCCGGCAGAAGGAACCACTTACCGTCTGGCGAAAGAAGATCGCAAGCGTTTTCCAGATATTATCCAGGCTGGCACTATCGAACAGCCTTACTACACCAACTCTTCCCAGCTGCCAGTGGGTTATACCGATGATCCGTTTGAAGCACTGGAGAGACAAGATGAACTGCAGTGCAAATACACTGGCGGTACAGTTCTGCATCTTTATATGGCAGAGCAGATCTCCTCGGTGGAAGCCTGCAAAAAACTGGTGAAACGGACTCTCAGTAACTTCCGGCTGCCATATATTACTGTGACCCCAACCTTCTCAATCTGTCCGAAGCATGGCTATCTGGCAGGGGAACACCCTTTCTGCCCAAAATGTGATCAGGAACTGATTGCGAAAAAAATGAACGAGCAGGCCTGCGCTTAGAGCCTGTTCACAAACGCAGACCCAAATAATTACAACATATAAAAAGGAGTAGAAGATGCAGGATCATGAACAGAATATTCATCTTGACGATACAGAACGCCAGCCCTGTGAAGTCTGGACCCGGGTTATGGGTTATCACCGCCCTGTGGCTGCATTCAACCCCGGAAAGCAACAGGAACAGAGAGAACGCAAACACTTTTTAGAAGCAGGAAGAATAGAAGCAGGTGTAGAAACAGCTGCAGAATCAACCCGGGTCCCCCCTGTGACCACTAATGGCAACTGCTGACATATTATCTATGCCGACAGAACCGCTGCGTATCGGCGGGCTGGTTCCCATGACCACCATTGATTTCCCTGATCACCTGTCGGCTGTTGTCTTTACCCGGGGATGTAACCTGCGTTGCCAGTACTGCTATAACACAGACTTACTGCCGACATCATCCCGTGCCGGAGACATGTCATGGCAGGAGGTACTGAGCTTCCTGAACCGGCGGCAAGGGCTTCTTGATGCTGTGGTCTTCAGCGGTGGAGAACCTCTTCTTCAACGTGAACTTGGCGATGCAATGAGGGATGTTAACGGTTTGGGTTACAAGGTAGGCCTGCATACAGCGGGTCAGGTTCCTGAAAGGTTGAACAGTGTTCTGCCCCACCTGGACTGGGTAGGACTGGACATCAAGGGACTACCGGATGACTATCCAGCGATTACCGGAACCAGTACCGGTGACAAGTGCTGGAAGAGCCTGGATATTATCCTTGAGTCTGGAATACCCTACGAGGTACGTACGACTGTGCACTGGGGGTTGATAAAGCCGGAAAGGTTTTCCGCCCTGGTTGAACAACTGCAGAAGAAAGGGGTGCAGCATTTTTCCGTGCAGCGTTGTCGAATAAAAAACTGTTATAACAGCGAACTGCAGGAATCTTATCTTGCTCCTGGTCTGGAAGAAGGTCTGTTGAAGCTGGTCTCTGAAAAGTTTGGCTCGTCCCTGTACAGGTAAATTCTCATAATCAGGCCGCAGCCGGGGGCCGGGCCAGGGTTTCCATACTAGTCAAACCTTCTTGCTTCAGGCAGGCGCTGAGCACGGCAAACATATTCTGGGAACGGGCATTGCCACCACTGCTGAGCATACGGCGCAGGCTGGGTACCTGCAGGCCGAGCTCTTCGGCAATGGTTTTGAAGGAGCTGGTAGCGTTGAGGTAATCCCGCAGCAGGATATTGCCGGTTTTCACATCACCTTCGATGATATAGGTTTCTACAGCCTCACGGAGCATCTCTGCGCGATACTCCTTATCTTTGGCCAGCTCCATAACGGTGTCTTTGAATTCTCTGGTCAGAGGCATTTTCCTCTCCGATATTAACTTCAAATAAACAACATTAACGCCTGAATCAGGTGCGCCGCAGGCAGAACCTGGATTCACTTGTTAGTACTACTCTGTTTTTACACTTGGGTTTATCTTATTTTCCAGACGTTGTAGTGCTGGCTGATTCCGTCTTACTCCTGTTTTTATAATCTGCATAATACTTATGGGCTCTGTCGATATCCTTTTGCTGGGTGGACTTGTCACCACCACAAAACAGAATAATCAGCATGTCGCCGCCGATAGCGTAATAAATCCGGTAGCCAGAACCAAAATCAATTTTATGCTCACTGACACCCTGCCCCACCTTACTGTTACTGAAGTTTCCTGCCCTCAGCTGAGCCACACCTTTGGTGATTTTCACAGCAGCTCGCCCTTTCAGGGTTTTCACCCAGTCAGCAAAGGGGTGCCAACCATCACAAGTTTCGTATTCCTGAGCAATATGCTCAATCGCAGACTTCACTTCAACACATTCCTTATCTGTATATGATAACACATATGTTATTAAATTCAATTCGAGAAGGTAAATAGTCAAGCGTTTCCCCTCTCAACCGGCTTTTATCATCTCTTCCACTTCCCTTACCCCGTAGCGGATAAACCAGTCCTGCAAGGTGAGAACCCGGTCAATAAATTCTTCATCTCCCAGCAAATCAGCTTCTTCCGTAGCTGATCCAGAGTGGCCAAAAGATGCTCTGGTCTGTAGAGCGCCAGGGGTTTATACAGCTGCCCCAGCATAGCCAGTGTTGTTTCCGGTTTCATGATCACGGCTTTTTCTGCCCAGACAAACACTCCGTCAATATCCCGGTAGTGTTTGATGGGTACGGTGTCTAAACCTTTTCACCAGGGTTTCTGGAACAAGGGAAGCTTTCTCAGGCTTATCAATAAGTCGGATTTCGACAGGAGTGTCATCCCTGCCACTCAGCCTGGGTTTGGAACAGTACGCATACAAACCCGGGAGACTGCTTAATACACCAATTCCCACAACCTGCCCAAGCGCCGTATAATGAAGGATTAGAATTTTCCAACCCGTCTGTACTTACAATCTTTTCGCCACTATTTGGCCAATTAAGTGCTGTAATTCGGGCTCCTGAGTCGGAGACGTCGTCCCCTTATGTCTGAACAGAACACAACCGAGCGCAAGATTCTTGTCACCAGTGCCCTGCCCTATGCCAACGGGCCTCTGCATATGGGTCATCTGGTAGAATATATCCAGACCGATATCTGGAGCCGGTTCCAGAAGATGCGCGGCCACAAGTGCACCTACGTCTGCGCCGACGACGCCCACGGTACTGCCATCAGCCTGCATGCCGAAAAGCAGGGTGTTACTCCGGAAGAGTCTGTTGCCCGTATCAATAAAGAGCGCATTGCCGACTTCGGTGATTTCCATGTGCAGTTTGATAACTATCATTCCACACACAGTGAAGAGAACCGTGAGCTGTCCTCTTCCATCTACCTGGCTCTGAAAGAAAAAAGTCATATCGCCAGCCGCACCATCACTCAGGCTTTCGACCCTGAAAAGCAGATGTTCCTGGCTGACCGCTACATCAAAGGCACCTGCCCCAAGTGTGGCGCTGCTGACCAGTACGGTGATAACTGTGAAGTCTGCTCTGCGACCTACAGCCCGACTGATCTGAAGAACCCTTACTCCACCATCTCCGGTGCCACTCCGGTTGATAAGGATTCCGAACACTTCTTCTTTAAGCTGACCGACTTTGAACAGTTCCTGAAAGGGTGGACCCGTTCCGGTACCATTAAAGACGAGACCGCTAACAAGCTGGCCGAATGGCTGGACTCCGGCCTGCAGGACTGGGATATCTCCCGCGATGCACCTTACTTCGGTTTCGAGATTCCCGGTGAGCCCGGCAAGTTCTTCTATGTCTGGCTGGACGCACCTATCGGCTACATGGCTTCCTTCAAGAACCTGTGTGACCGTACCGAAGGTCTGGAGTTTGACGAGTACTGGAACAAGGATTCCGAGTGCGAAGTGCACCACTTTATCGGTAAAGATATTGTGAACTTCCACTGCCTGTTCTGGCCTGCCATGCTGACTGGTGCCGGTTACCGCACGCCGACCAAGGTGAGCGTTCACGGTTACCTGACCATCAATGGCGAGAAGATGTCCAAGTCTCGCGGCACCTTTATTACTGCCCGTACTTACCTGGATCATCTAAACCCTGAGTACCTGCGTTACTACTACGCGGCCAAGCTTTCCAGCCGGGTCGATGATCTGGATCTGAACACAGATGACTTTATCCAGCGCGTCAACAGTGACCTGGTAGGTAAGGTTGTTAATATCGCCAGCCGTAATGCCGGCTTTATTGCCAAGCGTTTCGGCGGCCAGCTGTCCGGCACTGACTGTGCGCCTGAGCTGACCAAGGCTTATAGGGAAGCGTCTGAAACCATCGCCCAGTACTATGAAGACCGTGAATTCGGTAAGGCGATGCGTGAAATCATGGCTCTGGCCGACAAGGCCAATGCCTGGATCGACGAAGTAAAGCCTTGGGTTGTTGCTAAAGAAGAAGGCAAGAATCAGGAGCTGCACGATATCTGCTCCACCGGTATCAACCTGTTCCGTCTGCTGACCATCTACCTGAAGCCGGTTCTGCCAGCTATGGCGGAAAAAGCGGCTGCATTCCTGAATGTCGACACTCTGAGCTGGACAGACAGCCAGTCCCTGCTGTTCAATCACGGTATCAACAAGTTCAAGCCTCTGATGACCCGTGTGGAACAGGCCAAGGTGGATAGCATGATGGATGATGCCAGGAAGCTGCTGGAGTCAATGACTGCTGAAGCAGCAAAGAAAGATGACTCTGTAGAAGTCAGCGAAATCACTAAAGACCCTATTGCTGACGAGATTGAGTTCGACAGTTTTGCCAAGGTTGACCTGCGTATCGCCAGGATCGTAAACGCTGAGCATGTTGAAGGTGCTGCCAAGCTGCTGCGTCTGACTCTGGACATTGGCGAAGAGACTACCCGCAATATCTTTGCAGGTATCAAGTCTGCTTACGCACCTGAAGCCCTGATCGGCAAGCACACCGTGATGGTTGCCAACCTCAAGCCTCGCAAGATGAAGTTCGGCATGAGCGAAGGCATGGTTCTGGCTGCTGGCCCTGGTGGTTCTGACCTTTGGATTCTGGAACCTCATGAAGGTGCCAAGCCTGGTATGCGGGTGATGTAACCCTTAATCACCTCTGTACATCCACTACAAACCCGGTATCTGCCGGGTCTGTTGTATTTGATATAGTTTGATATAAAAGGTCTCTAAACCGATGGGGTGGGAGTCATATAGTTACCTTGCAGATAATCAGCCAGTTCTGGCCCAGTGGGAAGGAAATTTCTTATCATATCGTTCACCTTCTTAGGCCAACGATCTGGTTTCACCAGTCCCCCAGCGTAGACCTGAGCCAAGCCTGCGTGATTGACAAAATTGTCCTCTATAAATTCACTATTTATCTGCCCTTGACGGAGTATTTTGAGATACTTGTCAAAAACGGCATCAACGATCTTCTGAACCTCTTGGACGATTTTTTCATCGCCTGATGTCAGAGGGGGAGCGGACGGAATTTCCCGGGGGCGTTCATTGTCCTTAAACTGTTGGCCTGTCTGAGCTTCCAAGAGGCACTCGTC
This sequence comes from Sansalvadorimonas sp., assembly GCA_965243775.1. Taxonomy (GTDB): domain Bacteria; phylum Pseudomonadota; class Gammaproteobacteria; order Pseudomonadales; family Endozoicomonadaceae; genus Sansalvadorimonas. Next base: position 31,393 of record CBDEWF010000083.1, read on the forward strand.
TCCTAATTTTTCTTTAACCCTTTTACCAATGCTTCGGTCAAGGCCCTGAAGGAGCGCCTGGGCGCATTGATCCAGCATGACCTCCTTCATGCGCTGTTTCCAACTATCTTTAAAATACTGAGGCGCCCCTGACCTCTCCATACGCGCCCGTAAGGCCAGCATAACCCGGGGATCATCGATCATCCCCAGGTCTGTGTAAAAGTCCTCAGCTGAACCCAGTCGAACCTCCATCGCCTGATGGTAGGGCCGAGAGTGGGCACCAATTCCTGTCATAAGATCGGATGTTCGGGGTTGCCCTCTTAAAGAACCCCGCTCCTTCAGGTAAGAAGGAACGGGGGGGTAGACAGAAGGGGATGGTCTTGGTTCGCGTGTGTAGTTTCCCTGGTCCTCTGGGGTGTCCCGTACATCTGTATAGTCACGCATTACTGTATCATTGAGTTTGCAAAGGCGGGGGCGCAGGCTTTTGATGAGTGTTTTCGCCAGGTGTTGCTCATAGGTTTGCTGGAATTGCTCTTTATTCACCAGCCCGGCTTTGACGTAAGATAGCCCTGCGATCCACCTTTCCCGCGCAGAGATTGTTAAAGCCGCACCCTTTTCTCCATACATTCGTTCCAGCTGTTTATCAACCTTGCTGACCAATTCTTTGGCATGGGTTTGAATGGTGTTTTGGCAACCCTCCATCTGCTCCCTCATTTTTTCGGGGAGGAAGAACATAACATCTGCCTGTTTGTTATAATCATCCAGATCCTTTTGTGCAGCCGCAATCGCGTCGAGATCGCTCTGCCAGGCTTTCTGTATCTCTTCGTTTTCTTTGTTACTGGCCATCTCTTCCGATTGCAGGGTATGCAGCATCTCATTCAGCTGGGAGAAATACCTGACTGACATATGGCTGGCTATATCTGAACGTGCTGGCGGAGTGACATCTTCAACCAGTTCGGGTGGAAGGGATCCTCTGGCACCATCACCAGGAATCACAGCCTCTTGATCTTCAAAATGCACATGTTGGCCGGCATGTTTTTGCAGGCGAGGTCGTTGTAAAGCCGCCGGCGCCGGCTCTATGTCCCTTGGTTTGGCTGTATCCTGAAAGTGAGTGAGCCCCAGCTTTTGAGCCACAGCCAGGAAATCCTTTTGCAGGGCTGCCCCCAGGCTCCAGATCACCATGTTGGGGGTCTCGCCATCTTCCGCGAGCAGGATATCCATGGTGATCAATGTATTCAGAAGGCTGTCCGGCTCGTCCTGTGCCTGTGCCAGAATACAGTTGTCCAGACCGGCTACTGGTGTTGCATGACCAGCAATGGCCATAAGGCGGCTGAAGCGAAGATAATCCGGTTCGGCGGTATTGATATCGAGCCCGGCCCGGGCTTTCAGCTGGGCACCGAACTGCTGATAAAGTTTTTCATTAATCAATGAGTCCAGTTTGCTGACAGCATCAAAGTAGTTATCTTCCGGTGTGTCATGCACCAGCTTATGGCGGAATATCAACAGTACCAGAATTGCATCACGGTCATTTTCTACCTGTTTGAACACAGCTTCGGGGTCTTCTGGTGTCAGGGTTTCTGCAATCTGGAAACTGTTCATAAACCCGGAAAACAGCCGCTCGATGTCTTCGGGATTGGTCATTGTCTTCGAGGTTTGTTTGATGGCGGCGGCTATCTTTTGGGCATTCAGCACACAGGGAAACTGCTCCAGCCATTTATTGAGTGCAGTGTTGAAGTTTGCATCATCCTGCCAGTTCTGGGAGTGGAGAGAACCCTGTTCGTGGAGTTTCCGGATCCTGACGCTGAGTGCTTGCCAGGCCTGTTTCCTGGCTTTCAGGTTATCTTCAACCAATTTTTTCTGAACAAGTGAGGGTATTAGAGAGTCCAGTGAAAAAAAGGCATCATTATCACTGTCAGTATCTTCCTCGTCAGTTGAACTTATCAGTGATTCTTCTGTTATCCCGGCCCGGCTGGTTTCGGTATCATCGCCTGCTGGCTGCTGGCGATATTGTTGTGCAGCTCCAAGAAAGCCTGGGCCCAGAGCGGCTTCTACATCGATTTTGGCAAGATGGGCTGGAAGGGCTAAATCCTGGAAAAAGTCATTTTCTTCCTCGTCAACAGGCTCTCTCAGTTCTGTCAATGCCTGTTCGACCAGACTCTCGCGTACGGTCATAAAGACCAGTGACTGTTCCACATTCTCAGTATCACCGTCCTGCTGCATTGGTAATGCAGGAGCGTAACCAACAGCAAACTGGTTCAGAGATCTGGACATTCTCAGGTCGTTTTCACTGGGTTTTCCCTGTTTCAGCCGTCGTTTCACATCCTGCTGGCGAATGGAACCATGCAGGGTTTCAACAGGCTTTTCTTCTGTATCGGAATAATGAATCCCTGCAGGCAGGGAAGAAGTGCGAAAGATTTTTGAATCCATGGAAAGCTCCAGGTTGACAGTTTATTCTACTAATCATCGGCTTGGCTATTGCGATAATGAGTTCTGTGGCCTTGGAGCCCAGTGAGGCTGGTGATGAGATTTCTTGTTTCTTTACCATGGAAATACCCTCCATATTTTCATGTTTCGGGGTGGGCATTTCACGCTCATGGCTGTTTTTTACCATGGAAATACCCTCCATATTTTCATGTTTCGGGGTGGGCATTTCACGCTCATGGCTGTTTTTTATGGCATATCCCACAAGGCATATCCCACAATCTCCCCCGGTTACTGCTGCAGACGCATTTGTTCCATTCTCTCACTTAAATCCCCCGACTCTACGCCTGAGGTGGCATTTTCAATTGTTATTGAGACCTCTTCTGTTGGACGATGAGCATCAGAGTTATCAGAACATCGGCCTGGCAGTTCCTGAAGACTTATTTCTTCAATCCGTTCTGCCAATTTATCAAATGAGTCAGAATAGCCTTCTGCATCAAACCAGGTCTCCCCATCATCCAAATCATCCTCCTCTTCTTCAGGGACAAGTTGCGGGCAAAGACAGTTTTTACACGTAGAACAGAGTGCGGCGATACCATCAACCAGAAGGCGAACTGCACCGACAATAACAGGCAGCCCAATACCTGTTCCAACAGACACAATGGCGACTAAAAAAAGCGATGTGGGGGAGCCATTTATATCTTTTAAAGGAGCTTCAATAATCGTGGAATTGGGAAATCCCTCCTCAAGCCAGTTATGGCAGGTTCGATTCAGGGCTGGAGGGCCGACAACAGCCGAAGCACTCCCCTGAGGACCGTCCACAGCGGAAAAATAGGGAACAAGAGCCCCTACCCCCGTAACAAAACAGAAGACAGCCCCTCCGGTTATAACATTTTTTATAAACACTCCCCGTTTACCGCTATTCTTCACACAGCAGACAGCATAGCTTGCGGAGCAACACTCGATATTTGACGGGTTGTCATCACGAGGTTCTTTAATATCAAAAGCGCGAATAAAACATTTCAGGCATTTTCCGACAGGCCGGCTGGACTCATCACCTTTATTATGCTGTCGTGCTTTTAACCCCCTGAGCATCTGGAAAATTGCATGCCTTTGGCTCTTGACGTCAGCTATTTTTTGCTTTTTGGTTTCTAACCCTTGAGAAGGCGATAAACGCGCCATAATCTCAGTAAACTTCAATCCACGGCTTGGTGTTTTTGCCAACATTCCAAGGGATTTTTTAGCCTGATCACAGCTAAGAAAATCGATAATAGCCTTGTCACCCATACGCAATCTGGAAAGGTCTTTCAGGCGTTGCCCGGCCTGTAAAGCCTGCCTCTGGCTTTGGGATTTCTGTTGCTTATCCAGGCAGGCCCCATAGATTTCAATATAAATTTTCATAGCCAGCGGCATTAAAAAAGCTCTGACAACTCCTGGACCAAAAACCACAAGGGTTCCGATACCAACATTTGCCAGAAAACCTTCCGGTGTCAGTTGCAAACGCTCGAACAGGCTACCCAGCAGATTGATATTCAACTCAAAGTTATGACCCGCAATAATAAGATCACATACAGCCCTGAGATTGGTCTCCTCCCCCATAACGTATGCACCAACAAGGGCCAGCAGAGGAAGGTAGGCCTGGGCTAAAATAACGGCAGTTGCTGAGGCGCCATAAATCACCGTATTAAATATCACCGGACCAAGGTAGTGCCACTTGCCGTTGTGCCTTAATTCATACACAGATTCAGTCAGATTAGCCTGGAGACTCATACCACGAATCTCTTTTGAGCTTATTTTTCTGTACTCTTTTGATAGAAGGTGACTATAAGGAACATAGAATAAATCTCTTCTCAGCCCTCTTGGCAGTTCTAAAAAAATTTCAAACGCATGAACAAAACCTTTTTTCCTTAACAGTTCAAATACCTGTTTGATAACTATCCCGCTCCGATGACTTAACAAGGTAGTTATTAACTCCTTCTGATCAGGAGGCAACATGGAAATTGCCAAAATCCCAGACTCTTCCGGATTAAGACCAGACCTGCGTCCCTGCTTCCGTGCTTCGTCACGTCTTTTTTTTGAATACAGGGAAGAACCGGTACTGCTTGCTGTTTTAAAACGTTTCAAACCTTTCTGATCTGTAAGTGGTATCTCAGGGATTTGAAGCTCCTGATTACCAGATTTTGGAGAAGGGGCCGGGATGTTTTCACTTTCAGCTATATAAAAAACGACTCTTCTTGTTGACCCTGAAGATGCCGGGGTAACAGGAGGCGACAATGACGGATTAACCCCTAGCGCAGATTGTTCAAAAACACTGTCATCGCCCTCCTCTATCACTACATGACATGAGCTTTTTTCAGCCTGTTGGGAGAACTGTGGTGATGGTGATTGAGGAGGTAGAGATGTAGACGAGGGAGGTCGTAGAGATACAGACTTGCCAACTCTGTTCCCCATGGTAAAAGCGGGACCAGTGAAAAGCACAAGCAGCAAGATTGTTGACTTTAAGCAAGGGTTTACAGGGCGTCGCTTTTCCTCCACAAGCCAGACTCTCCTGCCAGAGAAAGGCATGCAAGTATAGATACCCTGCACTATCGAGTATAAAGAAACACGCTATAACAGCTCAAACAGCAATAGGCGAGCCAAACAGCAATAAACGGTTTAAACAACCATGGAAGGAAACCTGTTATGGCACAGGCTCTTCCATGGTAAAACTCAGAAAACAGTAAGGCCGTGGTGATTTAATCGACAAACTTCAGCAGATGCTCTTTTACCTCTTCAGAAGCAAAGGCACTGGCAACACTGGTGCGATATATCCGGAAATAATCCTCACGACTTAACTGAAACTGCTTCATCACCTTTTCCACCTCTGCAGTCATGGTGGTATTGGACACAGTCCGGTTATCGGTATTGATCGTTACCGGCAACTCATCCTGATAAAACGCTTTAAACGGATGGCTGGGCAGATCATTCACGGCTTTAGTCTGGATATTACTGCTGGGACAGGTTTCCAGCGCTGCCTGCCTCTCCTTGACCAGACTATAGGCTTCGGCATGCCCGGTAATGTGAATACCATGACCAATCCGTTCAGCTCCCAGCAAGGCAATGGCATCATAAACATTTTGACCAACACCCTGCTCACCGGCATGAATAGTAACCCGGTAACCTTTCTCCAAAGCATATTTGGCATAAGGGATAAACTCATGGCAGAACCCGGGGAGCTCACTGGCTGCCAGATCAAACCCTGCAACACCCTGACCAAGGTATTTGGCACCCGCATCAATAACATCATTGATACGGTCTTTGGGCATGGTTCTCAAAATCGACAGAATACAATTGCCGTGAATATCATACTGCTGTTCCGCCCTTTTGATCCCACAGACAACACTGCCAATCACCTGATCGAGGTTCAGCCCCTGTTCGAGGTGCAGCAGAGGACCGAAACGCACCTCCATGTACTTAACATTTTCTCTGGCGGCATCTTCATAGAGCTCAAAGGCTATGCGCTCAATAGCTTCTGCCGTCTGCATAACCGCTACAGGCAAGGCAAAACGCTTTAAATATTCGTCAAGATCAGGGCAGGATTCCGGAGCTATCAGATAAGGCTGGATGCTTTCGGCATTATCAGCGGGCAGATCAACACCGTGCTGCCTGGCCAGGTCGATAATGGTCTGTGGACGGATGCTGCCATCCAGGTGGCAGTGAAGATCAATTTTGGGCAGGTCAAAATAGTTCATATATCTCTACTTTATCTATGCAGCATGGAACTGTTGGACTAAACGGGTGAGTCAAGCGAGCAACGGTTACATACCCCATAATCAAGCGTTTACGGTGCTTGGTAGAAACTCCCAAACCATATCATCGGGATTATATGAAGCTGAATATAGCTGGTAAAAATGGTAGCACTAAAATGAAAAGTGATACAATTCAGATTGTCTACGTATAGACACTCTCAACGGAATGTAGTGATCTTTACCCATTCTTTTCCGCAACTGGAACCATTATGCCTGTTCTTAGCCAAGCACCTCTGCTTAAAGACTTTCAGAGATATGTCAGTGAAATGGAAGTCGAACGGGGTTTTGCCGAACAGAGTGCCAAAGACAAATGCCTGTTACTGGGTGAAGAGGTAGGGGAGCTGTTCAAAGCAGTACGCAAAGCCGATGGCATCAAGATTGATCCAGAGTCAACGGTCGGCGAGCTTGATGGAGAACTGGCTGATATTCTGATCTACCTCTGCTCCATTGCCAACCGCTACGATATCGATCTGGAAACCGCCTTCCGGGAAAAAGAGAACAAGAACAGGAAGCGCCAGTGGCGCTGAGCGAAGCAGGTAATGACAGGGTTCAGTGACAAGCAGGTTCTCAAAGCCTGGATCGACAATGCCAGTTTCTGGACCAAACAGGTACGCAATAACACTATTGCCAGTCGAAGGTTGATCACCAATCAGGCCATAGTCGATGCTATTGTCTCCACCCCTTCCGAGTCTGTTCTGGATATTGGTTGCGGCGAAGGCTGGCTCACCCGGGAGCTGTCTTCCAGAGGCTTGACTGTGACCGGCGTGGATGGTGTTGAACAACTGATCAGGCAGGCTCGACAAGAAGGGGCCGAACGCTACCTCCAGATCGCCTATGAAGATATAAGCAAATCATCAATCCCCGGGAACTATGATCTTGTCACCTGCAATTTTGCCCTGCTGGGCAAAGAGGCCACTGAGCATATTTTTCAGGTTGTTCCTGACCTGCTAAACCCGAAAGGGTACTTTATTGTGCAGACGGTTCACCCCCTGATGTACTGCGATAAAAGCACCTATCAAGATGGCTGGAAGCTGGAAACCTGGAGCACATTCGAGAATCAGTCCGGCACACCCGCTCCCTGGTACTTTCGAACAACCGGTTCCTGGATAAACCTGTTCCAGAGTAATGGTTTGACTCTTGTACAGCTGCAGGAGCCTCTGAACCCGGAAACCGGGCACCCGGCATCACTGCTGCTAGTGGGGCAGCTCAGCTGACTGATCAATCCCTGCCATATCCGCAGGCCGCTTAGTATTACTGACAGTTCGGTTAGAAATACTAACAGCCAGGAACTAAAACCTCTGTGAAACCTCTAAATCACTGTATCAAGGAGGATACAAATACAACTAAAGTCGATAAACCCGATAGAAAAGGAGTCCTATCATGAATGTGTTGAAAACTTTAGCAGGAACAGCCCAAAGCGTGCAGCAGCTTGAATCTCAATATAAGGAGCTTCAGTCTACAACCCCCAAAACAACTCCGCTGACCTATGACAGCGAAACTAACAGGCTACAAACAGTTAGCTGGGGTGCCTGGCTAAAATACACAATCTTTGGTGTCCCCTGCAGTAACCCGTTGATAGCCCGAATAGACCGTGATATAGGCCACCTTAATGGCACTGCCGTAGAGCTTTCCAAGCGTCATAGCATTATTAAAGTTCATTCATCACTATCCTTGGATCAAACAATTACTGGTGAAGACTTGGAAGAATGTCTTCGCAAGAGCAAAATAAGGTTGACTGATCAGCTTGCTCCTTCAGTAAAGGACTTAATGGCGGAGCCACTATCCTCAAAAGGACTATATTTTCACACTGCCGCTACTGACAAAGCCCAAGTTATTCACAACCAAATTCGAAATCTAGCAGAGAACCAGGCGGCCTACGAAATTATGGTCGATATTGCTATAAAGCACGCAAGGGTGGAACATGCTGATGATGTGGCTTTTGAACTGGAACTTTTGAAAGCAGAACAGAAGTCCCTGAAAGAGCAGGAAGCTTTGCAAGCAAAACAACAGGCCTTGAAAGAACAGGAAACTTCGAAAGTACAAGAGGAGTCTTCGAGAAAGACGTCTTTCTTGGATTATTTTGAGTTTCCCTTTCCCTTTTTGGTATAAAACAGGTCATTCTACAAAACCGGGAAAAACTGCTCCTTCCCGGTTTTTCCATGGCTGTTTATCAGCAATTTTACCATTTTCATGTTGATTTCTATCAGTACCTTTTCCCCCTGGAATCCCTAGAATTTGTCCATTACCAAGCCTGCCTGACCATTCATGTTACTGAAACTGTTTACCACCTTCTTCCGACTGGGTCTATTTACTATTGGCGGAGGTTACGCCATGTTGGCTCACCTGGAGCATGAGTTGATAGAAGACCATGGCTGGCTGACCCGGGATGAATTTCTGGAAATTACTGCAATCGCCCAGATTACCCCAGGTCCAATAGCCATTAACGCAGCCACTTTTGTCGGGCGGCGCATGGCCGGCATTCCCGGTTCTCTGATTGCATCCATAGCCGTGGTTCTGCCACCGCTGATGATTGTCGGTTTTTTAGCCGGATACCTGACCGACTGGATAAAAGTTCCTGAATTTCAAAAAGCCCTGATGGCCAGCCGTTATGCCGTTGCCGCATTGATTATCCATGCATCTTGTCGAATGCTGATCCTGAGCGTGACCAGCCTGACCGGCAGGATTCTGTTTATTGCCGCTCTGGCAACACTGCTGCTGACGCCTGTACACCCCCTGATTATTATCCTGTTGGGAGCTGCTGTCGGTCTACTGCTCAAGCTGTGCCACAGGCTGCCAGAAGAAGTCACCAAACCATGATCTATCTGGATCTTTTCCTGACCTTTCTACGCATTGGCCTGTTCAGCTTTGGGGGCGGGGTGGCCATGATTCCGATGTTCCTGACTGAAGTCCGGATACATCACTGGATGACCCAGACAGAGTTTATGAATGTAGTGGCAGTTTCAGAAATGACTCCCGGCCCCATTGCCATCAATATGGCCACCTATGTCGGCAGCCATGTTGCAGGATGGCCCGGTGCTGTTGTCTGCACGCTGGCTCTCTCAATTCCTTCAATCCTGGTGATTCTTGCCCTGACCACTGTTATTTTCAGGGTCAGGAGTAACCCGTGGAAAAATGCCCTGGTCTTTGGTATCAAATCATCGGCCATGGCACTGATTTTCTATGCCGGCTGGCTGATTCTGAGTGATACCCTGCACTGCAGTACAGACAGTCAGGTAATCAAAGGGCTGGGCATAGTGGTTACTTGTCTGTTGGCCCGACGATACAAACCCAAAGTACACCCGGTCATGCTGATTCTGGTTTCAGCTGTTGCGGGTATTTTCATTTTCTGACGGGTCAGGGATACTTGTACCCAAGAAAATCCGGAGAGAACTGCGACAACCTGATAGGTTAAGGTACAGTCATCCGGTTATAAGCCTTAGAGGGAGGAGATACCTGGAGCTATTTTGGAAAAACTCGAACAGTTTTCAAAAGAGTTCCAAAGGTATTTCCATTGATACATTTTTAATAGGCCATAGATGCAAACAACTCCCCAGCAGGTACAGGGTTACCTGCAAGACACCCTGCGTTTTTTCCGCGCTCATATGGGCAGCCTGACTCTGCTGGCTCTGCCCTATGCCCTGGCTTCGGAACTGCTCCAGATGTTTGTACTCAGTTCAGCCAAAGGCAGTGAACTGGTCGCACAAAGCCTGCTGGCAGAACTCATTATCTACCCGATTTTTCAGAGTGCCCTGATCGTCTTTATCGGTTCAACCATCAATGGACAGAATCGTTCATTCAGTCAGTGCTATACACTTTCCGCACCTTACTGGCCCAGGATGCTGCTGTTAACCCTGATCACCACTTTGGGAGTCATGGGAGGGTTCTCTCTGTTTATTCTGCCTGGCTTGTTCCTGATGGTCCGGCTGGCCCTGAGCGATATGTACTGCATGATAGAGAACCGTCCGGTTGTGGAGAGCATTCGCCTGAGTGTCCAGGGCAGCCAGCCTGTCTCCTGGGTTATATTCCTGGGTCTGGCCATGCTGTTCCCAGCTATCACTCTGGCCTCTATTGCCCTGTCTCAAACCGCAGTGTCAGTCGGCAATCCGCTCTTCACCTTTGTGATTTCCCTGATGCAAGCCCTGCTGAACACCCTCTATTCTATCTATCTGTTCCGGGTTTACAGCGACCTTCGCCAAAACGCATAAGCCCGCCTTCTTCAGGCCTGCCGGTTCCCAGGCAGGCCACCTTCTCCAAATGCCAGATAAAAGAAGCAGGTTCTTCAGGGCTGTTTTCGCTATGAGGCACGTGGTTCCGGATTCGATGATTCCGGTGGATGCCTCTCAGCCATCAACTTCAACATACAAACAGAAACGGTAGACCAGACAAGTACACTTACCAGAACCCAGAGCGGTGCAACCACACCAAAAATATCAGACATCAGCAAAGCGGCAGTCGCAATAACAAAGCGCAAAGCTTCCAGCAACCAGAGTAAGTGCTGCCTCTCCATAAGCGCTCCAACACCGATCAAGTTAATGCCAAGAACAGTCGTCCAGAACAGGAGAAATGCATAAGATACCAAATGGCTGATACCGATCAGGAAAGTGGTTCCCACCAGCAGAGCCATAAACTGAACAACGATATAGATCTTGAGAGAAGAATTTATTCCGGGATCATAGTTTTGATAACCATGGATATCCGGCATTTTCATCGGGCTGGCGACATCTTTTGGCCGGTAGCCGGTTTTCCGGAACCACAGGGTCAGTTTTTCCTTCCAGCTTGATGTTTGCAGGGCATCAGCAAACATCCCACCATAAACCTGCAGGTTGGCCCACAGGGGGTTCCAGCTGCGCAAGGGTTTGAGGGTGCCGTAACGGATAGGTTCATACTGATCATCCTCTTCCACAAAAGTGCCAAACAGACGATCCCAGATAATAAAAAGACCACCATAGTTTTTATCCAGGTAGCGGCGGTTCTTGGCATGGTGCACCCGGTGATTGGACGGAGTTACAAATATCCACTCATACCAGCCCAGCTTGGGAATATGCCGGGTATGAACCCAGAATTGATAAAGAAGGTTAACCAGGCTGACTGCCACAAAAACTTCAGGGGGAATGCCAAGAATAGCCATCGGCAGATAAAAAATCCAGCTGAACAGAAACCCGGTACTGGTCTGCCGCAGAGCCGTTGTCAGATTGTATTCTTCACTCTGGTGATGCACGGCATGGGCTGCCCAGAGAATATTCATTTCATGGGCCTTGCGGTGATACCAGTAATAGAAGAAATCCTGCAGCGCCAGCGCCAGTAACCAGACCCACCAGGCACTGCTTTCCATTTCCCATAGCGCTAGATGATGAAATACGATGCTGTAAACTCCCACCCTGACCAGCAGATTAATTGTGGCATTCAACATGCCGCAACTCAGGCTGTTAACCGCATCATTCAGCCTGTAGTAATCTTTTTTTCGAACAACCGTGACCAGCAATTCAACAAGAATCAGGACAAAAAAACCTGGAATGGCATACACAATGGGATTCACGGGAAAAGTCCTTTGTTGTTGTTCTTATTATTATGTGTGCCCAACCTACCATAACTTCATAGATACTAGGTATATTGAAGCCTCTTACGTAAACATCCTGTCAGGACGAAACCACCTTGATTATGCTAGTGTTGGCTTTCTTGCCGGCACCATATCTCCTATGCTGCCAGTCTCAACATCAATCAGCACCGATCAGAAAGGAAGCTCTATGGCTGACTTTCCTGCTGCCCTGAAATACTCCCGGGAGGCCCCGTGTTTAAAGCTCTGGTTCTGGAACAACAGGACAAAAAGACTCTTGCCTCAATCCGCACTCTTGATGACAGTGACCTGCCTAAAGGTGATGTGACTGTTGCCGTCGAATACTCTTCCCTGAACTACAAGGATGGTCTGGCGATTACCGGAAAGAGCCCTATCGTACGTCAGTGGCCAATGGTTCCGGGCATTGACTTTGCCGGCAAGGTTATTGAGTCCCACGATGACCGCTATCAGAAAGGCGATGACGTTGTCCTTACCGGCTGGGGTGTAGGTGAAGGTCACTGGGGTGGCATGGCAGAAAAAGCCAGAGTATCTGGCGACTGGCTGATTCCCATGCCTGCTGGCCTGACCAGTGAGTCATCCATGATGATCGGTACTGCCGGTCTGACCGCCATGCTCTGTGTCATGGCTCTGGAAGAAGCTGGTATTACACCGAATATGGGAGAGATTCTGGTAACAGGTGCCAGTGGTGGTGTCGGCAGTGTCAGCATTGCTCTGCTGTCAGCCCTGGGTTACCAGGCTGTCGCTGTTACCGGGCGCCCGGAAAATGGCGACATGCTCAAAAACCTGGGGGCAACCCGGTTTATTCCCCGCAACGAGCTGGAAGAGAAAGGCCGTCCCCTTGAGAAACAACTCTGGGCAGGCGCTATAGATACGGCTGGCAGCAAAATTCTGGCACGTTTGCTGGGTCAGATTCATTACGGTGGTGCAGTGGCAGCCTGCGGCCTGGCCGGAGGTTTTGATCTGCCAACGACAGTTATGCCTTTTATTCTGCGCGGTGTAAAACTGCTGGGCGTGGACTCCGTCATGTGTTCCCGTGAGCGTCGCATTCAGGCCTGGCAGCGTCTGGCAGAACTGCTGCCATCAGACTTTGCCGTACAGGCAAGCCAGATCATTTCCCTGGAAGAAGCTCCGGAACTGGCTGAAAGTATCACCCAGGGCCAGATTACCGGCCGGGTTATTATCAAGCTTTAAGGCAATATCCCTTCAGCTCTACACCCCTTCACAACCCCACTCATCATAAAACGGCAGGTTCAGCCTGCCGTTAATCAATGAACTGTTCCTTACCTCTCACCCTGTACCACCAGAGTTGATAACTGATCCACTCTGGAACACACTATAATATGCAAATTAACCAGACCTGCCAGGGGCATAGGTTACTACAGATCGTCGGCCTAACGATTCTGCTACTGGTCACTGCAACCTCTGCCTGTCCTGTTCTCGCTGCTAGCAGGAAGCCCCAAGGCTGTTCCATCCCTGTTATACCTGCCAGCAATGATGCAACCGCAGCCAGGCAAGCATTGATGTCCAACAAGTTATCACTTTGCAAATGTCAAGAGTGGTATGGTTCTTTTCCCGAAGAGGAAGAGTTAAACCACACTATGATGATGACTCATGCTATCCAGGGCCTGAATGTCAGTCCTAATCTGGAAGCAGTAAGTAACTATACACGATCAAAAACCTGGGATAATAATCCCGTATGTTACCGTACACGCTCAAAAACTGTAAAACGCAAGCGGAGTGATGTTGAATCAGTGGTCAATTGTAAGCGCTGTAAAGTCAATAATCGACTAGCCCATGAGCTCTGCCATGTTTCTTCCCCCTCTTTAAAACAACGAAAAACCAAGAGTAGAAAAGCAAGGGTTCCCTCCACCCAATACAACCAGAAAAGATCAAAATTTATTTGGTCCAGTCTTCCGCCTCAATTAATCTATTTTACCCTGACATACCTGTCTACCAAGGATCTACTTACCTGTCGGGTTTTGGATAAAAGAACTGCGACCATTATAAATGAAGGTCATTTATTACCAAGGGCGTTCTGGAGGTGTCATCCGCATCCATCAGCAGACGCCTTATCAAGAGCGGGCTATGAGAACAGAATTTCCCATCAGCTAAAACAAAGAACATTTCGCTCAAGAAATAAATGTTTCGAAAGGAGAGCTACAACCATTGTCGCAGACAGTGTCGCAAGAGCATATAACCAGAAAATTTCATGGCTGGACGCACAAAAAAACCATATAAACTTTCACAAAATCCTGTTTTACACAATTTATAACATCAAAAAACAGAACAATAGCATCTGGGAAAAAGTAAAACAGGTGAAGCATGGCGGAAGTGTTCGGTCAATAGCTTTCAGCCACGATAACCAGTATCTGGTGTCAGCTTCAAACGATATGACCGTCCGTATCCTTTCCTCACAGAATGGCAGCTGGCAGAAGATTCAGCAAGTACATCATGATGATGAGGTTACATCAGCGGTCTTCAGCATGGATAGTCAGTATCTGGTGACCACCTCAGTCAATGGCACCGTTCGTATCATGACCTTACAAAGTGGTGTCTGGCAGGATAGACAACGAATAGATTTTGGTATCTGGGTTTGGTCAGCAACCTTTAGCAGAGATGGCAAGTACCTGGTGATAGCCTTAAAGGATATTAACAGAGCCCATATCCTGTCCTTACAGAGTGGTACCTGGCAGGAGATTCAACAGGTGCAGCATAATCATGAGGTCATACCAGCGGTCTTCAGCCCCGACAACCAGTTCCTGGTGATCACACCGGACTATAACACTGCCTCTATCCTGGCCTGTCAGAAGAATCATACCTGGCAGGAAATAAATAAGATTCAACCAGAGCAGGGCTATATTAACTCGGCAACCTTCAGCCCTGACAGCCTGAATCTAGTGTTGACATTTACAGATACAATCTTTTATATCCTTGATCGTCAGGACGATCACACTTGGCAGGTCACACATCGGGTGAACCACCATAATCACTCAGTTCAGTCAGCAGCCTTTAATCCTGATAGCACGGAACTGGTAACTGCCTCTTATGATAAAACCGCCGTTACCATGATCCGCCAGGGTAGTCGATCATGGAAGAAGGCACAGTGTATAAGGCATAATGACTTAGTTTATTCAGCAGCCTTCAGCTCCGATGGTCTGAATTTGATGACCCACTCATGCTATTCTACCATCCGTGTCCTGACCCGCGAGAGAGATGGCACTTGGCAGAATAATCGGGTGGTAAGCAAAAGTAACTATATTAAGCATTCGATTTTAAGCCCTGATAGCTTGAGCCTGGTGACCATGGGCGATCAGATTATCAATATCTATTCACTCAGGATCAGCTCCTTATAGAAGCACTCTTTTTTCCTGCCGACGTACGGATAAGTCAAGTTGTTTCCCTGGAAAAAGCTCCGAAACTGGCTGATTATTGCAGCACCAACTCTTGCTGCAACTCCCCTTTCAATCCGGTAATCCATAACCTGTCCTGTTGATACCAGCCCACTGTCGGCTGATATCCACCTTTAGGCAAGGTGATGGAGCCAGGGTTAAACAAATACCGCCCTTCCCGGTTTTCAATCATGGGAATATGGGTGTGACCGGAGCAGAGCACATCCCCTTCGGCCAGAACCGGTAAATTATCCGGGCCATGGTTATGCCCATGGGTCAGAAACAGCTGTCGTCCATCCACCAGCACCAGAGCGTAGTCACCCAGTACCGGAACCGAGATCAGCATCTGATCCACCTCACTGTCACAGTTGCCCCTGACACAGGTAATTTTCCCGGCATTCTCATTGAGTAACCGGGCTACCTTCTGGGGTTCATACCCCTCAGGCAGAGGGTTGCGGGGGCCATGGTTTAACAGATCCCCCAAAATAAGAATACGGTCAGCCCCCTCCTTTTCTGCCAACTGAAGGGCCTGCTCCAGCCCGGCGGAGCTTCCATGAATATCAGAGATCAGCATCAACTTCATACTGCTGCTTCCTTGTTATCAAACTTATAACCAGGGGCGGACAATACTCTTCAATACTCCGGTGATAAATCTCTTTTTCAAGCAGCCATGAGTAAATTATCTGCCCCATGGATAAAGTGTCTTTTCCAAAATAGAGTAAAAAGGTGGTCTTCTGCTGACCTGATACTGCTGACCTGGTACTACATCCCTGGCTTATCTTGCTTTAGAGGCTCAACGATATCAGCCAGACCATTAATGTGAACCTCGAGGGCCAGGGCCAGCAACTCTCCCAGCCGCCCTTTGGGCAGGCCCTCACGCTGCATCCAGAGCAGATATTCTTCTGGCAGATCAATCAAAACCCGCCCCTTATACTTGCCGAAAGGCATCTCGGTGCGGGCCAGTCTCAATAAATCTTCCTTTGCAAACATTTACCTGTTTTCTCCAAGCCATAGACATTGAACATATCATGACTCTGTAACTGTTTGAAAAACCAGTTGAGCCTCATTTGTCATCGTTATAGCCTGTCGCTACAAAAACAGGGCAAGCTGAGCATTCCGACCAAAGCACCTGAAATCGCCAGTGTATTGCCAACAAAAGTCATTACCGGGTGCCATGGATACAATATTGTTTCGTAACCCCTTAGTTATGGAAAAGATATTTCCTTGATAAATAATGTCCAAATAGCAACAACAAAAGGGGAAGTGGATATGTTCAAGGCTATCGATGCCTTCACACCCGCCTTTCTTGAGCAACACCCAGATCAGATCCGGGCACTGATTTCACCACACTACGCCATAGACGAAAACGCCTGGCTGCAGGAACTTCTTGAGCAGCTGGAAACCGATACTGAACAGAGAACAACCATTGCCGGCAAGGCCGCATCCCTGATAGAGCAGGTTCGGGCCAGTGATAATGCCGTTCACATGATTGATGCCCTGCTTCTGCAGTACAGTCTGGATACCCGGGAAGGTATTCTGTTGATGTGCCTTGCAGAAGCACTCATGCGAATTCCTGACCCGGAAACAGCCGATGCCCTTATCCGCGACAAGCTGAGTGTTGCAGACTGGGAAAGACATTTGAGCCAAAGTGACTCTCTCCTGGTCAATGCCTCTACCTGGGGGCTGATGTTGACCGGCAAGGTCATCGCTCTGGATGCCAGGGAGGATGGCACACCCTCAGGTGTCATTAGTCGTCTTGTTAACAGGATGGGCGAGCCAGTCATTCGCCAGGCTATCAACCAGGCCATGAAAATCATGGGCAAACATTTTGTCCTTGGCCGTACTATCGAAGAGGCTTTAAAGAATGGCCATTCACAGCGGATCAAAGGTTACACCTACTCCTTTGATATGCTCGGGGAAGCGGCCCTTACCGCCAAAGATGCCAGGAAGTACCTGAGTGACTACCTTGCAGCTATCAAGGCTGTTGGTGCCACCCAGGATATCGAAGGCTCACCAAAGCCCAGTGTCTCTATCAAACTGTCAGCCCTGCATCCTCGCTTCGAAGTAGCCCAGCAAAAACGGGTCATCAATGAACTGGTGCCCGATGTGCTGCAGCTGGTACGGACAGCCCGTCAGTTGAATGTTGCCATCACCATGGATGCCGAGGAACAGGATCGCCATGAACTGTTCCTGCGGGTTTTCGAAAAAATCTACCTGCATCCAGACTGCCGGGGCTGGGGCAGTTTTGGTCTGGTGGTACAGGCCTATGGCAAACGGGCCCTGCCGACCCTGTGCTGGCTGAATGCTCTGGCCAGAGAACAGGGTGACCGAATTCCGATACGGCTGGTCAAGGGTGCTTACTGGGACAGTGAAGTCAAACTCAGCCAGCAGAATGGCTACCCGGGCTACCCGGTCTATACCCGGAAAGAGGCGACAGACGTTGCCTACCTGGTCTGTGCCCGATTCCTGCTGAAAGAGAGCACCCGCAACAATATCTATCCCCAGTTTGCCACCCATAACGCCCACACAGTTGCCAGTGTTCTGACCATGGCGGGACATAATGATTATGAATTCCAGCGCCTGCACGGTATGGGAGATGCGTTATATAACCTGGTGATCGGACAGGAGCAGCGGCCAGTTCGTATCTATGCTCCAGTTGGCAGCCACAAGGATCTGCTGCCCTATCTGGTGCGGCGCCTGCTGGAGAACGGCGCCAATTCCTCCTTTGTTCACAGGCTGGTTGATAACAACACCCCCGTGGAATCCCTGGTACACCATCCGGCCGATACCCTGAAGTCCCGGGCTACCCTGGCCAACCGCCACATTGCCCTGCCATCGGAGATTTTTGGTTCGAGGCGCAGAAACTCTGCAGGTATCAATATTGATATCAAATCTATTAACGAACCCTTCGAAAAACAGGTACAGCAGCACCTTGATAAAACCTGGGAGAAAGGCCCCATTATCAACGGGCAACTAGTCAACACAGATGAAGTATCAAATGTGCACTGTCCTTACCAGACTGACCAGACTGTGGGCCTGCTGCACTGGAGTCGCGACCAGGATATTGAAACCGCTGTTGAGGCTGCCGGACAGGCCTTCCCGTCATGGAACAGAACTGCGGCAGATATTCGAGCCACTGCCCTGGAAAAGCTGGCAGATCTTTTGGAACAACACCGCCCTGAGCTGGTAGCCCTGTGCCACAGGGAGGCCGGCAAAACGATACATGATGCGCTTGATGAAGTACGGGAAGCTGTCGATTTCTGCCGCTACTATGCCGCGCAGGCCAGGGAGAAGTTTGCCGAACCCCAGACCATGCCTGGGCCTACCGGCGAGTCCAACACCCTGCAATTGAGTGGCCGGGGCACCTTTCTCTGCATCAGCCCATGGAACTTCCCTCTGGCCATATTCCTCGGTCAGGTGACAGCGGCTCTCGCCGCTGGCAATACAGTTATTGCCAAACCCGCTGAGCAGACCAGCCTGATTGCTGCCCGGGCCATTGAGCTGATGCTGGAAGCCGGTGTTCCCGGTAATGTTGTGCACCTTCTGCCCTGCACTGGAGCCAAAACCGGCAGTCTGCTGGTATCCAACCCCAAGATTGCCGGTGTGGCCTTCACTGGCTCGACAGAGACAGCCCGCCTGATCAACCAGAGCCTGGCCAGCAGGCTGGGCGCCATCATCCCCTTGATTGCTGAAACCGGTGGACAAAATGCCATGGTCGTTGATTCTACAGCCCTGCCTGAACAGGTGGTCAAGGATGTAGTGAATTCTGCCTTTGGCAGTGCCGGCCAGCGCTGTTCAGCACTGCGGGTTCTCTATGTTCAGAATGATATTGCCGACCGGATTTTTGAACTGCTCAAAGGTGCCATGGAGGAACTCACGATTGGTGTTCCCTGCCTGCATTCAACGGATGTTGGACCGGTGATTGATGAGCGGGCCCGCTCAGGTCTGCAAGCCCATATCAGTCGGATGAAGAAAGAAGCGACCCTGGTAGCTGAGTACAAACTTGCCACTGCAGCAATCAATACCAGTGGCTATTTTGTTGCCCCGGTTGCCTTTGAGATCTCATCCATCCAGCAGCTGGAAAAAGAGCACTTTGGCCCCATTCTCCATATTATCCGCTACCAGGCGGCGGAGCTGGATAAGGTTATAGAAGAGATTAACAGCACAGGTTTCGGTCTGACCCTGGGGGTGCACAGCCGCAACGAAGTAACCTCAACCCATATCCAGGAAAATGTACTGGCCGGCAATGCCTATATCAACCGCAACCAGATTGGGGCAGTGGTTGGTGTGCAGCCTTTTGGTGGCCAGGGATTATCAGGGACGGGGCCCAAAGCCGGTGGGCCACATTACCTGTACCGGTTTGCTACAGAGAAGACTGTCACAGTAAATACGACAGCTGTCGGTGGCAATGCAGCCCTGCTCTCCCTGGGCAGTGAGAATTGATCCCAAAACTGACAACTGGCTGCACAAGGGTTCCATAGCTGGAATCCTTATGCAGCTCTGAACTGTAGTTCAGCCAGTCGCCTGTAAAGAGGAGAGCTTGATAGCAACTCATCATGGCTGCCTGTTGCTACAATCGCCCCATGATCCATAACCACAATACGATCCACATGGGAAATAGTTGCCAGCCGATGAGCAATAATCAGAGTGGTGCGATCTTTCATTAATTCATTCAGGGCCTGCTGCACCAGATACTCACTCTGGGCATCCAGGGCGCTGGTGGCTTCATCCAGAAGAAGAATTTTCGGATTTCGCAGCGTGCTTGGGTGTGTAAAGCACGGGCTATAGCCAGACGCTGACGCTGCCCCCCTGAAACCTTAACCCCCTGCTCCCCCAGGAAACTGTGATAACCATCCGGCATCTGCCGGATAAATTCATCGGCATGGGCGGCAAAAGCTGCATTGATAATCTCCTGATCACTAGCATCAGGAGCACCGTAACGCAGGTTATCCATGATACTGGCACTAAACAGAATCGGCTGCTGGGGAACCAGGGCATACTGTTGCCGAACCTGTTCCAGTGCTAGTTGCTGCAATGGACGATTATCCAGCAAAATCTGCCCACTGTCCGGATCATGAAATCGAAGCAGCAGCTCAAACAGTGTTGATTTGCCGGCTCCCGAAGGGCCTACCAAGGCTACCCTCTCCCCGGGTTCAACTATCAGAGAAATACCGGACAGTGCCATATGATCGGGCCTTGCAGGATAGGAAAAGCAGACCTGATCAAGACGCAGCCTTCCTGCAACAGCCGTCAGCATCAAAGGCTGTTCCGGGTCTGAGATTTCCGGCTGGGTATCCAGCAGCTCCCTCAGCCTTTCTGCGGCTCCGGCCGCCCGCTGCAGCTCACCCCAAACTTCGGTAACAGCGGCCAGGGAGCCAGCCACCATGATGGCATAAAAGATAAAGGCCGCCAGATCACCACCACTCAGTGTTCCTTCCAGCACATCTCTGCCACCGATATAAAGCATACCGCCAACAGCTCCCAGCACCATTAACATGACCAGTGCGATCAACAGGGCCCGCTGGCGTATTCTTTTCAGGGCAACAAGGAAAGCACTCTCAACAGACTGATTGAAACGTTCAGTGACACGCTGTTCGCCATTAAAAGCCTGTACTATTTTTATGTGCTGCAGACTCTCACCTGCCCAAGCCCCGACATCGGCCACTTTGTCCTGGCTGTCCCGTGATAACCTGCGTACTCTGCGACCGAACACCAGCAGGGGAATCAGAGTCAGGGGAACGACAGCCAGAACAGTCAGAGTCAGTTTCAGATTACTGGCAATCATCAAGGTCAGACCACCCACGAGAATCAAAATATTGCGCAGGGCCAGGGAAACTGACGAACCGATCACCGACTGCAGCAGCGTGGTATCAGTAGTAACCCGACTCTGAATTTCTCCCGACAGATTCTCCTCAAAAAAGGAAGGCTGCAGAGTGACCAGATGACTGTAGAGATCCCGCCGAATATCAGCAACTGCCCGCTCCCCCAGCCAGGACACCAGATAAAACCGGCAGTAGGAGCCGATGCTCATAGCCGCTACCAGCCACATGAACAGCAACAGAGCCTCCTTCAACCCCTCCACAGAACCCTCAGCAAAACCCAGATCGACCATCAGCCGCACACCCTGTCCCAGGGCCAGAGTTACGAGAGCGGTAACCACGAGAGCCACCAGAGCTGCAGCGATCTGTAACCGATAAGGGCGAAGATAGGACCAGATCCAGCTCAGCATGTTTTTTCCATCGTTATAACTTCAACAAAATTCAGCAGACAGAAGGCAACAATAACAGCGTGGTCAACTACATGCATTCAATCCCGGAAAGACCTGATAGGAAATCACTATTTTTTATCGCCAGACCTCTTTTTTTTCTAAAAACGAATCAACATTTAATCAAGACTATTTTGCAGTAACAGCTATTGATTCGGGTCAATATTTTCTGACAGTTTAAGACTATCATTCTCGCGAATTTTGTCCCTCCATCCTTTCGGATACGACCGTGGAAATTGATTTTATGGCGCTCTTGCATAAAAGTGCGCCGCTGCTGGTTTTTGTTGTCCTGTTTATTGGTTACAGCCTGGGTAAACTGCGATTTGGATCCCTCGAACTGGGATCGACGTCAGGGGTTCTTATTGTCGGCCTGTTCTTTGGGTATTTTGGCCTGACCATGCCCGACGGGCTGGCCTCCATTGGCTTCATCCTGTTTATCTTCTGCGTCGGCCTGCAGGCCGGCCCACGATTCTTCAGTGTTTTTCTCGAATCCGGTTCCAAATATATTTTGCTGGCCGCTTTTGTAGCAGCCTGCGGCCTGATCATGACCAAGATGGTGGTTTACTCCACCGGCATGGATAACGCGCTGGCTGCCGGCATGCTGGCAGGTATTATCACCAGTACTCCAACTCTGGTCGGTGCCCAGGACGCCATAGGCCAGCTGGCACCGGCCAATGCCAAAAGCATGGTGGAGATGCTCAGTGTCGGTTATGCCATGACCTATATCCTGGGCACCATGGTTTTGATTATCGCAGTCCGGTATTTCCCAAAACTGTTTGGCATTAATCTCAAACAGGAATCTGAATGGCTGGCCCGTGAGCGTGGGCTTACCTCTGACACCGATACCGTTAATAATGGTGACCTGCCTATTGTCCGGGTTTTCCGCCTGAGCCCGGAACAGGCTGCCCAGTTTGAAGGCAAAACCCTGCGCCAATTGGATCTTCATGAACGCACTGGCTGCCTGGTGGATAAAATCCGCCGTAACGGCAGTGTCTTTGAACCCGATGGTGACACCCCGTTGCTGGAAGGTGACTCCATTACTCTGGTCGGAAAGCCAAGGGATTTTATCCGCTTCCCTTATGACATTGGCAAAGAAGTTCTGGATACCGAACTCCTTGATTACCAGGTGGAATACCAGAAGATTGTACTCACTAACCAGCAGTTGACCGGGAAAACCCTGGAAGATCTGGCAATTGATGAGTTCCACCACTGCTTTGTCCACAAGGTCAAACGCTCACAGATCGAAATGCCCATTAACAAGGGTCTGAAATTGTCAAAAGGGGATCAGCTGCTAATCTCCGGTGAACGTGTCCGGCTGGAACGACTGGCACAGCTGTTGGGTTACGAAGAGAAGCATTCCCATACTACTGACCTTATCACTTTTACCCTGGGTATCGTTGCCGGCCTGTTGATTGGTCAGATCATTGTCAAGGTTGGCCAGATTGATGTCACCCTGGGTAATGCCGGTGGACTGCTGCTGTCGGGTATTATGATCGGTCATATCCGGGCCAACCAGCCGACCTTTGGCCAGGCTCCCCCTGCTGCCATTTATGTTCTATCTGAGCTGGGGCTGATGTTCTTTATGGCCAATATCGGACTGCAGGCCGGCGGTGGCATTATTGATGCCCTGTTTGCCGCAGGTGGCCAGGTCATTATGAGCGGGGTATTGATCGAGTTAACACTGATCATCCTGTCCTACTTCTTTGGCCGGTTTGTTCTGGGGCTGAACAAGGCCCTGTTGATGGGAGCCATTACCGGTGCCATGACCTCCACACCGGCTCTGAACATCATTACTGAAGAAGCAGAAAGCAATGTCCCTTCTCTGGGGTATGCAGGCACTTACACATTTGCCAACGTGTTTCTCACTTTGGTCGGTACGATTATGATCGTGATTTGATATGGGAATATGCCAAAATGGAACCCTGCTGTGTCGCTACTACCATATCGTGACATAAAACCAATTAGCGATGACATGGATACAACCATATATTGACAAGGGTTTTCTGTTAAAGGAGCTGTTTTCTCCCAAGAAATACTCGAAGAGTTGTATTAAGGGATAAACTGTCAGCTCCTGCTGAAAAAGCAGCTGATAAATTTGCGAATGTGTTTCTTACCTTAGGGAAATGGCATAGCAGAACATACTGCGTCATCCCCGCAAAGGCGGGGATCCACTTGGTGTGGCAGATTCCCGCTTTCGCGGGAATGACAATAATCGGCAATTTCTAAATTGCTTCTTCCCTTAGTCGGTACATGCCCGAGCGGGCAGTTAAAACATAAAGTGGCAATCGTAGAAGCATAAGCTGACAATGACAGAATTGAGAGACTCTTATTTCTGTTATCTATTCGTAGATAGTTCAGGTACTGCAATCCTAACCTGCTACATGTAGCTTGTTCGTGTTGAAGACCGAGACTTGCTTGCTCCTCTGGAGTCAGCATGGAAACAACAAGAGTATATCCATGCTCCTTGAGTATTCGTATTTCACCTTCAAGCTCCTCGTTCCCTCTGGGGTGAGGACTAAGGGCATACTTGCTGTCACACAGCCCATTGACTACAAATATTTTCATTACATACCAACCTGCATCTCATCTGGGCTGATATGTTTCACCCACTGCTTTCTCCATTCAGGGGCTTCATAATCATCAGGCCAAAATTCAACTTGTTTCTTGATAAGGCCATCTATCACGGTATGAAATGTGATAGCTCTTGCTTTTAGTTTCCCGTCAGTGATTTTAACGTCTGTCACGACCTGAGATTCTTCATGGACAATGCTCTGGATCGAGAATATCCAGATACCCTCTGCCGGGTAATGGGTGTTCACAGCAGCAAAGCATTCTCTTCCGGCAATGAGTTCGGAAGACTGGGGCCAATATCCTTCAAAGTCTTCTGATAGAAACTCACTTGCATAAGCGAAGTCATTACTCTCCATGGCTTTCCAGAATGCCAGTACAACTTCTTTTTCGTTCATTAATAATTATCCGTACACTGGTACTACTTAGGCACGCTCTGAATAGTGCAGAAAAACGATCGTTTATCTGTACTCCTGAACTGAAGTGCCAAGGATAGCTGTAGCCCAGATAAAATAGTACGACTTTGCCGTATAAATTTTTATCGTCTACTTTTCTTCTCGGTACTTCCATGAAAATTGGATACGCTCGTGTCAGTACGAACGACCAAAATTTGAACTCACGGATAGATGCTCTGCAATCAGCAGGTTGTCAAAAAATCTATCAAGGTGTTGCCTGCGGTGCCCGGGCGGAACGTCCAGATCTTGAGAACTTGCTGGGTGCAGTCAGGCCCGGTGATGCTTTGGTGATTTGCAAGCTGGATCGGTTGGGCCGGTCACTCAGCCATCTTGTCACTCTTGCCAACAAGTTATTGGAGCAGGACGTGGGTTTGGTGAGCCTGAATGATCCAGTTGATACTTCAACGCCACAGGGAAGGCTGAGTTTTAACCTGTTCGCTGCCCTTGCTGAATTTGAAAGGGAGACCATCAAGGAGAGGACAGTAAGCGGTAATTTCTACCCATCTGGTTGTCTTGCTGGATCAGGTGTAATCCTGATGCAATCCCTCTTTGGTGAATGTTGATACTCTTGGCATTTAACCAATAAGTCAGAGATGCTGACTATACCAGCAACTATTGTGCTTAAGTTGACTCTGATATGAACCTCAGACGGTACTTCCAAGTACCGCCATGCCCACAAAAATATTTGACACCCTTCGTATATTAATATTTGTTATAGCTGAAAAGAGAAATTGTGATCACCTTTTTGTAGGAATAGATACAGTCTTTTATGTCCCCCCCCTCTTTTGTTCCGCTTGCCCTTGCAACGCGCATCCGTGCTGCCCCGGCGGTGGGAGTTAAGAAGCCTCACCGAATCAAAGGACAGGCCGCAGCCACAGGTGGTGCTGCGCTTGCCCTTGCAGCGCGCATCCGTGCTACCCTGGCGGTGGGATTCAAGAAGCCTCACCGAATCAAAGGACAGGCCGCAGCCACAGGTGGTGTTCAGCTTGCCCTTGCAACGCGCATCCGTGCTGCCCTGGCGGTGGGATTCAAGAAGGTTCGCCGAATCAAAGGACAGGCCGCAACCACAGGTGGTGTTGCGCTTACCCTTGCAGCGCGCATCCGTGCTGCCCCGGCGGTGGGAGTTAAGAAGGTTCACCGAATCAAAGGACAGGCCGCAGCCACAGGCACAGGTGGTGTTGCGCTTACCCTTGCAGCGCGCATCCGTGCTGCCCTGGCGGTGGGAGGTAAGAAGGTTCACCGAATCAAAGGACAGGCCGCAGCCACAGGTGGTGTTGCGCTTACCCTTGCAGCGCGCATCCGTGCTGCCCTGGCGGTGGGAGTTAAGAAGGCTCACCGAATCAAAGGACAGGCCGCAGCCACAGGCACAGGTGGTGTTGCGCTTACCCTTGCAACGCGCATCCGTGCTGCCCTGGCGGTGGGAGTTAAGAAGGCTCACCGAATCAAAGGACAGGCCGCAACCACAAGTGGTGTTGCGCTTGCCCTTGCAGCGCGTATCCGTGCTGCCTTGGCAGTGAGAGATAAGAAGGCTGGCCGAATCAAAGGACAGGCCGCAGCCACAGGTGGTGTTGCGCTTGCCCTTGCAGCGCGCATCCGTGCTGCCCTGGCGGTGGGAGGTAAGAAGGTTCACCGAATCAAAGGACAGGCCGCAGCCACAGGTGGTGTTGCGCTTGCCCTTGCAACGCGCATCCGTGCTGCCCCGGCGGTGGGAGGTAAGAAGGCTGGCCGAATCAAAGGACAGGCCGCAACCACAGGTGGTGTTCAGCTTGCCCTTGCAACGCGCATCCGTGCTGCCCCGGCGGTGGGAGGTAAGAAGGCTCACCGAATCAAAGGACAGGCCGCAACCACAGGTGGTGTTGCGCTTGCCCTTGCAGCGCGCATCCGTGCTACCTTGGCAGTGAGAGATAAGAAGGCTGGCCGAATCAAAGGACAGGCCGCAGCCACAGGTGGTGTTGCGCTTGCCCTTGCAACGCGTATCCGTGCTGCCCTGGCGGTGGGAGGTAAGAAGGTTCACCGAATCAAAGGACAGACCGCAGCCACAGGTGGTGTTCAGCTTGCCCTTGCAACGCGCATCCGTGCTGCCCTGGCGGTGGGAGGTAAGAAGGCTCACCGAATCAAAGGACAGACCGCAGCCACAGGTGGTGTTCTGCTTGCCCTTGCAACGCGCATCCGTGCTGCCCCGGCGGTGGGATTCAAGAAGGCTCACCGAATCAAAGGACAGACCGCAGCCACAGGTGGTGTTCTGCTTGCCCTTGCAACGCGCATCCGTGCTGCCCCGGCGGTGGGATTTAAGAAGCCTCGCCGAATCAAAGGACAGGCCGCAGCCACAGGTGGTGTTGCGCTTCTTCCTGAATACTGCAGCTTGTTCACTTTGCGTCACTATTTCCACTTCCAGAGTGGGAGGACTGTCGTAACCTGGATAACTTTCAACGGAAGAGGTAACAGAGGGTTCTTTTTTAACCACCCTCTGGCAATGAATTTCCCAGGCCAATAGCTCAGGATTGAGAGACATCATAAGTGGATCCCATGATTCTTTTTCAATGATCACCTCATCTGTTTCAGGTGGCGGGGTGCCTGAACGGGACGTTGCTGTGCAAGCTGATCCTGGAGCACTCAATTTGAGGGTGTCATCATCCAGGTGTGGCACCCTTATTCGGGATGCACTTTCAATGCCCCGACATTCGAAACCTTCACCTGAAACAGGCACACAGTAAGTATCATCCAGTGGGTGGGCCGCTGAGGCGTGAGTGCGTATGGCTCCTGTTGAGAGAATCTCTGTCTCCCCTTCGCCTGCGGGTAAAACGAGAGTGCAGCTCTCCTGCTTATTTGTACCTGAACTGGCAGGTTGAACTGTGGCAATGACCAAGACAAGGCAAAAGTATGTTGGCTTTAACAATCCAGAAAACAAGTCAGCTTCCCTGAACCAAACCAGCCTTAAAGGTTAGCAGAACAGTCAGGGGCCATTTTAAACCCGGTTGATTTCTATGCTCTGAACATTCCAGGGAAGCAACTGCTCAATATCTTCAACAGATTTCACGGAAGGCAACTGGGTAAAAACCTCTTTCAGGTAAGCATAGGGTTCCACACCACAAGCTTTGGCGGTTTCAATCAGGCTGTACAGATTGGCACTGGCATCGGCCCCTTTCTGGCTGTTGCTGTACAGCACGCCTTGCGCCCCACCACGAAAGGGCGGATCGCGTTCAGTTCTTGAGAGCAGGGTCATCCGGCAATGGTGGGATAGAGGTAGCAGCCATGCCGGTAACATAATCATCTGGAGAAAAAATGCAACCCGTCAGACCATCGTACTGTAATGCAAGGCCGGATGGAGTTTACGGGGGCGAATATCATAGCCATCCAGCAGATCATTCAATAGTCGGCCATCAATCGTGGCCGGCATATCCTTGTCCGGCCACTGGAAGCGATACTTCTCCAAACGCTTGTACCAGAGCAGCAACTTGATCTTGTTCCTTCCTCGATTGCAGAACACGAACAGCCGGGAGTCAAAGGGAGAGAGTTCAGTCTCCTGCTCAATCAGACAGGCCAGCCCATCAATGGACTTACGCATATCCACAGGCTCGGCGTAGAGAAATACTTCAATGTCTGTAGCTGGACGAATCATAGGCGAGCCAGCTCCCGCACCAGGTCAATGATGTTGTCAGTCTGAACTTTCAGATGGATACCTGAAGGTAAAGTTAAAGTCACTGTCGTCAGCCTGCTTGTTTCTGGGGTCACGGAAAGAGGAATCAGTTTACCCCGTGAGGACTGGTCACGGAATTTCCGTTTCCAGTAAGACAACTGGTGAGAGTTCAGGTTGTTCTGCTGGCTCCATGCTGTTTGTGTCAGGCCGGATTCCTGCCACTGTTGAAGGCGGTCGCGCCAGAGAGATTCCAGAGATTCTGAAGACATTGGGGAGTTCCTGATGAAAAATCAGGATCATAAACAGGGAATTGATGGAAATTACTGTAGGGAGGAATTACCGCTTACTTTTATGCCCCCCCCTCTTTTGTTCCGCTTACCCTTGCAGCGCGCATCCGTGCTGCCCCGGCGGTGGGAGATAAGAAGGTTCACCGAATCAAAGGACAGGCCGCAGCCACAGGTGGTGTTGCGCTTGCCCTTGCAGCGCGCATCCGTGCTGCCCTGGCAGTGGGTGCTAAGAAGGCTCACCGAATCAAAGGACAGGCCGCAGCCACAGGTGGTGTTCTGCTTGCCCTTGCAACGCACATCCGTGCTGCCCTGGCGGTGGGAGATAAGAAGGTTCACCGAATCGAAAGACAGGCCGCAGCCACAGGTGGTGTTGCGCTTACCCTTGCAGCGCGCATCCGTGCTGCCCTTGCAGTGGGAGTTAAGAAGGTTCACCGAATCAAAGGACAGACCGCAACCACAGGTGGTGTTGCGCTTGCCCTTGCAGCGCGCATCCGTGCTGCGCCGGCAGTGGGAGGTAAGAAGGTTCACCGAATCAAAGGACAGGCCGCAGCCACAGGTGGTGTTGCGCTTGCCCGTGCAACGCGCATCCGTGCTGCCCTGGCGGTGGGATTCAAGAAGCCTCGCCGAATCAAAGGACAGGCCGCAGCCACAGGTGGTTTTGCGCTTGCCCGTGCAGCGCGCATCTGTGTTGCCCCGGCGGTGGGATTCAAGAAGCCTCGCCGAATCAAAGGACAGGCCGCAGCCACAGGTGGTGTTGCGCTTACCCTTGCAGCGCGCATCCGCGCTGCCCTTGCAGTGGGAGGTAAGAAGGTTCACCGAATCAAAGGACAGACCGCAGCCACAGGTGGTGTTGCGCTTGCCCTTGCAGCGCGCATCCGTGCTGCCCTGGCAGTGGGAGCTAAGAAGGCTGGCCGAATCAAAGGACAGGCCGCAGCCACAGGTGGTGTTCAGCTTGCCCTTGCAGCGCGCATCCGTGCTGCTCTGGCGGTGGGAGTTAAGAAGGCTGGCCGAATCAAAGGACAGGCCGCAGCCACAGGTGGTGCTGCGCTTGCCCTTGCAGCGCGCATCCGTGCTGCCTTGGCGGTGGGATTCAAGAAGCCTCGCCGAATCAAAGGACAGGCCGCAGCCACAGGTGGTGTTGCGCTTGCCCTTGCAGCGCGCATCCGTGCTGCCCCGGCGGTGGGAGGTAAGAAGATTCACCGAATCAAAGGACAGGCCGCAGCCACAGGTGGTGTTGCGCTTGCCCTTGCAACGCGCATCCGTGCTGCCCCGGCGGTGGGATTCAAGAAGGCTCACCGAATCAAAGGACAGGCCGCAGCCACAGGTGGTGTTGCGCTTCTTCCTGAATACTGCAGCTTGTTCACTTTGCGTCACTATTTCCACTTCCAGAGTGAGAGGACTGTCGTAACCTGGATAACTATCAAAGGAAGAGGTAACAGAGGGTTCTTTTTTAACCACCCTCTGGCAATGAATTTCCCAGGCCAATAGCTCAGGATTGAGAGACATCATAAGTGGATCCCATGATTCTTTTTCAATGATCACCTCATCTGTTTCAGGTGGCGGGGGACCTGAACGGGACATTGCTGTGCAAGCTGATCCTGGAGCACTCAATTTGAGGGTGTCATCAACCAGGTGTGGCACCCTTATTCGGGATGCACTTTCAATGCCCCGACATTCGAAACCTTCACCTGAAACAGGCACACAGTAAGTATCATCCAGTGGGTGGGCCGCTGAGGCGTGAGTGCGTATGGCTCCTGTTGAGAGAATCTCTGTCTCCCCTTCGCCTGCGGGTAAAACGAGAGTGCAGCTCTCCTGCTTATTTGTACCTGAACTGGCAGGTTGAACTGTGGCAATGACCAGGACAAGGCAAAAGTATGTTGGCTTTAACAATCCAGAAAACAAGTCAGCTTCCCTGAACCAAACCGGCCTTAAAGGTTAGCAGAACATACACGACGGCTTTGGCTTATGGCTGGCCGCTCGTCGTTTGCATCAAGGGCACTTTGTTCCAGCGCGGGTCTGGCAGCAGCACCCTCTGGAACTTACCGATAAACAGTTGCAGACCCTTGTGGTTGGCTTGCCCTGGCGCTGCGCACTCTGGTGATGCAGCTGCAGTCTGAGGTTCAGCAAAAAGAACACACCATCCAGAGTGTCACGCTGGAGAACAGCAAACTCAAGCACGAGATGGCGATTCTTAAGCGACACAAGAAGGGAGCTTTTTTCGAGCCCGGGTGGAGATGCTTGCATACCTTCATCTATACTCTCGCATCTGCTGGATAAGCAGTTGAGAATTTCGCCAACGTATTCTTTACCCTTGTTGGTACTTGATCTGCCGGAAAGGCAGTTGCCATTTAGACTCGGCAGAAAACTGCCGGGGCGTTTTCGCCGCATAAACCAAATTGTCAGCTTATGCTTTAAAACAAGGCGAAAATTGTCATTAATTGCTTCCAGCTTCCCATTGTCACTTTTTGCTTTATTGCTCAATCCATTGCGTGGCAAGGGAACCCATTGCCTTTATGGTTCAAACGACATGATTACAGAAGCCCTTTTCACCCAACCCCTGAGTTATAAATACTTACAGTCAGAAAATTTTCCAAGATCATGGATGTCTAACACCCATCATTTTCCAGAACGGTGTTATATGAAGTATGAAGCCTGCATCCTCACTCTGTTCTTCTCCTGCTTGCTCCATGGAGCCCCCGGAAAAAAAAGAATAGAGGGAGACGTTATCAGCCCCCCTTGGGCACGAAATGAGAGCACAAGCAGCGATAAGCTGCTACCTAACGAATGTTGGCGTGAGATAAGAAAACACCTGCCTGCACGGAGTGTGGTTAGCCTGAGTCATGTGGACAGTTTTCTATATGACAAAGTGTGTCCGGACAAGAACCGCATATTGATCAATGTGCTCGTCGAACGTTACTACGGTGGCCACGATACTCACAAACAGGCTGTCTTTCGGAACAGAATGCACACCACTTTTCCTCCGTTCCAAACGATAAACTTTACCAAGTGGCAACAGCGACATTTATCTGCACACGATAAGCACTGGACAGAGAAAGATATACTCAGACAAGCAGCTCTGTGTCGCTATCTGAGCAACCGAAGCAAAACAATTAGGCCTGCCTCCTTCCCACAAAGATACGTCGTCTGTATAAAGCACGTTGCCGTACTGCCCGATAAGCAGCAAGTGATCGTCGCCCATCATAAAACCTTGGAGGTCTGGGATCTGTCCCTGCCTGACAGTCAGCAGTGCATTACCACTCTGTCGGGCCACACCGACTGGATAAACTCTCTTGCCATACTGTCGGACAGCATGGTGATCTCCGGCTCTTCCGATACAACTCTGAAGGTCTGGGATCTGTCCCTGCCCGACGGTCAGCAGTGTGTCGCCACCCTGAAGGGGCATACCGCGCAGATAAGTTCCCTCGCCTTACTGCCTAACGGGTGTGTAATCTCCGGCTCTACCGATAGAACCCTGAAGGTCTGGGATCTGTCCCTGCCTGACAGTCAGCAGTGCATTACCACTCTGTCGGGCCACACCGACTGGATAAACTCTCTTGCCATACTGTCGGACAGCATGGTGATCTCCGGCTCTTCCGATACAACTCTGAAGGTCTGGGATCTGTCCCTGCCCGACGGTCAGCAGTGTGTCGCCACCCTGAAGGGGCATACCGAGAAGATAAGTTCCCTCGCCTTACTGCCTAGCGGGTGGGTGATCTCCGGCTCTGCCGATAGAACCCTGAAGGTCTGGGATCTGTCCCTGCCCGACGGTCAGCAGTGTGTCACCACCCTGCCTGGGCAAACCTCAAAATGGTCGAATGGCCCTGCCATACTGCCCGATGGGCTGGTGGTCTCCGGCTCTGATGATAAAACCCTGAAGATCTGGGATCTGTCCTTGCCCGACGGTCAGCAGTGTGTCGCCACCCTGCCTGGGCACTCATCCTCCCACTTGCCATATTACATCGCCATACTGCCCGACGGGCGGATAGTCTCCGGCTCTTATAATAAAAAACTGAAAGTCTGGGACCTGTCCAAAGCTGACGGTCAGCGGTGTGTCACCACCCTGTCTGACCAATCCTGCCTGGTAACAACCCACGTCATACTCTCTGGCGGACGGATGATCACCTGTGATACCCATAGCTCCCTGAAGCTTTGGGATTTTTATCGCTCCATTGCTCCCGATGAAAGCTTACTCGGGAAGAGATTAGGGTATAGACCGGGCTTGAGAAACCTGCCTCACCGACAAACCCTCAATGGTCGAGCCCTGTCTCGCAACCCTCACCCCCCAACAACCTGACCAACCTGGTAACGGCCACGGAAATCGCACCGCCCGCTTCTGGCCCGCCAGATGGTGATATCCAAGAGCCTGGAACACACGGAAGAATACCAATATAGATAATGCAGTATGGATAATGCAGTATGGATAATAAGAGTTACGCCATCCCGTGGAAAGCGATCAAGGCAGCGGTGATTGCTACATTCAATGACTCCACACCATTATTCATGGGAATACTGAGCTTCTGGCCGCACAGGGAAAACACCTTGTCGCTCACCCCCTCGGTTTCATTCCCCAGCACATAGACTACAGAGCCTTTCGGAGAAAAGGTAAACAAAGAGTTCTGGGCGTGGGAAGAGAGCGCACAGCAATCTGCACCGCTATCACTCAATGTTTGCAGGCCAGCCTCCAGTGAATCACAATAAATCAAGGGAGCTTTAAACAGGGTTCCGGTACTCGCTTTAATCACCAGAGGAGACAAAGCTGCACAACCAGCCCGGGGTAACAGCAGACCATCGGCATTGCCGGCACAGACAGAGCGAATGATCATGCCCAGGTTCTGTGGGTTGGTAATCCGGTCAAGGGCGATCAGTTTGAAAGGGCGGCTACCTTTCTGAGCCAGAAACTCATCAAGTGACAACTGCCGTTCCAGCTTGATATCCGCAGCAACACCCTGATCCTGTTTACCATTCCTGGAAATTCTGGAGAGGGCTTTTTTGTCGTGGTACAGGATCTCAATGCCTCGGCCTTCTGCCTCACGAATAATATCGTTGATAATACCGACAGGCTTGTTACTGTCGGCCAGATGCAAGCGATAGATATTCAGGCTGGTATCCTGCAGGGCTTCCAGCACAGGCTTGCGACCATAGATGGTCAGCAAACTATCGAAGAATTTCTTTTTCTTGAGATACTGTTCAGAATCCCGGTTCATATGACTGCCACAATTATGCAAAATGGCGGCATCATAACAGCAGATATTTTCTTTGCCTAACAACAGCGAGCCTTGCAAGGAACTACTCTGCCACAATCTTCTGTTAACGCTCCTGTTAACGAAGACTGATTTTTTGCTCCAGACCCCTTATAATCCGCCGCCCATGTTCTCACGTCCGGAGTGCTCTGCCAGCTCATAAGCATATGACTAAATATGCTTAAATACCCATTCAAACAATATTGTATGGAATAAAGAGCTACTGAATAATACCCCAGCGAGAACCTGATCCCGGTATTTTTTATCATGGCTGTTTTGCCGACAATCTTTTCGACTGTGTCCTGCGAGAGATTGTATCCTGCGAGAGATTGTGTCCTGTGAGACCTGATCGCCTGAATAGGGTGTTGAAAGAATGGAAACCATGACCGAGCTGTCCCTGATCCTGGTCAGCGCCATACTGGTCAATAATTTTGTCCTGGTACAGTTCCTCGGACTGTGCCCATTTATGGGTGTCTCCAACCGCCTGGAAACAGCGGTGGGCATGTCCCTGGCGACGACCTTTGTGCTGACACTGGCGTCTATCTGCAGTTACCTGACCTATCAGTACATCCTGGTTCCTTTAGGCCTGGAGTTCCTGAAAACCCTGGCCTTTATTCTTGTTATTGCGGTGGTTGTTCAATTCACAGAGATGGTGGTCAAAAAAACCAGTCCGCTGCTGCACCGGGTTCTTGGGGTCTTCCTGCCCCTGATCACCAGTAACTGTGCGGTACTGGGGGTCGCCTTGCTGAATAGTAACCGCCTTAACACCACCTTTGTCGATTCTGCCGTTTATGGTTTTGGTGCTGCCGCAGGCTTCTCTCTGGTTCTGGTACTGTTTGCTGCCATGCGCGAACGTATTGCCGCTGCCGATGTTCCTGCTCCCTTTCGGGGTTCTGCAATCGGGATGATTACAGCAGGACTTATGTCCCTGGCCTTTATGGGCTTTACCGGCCTGATCAAACTGTAGGGAGGCCGGAGCAGAGATTATGGATACCGTTATTTACGCCCTGCTTGCACTGCTGGCATTGGCCCTGATTTTTGGCGCTGTTCTTGGCTTTGCCTCAGAGAAGTTCAAGGTTGAGGGCAACCCTATTGTTGA
This sequence comes from Sansalvadorimonas sp., assembly GCA_965243775.1. Lineage (GTDB taxonomy): Bacteria > Pseudomonadota > Gammaproteobacteria > Pseudomonadales > Endozoicomonadaceae > Sansalvadorimonas. The sequence goes on from CBDEWF010000083.1 coordinate 66,096, forward strand.
CCAGGTCAATGACCTGCTGCCCCAGACCCAGTGCGGCCAGTGTGGCCACCCCGGCTGCCGCCCCTACGCTGAAGCTATTGCCAATGGTGAGGCCATCAACAAATGCCCTCCCGGCGGCCAGGCCACTATCAATGCTCTGGCAGACCTGCTGGATATGGAACCCATGGAGCTGGATGACGAACATGGCGAAGAAAAGCCGCCCATGGTCGCTTTTATCCGGGAAGATGAATGCATCGGCTGTACCAAGTGTATCCAGGCCTGTCCGGTGGACGCTATTCTTGGTGCGGCCAAACAGATGCACACAGTTATCGCCGATGAATGTACCGGCTGTGATCTCTGTGTAGAACCCTGCCCGGTCGATTGCATCGACATGGTGCCCATTGCAACCACCACCAGCAACTGGAAGTGGGGCCTGCCCCCGACTGAAACCGAGGCTGTACAACTGATTGCCACAGATCGCCAGGGAGAGCTTGCATGAGTCAGAGTATTCCCCTGAGCAACGTATATGATTTTCCCGGTGGTGTTCACCCCCCGGAGAACAAGGAACAGTCCACCCAAACGCCCATTGCCCGGCCTCCACTGCCGGATACATTTATCCTGCCCCTGAACCAGCACTCTGGAGCACCGGCAGAACTGCTAGTGAAGGCTGGCGACTCTGTTCTCAAAGGCCAGATGCTGGCCCGGGCCAATGGTTTTGTCAGCGCCCCTGTGCACGCCCCGACCTCGGGAACTGTTGAGTCTATCGGTATGCACCCGGTACCACATTGGTCGGGGCTGGAAGAGAACTGTCTGGTACTAAAAGCGGATGGTGAAGACCGCTGGTGCAGGCTTGATCCTGTTGCAGACTATCGTCAGGTCTCCAGGGAAGAGCTGGTTCAGCGTATACACGATGCTGGAGTCGTTGGTCTGGGCGGAGCCGGTTTCCCTGCAGCGGTAAAAATGTCCTCCCGCAAGGCCAGCAAAATTCACACGCTGATCGTCAATGGTGCCGAGTGCGAACCTTACATTACCGCTGATGATATGCTGATGCGGGAGCAGGCTGACCGCCTGTTGGGTGGCATTGAAATCCTGCAGCATATGCTGGAACCCAGAGAAGTTTTGATCGGTATTGAGGACAACAAGCCAGAAGCCATTGCTGCCATGGACGAGGTTTGTTCCGGAAAAGACAATATTAAGGTTGTTCCGGTACCTACCAAATACCCGTCCGGTGACGCGCAGCGTCTGATCTGGCTGCTGACCGGCAAGGAAGTACCCAGCGATGCCCGCTCCGTTGATATCGGCATGCTCTGTTACAACGTCGGTACACTCGTGGCAGTTTATGATGCCATTGTCGAGGGCCGACCTCTGATCTCCCGGATCACAACCCTGACCGGTTCAGCCCTGAACTGTCCTGGCAATTTTGAAACACTAATAGGAACTCCGGTAGAGCACCTGCTGAAGTTTGCCGGTGTACAGGATGACCGGTTTGATGCTCTGGTGATGGGTGGCCCGATGATGGGGCACACTCTGGATACCACCGCTGTTCCTGTTATTAAAACCAGCAACTGTTTTATTGCCGCCACCCGTGAAGAGTTTCCTCCTGCACCACCGCCCCAAGCCTGTATTCGCTGTGGCAAGTGCGCCGATGCCTGCCCTCTGATTCTGCTACCCCAGCAGCTATACTGGCATGCCAAGTCCCAGAACCACGAACAGCTTCAGCAGCATAACCTGTCTGACTGCATAGAGTGTGGTGCCTGCGCTTATGTCTGCCCCAGCTCTATCCCTCTAGTGCAGTACTTCCGGGCAGCCAAGGATGAAGTACGGTTTCAGAAAAACAAAAGCGATAAAGCCGAGCGCTCACGACAGCGCTTTGAGCAACGCCAGAAACGTCTGGAAGCCCAGGCTGCCGAGAAGGAAGCACGGCGCAAGGCCAATGCTGAAAAAGCCCGCAGGCTGAAAGAAGCCAAAGCCGGCGAAGAGAACAAGGTAACATCTGCTGCCAGCAGCAAAGAGGATCTCATCAAGGCGGCCATGGAACGGGCCAAGGCCAAAAAAGCAGCCAGAGTATCTGGAGATGCAGCGCCAAACTCAGCAAAACCCGCTCGCCCGCAACTTTCCTCCCAGCAGAAAGAATTAAAGATTCAGCTGTCCATGGTGAAAGCCCAGATCAAGAAATGTGAACGGGCTGCAGCACAGGCGGAAGAAAACAGTCCTGAGGCGTTAAAACTGAAAGCGGACATCGCCAAACTTCAGAAGCAGCAGTCTCAACTGCAGACGGAATTTGATAACGCTGCTAAACAAACATCAGTGCAACAAACACCGACGCAGATAGCGGCAAAAGCAACCAGAACCGATCCCGGCTCAGAGCTTAGCGCCGATGAGAAAAAGCGTAAAATTGAACTGGCCATGGCCCGGGCAGCCGTCAAGAAGGCAGAAAGAGCCTTGGCTGCGGCGCAGGATTCTGACAGCAGTATACAGGACTCCCTGAAACAGCAACTTGAAGACAAGCGTCGTGAACTGGCCCGATGCGAAGAGGCCGAATAATTCGATGGCATTAATAAGACAGACATCTCCCCATACCCTGGGCCAGAACAGAACCAGCCAGATCATGAAGCTGGTTCTGGTGGCTCTGATTCCTGCCCTGATAGCCCAGACCTGGTTCTTTGGCTGGGGAACCCTGATCAATGTTTTCTGGAGCTCGGCTATTGCCCTGGGTACAGAGGCTCTGATTCTCTCCCTGCGTAAACGATCATTGTCTTTTTACCTGAAGGACTACAGCGCCCTGGTCACGGCATGGCTGCTGGCCATGGCTATGCCGGCGACGGCTCCCTGGTGGCTGACTCTGATTGGTGTCAGCTTTGCCATTGTCTTCGGTAAACAGCTTTATGGTGGTATGGGATATAACCCGTTCAACCCTGCCATGCTGGGTTATGTTCTGCTACTGATCTCTTTTCCCAAGGAGATGTCCAGCTGGGTGGCTCCCCTAGGTTCAGGAATATCCTCTCCGGCATTTCCTGACAGCCTGTCAATGATCTTTGCCGGAGCCAGCTTCGATGGCTGGACCATGGCAACCCCCCTGGATATTGTCCGGGAAAACCACAGCCTGACCACCAGCGAACTCTGGCATAAATACCCTCAGCTTTCCGGAGTGTCTGGTCTTGGCTGGTTCTGGATCAACCTGGGATTCCTGGCCGGTGGTCTCTATCTGCTAAAAGAGAAAGTAATCAGCTGGCAAGCGCCAGTGGGAATGCTGTCTGCTCTTGTCATTCTATCCTTGCTGTTCTGGAATGGAACAGGCTCCGAATCCAACGGGTCTCCTGTTTTCCACCTGCTCTCCGGAGCCACAATGATGGGGGCCTTCTTTATTGTTACAGATCCCGTCAGCGGAGCGACTTCGGCCAGAGGACGACTACTGTTTGGCTTCGGGGCAGGCATCATCACCTATGTCATCCGTGCCTGGGGTGGGTACCCCGATGGCGTGGCCTTTGCCACCCTGCTGATGAACATGTCTGCTCCTGCTATTGATTACTGGACCCAGCCAAGAACCTATGGCCACCGCAAACCCAAACGTGGGATGACAAAGTCAAAATGAACAGTTCAGATTCCCGCACTTCCCACGCTGTCAGCAGCAACAGTTTACGTCTGGGCCTGTTTGCTCTGATAACCGTAGGCCTTGTTGCCATAACCTGGCTCGGCACCCGGGACCGTATCCAGGACCAGATCAGGGCCAGCGAACAAAAGCTGCTGAACGAAGTTCTGCCACGGGAGTATTTCAACAACTCCCTGCTGGATACCTCTATCTACCTGCCAGCCCCTGAGCTCCTGGGGCCAATAGAGGACTCCAGAGCCTGGGTGGCGTTCAGGGATAATCAACCTTCAGCCATTATTCTGCCGACAGTGGCTCCCAACGGTTACAACGGCCGAATTAAATTATTGGTTGCCATAGACCGCCAGGGCACCGTGACCGGTGTCAGGGTTGTTCGTCATAAAGAGACTCCCGGACTGGGAGATAGTATCGAAACCCGGGTTTCCGACTGGATTCTTGGTTTCAGTGGCAAGTCATTGGTTAACCCGGAAAGCAGCGGCTGGGCTGTGCAGAAGGATGGCGGCGACTTTGACCAGTTCACCGGTGCCACCATTACTCCAAGAGCTGTTGTTACAGCGGTGCACCGGGCACTCACCTACTTCGACCAGAACAGGACCGAGCTGTTTATCCGTGGAAGCCTGGCTCTGGAAGGACAAAAGCATGAGAACCAGAATGACCAGCATTGACAGCCGTGATATTGCCTTGCAGGGGCTGTGGAAAAACAATCCGGCCCTGGTCCAGCTTTTGGGTCTCTGTCCCCTGCTCGGGGTATCAAGCAGCGTAGTCAATGCACTGGGGCTGGGGCTGGCAACCATGGCAGTACTGATCTGTTCCAACCTGCTGGTCTCCCTGTTTCGGAGCCAGGTTCCAGATACCATCCGCCTGCCCGTGTTCGTCATGATTATTGCCGCCCTGACCACCTGTGTAGAACTGCTTATGCAGGCCTACACCTACGAACTGTACGAAATACTCGGCATTTTCATACCACTGATTGTGACCAACTGCATTATTCTTGGCCGGGCCGATGCTTTTGCCTCCCGTAATGCCCCGGGGCCTGCCATTCTTGATGGACTCATGATGGGAATGGGTTTTACTTTTGTTCTGCTTCTGCTCGGCTCCTTCAGGGAACTGGTCGGTCAGGGCACACTGATGACCAATATGGACTTTCTGCTGGGGCCAGCGGCTGAGAGCTGGCAGCTTACCGTGATTCCCGAATACAGAAAGTTCCTGTTTGCCATTCTGCCACCGGGTGCCTTTGTTTTTATGGGCCTTCTCATTGCCCTGAAGAATATTGCTGATAGCCGGCTGAAGCGTGTTCAAAAAGCCCAGAGGGATACCTCTCCGCCAAGCCGGAAACGGGTCCGGGTAACGGGTTAACGCTCATCCCCCTATATCCACTATCTCCAGCGGGGCAGGTTTCTGACCCGCATTCCCTCTATCAACGACAGTAATTCGACACCATATCTCTTCCCAAAGCCCAAGCCAAGGCGAAAGACTCTGTTTCAAACAATCTGACCGGCGTTGGCAGCCAGTGATCTACAGTTAATTCAACCCGGAATCAACCAGAACTGCCAAGGAAGGAGCAAAAGATGAAGATTATAGCGCAAGCCAGAGCTGAACTGGCTCACTTAGTAAGGGCAAATGTTGAAGCGGCTCGAAAGCCCGGCCACTTCCTTTGCAGGCTATGCAATACAATCAGCCCCAAAACGACTTATTTCCACCAGAAGGGTAAGAGTCCCATTGCTCATGTATCCCTGGACTCTCGCAAGCTTACAGTTTCAAGTACAGATACACAGCCTACTTTTATCCGGCCCACATCCCTTCAATTTTCCATTAACCAGAACAAAATGACGAAAGCCCGTCAATGGGCTGATAAGCAGATAAGGACACTCGTACCAAACGACCAAGGTATCTTTCCTGCCCGAAGAATTGGAACCATTGCTCTTAAAGAAGTTGAAAAAGGCAACCCAGAGCGAGCATTAGCTATTTTGGAACTTGGCATTAATAGATCAAATGACAGCAACACTTTCAAACAGCAGGTGGAAACATGCCTTGCAGATGGCAATCTGAAAGAGACACACTACGCTGATGACTTACAGGATACACTGTGTGCTCTTGATCTGGCGTTTAATTACGTCGAAACAGGTTCTGCCTATTCTCAAAATCAAATGCTTCATTCCACAGGGACCTGACAACATCTACGACGTCCCAAAAAGCCAAAACAACAATAATAGCCCTACTAATAGCTAAAGATCCTCAGAAAAACATCTGACCTTTGAACAATAGTATCTGCATTCACTGGTACTATTGTTTAAAGGGGGGGTAATGAATCAAATGCGTTGATGACCCTTTGCAACCTCGTCACTCCTGCGAAAGCAGGAGTCTACCAGCTTGAGATTCCTGCTTTCGCAGGAATGACGGACATCAACGCATTTCATACATGACCAAAGGGGGATGCGCTCTTATCCCTGTTATCTGAATCTCAGCACCCATATTTTTTCAAAGTATTACTCCGCTATACACTTCCCGAGGCAAGCTCTGGCAGTGACACACTGATTTCCACCCTTATTGTGATTAAACCTGGAAACCACTGATCCCGGATAATCGCTCATGTATACTCAGCGGCAAAATGATAATGTCCGAGAGTAACCAAGCCCCATATGAACAGGGACAAGCGCCAACTGATATTTGAGCGGCTGAGAGCCGACAATCCAAATCCAAAAACAGAACTTGAGTACAACTCACCATTTGAACTTCTGATAGCCGTGCTTCTGTCGGCCCAGGCAACAGATGTCGGGGTCAATAAAGCAACCCGTAAACTCTATCCTGTGGCCAATACTCCTCAGGCCATTCTCGATCTGGGGCTTGACAGGCTGAAGTCCTATATCAAGACCATCGGCCTGTTTAATACCAAGGCCGAAAACATTATGAAAACCTGCGCCATGTTAATTGAAAAACACAATGGCGAGATACCTGATAAACGTGAAGATCTGGAGAAACTTCCCGGCGTTGGAAGAAAAACAGCCAATGTCGTATTAAATACAGCATTCCGGCAACCAGCCATGGCTGTAGACACACATATCTTTCGTGTTTCCAACCGCACGGGCATTGCCCCTGGGAAAAACGTTCTGGAAGTGGAACAACGCCTTCTGCGACTGGTACCAAAAGAGTTCCTGCTGGACGCCCATCACTGGCTGATCCTTCATGGCCGTTATGTCTGCAAAGCCCGTAAACCCCAGTGTGGTTCCTGCACCATTGAGGATCTCTGCGAGTTCAAACAGAAGACAGAATAAACCTTCAGGTAAAACAACATGTTTGTTTGATTCATAGACATCCTTTCAATATCTTCACTGGCCTAGCACTCACTGGCATAGCAATAGTGAAAGGAAGTCCATGAATCACACACAGGTTATCAAGGCTCAACAAGGTGATGTTTAAACTTACCCGCCGCAGCTATAAGCTGGCATCCGTTCAAAGCCTTCAAGAATTTCTCCACTGTGGCTCCCCCTTTATCGATCCATTGGGATAGGAGAGCAATACACGACCTCCGTGAATTACCCCGACTACCCTGACTACCCTGACAATCGGCCTTTATAGCGTCAATGGCATCATAAGTGAAGCCAAGCTCCAGCCCAAAACTGTCCCATTTGGAAATAACAGCTTCTGGAATCAAGTTGAACAGAGCATTCTTATGTTTTTCTTCCAACTCTGTACTTTTAGGCAAAGTGTAGGTGAATGGCTTGATCTCCTCAGGATAAGGTTTCTCGCACTGCCTGTTAAGTGTGAAAGCCCACCGAACCTGACCCACTGTGACTAAAGCCCTTAGCAGGTGTTGCGTAGTACGGTCTTTCCCCTCAGAGAGCCAGTTTTCCCAAACTTTTTGCATTGCTTCTTCAGTCCCACGAGAATCCCTATGTATAGACTCTACTCTGGAGTGGGATATCCCCAGACAATAGGCTATTGACTCCCAGTTAGATGACAATTTTCTGTTCAAATTTGCCAGGGTAGCTAAATGCGACTCATTTAAATTTACATCGTAACCAGGCAGTGTTGTTGGCTGCTTTTTAACGGTGGGAGTGAGATGTACTGGTTCACCTTTTGGCAATGTCTCTCGCAGAATGCAGGCAAATCTATTCTTCTGTATTTTCTCAAGTGCCTCGATGAGATCTGTAAATGTTTTGTCTCCTTTATCACATATTTGAGTAAACATGGCCTGACACCGCGCTTTATTATCAGCACTGTCTCTGGCGATGCCGTTCAAATTTTCTACCTTTAATCCAATACCCAAATCTTCCCAGAATGGTGCCACATTAGGAACGATTTCTCTCACAATATAACCCGCGAATGTGGTATTTATTTGAGAGTTCTGGGTTGGCTTTTCGCTGGTTGGTAGAGGAGTAGGAGTAGCAATTGCTCCTGTTTTTGCTCCGACTTTACCTGAATCCATAATAAAACCTCTATTTCAATGAATTAATATTAATTAAGCTAGGAGCCTGTCGGACTTTTTCTCGCTACAGTTTCTCGCTACAGTCGGTTAAGTCCGGCAGGCTCCTGGATCATCCAGTTACATATTTTGATAACTGACAGGAGTGTGAGTTGCGATTGAATGAGAAAGTTTTCATTCTGTTACACTGAGTAACGCTTTTGTTATTCTCCAAAGAGCAGGATGAGCATTGTAAATTGTAAGTAGCGTTGACAGGGCAGGCAGGGCTGGTTAAATACGGCCAGCGAACCTCCAGCGAAACATGGCACCCAAACGCAATATTCCCTCTTATTTGTGCCTGAATTCAGTACAGGTACAACACGTGTCAATAAAATCTGCAAAGCAAGAAATAGACTGACCACATCCAAAAAGAGAAAAAATGAATTCCTGGGTTCTGTAACTGCCTGTGCTCGAAAACTGCAGAACCTGCCAAGGAGAGAATACCCTGTGACTGCCAGCTATATCTGCAGTGAGTGCGCCACTCACTACCCTATCACCCCGGAGTTGATGGTTTGTCCAGAATGCTCCAGCAAACAGACTAAAGATGAACCACTGCGTGGTGTTCTTGAAGTCGCTTATGAAAATCCATCTATGGATAAGGACAACTGGTGGCTATCTACCACACGCTCATGGCTGTTCGATATGCTGCCAGTGCCAGAAGAGTTCTTTGCCCCCATACCGGTTGGCAACACCCCTCTCTGGGAGCCACACAACCTTCGTGAAGAACTAAACCTTTCCAATCTGTTTATAAAAGACGACGGTGCCAATCCAACGGCCTCTTTTAAGGATCGTGCCTCCTGGCTGGTTTCCGCATTTGCCAAACAGCATGGCGTGGAAAATATTGTTCTGGCTTCTACTGGCAACGCCGGTTCTTCCATGGCAGGAATTGGCGCTGCAGCCGGGCAGAAAATTACCCTGTTCCTGCCAGCTTCCGCACCTGTGGCAAAGTTGATTCAAGGTCAGCAGTATGGAGCCAACCTGATCCTTGTTGACGGCAACTATGACAAAGCGTTCGCCTTTGCTATGGAATACTGCAAGCGCTTTGGCGGGATGAACCGCAATACCGCTTATAACCCGATGACCATTGAAGGCAAGAAGACTGTTTCACTGGAAGTCACCAAGCAGATGCGCCAGGCGCCGGATCATGTGTTTGTGTCCTGTGGCGATGGCTGCATCCTGAGCGGTGTCTATAAAGGCTTTAAAGATCTGTACCAATTCGGCCTGATTGAAAAGGTACCAACCATCTGGGCAGTTCAGTCCGAGAATAGTGACACTCTGACCCGCGCCTTTAACCATCCGGAAGGCAAGTTCGAAGCCAAGCCTGCAACTACTATCGCCGACTCTATCTCCGTTGATATGCCTGCCAGTGGCTACCACGCCCTGCGTCAGCTGAAAGAGTTTGGCGGACGCTGCATCACCGTTGCCGACGAAGACATCCTGAAAGCTCAAAAGAAAATGTCTGAAAAGGCTGGTCTGTTCTCCGAACCTGCTGGCGCTACAGCCTTTGCTGGCCTGCTGGCAGCCCGTAATAAAATTGGCCGTGATGAGCGCGTTGTTGTTCTCACCACAGGTCACGGTCTGAAGGATCCCAAGACGGCCGCAACAGGCTGCCAGGATCTGCCAGCACCAATAGTTTCGCTGGACGAACTCACCTGATAACTCTTTTCAAAAGAGCTCAGGCCTGGAAGTTCCTCCTTTCATATAAAAACCAGGCAGGTGTAAGTCCGTAAATGACAGCCCTGTCTTGACATAGCAGCCATGAGCAATGAGTTCTGAGAATTTCACTGGGTGAAAATCTCGGAACTTAAAAAAGAAAAGCTTTATGCCCTGGGAGGGGAAACAATGTCCTACATCGACCTGACAATCCATAAAGAGCAGCTGGAAGCGACCGCGAAACACTGTCGTGAGCGTGGTATCACCCTGCCAACCTTTAAGATGATGCGTGATCCAGAGCAGTATGTTCCCGACAGCATCAAGGCTGGCCTGAAAGATGTTGACCGCGACGAGCTGAACCCGCTGAACCTGTACCGGATCACCTGGCGCAACGAACAGAAGCAGTTGGGCGGCCTGTACGGTGATGTCAACCATATTGTTCTCCCACCCGAGCTGACCGGTTGCAAGGCCACTATTGTGGCTCTGTGTGGCAAGTTCTTCCCAACCGGCGCACACAAGGTTGGTGCCAGCTTTGCCTGCCTGGCTCCCCGCCTGGTAACCGGCCAGTTCAATCCGGAAAACACCAAGGCGGTATGGCCGTCCACCGGTAACTACTGCCGTGGCGGTGCTTACATCTCCAACCTGATGGCCTGTCACTCTATCGCTATCCTGCCGGAAGATATGTCCCGCGAGCGTTTCGAGTGGCTGGAGAAGGTTGCTGATGAAACCATCGCAACTCCTGGCTGCGAATCCAATGTTAAGGAAATCTTCGATAAGTGCTGGGAACTGCGTAACTCCGGCCAGGATTTGATGATCTTCAACCAGTTCGATGAACTGGGTAACCCAACCTGGCACTATAACGTGACTGGCCCTACCGCTGAAGCCGCTATTCAACCTCTGCTGGCCAAGGGTATGCAGCTGGCCGGTTATGTTTCCAGCTCCGGTTCCGGCGGTACTCTGGGTGGTGGTTACTACCTGAAGGATAAGTTCCCGAAATCCAAGCTGGTGGTATCTGAAGCTCTGCAGTGCCCAACCATTCTGATGAACGGCTTTGGTGACCACCGTATCGAAGGTATCGGCGACAAGCATATCCCATGGGTACATGACTGTCGCGCTATGGATTCGGGTGTTGCCGTGGATGATGAACATCCTGTTCGCCTGCTCCGTCTGTTCAACGAGCCTAAGGGCCGTGAACTGCTCAAGCAGCAGGGCATTGACCCTGAGCTGATCGAAAAGCTGGACCTGCTGGGTATCTCCGGTATTGCCAACGTCATCGCCTCCATCAAATACGCCAAGCATCAGGAACTGACTGAGAATGATGTTCTGGTGACCATCGCCACTGACTCTCTGGAAATGTACGGTTCTCGCCTGACAGAAATGACTGCCGAACGTGGTGAGTACACTGAGTTCCAGGCTCACCGCGACGCTGAGCTGCTGGCCAACCTTGATATGCTGCATGTTAAGGAAATGGGTTACTGGGATCGCAAAGCGGTACACAACCTGAAGTACTACACTTGGATCGAGCAACAGGGCCGTGACGTGAAGGAACTCAATGCTCAGTGGACTGATAAAGAAGCCTACTGGCAGGATACCTTCGCCATGGCTGAACAAATGGATGAACTGATTGAACAGTTCAACGATATGGTTGGCTTGAAACGCTGATTTAGAGTTTCCTGAACATCCCATCCAACCTGTTAATTCCGGATACTTTTCCAAAGTATCCGGATTTTTCTTCGATTTCACCTTATATCAATAAACACCAGAAAAGTTCATTTCAACCTTAAGTCTATGAATACACATACGACTACATGAGTGGCTTTTCCAACAAATACTGTAGGAAAAGCTTGTGTTACATGTACATTACAGGATAAGCATATTGAAACTTTCCAAGTGGGTCTGTTGTTTGTTGACAGGGGCAATGCTGGCTACGGGAATATTGGCAAATGCAAACACCAGTGTTCAATCCGATAGTTCAGAGTCAGTTAACCAGAGAAAATATCCAAAAAGTCAGAGATATTATGTCAATCATCATCAGGATGATTTTTCTGTTGGTACCAGAGCTATTTTCACAACAAAGCTTGCACAATCACTGGGCACCGAAGTCATAGGCCTGGGTACTGAAACTGATTTTATCACCTTAAGTTTTGACTGGATTGTTCCCATGTTCGATCCGCAAAACAGAAAGCCAACCAAACTCAGTGACAGCAAAAAAATATATCTTTTGCCTGAAAGCAGTCTCAAGGGTGACGTGACTTTCATGCTTAAGCGAGTCAGCTCCAAAGACGTTGAATTTTACTACAAGGCGGGAAATTACGAACGCCGAGGAACCTTTAACCTAACAGGCTCAGGACGAGTGAGTGTTCTCCTCAGCGATGACATACGCCTACAGACATATAAATTGACAATTGATCAGAAAGAAATTCCTGATGTTAAAGAGGCCCATATCGCCCCAAGGGCAGTCATTCGCTCAGCTTATAATGCGGGCAAGCCAAATGAGGAATATTACAAAGCTCTTCGACTGGACTCACTGACAGATAAAGTGTCCAGAGAAGAGATAAATGCTTTTGCCAAAGCCATGCTACTTGACGTAACTCCCATGACAGGCAGCCAGCAATTTAACAGTCATTATTATGCTTACGCTCTGGAATGGGCATACAGCAAGAAGAAAGATATTGCTTTGGTCAACAAGCTGATAGATAGCGCACGCAGTATTTACAAGACTCGTAATGACCAAATGCCTCCGGAGCATCGCTTCATAACATCAAAAGCCACACTCGGAACAGAAATGTTCCAAAAAGACCCTGTAGCAAAGAACTGGCCAAATTACCTGGTCAGCCGAGTCAACGACAATGATGAAATTGAAGTTTCCGGTGATGTCGACACCTACGCTCCTACTGCTTATCTGACAGTCGCCGCACGCCTTCTGGCCGGAAATCCGCAGCTGTGGCTGGATAGCTATCAAGGTATGACATATCGCGAGATTTTGGATGAAATGATCGAATACTCGCAGTCAACTGTTGATTATTTCTATAGCGTCTACCTGGATGAAAGCACCAACCTGCTCAAATATCCCAAAGGTGCTTATCGCGAAGGAATTAATGTCATTATCAACCGCCACCTGCCATTCACTGCAGCCACAATTGCTCTGGCAGAAGCCTATGAATCTCTGGGCATCCGGCAGGACATGGTGCTCAAAATTGATTCTGTTAATCAGGCCTTTATGGATCTGCTGTACACGCACTACACGGTTCGTGTCGAAAATGGCGTAACCTATAACTACTACAGCTACAACATCCCTGGTAAGTCCGGAAAATTTGAAGACTGGGGCCATGGCAGCTTTGATGGCCGGATTTTCAGCAAAATCTTCAAGAGTGGGCGATATAACTTTACTGTTGACAAAGCAGCTGGTATGGGAAACGTATTTGGCGACAAAATGACCAATGGGCCAGGGATTTTTCGTAAACGACCTGCTGATCATAATAATAATTATCCAACAGATAAATCTGTAAGTATCAAGACCATGGTCGGCCACATGTGGTATTCAAAATGGAACAACAACCTTCGCAAGAATGTTGTTGAATATTATTATAACGAGCTAATTCCAGCTGGGAAAATTGATGCACAGGTCTTTTGGGAAATCCTGAAGCTACGCAGCAATTATTACAACAAGGTTGGCCCGATCTGGGGTAAAAAAACGCGCGCCCAATAACAACAGAGAGCGTATCTATTTGGATAATGGATACGCTCTTTTAGCGATCAATGTGTTTTGATCGTTAAAGTGTTTTCCGGGAAGGCACGATCACACTTGAGAAAATCATTCCTGCCAGAATCGACATAAAGATCATAAACGCCTGTGCTCCCACCTCAGGCAGGTTGGTAAAAGCGCCGCTGTCAGCAATCTGGTTCAAACCGATATAGGCCTTGCTTCCGGGAACCAGCAAAACAATACCGTGAAGAAGTACAATCATTGAGGGTGCATTGGTGATGCGGGAAAACAGGTTACTGTAAATACCCACTACCAGCGCTCCCACAAAAGGACCAATCGCATCCCCCAGTAAGGCAGCACCAAATAAACTACCTGCATAAGCTACAATCGCAGCCAGAACGCTCCAGGGCAGATCTCTCAGACGATTTTTGAAAACCACTACCAATGACAGTGACAATAGAGGTACAGCAATCCAGGGCGACCAGCCCGGAATAATGGATGATGTGACAACCGGGTTTTTATCCCACACCAGATCAACAAGAGAACTGCCCAACACCGAACCAAAATAGAGTTTACACAGGCACATCAGGCTATCCATCAATCTTGCAGTTCCTGATATTAACTGCCGGGCTGCCAGGTCTTTTAAACCCATGGTGATCGACAGACCGGGAATAAAGACAATAATGCCAGACAAAACCACTAGCGGAACATTCACCCCCGGAACAAAATGAGCCACCGAACTGGCCACCAGCGCAGCAGCTGTCGCGGCCATAGGCTCAAGAGCTTCACCATACTTACCAGAGCTTTCCACTATATAAAGAAGCCCAAAAACAAGCAGACCGATGATCGAGGAGATAATCACGTCAGCCACACTCACCCCGACCAGCATGGCAAAAGCGCTACTAGTCAGACCATAGGCCAGCATGGTCATCACGCTGCCATAGGATGAAGGCCTGGTATAGATCTCTTCGATCCGCTTTAACGCTTCAGTCATACTGCACTGGCCAGAAGTCACATCATCAACCAGCTGATCCGTAACCGCCAGAGATCCAAGATCAAGATCACCCGGCTTAACCCGAATATGGTAATTGTGCTTTTTACGGCGATCCGGCTCCCACAACACGATAGTAATCAGTGTAGGGGTCGCCATAAAATAGCCATCCAGTCCCAGAGAACGGGTGACATTATAAAGGTGAGCCTCCAGCCGAAAGGCTGGTGTTCCAAACTTGTGCAGAGCCTTGCCCAGTTCAATAATAAAATCACGTCGCCGGCGATAATCTGCCCGCCTCTTTGAGCGAACAGAGTCATCGCGCTTGCTGCGTTCAGCACGTCTCATCAACAAGTTCCGGAAAGCTGATCAATAATTCAGGATGTGTTTCAGATAGAAACATATCACCTGGAAACAGATGAATATACTTCGCTAACTACGGGAAGTGGAGGGATATTACAAGAACAGCTTCTCCAGTGTTAAAGGCCTGATATATAAAAAATAGTGACACCCCATGCCTTATCAACCAGATTTTAGAGCCTGTTCATAATGTTAACGCAGATAGCGAAAGATTATGAACAGGCTCTAAAAGAATTTGCTCAAATTTCAATAGTTATGAATCCATAACAATCGAAAAACAGTACGTCATATATATAAAGAACGTCTGAGTCGGCTAATGGAAATTTTCCAGTATGAATAACAAACAATCTATCCATCTCAATATACCTACCTATCTATTGCCGCAACATCTCACCACATGCTTCACAGCGCTATTACTTTTGGCCCTGCCTTTCGCCAGCAATGCCGCACCAAAAGCCGACTACTGGGTTTTCTGGGATAAACATGACTCATCCAGCCAGTTCACTGTTGATCACGCCCACTGGGACAATTTTTTAAAGCGCTATATTTCAGAAGATCAGGACCTCAACATGTATGTTCTGGATTACCGCAAAGTGACCAAGGTCGATAAAAAGGCGCTGAAAAACTACCTGAAATCCCTGCAGGCTCTTAACCCGCGCAGCTACAACCGAAATGAACAGTTTGCCTACTGGGTCAACCTCTACAATGCCCTGACCGTTGACTTGATTCTTGATAACTACCCGGTGGCGTCCATCAGGAAAATAGGAGGCTGGTTTGGCCTGGGCCCTTGGGATAGTGATATTGCAAAAGTTGCAGGAAAAAAGCTGACTCTGAACGATATTGAACACCGTATTCTGCGCCCTATCTGGAAAGACAACCGCATCCACTACGCCGTTAACTGTGCCAGTATCAGCTGCCCAGATCTGTTTCCTGCAGCCTGGGTCGGCTCTACTGTTGAAACCATGCTGGAGCAGGCTGCCAGACGTTATGCCCGACAGAGGAAAGGTATTGAGTTAAACGGAAATAAATTGAAACTATCCAGCATCTATAACTGGTATAGGGATGACTTTGGTAACCGCCAGCAACTGTTGAAACACCTTGCCCGGTATGCTCCAAAAGATCTGTCTGCTGAGTTGGCAGGTTTTAAGGGCGATATCGAGTACAGATATAACTGGTCACTCAACCAGAAGCCTTAGGGCGTGTTCACCTTGCTGCCTTCACCTTGTTTCCACACAGCCGATAGAAAGAGAACCAGTTTCCCCCGGAGACTTGCATGCGCTGGACATCCAGAGTGGCTCTCTCTTTTATCCTTTACCTTCAGGGCACACAGGCTATAGCTGATAGTTCCGTGTTTTTTTCAACTGATAATAGCACTGGTTTACCAGGCAGAGTCTTTCGTGTCGCCATCCTTGACCGCTTCTTTCCTCCAGTAGAAGGTTTCAGCTCTCCAGAGCAGCGGGACCAGCATCTTGCTCTCTATGGCATGGTAGATATTGATGATGATAACCAAAAGGAGCCCCTCTACCATGGTGACCTGGTGCGTATGCTCGCCAGCAACAACCGGATCACCTTTATCACCTACCCTATCCAAGATAACCGGGCTCCGATGTCTGAAATCCTGAAAAACCTGTGCAACATCAATGCCCGTCTGTCCAGGCAACCTGTTGATGCCTTGGTGCTGTCCTGGGAATCATCAACCCTGATCAGTAATTTTGGAGAAGTGCTGAACCGGGACCGGGCTGATTATTACAAAGAGAAAGTCAAACACATGGGGGAAAGCTCCAAAATCTGGCGTGATACCTACAGCATCATCCTTGAGCTTGAGAAAATGACCAGTCGGGGAGTAAAAGTCTATACGATAGCCGGAAACGGTGGGCGCAACATGGTCAACACCTTTTCATTTGCCAGAGGTGTTGTGACAGTAGGAGCCGTTGAACAGGAATTAAACCACTTCGTGGCCAATAATGCCTTTGTCGATACATATGCCCAGGCAGCCTATCAACTGGTACGCATTGATGACCAGTCAGGACAACCACTGGGATATGATCTTAACGATGACCGCTGTGTTGATATTCCTATCCAACAGTTAAGCGGATATCGGAAAAGCCGCAGTTACCCAAAAACCTTCTGGAAGGTTCTGCGGGGTTCCTCCTTTGCTGCCCCGACAGCACTCAAGCTGGAACTGATGAAAGATCTGGCTGTATCTTGTTAAGAAACAGGTCTAACAGGTTTTCTCTTCCACCCTTTCCACCTGCCCGGGCAGTGTTCGTTTGGCCTGCAGGCACAGCAGGTCAATCATATTAATGGCTTTATCAATGCCCACACGGGCCCCAGATGATATACGGCCAAAGCTGATATAACCATGGATCAGCTTGGGTTCATGCTTCTGAACCACGGGCACACCAGAGGACTTAAGCAAGCGGGCATATTGAATTCCCTGATCTTTCAGCGGGTCAAATTCTGCCGTCACAATAGCAGTAGCCGGCATCCTGGCCAGAACATCGGCCGGTGCCAGGGCAGGAGATACCTCAGGAAGAGAACGCTGGGTGATATCAGGTACATAATGATCATAAAAGCGAGCCACCATCTTATTGGTAAACAGCAGATCATGGCTGTACATCATCCAGGACTCACTGGTTCTGTCAGTGCAATCTGTCACAGGGTAAACGAGCCACTGCCAGGCCGGCATAACTTTTGGTACTACATTCAGCCCGGAGCTGATGAACTGCTGACAGACAATAGAGGCAAGGCTGGCACCGGCACTGTCTCCCCCGATGCCAAGCAACCGAAGCTGCTTCTTTCTAGACTTCCAGGTTTCAGTAATATGGTTCCAGGCCTCAACAGCATCTTCAGCAGCTGCGGGAAAGGGATTCTCGGGAGCAAGCCGGTAGTTTACGGCAATAACGGTCATGCCTCTTTTGGCAGCGATCCGCCGGCAGAACTGGTCATGGGTCTGCAGGTCACCAATCATCATCCCACCGCCATGGAAATAGACCAGCCCCTGAGAATTACTGCCGGAAGAGGTGTACCACCTTAGGGTAATATTTTCATTGACCCGTTCATCGTGGGTGGTCACCGTTTGATCTGCAGGAACATTCCAGAGAGAGGTACTCAAACGGTAGGATCGTCTGAGTTTCTGGGGAGTTTGTTTTTCAGGGTCGGAGAAGCGCTGGGCAAAAGCCAGCAGTTTTCGTAGATCACGATCCATCGCCAGCCATGCAGGATGCGGCGAGCTTAGCCGGACCAGAAAACGGGCCAAGCCGGATAGCAGCGAATTAACCATAATGATGTTCCCCCCGAACAGCATCATTTCTTTATAATTATTATTCTGTCTAGTAATAGAATGTTATATCACTTCAGGCAGAGGTGAAAATAAATAATCCGTATTGTTCCCTGCTGAGAATATCAGCTATATCTGAAATAGCTGTTCTGGCAGTTACTCATGCTTAAAACAACTATTATAAATTCAGTTTTTGTTTATCCCCTGAAAACAGGAACGAACAGAAAGGAATAGATACTTATGGGAGTAACCTTGTTCGAAGTTAAATCAAACAAAAAACTGTTGTATTCTGAGCAACCTCTCACCCAGTATCACATTATGATCGCTAAAGGATCGCCAAGAAAAGAGTCCCACACAATGAACCTGATAAAAAATCTGACCCTGTCACTGATTCTAAGCCTGTTTGCAGGGTTCGTCCTCGCTGATTCAGCTGCGCCTGTTGTGATGCAGGATATCCCGGAAATAACAAGCCGTTTCGACAGCGCTGACCTGTATCGCAAAAAAACTGTCACTCTAGCAGCCTGTCGGACTGGCATCCTCAAGCCACACTGAATAATTTTTGATCATATTGACCTCAGAAGCCCCGATCTGGCTTCTGAGGCCAGCCATGTCAAACAAAGGATTTTTTCCTTTGTCGCTGTAAAGCCGCACAATAGAAGCTGACTGCAAACCAATAAAGCACCAGAGCCAGCCACGCTTCATCATTAGCCTGCTTCAGACTGAACATCCGCCGCAAGTTAAACGCCAAACACACCAGATCCCACTCTTTCGAGACGGCTTCCAGCCCCCTAACCAGAAAACGCTGATACCCCATCGCATCCTTCTGGATTCCGAAGGTTGGCTCTATTGTGCATTTTCGACGGCTGTAAATGTCTCGTCCTTCTTGGGTCTGCAAACGCCAGCGCATCCATTCCAGAGCACTGGCTTCATCATCCGGTGCCGGCGGGTCAGGCTGAAAGCGCTGCAGAGGTGGCAGGTTATGCTCATCCCGCTTTATAGCGATGTAGGGGGTCAGCTCTTCTTTATCCACAGCTGAGACATTGGCTTCACTGAAATAACCAGTGTCAGCCAGAAGCCCACTGGCCTTGCCAAGAACCGGAGCCAGTATGTGTAATTGCCCAAGTGTCGGCTCAACTTCTTTTTTGTCATTCGGAGCCTGCGTCACATGACGTGTCACTATCAAACCGCTATCAACGTCCACAGACGCCTGGGCATTGTAAGCCTGCTCGAAGGCACCACCGGAGGTGGGCATGATACGGGATTCGTCGTCTGTCAGATTGACCTGTTCCTTGTCTCTGGCTCCCGGCTCTGGCGGTTTGGGTTCCTTGCCCGGGTGTTTACGCTCTTGGCGTTTAGCCATTTTTTCTTCGTACTCGGCCTGCTCTTGCTGAAAGCGTTTATCTGCCCTGCGCTCAATTTCTTCTTTGGCTTTGGCAATGACTGACAACCGATCTTCCCGTCGCTGGATCTCTTCGGGGATAGACAGGCCATCCGGCAAACCGGTGTTGTCGGCTTCTTCTGCCAGTCTCATCAGATCGGCCACTTCTTTTTTCAGCTGCTCTTCGAGCTGACAGGCATACTTGTAGCTCAATGCCTTGTGCTTGCTGGCGTTAGCTTTGATCTTGGTGCCATCAAGACTGACATGGCCCAGTTTTAACCAGCCTGCTTCTTTGGCGATGAGCAGAATCTGGACGAAGATATCGCCAACCTCATCATGAAAACGCTTGCGAAAAGCGTTAATGCTGTCATGGTCAGGATGCTGGTTGGCACAAATAAACCGGAAAGCGAGGGAGTCGTAAGTGGCCTTTTCCCGCTTGCGACTGGAAAAGACACCCGTCGCATAGCCGTAAAATAATAGGGATAACATCATAGCCGGATGCCAGGCTTTGGAACCTGAGCCTCGGTAAGATTTGAGCAACTTTGACAGATCCAACTGTTCAACAACATCCACGACAAAGCGAGCGAGATGGTCTTCGGGCAAATAATCCTGAACACTGGCCGGAAAAAGATCCGGGGTATCCCGATCAATGGGTTTGAATGTCCATTTATTCATGAGGCTCTGATGTCACTACAGCTGGAGGTATTATTCTACCTTGATTTGTGGGTTAAGTCCGACAGGCTGCTAGGCCGCCTGCCTGCAGATCATGAAATCGGCCAGAGCTTTGTCACTTATGTTTCTGATGGTAATGGCAGGGTTCATCAGGAAACCAGCAACACAATCACCGACAGCATTGTCATTGCCCGTATGCCCAAATCCATTGCGGAAGGTTTTTATAACGAGTGGCTGGTACCGAA
Source organism: Sansalvadorimonas sp. (assembly GCA_965243775.1). Lineage (GTDB taxonomy): Bacteria > Pseudomonadota > Gammaproteobacteria > Pseudomonadales > Endozoicomonadaceae > Sansalvadorimonas. The sequence continues at coordinate 86,426 of CBDEWF010000083.1, forward strand.
GGACAAGTGGAAGAAAACCTATGAGAACAAACCCCTGACCACTGAGTTCCAGCCTTACAAACGCACGGCTACCTTCAAGGCTTTCCTGATTGATGATGAAGTCCTGCAACTGCTGGGCTCTACTGATGGAGAAACCGCAGTAATCCATGTAAGCTGGGACCCAAAGGGTATGACTGTGTATAAAGATGGCTACCTGGCCAACTATGAATACGGCATCGCCCCGGAAGAAATGAAAAAGAATTACGAAAAAGTTAAATAAAGAGCTGTATGGATAAAGTCGCTGTTTTCGTTGATGTACAGAATATTTATTACACAACCCGTCACGCCTATAACTGTCACTTCGACTACAGCGCATTCTGGAAACAGGCAACCCGGGGCCGTACAGTCACCGCCGCGGTCGCCTATGCCATAGACCGTGGTGACGAAAAGCAGCGACAGTTCCAGAGTATCCTGAAGCGCATAGGGTTTGAGGTGAAACTTAAACCCTTTATCCAGCGCAGTGATGGCTCAGCCAAAGGGGACTGGGATGTTGGTATAACCCTGGACGTCGTGGATTACGCCAGCCAGGTGGATGTTATTGCCCTGGCCTCTGGCGATGGCGACTTTGATATGCTTCTGCAGCGGGTCACCTCTCAACATGGCGTTACAACAGAGGTTTACGGCGTTCCCCAGCTGACAGCGACCTCTCTTATCAATTCAGCCACGCGTTTTATACCCATTGAAGATCAACTCCTGCTGAAAAGGTAAACGTTGACTCTCTGTTAAAAATACTCTCTGTTCAAACAACAGAACAATCGCAGAGTGTTGCAGGTAGGGGAAAACGAAGACAGTGGGTAAGATACAAATTGTTCTGTTAAACAGGTAAAATTCCTTTTTATTGATCCCTTCTTCCTGAAGTATCCATGCAGCTAACTCTTACAACTCCGGCCCTGTTTTTTCCGGCCATATCCCTTTTATTCCTCTCTTATACCAATAAGTTTCTGGCCCTGGCGGCCCTGATCCGCAGCCTGCATCTGGAATTCGAAGAAGATCCGGAAAGCTACCACCTGCCGGACCAGATTGAAAATATTCATCGACGCCTTATGCTGATCAAGCATATGCAGGGCTTGGGGATTATGAGTTTTATCTTCTGTGTGCTGGATATGTTTCTGCTCTATCTGGGGATGGATCATGCGGCACTGTTGGTATTCGGAGGCTGTCTGTTGTTCCTGCTGGCGTCGCTGCTGTTTTGTGCCATTGAGATTCATATCTCCACAGCTGCTCTGGATATGGAAATCCGCGACCTGAAGTAGCCCAAAGCCTGGGATTACTGGCCGGGGTTTACAGTATTCTTCTGTCCTGGCAGCCACTGGCCAGCAACACCGGCAACCAGGCAGTAAGTCACAAACCAGTAAAAGCCCGGGAGCAGTTCCATATCAAAAAACAGCAGGGCACTCTCCCCGGAGGCTGTATTCGCGGCCAGGCTGGCAATCAAAACGCCAATAGCAAACACATCAGCCATGGACCATTTGCTGATCACAGCATTCCACCAGAGAATCGGGCCATTCCTCCGAATAGACAAAGCCAGCAGCAGTAAAAGGCTTTTGATTGCAGGAATAATCACACTGAAAGTGATAATCAAAACCGAAACCAATTTATAGCCGTAGCTCCACAGTTCCTGAACAGCCCCCAGGATACTTTGAGTCCGCTCATAAACCTGGCTCTCACCCTCAACCTTCAAGCTGCCGAGAAAATTAACCGCCATAATTGCCATGGCTGGGGGCAGGTTCTGGCTCTGAACGATTTTCTTTCCCTCTTCAACCAGAGACTGGCGATGGAGGTCTGCCCGCAGGGTCATCATTGGCTGGGTGATCCCGGGAATCAAAAGAGTCAGGGATACAAGTAGAACCAGGCCGATCATAACTTTGTTTCTGTTCAAGACGGCTCCTTATACACTTTATTCTTTCTGCATTTTGAGCAGCATAGGCAAGTTTTCATGGATTTGACCCCAGCTCTGTGAAATAGTTGTCAAGAAACAGAGTCTCTCAATGACTGACTACCTGATTGCTGACTACAGCAACCCCGATCACGCTCAAGCCATTATTTTCCTGTTTGATCAGTATGCACTGGATCCCATGAGCGGCAACCGCTCCCTTAACCAATATGTTCTGGATAACCTGATCGATAAGCTGCAGCACTATGATAATGCATTTACAATACTGGCCTTTGTCGATGAAAAGCCGGCAGGGCTGGCTAACTGCTTTGAGGGTTTTTCTACTTTCAAATGCAAACCTCTGGTCAATATCCATGACTTGGCTGTTCACCCCGATTTTCGTGGTCAGGGTATTGGCATTGGCTTGATGCAGGCCGTCGAAGAAGAGGCGGAAAAAAGAGATTGCTGCAAAATCACCCTGGAAGTACTTGAAGGAAATACCCCGGCCAAAGCTCTGTATCACAAACAAGGCTATAAGGGTTCCGAGCTTAACCCGGATCTGGGACAAGCCTTGTTCTGGGAAAAACCATTGAAGTCCTAATCGTTATGAGTATCTATGATCGTTTTATCCTTCCCAGGCTGCTCCATATGGCCTGCAGCGTTCCCCAGATAAGCACCCAGAGACAACTCCTGGTTCCCAAAGCCCGAGGGCGGGTACTGGAAATTGGTTTTGGTTCAGGCCTGAACCTGCCTTGGTATGACCACAACAGCGTCGAACTGCTCTGGGCCCTGGAACCATCAGAAGGTATGCGTAAACAAGCAGAAAGCCGACTGACCCAGTCGCCTCTGAACTGCCGCTGGCTGGATCTTGAAGCCGAGAAAATTCCTCTGGAAGACAACAGTGTTGATACCGTGATACTGACCTATACCCTCTGTAGTATTCCTGACTGGCAGGTGGCTCTGCAACATATCAGAAGAGTGTTGAAACCAGATGGACAGCTGTTGTTCTCTGAGCACGGCAAGGCTCCAGATGCGGCGGTTCACCGGTGGCAGAATCGGTTAAACCCTGTCTGGAACAAGCTGGCTGGAGGGTGTCATCTTAACCGGGCTATTCCTGAACTGTTGCAGAATGCCGGTTTTTCTATTGAAGAGATGGATGATCACTACCTTCCGGCTGCCCCCCGGGTCGTAGCTTACAACTACCGGGGAGTAGCAAAAATCAGGTGAGCAAGCGTGATACAGAGAGGGATAACTCTGGCTCCCGGACATTTGGGAGCCAGACTGGAAAAGCTGGTTAATATCAGTAAGTAGCGATTAGTGAGCGAGTATCAGTTTGTAATCGCAGGATATCTCATCGTCACCATAAATCGATGGCAACTCATGGTAGGCATCAAGAACAGCATTGAGATCATCTGGGGACAGGGACAGATCAAACACTTCATGCTCAACACCCTGCTCACTGGGTTCGCTGTGCTCTGAATCATCGTAAAAATACATAGCCCAGCCAACCTGGTACATTCCTTCCTGTTCCTTTTCCATTACCCCCACATAGATACGGGCATGGTTACAGGCAATGGAGTGAAACTTCTCCGGAAAGTGTGCCAGCAATACCTGTGTGCTGCTCATTTTCAAATCCTTTGAAATCTGCTTTTCGCCATGGAACCCTCCATGGCCCTCATTATTGATGACAACGTTATTGATAACAGCAATTAACACAGTATGGAATAGAAGGTAGGCACTACGCAAATAAGAGCCTGTTCCCGGTCAGGCTTCCTGCTATGTTATGATCGCTTGATAAGCCATCAGAAAAATGAATTATGACCGAGCTGTCCCCCACCCTTGAGCTGGCCTGTGAACTGATTTCCCGGCCTTCTGTGACCCCCGAAGATAAAGGTTGCCAGCAACTTCTGGCAGATCGCCTTGCAGCTCTTGACTTCAAGACAGAGCATCTGCGCTTTGAAGATACCGATAATATCTGGCTACGCCGGGGAAACAGTGCCCCCCTGTTTGTTTTTGCCGGACATACCGATGTCGTTCCTTCCGGTCCAGAGGATGAGTGGCAGTTCCCTCCCTTCAAACCCACCATTGATAAAGGCATGCTCTGTGGCCGTGGCGCTGCAGACATGAAAGGCAGTATCGCTGCATTTATGACGGCTGTTGAACGCTTTATCGCTGACAACCCCGACCACAGCGGTTCCATTGCGCTGCTGATTACCAGCGATGAGGAAGGCATTGCTACCAATGGCACTGTCAGGGTTGTGGAAGTGCTGGAAAACCGCAACGAGAAGATTGACTGGTGCCTGGTAGGCGAACCCTCCAGCACCAGGAAGGTTGGAGATGTGATCAAGAATGGTCGGCGTGGATCTCTGGGGGCCCAGTTAACCATCAAGGGGGTTCAGGGCCATGTTGCCTACCCCCATTTAGCAGAAAACCCGGTTCACACCTCGGCACCTTTTATCGCAGAGCTGACTGCTACAGAATGGGATAAAGGGAATGAATTCTTCCCACCCACCAGCTTCCAGATTTCCAACTTTAATGCCGGTACCGGTGCCACCAATGTCATTCCAGGCAGTATTGATATTGTCTGCAATTTCCGCTTCTCTACCGAGCAGACTGACTCCAGTCTGAGAACCCGCTTCGAGCAGATGCTTGATCGACACAACCTTAACTATGATCTGCAGTGGCACCTGAGTGGTCAGCCATTCCTGACGGACAGGGGAGCGCTGGTTGATGCATCCGTCAGCGCCATTTGCTCTATCTGTGGCTATGACACAGAACTCTCTACAGCCGGGGGAACGTCAGATGGACGTTTTATAGCCCCTACTGGTGCCCAGGTTCTTGAACTTGGCCCCTGTAACGCCACGATTCACAAGGTGAATGAACGTGTTGCAGCAGAAGATCTCAATACTCTTTCCGAAATCTATGAGCAGATTCTGGTTAACCTGCTAGGAGCCGGTCGGACTTAACCGACCGTAGCGAGCAAAAATCCGGTTTGAGCCAGTTTTCACGTATAGCAAGAGCTGTAGAGCTGGACTCAAACAATAATATTTAGCACGGTGGTTAGCGATACTATACAAGTCTGCAACCTGGATCACACTGTAAGTTGAACCTTTACCTCTGGATGCAAGTCATAATGATCATGATATATGCAGGGTAGATATTGAGTTATGAACCACTTTCCGATGAGTCATCCTCGAGCAATAGTTCAGGATTATCAGGATTTTTCTGACGATGAGGATAGGCCGTCATACACTTCCCGTAAGCAGGTCAGCTATTCGGTGAAAAAAAACAATACTTGCTTAGAGGCACTTCGAAAGGCAGTGGCATTTGGACGAAAAGTGATTCCTGTGTTGACGGAATGTTTGACACTGGCCGTTGGTTTTAGCTGGAGTGTGTATCAAATCCAACCCGCAGTACGTGAGTACTGTTCTGGTACTGGTAGTGATATGCAAAGAAACTCTATCCACTGCTTTGATGCTGAATGGGTAGATCAACTGGTCACATTAGGCGTTCATATCATCGGAATAACAGCATCATTTACAGCTTACTGTGGAGCAAAATCAATTTTGGATAGAACAGTTAATGTTGCATTTTTGAAGATGCAAACAGCAATTAACATGGGAAAAAAATTTTACAAACATTATTATCCAGACCCAACTCCAGCAACAGGAAATAGCTTTCTTCAGTATTTACCGCCCAAACAAAAAACCGTAAAGCAGGAATATGAAGAGCATATTGAAAGAATGTCAACATGGCAGTTAAGAGAAGAAACATTAAGGTTTTATGACATCATCAACAGACTGAAAAAACGATGCCCAGAGTATTCATTAACTTTAGGAAAGCCGGTATCTCCAACAAGGATCACTAAATACCAAGACTAATAACCAATCATAAATTAATTTTAAAAGAATTAATTTTCTACTTATGAGATATCAAATCATGCAGGCAAACACAAATAAGAGCACACAACAGCCACAAAGCTCTTTCAAGAATGAAAGTGATAGTGTTAATCTAATAGGCAAAGAAGAGTCAAAAGCATCTTCCAGCAAGGCTTTTTTAAGGGAAGTGGAAAAAGTAGAGTTAGAAGAATCTGAAGCTACAAATTCAAAGATCAGCAAGGAACTGGTTGTAAAGACTCCAGAAAAAACTATAACTACCAGAAAAACTGTAACTACAAGAAAACATTCCAGAGAGCAGTCGCCTGACTCAATGGACAGTATAAGGATTAAGACCGATCCGGTAGAAATCACAAATATTGATGAAAGTCCATCTGATTTAGAAACATTTTTCAATTTACATAAAGCAATAGAACATTATTCAACCACGCTTATGGATTCCCCTCAAAGCGAGGATAAAAGAAACAAGCATAATTTTTTGATTAATATAATAAACTGTGCAGAGTCATATCGAAAAAAAGAAATACCGGAGATCTTTCCTGATTTTTCTATACTATCGGATGAAGAACTTAAACACCCAAACATAATATATATTACTGATCAGTTTATCTCCATATGCGAAAAAAGAAGTTGTGTCTCCCTGGATAAAAAATTTTTGGGTAAACTTTCCTTATTCCTGAAAGATACAAAGTGCATAGAAATTTATTCAGGGAACGGCTGGTTAACTGATGAATTAAAAAAGAAAAGTGTAGAAATAATAGCAACAGATAATTATAGCTTCCCAAAAAACCATTTACCATTTGTGAGGATGGTTACAAATCAAGACGCAGCAGAAGCGGTAGAACAATTCGTTAGCCAGTTATCTGAAAATGATCGGGGGCACATTTTAGCATGTCATCCATCAGGAAAACGCCACGTACTAAGAGATGTTTTTAGACACATTATAAATCACTCCAACTGTGCAATTATTGCGATTGGCGTTCATGAACAACATTGGAATTTTGCATCCTGGAACCTTCCAGATACATTAATAAAACGCGACATTACCAAAGAGCTGGAATATACCCCATTCCTAGCCAAGGAAAGGGTTGTTATGTACTCATTTGAAACTCGGAACACCTTGCCAGAGATTACCCCATCTAATTGATGCTGTCTTTCTCAAAACCCTGGCATGTTAGGATTTGAGAAAGTCACAACCACGTATCCCACAGAGATAGAAAAGAGTAATATAAAAGCCAACAGGTAAATATTACCCTGACAGACCTGTTTCTCTCACTGCTAAAGCCGATGAGTCGGGTTGCTCAATGCTATAAATAGATAAGGCACTATTTCAGGAGAACCATGATGCAAACAACTATAAAGGATATTATCCGTACCAACATCGAGTTTCTGACCGAAGATCTCCTGCTCACTGAAGCAGTCAAAAAGATTATTCATGCAGGATTACCTGGTCTTCCGGTTGTAGCTGAAAGTGGTGAGCTGGTTGGTTTTGTCTCCGAGCATGACTGCATATTGCCGATGGTCTCCGGCACCTACCACTGTGACGACAGAACCCTGGTCAAAGATCTGATTCAACGTGAACCGATACACCTGACCCCAGATGCATCCCTGTTTGATGTAGCCCAGATGATGGCCAGCAAAAAACCAAAAATATACCCAATCCTGCAGGAAGATAAACTGATTGGAGTGGTTTATCGTCAGGATGTTCTTAAAGCCCTGAGCGATGAGATGAAACATTGCAAACCTGTCGTTTGATTTTTAACCACAGCCTTGAGCGCAGAGAAACAGCCTTGAGCGAAAAAACAGCAGCCGTAAGTGAGAACAAAAGATGGTGGCCAAGATGATGGAAAGGGTATTTTCATCATAAACAGAGTACAATCCAGTTCTCCTGAACGCAGTTAAAAGATCATCAATGCCATCCCTTCTTCGCTGTCCAGTCTGCCGGCAGCACTTAGAATCCTTATCCAAAGGTGCCCGCTGTGAAAGCGGGCACAGCTTTGACCGCGCCCGTCAGGGCTATCTGAACCTGCTGCCGGTTCAGCATAAACGCAGCGCCAACCCCGGCGATAACCCAGAGATGGTTCAGGCCCGTAACCGTTTTCTGGACACTGGCCACTACCAGATCCCGGTGAAAAGACTGGAGCAGGCCGCCCGTGACTTTCTCAGTCCTTCCCAACCTGCAGTTGTTGTTGATGCTGGTTGTGGTGAAGGCTATTACACAGCCAGACTGGCCCACGCCCTGCCCTTGGCCGACATAACAGGCTTTGATATATCCCGCCCAGCAGTACAAGCCTGCTGTCGGAGAATGAAGTCAATTCAATGGCTGGTTGCCAGTGTTGCCGATATTCCACTGGCAGACAGTAGCGCAGATATTATTATCAGCGTCTTTTCCCGGATCGACTGGAAAGAGTTTGGCCGAATTCTGAAACCCGGAGGACGGGTACTCATTCTTGGACCAGGCCCGCAGCACCTGCTGGAACTGCGCCAGCAGATCTATAACGAAGTGCGCCCCTACCAAGAAGACAAGCTTTTATCCCAGCTACCGGCAGAGTTTCAACTCCATAAGCAGGATAAAGTCACGGACATTATGGAGCTGGAGAGTAGTCAGACCATTCAGGATCTGCTGGCGATGACTCCCCACTACTGGCATATTAAGCCCGCCCAGCGTGAGCAGCTGCAGCAATTGCAACAGTTGACCTGTCGCATTGATATGCGCCTGTATGTGATTGAGTATCAACCTGACACCACAGACCACCTGTGACCAGACCATGGAGACAGCCCAAATGACTCAGCCCGATATTGAAATCTATATTCGGCAGCAGCCTGTGGACATAATTGTCGAGTGGCTTGGTGACCGGTTCGATGACTGCACAGAAGTTATGACCAAGGGTCGCAGTCACAGCCTGGAAGTTATCCATGAAGGTACTGTCATTCCTGTTACCATTGTCGAGAATGCCGCAGGAAAGACTTGGACCAGCCTCTGGTTTGACTCTCCCGCTACCCCCTGGGCCAATGATGTAGAAAGTGGCCGGGAAGTTAACCGTCAACTAAAGTGCAAAGTGCGCTGCAACGCTGCCTTCTGGAAAAATGGCGCTGAGAATATGGACGAATGGCTGGAGATCAGTGAAGACGGCGGTGAAAAGCTGATTGACTGGCCATCTTGATCTAACCCGGATGTTTATGAAACATCCGGGTTAATTGATTTTTTACGATTGTATTGCACTTTTCTTACATTTTTCCTTCAAAACTGCCCCTGATCTGCGCTTTGTATCAAGCCGAATACAGATCAGAGTGGTAGAATTCACAGACTAGTGTCACACCTGAAAAGACAGAAATGGATAACACCGCCAGTATCAGCCGATACATTTTCAATCTATTACGCCGCCTGATGTTTTTATGGGTCAGGACGACCGTTCAGGGACAACTGCCCCTGCAGTTCGGAGACACTGTCGATCCGAACAAGCCCATAATTTATGTGCTTCGCAGCCGGTCCCAGTCGGATCTGATGGTGCTGGAACAGGAGTGCATCAAGGCAGGTTTACCCCGCCCTTATGACAACTTCAAGGGTACCAGCCTGAGCGAACCCCATAGCTATTTCTTCCTGACCAAGCCAGAAGGTCTGATCCTGCAGCGGGAGCGGGTTTATAATTCACCACGTTTGATTCGCATGGTACAGGCTGTGACCCAGAACCCGGACACTGACGTCCAGGTTGTGCCGGTACAGGTGTTCTGGGGCCGTGCTCCCCAAAAGGAAGAGTCGGCCCTTAAACTGCTGTTTGCCTGGAACTACAATGTCGGCAGCCGTTTCAAGAAATTCCTGGCTATCCTGTTCCATGGTCGCCAGTCCATGATCCACTTCAATGCTCCCATGTCCCTGCGGGAAATTGTTGATGAGGGACAGGATGAAGCCCGCACCCTGCGCAAGATCAACCGTATTCTGCGGGTTCATTTCCGTCAGTTGCACACCTCAGTTAACGGTCCAGACCTTTCCCACCGCCGCACTCTGGTAAACAGCCTGATTCAATCCGAAGTGATTCAGCGCGCCATTGACAAGGAAGTGCAAGAAAAAGGGATCAGTGTCGAGAAAGCCACCCTCAAGGCCCGCAAGTATGCCAACGAGATTGTCTCCGACTACTCCTATCCAGCCGTGCGTTTTTTGGAGATGCTGCTGACCTGGTTCTGGAACAAGATTTACAGCGGCGTACAGGTTAATCACCTGGAGCCGGTCCGTGAGCTGGCCAAGAACCACGAGATTGTTTACCTGCCCTGCCACCGCAGCCATATCGATTATCTGCTGCTGTCTTATGTTCTTCACCACCATGGACTGCAGATTCCCCATATTGCGGCCGGCATCAACCTGAACATGCCGGTGGTTGGCTCCATGTTGCGTCGTGCTGGCGCTTTCTTTATTCGTCGGTCCTTCAAGGGCAACCAGCTGTACAGCAATGTGTTCCATGAGTACCTGCACACACTGTTCACCCGGGGCTTTCCCACCGAATTCTTTGCCGAAGGTGGCCGCTCCCGTACCGGTCGCACCCTGAAACTGAAAACCGGCATGCTTTCTATCATGCTGCGCAGTTACCTGCGCAGCAACCAGAAGCCTATCGCCCTGGTTCCGGTTTATGTCGGTTATGAAAAGGTACTGGAAGCCGGTACTTATATGAGTGAACTGAGGGGCAAGAAGAAAAAGAAAGAGACACCACTGGATATTGTCCGCACCCTGGGTGCGCTTAAAGACAGCTTTGGCGAAGCCTATGTCAACTTCGGTGAACCACTCCTTCTGAACGACTTTATGGATCAAGAACAACCCGGCTGGCAGGAGCAGGAGTACGACCAGGATTACCGTCCCGGGTGGCTGAAGCAGGTGACCAACAACCTGGGTGAAGAGGTGGCCTGCCGGATCAACAATGCCGCCGCCATCAACTCCGTAAACATGGTTGCTGCTGTACTGCTCAGCACGCCACGCCAGGCCTTGGGGGAAGAAGAGCTGGTACAGCTGGTCAACGGGATTAACACCCTGGTTGCCAAGGTTCCCTACGGCAGCGGTATTACCCACCCGGACCTGGATGGCCGCGCCATGCTGGAGAAGGTGGAAAAGCTGAAGATGGTTGAGCGCCAATCCGACAGTCTGGGTGACCTGATCTGTCTGGATGAACGCAATGCCATCCTGATGACCTATTATCGTAATAACATCCTGCACCTGCTGGCGATACCGGCCTTTATTTGTCGTCTGTTTGCCCACAGTCACAAGTACACCCGCAGTGAAATCCTCTCTTACTGCAATAATTTCTATCCCTATCTCAAGGCTGAGCTGTTTATCCGCTGGCCTGTTGATGAGGTAGAGAATGTAGTGGGCCAGTGGCTGACAGCTCTGGAAGAAGGCGGCCTGCTGAACCGTGATGGTGATATATTTATCCGCCCCGATTCCAGCAGTACCGAGTTTATTACCCTGATGGTGCTGTCCCGCACCATGCAGCAGCCACTGGAACGGTTCTTTGTGGTTGTCAGTCTGCTGCTGCGCAACGGTTCCGGTACTATTGATCCGGAAGAACTTGAGAAACAAAGCCGGGATATGGCCCAGCGTCTGTCTATCCTGCACGGTCTAAATGCTCCCGAGTTCTTTGACAAAACCCTGTTCCGCCACTTTATCGGTGAACTTCAGGCCCGCAAACTATTGGGGATTAATGAACAGGGGCGCTTGACCTTTGGTCAGCAGATCATGGTGATGGCAGAAGACTCCCGCCGGCTGCTACCCAGTGAAATGCGTCACAGCATTCGCCAGGTGACATCAAACCAGGCCCCCGAGCCTGTTCGGTGGGATGAAAAGAAGAATGCCAAGCAGACTGGGAAGGTAGTCATTGAAACCAGCAGTAAGAATGTTGAAGTAGAACATTAGATTTCATTCCCCCCCTGTTCCATCAGCCTGCTGCCCTGCAGTCAGGCTGCTTTTTTATCTGCAACACAGGAACCCACCTCCTCCTGTTACAAAAAAATCGGAAACCTCTACAGCGGGTTACAGTCAATGCCATCAGGCAGGACTATCTTTCTATCCGATCAAAAGGAGGTTTTTATGCTGGCTTCATTTTGGTTTCAGCATACAGTCAGGGGTCAATTTCATTACTATCGGGTAATGAGACAGGTCATCCTGCTGTCGATCTTCGGCCTGCAACTCCCTTACAAATCTTTTGCCATTACCGATATCGAACTGATCACTCCGGCTGCTCGCATACAACAGCGCATTGATACTCTGGAGCAGGCAGAGAGAAACCTGTACCAGGACAGAGAGTTTATCACCCGCTGGTATAGCCGCTTTTCCAGAGAGGTGCCTGCAATTTCCGAACAACTTTACCGGCAGCGCTTTCTAACCAACAACAGTAAGCTGGAACAGATCATCAACCAGACCAGTAAGGTTGATCTACTCTGCACCCAGTACCAGAAAGAGCTCGATAAGCATGTTCACCTGCACGAAAGGTACAAGCAGGCGTACCTGCATAATGGGTCGCCCATTCTTACCATGGGTTATTTCACAGCCGTTGGAATCGCTGTTTTTGGAGGCTGGCAGGCGCTGCCTTTTTACCCGATCACCATGGCAGTGTATATGGGGCTTGCAGCGGGCACTTATCATCTGGCTAAAGTTCTGCACGGACACCAGAGGGAGCAGCTCAGGCTGGCCATGCATGCAAGCAAAGTCTCTATGGAAGATACGGAAACCAGGGTTCTGGAACACTATCATCAGCGTGACTCTGCCAGAAAAAATCTATACCGGGGCCGGCTGATCATCCTGCAAAATATTGGGCTGCAACTTGGGGCCGCACTGGAACCCCAGTCTGGTGTTTCAGACAGGCTTAACCGGCACTACCTGACTAACTGCAAGCGTCCAGTCATGAACGATGTCTGCCTGGATATTGAGACACTTTTCACCGGACTCAAACCATCACTGGATAATCTCAGTGAACAAGATATGTTGATCCTGACGCTGGCAGATAACCACGAAAAGGCTTCTTCTGAAAAACACTACCAGTTGGTGCGGGATGGCCAGATTTACTATATGGGGCTCCCGGTTATAGACAATCGGGGACAGGAAAGTCTTTACTATCTTCGTTTTCCAGACTCCGATACAGCCATCAGCTATCTGGACAGAGTGGCCCAGATCAGCCAATCAACGCTGTATGGCTTTATGAGTTTCTCTATTGGTAGTGCCACATAATGGTAGTGCCACATAAACAGGAAGAAATCACACCCTTAACTTCGTTAGAATACTGCTCTCAAAAACTTTCAATAAAATAGAGCGAAGTACCGAAACACATGATCTCTTTTGCCAGTGATAACTATGCGACAGCCTGTCCGGAAGTGATGTCGGCATTAGTCGAAGCCAATCAGGGACACGCCCCTGCTTATGGCAATGACCCAATCACCAAAGAGGCAGAACAGCTGATCCAGCAGGCGCTGGATACTGAGGCTCCGGTCTATTTTGTGGGCACGGGTACTGCGGCCAATGTTCTGGCGCTGAAAGTGATGCTGAAGGATTTCGAAAGTGTTATCGCTCCCGATACCGCCCATATCGTAACCCATGAAACCGGCGCTGCTTACAATATCTGTGGCACCAAGATTCTTACCAGCCCGGAACAGCAGGGCAAGATCACTCCCCAAGCCATACGACAGCTATATAACGGTGAAAGCATGTGGGGTATGCATGCCACCAGCCCAAAGGTGGTGAGCATAACCCAGCCCACCGAGTTCGGCACTGTGTACACCCTGGATGAACTGTCTGCGATCCGCGCCGTATGTGATGAGCTGAACCTGTACATTCATATGGACGGCTGCCGCCTTTACAACGCAGCTGCCGCACTGAACTGCTCACTGGCTGAACTGGCGGGATATGCCGATATTCTCTGTCTGGGCGGAACCAAGGCCGGGCTGATGTTTGGTGAAGCCATAGTGTTTATCAATCAGGAACTGGGGGAGAACTTTGCCCACCGCCGCAAACTGGGTCTTCAGCTAATGTCAAAAATGCGTTTTGTTTCTGCCCAGTTCAAAGCCCTGTTCACTGACAATCTGGTTCTTCGCATGGCTGCCCATGCCAACGCCATGACCCAAAAGCTGTGGTTCGGACTAAAAGATAAGAAAGATGTGGAGGCTGCTTATCCGGTTGAAAGTAACCAGATGTTTATCACCCTGCCAGAAGAGGTGATTGCCCCACTGCAGGAAAAGTACCCTTTTTATACCTTTGACCCCGGCAAAAACCTGGTACGCCTGATCACTTCTCACGACACCCGGGAAGAAGATGTAGAAAATTTCCTGAAGGATTTCGCCAGGCTAAGTCAGTAAAACTGACAATCCTGTCAGGAGAAACAAAGTCTACACAGATGGTGATTCTTGATTTTATTCAACAAGTTACAGTTTTATAGTTCAGCAAGAGCCGTGATTTCTGAAAATAACACCAGACATTCGGGCTTGCATTAGAGAATTATTCTGGTGTAATTTACCAGACAACTGACAAATATCGTTCTAGGGTCGATTAGATAATGTCACCAATATCAGCATACACCGTAATCAAGCACCACCATAATCCTGTCTAATCTTTCAGGATGCGTATGCTGCTGGAAGATAAAAAAAGTCTTCCAGGCGCCCTAAGACAACATCAAGCAAGCCCCCGGAAGACAGAGTTTTCCGGGGGCTTTGTTTTTCTCCCAAGAAGAATAAAGCCAGCCAGCTCCCGGTTTTGACAATAAGTTTCGACAATTAATCAAAAAAACAGCCATGAGCGGGAAATGACAGCCATGAGCGGGAAATGACAGCCATGAGCGGGAAATGACAGCCATGAGCGGAAAAGGATAAACAGAGGAGAACATTATGGATACCAACCGACTGCGCATAGCCGTACAAAAGAAGGGACGCCTGAGCCAGGAGTCCCAGAGTCTTCTGAAACAGTGTGGTGTAAAGATCAACTGGAGAGAGCAGAACCTGATTGCCCACTCGGAAAATATGCCAATCGATCTACTTCGGGTGCGTGATGATGATATCCCGGGATTGGTCATGGATGGCGTGGTTGATCTTGGTATTGTCGGTGAAAATGTTCTTGAGGAAGAGTGCCTGACCCGCCGGCAGGCTGATGAATCATCTGAATATCGGGTACTCAAACGTCTGGGCTTCGGCGGATGCCGTCTCTCTATTGCCATCCCGGAAGAGCTGGATTATCGGGGAGTCGCCAGCCTGGATGGCAAACGTATTGCCACCTCTTACCCGGCTCTGCTGAAACGCTACCTGGATGAGCAGGGAGTCGCTTTCAAGCCCTGTATGCTTAACGGCTCTGTTGAAGTGGCTCCCCGTGCCGGGCTGGCCGATGCCATTTGTGACCTGGTCTCCACTGGCGCAACTCTGGAAGCTAACGGTCTAAAAGAGGTTGATGTTATCTATCGCTCCAAAGCTACCCTGATTCAACGAACTGAGCAGTTGCCAGAGCAAAAGCAGGCCCTGGTAGACAAACTGCTCAAGCGGGTCGACGGTGTTATTCAGGCCAATGAGAGCAAGTACATTATGCTCCACGCCCCTGCCCAGCAGCTTGAAGCTATTACAGCCCTGCTGCCGGGAGCGGAAAACCCGACTGTACTGCCCCTTGGCAGTGACCAGAGCCGGGTTGCAGTCCACGTAGTCAGCAAAGAGACCCTGTTCTGGGAAACCATGGAGCAACTAAAAGTTCTGGGTGCCAGCTCCATTCTCGTCCTTCCCATTGAGAAGATGCTGGAGTAACCATGAACATTCTTGACTGGAACAATCTGACTGAAGATCAGCAAAAACGGGCTTTGACCAGACCAGCCGTTGCAGATGGCTCAGCTATCCAGCAGACAGTAACGTCTGTTATCGAAGCTGTAAAAAACATTGGCGATCAGGCACTGCGAGAATTCAGCGCTCAATACGATCAAGTTAAGCTGACAACTATCGCTATTGAGGACCAGGCCGTTGAAGCAGCCAGCCAGCGCCTTGACCAGGCCTTCAAAGATGCCCTGAAAAATGCTGTCGACAATATTGAGTCTTTTCATCGGGCACAGATTCCCCAACCGGTTCGTGTGGAAACTCAACCCGGTGTTATCTGCGAACAGTTCAGTATTGGTCTGGACTCGATAGGGCTTTATATTCCCGGAGGGAGTGCCCCCCTGCCATCAACAGTGTTGATGCTGGCTATCCCCGCCAGAATTGCCGGCTGCAGTAAAGTTGTACTCTGCTCCCCTCCCCCCATTGCTGACGAGATTCTCTATGCTGCCCATTATTGCGGCATTAGAGAGATCTATCAGGTTGGTGGAGCCCAAGCCGTAGCCGCCATGGCTTATGGTACCGAAACAGTCTGCAAGGTGGATAAGATCTTTGGCCCTGGCAACGCTTATGTGACGGCTGCAAAACAACTGGTCAGCCAGGATATTAATGGCGCAGCTATTGATATGCCAGCCGGCCCATCGGAAATTCTGGTCATTGCCGACCAGAATGCCAACCCAGCATTTGTGGCATCCGATCTCCTGTCCCAGGCTGAACATGGCCCAGACTCCCAGACGATACTGGCAACACCATCACAAGAACTGGCAGAAGCGGTGGCCAGGGAAGTGGATTATCAGATCAAACTTCTTCCCCGGGGGGAGATCGCTTCAATTGCCCTCACCCATTCGCGGCTGATTGTCACGACGACACTTGACCAGGCTATCGAGGTATCCAACAACTATGGACCGGAACACCTGATTGTTCAGACCGATAATGCCCGGGAGTTACTACCCCGGTTAAAGCATGCCGGTTCCATCTTCCTTGGGGCCTGGACCCCGGAATCTGCTGGAGATTATGCTTCAGGCACTAATCATGTTCTGCCAACCTATGGTTATACCCGCACATACTCCAGTCTGGGGCTGGCTGACTTTATGAAACGCTTTACCGTGCAGGAGATCACCAGGGAGGGCCTGCAGGAACTGGGACCAGTGATCACTACTCTGGCCGATGCTGAACAGCTGACCGCCCATGGCAATGCCGTACGCCTGCGATTGGCAAAACTGGAGGGTTGTTGATGTCCTGGATAGAGCAGTTGGCTCCCGAGCATGTCCAGCAACTGACACCCTATCAGTCTGCCCGCCGTATAGGCGGCAGCGGTAATGTATGGATTAATGCCAATGAAGCACCCTCAGCACCGCTGTTTCTTGGAGAAGAGAGCAGGGCAAATCGTTACCCGGAACCACAGCCTGCAAAAGTTGTTCAGCAGTACGCTGAATATAGCAGGGTTGGTTCTGAGCAGATCACAGTCTGCCGCGGTGCTGATGAAGGCATTGAGCTGCTGATACGTACCTTCTGTTCACCAGGTGATGGGGTTTTGATCTGTCCACCAACCTATGGCATGTACAGTATTTCTGCCAGAACCTGTGGCGTCACAGTCAAACATGTTCCTTTAAGTCCGCAGTGGCAGCTTGATGTTGAAACCCTGTGTTCCAGTCTGGCTGGCATCAAGCTGGTGTTTATCTGTTCTCCCAATAACCCTACTGGAAATTTGATTGACCGGCATGATATTGAAACTGTGATTCGCGCCTGCAGCAGCCAGGCTCTGGTGGTTATTGATGAGGCTTATATTGAGTTCTGCCCCGAAGCCAGTTGTGTCAATCTACTGGATAAGTACGACAATGTGGTGATCCTGCGAACCCTTTCCAAAGCTTTTGCACTGGCAGGCATCCGTTGCGGGTTCACTCTTGCCAGCCGGCATATCACCAATATGCTACAGAAGGTTATTGCACCTTATCCACTGGCTCTGCCCATCGCCGAAATTGCTGAGCAGGCCCTGTCTGCAGAAGGCGTTGCCGAGATGAAAGGCAGAGTGATTGAGTTAAACCAGCGTCGGAATCAATTTCTTGCCGAGCTGGAACGTATCCCCGGCGTACAACCTTTTCCGGGGGCGGGAAATTATATTCTCGCCCATATCCGTGAAAGTAGCTCTCTTTTCCAAAAGTTATGGGATGAGGGGGTTATAGTCCGTGATCAGACAGCACAATTAGGCCTGAATAACTGCCTGCGTTTCTCGATAGGAAGTGAGCAGGAGATGCGGTCTGCACTGGCATTATTGCGGCAAAACTGCTCGGCTGCCATATAGCAATAGATAACCGCTCAGATCCGAAGCTGGATTATTACATTGTAAAAACCTTATAGATATCTATTATTTTCCCAGAAATTTTGCAAGACACTGACTGTTAAAGAAGCGACCACGCTAAAAAGGGTGTATCGCATGTGTAAACCATGGTTAAAGTACTCGCTAGCCATACTGCTGTTGTTTTTTTACGCTCAATCCCATGCGGTTTTGACGGATCAAGAAATAGATACATGCCGTAAAAAACCATATGTTTTTTTGATGGAATGGTTTAAAAAAATGGAACCATTGAATCAATTGGCAAGGCCATCACATACCGGTTTAGCCATTCAAAAAATAGAATTACATATTCCCATATATGTTCAAGGTGAGCTAATACCTTTTGGGAAACCTGTTGTTAGAGTAGAAATCGTATCTGTCTTCGATTCAAACATATCGAGAACGGGTGATATCGATGAAAACTTTCTGGACTTGGCGGTGATAGTACATCACGCTGATAACACCTACCAACTGGCTTCACCGAAAATCGTTAATTCACCTGGAAATTCGTCGCGTGAAAAAAAACTTGATATACACAATCTGGCTATTGTTATAAGTACAGTACTTGTCGCCAGTGTTGAACCACCGTACTCTTGCACCACGATTAATGAAAGAATATCGAAATTGGGTTTATCAAACAATTCTATGTACTTACTGTTTAAAAGTGGAGCTTTTGGTCGCGTATATAGAAGCAAAAGAGGATGCGAGCTTGGGGGGGAATTTAATAGCGCTTTTTTTATCACCGAATCTTTTTCTCCAATATTTTATCCGGATGGCAAAAATTTTCTCGACGAAGAATTTGAAGAAGCACAGAAAAATTTTAGTAAATCTATCCGGACATTTGTTAATAGCACGATAATTGAAAAAATTAAAAATAATACGGATCTAAAGAAAAAATCTTCAAATGGCATCACTCTAATATTTCTTGGTTGTGGTACAGGGAGAGAGGTTTTTATTGGAGGAAAAGAAATTTTAAAAGGATTAAATGTGCCAGTTTTCAGCCATGGAATAGATATTGACTCTGTTTTAATTGAAGAGGGCAGGAAAAGATTTAGTGATTATTTAACTGAACACTGCACACTCTCTACAGGAGACGCCCTTGATGCTAACAGCATAATCCGGCAACGCGTTGAAAAAAGCAATCCAGATGGTTTAGTAGTCGTCATAGCTATTGGGTTGCTGGCTGACGAGGCCATCCCCAAAACATATCAGACACATAGAATTCTGCAGGAGATCGCTCAAAATAAAACGGTCGATATGATATGTGAGGCCCACCTCGGCGTCCATCACTATACAGGCGAAACAGCTAGAGCTGCCGGATGGGATGTAGAAAAGCATTCTGTTGTAGCCAGCGACCTATCTCAAACTTATCAAGCTCTGTTTCCGAGTCCAGCAGACGTCCACAGAGTATTAACCGACATGCTTAACGTACTCACCCCTCTGTCCCTGGAAACGCAGGCAGAAGAGATCGCACAAAAGCATTGTAGTAACGTGCTTGACCTCTCATTATCAAGTCACCCTGTGGGTCTATTTCAACACATTGTAAAGCAGCATTCTGGTTTAAAATTTCGCACTGTTGATATTAGTTGGGGGTACCTGGAGGACGACGAAACCAGAATGGATGAATTCATACGCTTAATGCAGGAATACAATGTACACTCCGTTGCAGTTTCTGGTTATGAACCCTGGCTTTCAAAGTTTCAATCAAAAACAATGCTTACGCCATTAAACATAATAAAACGAATAGACAGTAGGGGAGAATTTGAACTTCCAGCAATGCCACTTCATTTGGCTAGACAGATATGGAGTGATTATGAAGTATATGAAGAAGCCAGCAGTGCAAGCAGCAAGATTCACCATGACAACGCCACAGGGTTGTCAAAAGCTAAGATTCAATTAGGCAACAGTGAAAAAACCGCAGTAGTTGCAGACGATGAGGGTTTGAGCTTGCCACTGCAGCAGCTTGGTCTTGATCCATGCCCTGTGAAACCATCAGGCGAAAAGAAATGATTTATTAAACCCTCAAACAGCCATGAGCGGGCTTATACCACAATGAAAAATGATAATGCCGAGAGCACTTCTATGGTGAAGATTATGGCATGGTAAAGATTAACTGGTTAGAACCGCTTCAGGGGATAGATATCGAACCGCCCTGACTTACCTTCAAGACGATAGCCAGGTTTCTGGTTATCCAGATCCGGGGCTTTTTTCGGACGCTTAACGACAACCCTGTGCCGGGCCAGCTCCAGAGCAGGATTTAATAACTTATCCGCATCCCTATCTGGACCAAGAAGAGTCTGGAACAGCTTCATCTCTTTCTTCACTGCTGCAGATTTATCCCGATGGGGAAACATGGGGTCAAGGTAAACGACATCAAATTCCTGACCATTGGTCAGAAAACTCTCCATCTGCTCATGAGCATTACCGGATACCAGCTTCATACGGCTAACTATGGTTCCTGCCTCGGGGTCATCCATAGCCCTGGCAAGCCCATCGGCCAGAAGAGCTCGTACAACAGAGGAACGTTCTACCATGGTCACCTGGCATCCCATAGTAGCCAGAACAAAAGCATCACGACCAAGACCCGCAGTGGCATCAAGAACAGATAGCTGCCGGCTGGCGTCTGCTACCCCCACGGCCTTGATAATGGACTGACTTTTTCCACCACCATATTTACGGCGATGGCCAACAGCTCCACCAATAAAATCGACCACAACAGGCCCGGGGGCACCTTTGCCAGTCTGTTGCAGGCCCAGCCCCTGGGGGCTGTACCAGAGAACCAGCTTCTGCTCACGGATAGCTTTCGGGCTTTCTGCCTGCAGCAGAGGCAGTCCTTTTATATCAGCTAACTGAGTATCAACTAAATCAGCCAGCCGATCGCTGTCAGTGTCAGGAGTTACCAGGATGGATAAAAGTTCAGAAGTTACAACCACAGTATACCTACAAGAATGACACCCAGGAGCAGCCGATAAATGACAAAAGGCATCATGCCAATACGGTTGATAAAGGCCAGAAAAAAGTGAATACAGAGATAAGCACTGATACTGGAAACCATAATTCCCATAGCCAGATCAGCCCAGTTAACAGGGTCAGATGTCGTTACCAGTTTTATCAGAATCAACAGACTGGCAGCAACGATAATAGGAATAGACATAAGGAATGAGAAGCGGGCCGCAGCCTCCCGGGTCAACCCCATCATCAGGCCTGCAGTCATAGTTACACCAGACCGTGAAGTACCGGGAATAATCGCCAGTGCCTGGGCCAGCCCCATAACCATAGCCTGTTTCAGGGTCAGCTTTTCCAGTGGCTGGGTCAGATTTTTACTGCGATCGGCCAGCCCCAGCAGGGTTCCAAAAATCAAGGTTGTAGCGGCTATAACAGCCACTGAGCGCATAGCTTCATCTGCGCCCGTTGCGCTGACCAGTCCGCCAAATATTACTGCCGGTACCGTTGCCCAGATCAGGAACCAGCCTTGGCGGCTGTAGAGAGTCCTGGGGCCTCGACCAATAGTATTCAGGGTCCAGTCACGCCCAATCTGAAACAGGTCATTTCGGAAATAAAACAGAACAGCTGACAAGGTACCAACATGGACGGCAACATCAAACGCCAGCCCCTGATCGGGCCACCCCAGGATCTGAGACGGCAACACCAAGTGAGCAGAACTCGAAATCGGCAGAAATTCCGTTAACCCTTGGATCAGGGCCAGGATGAAGAGTTGCAGTGCATCCATTAACGCTCACTCTTTTTCAGGGCTACATTGTCTCGCAGGTAAACAGGCATGGCCTGGTCAGCTGGAACCGCTTGTCCTTGCGCCAGCATAGGTGCAGCCAGAACTGCAATATCACCGGCATGGGGGAAAATATCTGCTGCCATTCTGGCAACGGAAATACCCAATCGTCCACTGTATCCCCAACCGCTGCCTACGCCAACAGCTGATTCAATCAAGCTCTCAGGAGCTCCACCTTCCGGAACCCAACCGTCTGGAACATAGTTATAAGCTTCCTCTGGGGGGCAGACCCGCTCATCACCAACGAGTGACATAATGCCATCAACAGTTGTTTGATAGGCCCCCCAGTACACCTCATCCATACGGGCATCAATAGCAGCCAGTACACGCTCAGCACCAAACTCCCGGAATCCTTGCTGTGCCAGGGCTGCCAAGGTAGAAACCGGCACCACTGGACGACTCAGAGCCCATCCCAGCCCCTGGGCAATACCTGTTGCAATCCGAACACCGGTAAAAGCTCCGGGTCCTCGACCAAACGCTACCGCATCAATCTGGCTGCGGACAACTCCCTGCCGGGACAGCAGTTCATCAATCATGGGTAGTAGTCGCTTACTATGCTGCCTAGGAATGACTTCATAAATTTCCTGTACCTCACCATTGTTGTTTATGGCAGCGGAACAGGCTTCGGTAGCGGTATCAATAGAGAGGATCAGTGCCATGGAGAAGACTTATGCAGATAGGGTTGGGTTTACAATTCATCAGCTGTTCTTCCAGGAGCCTGATACATTGTGAACACAATCAGGGATAAAACATGAAAAAACCGCCCACGAGAATACCCGGAGCGGTTTCCAAACCCGGTATACCAGCTTACTCACTCAGAGAGGCCTGTACCGCCTTGGTGATATCTTCAACAGAGCCTACACCGGATACAGAGTGACACTTTACGCCTCCCTGCTCTTCAGCCATTTTGGTGTAAAACTCTACCAAAGGCTTGGTCTGCTCATGGTATACAGCCAGGCGCTTGCGAACAGTCTCTTCCTGGTCATCATCACGCTGAACCAGAGGTTCACCGGTCTCGTCATCAACACCTTCCTGTCTGGGTGGGTTGTAAATGACATGGTAGGTACGACCGGAAGCCATATGCACACGACGCCCACTCATACGCTTGACGATCTCTTCATCTTCCACGGCAATTTCCAGAACATGGTCAATGTCCACACCGGCTTCAACCATGGCTTCAGCCTGAGGAATGGTGCGGGGGAAACCGTCAAACAAGAAGCCCTTGGCGCAATCATCCTGGGCAATGCGCTCTTTCACCAGATCAATGATGATATCGTCGGAAACCAACTGGCCGGCATCCATAACCGCCTTGACCTTCAGGCCCAGAGGGGTTTCATTCTTAATGGCAGCACGCAGCATGTCACCGGTGGAAATCTGGGGAATACCAAATTGCTCAGTAATGAAACGAGCCTGAGTTCCTTTACCAGCGCCCGGGGCGCCCAGCAGTATGACGCGCATGGACATACACTCCTGAATGTTGTTTCTGACTGCCGGATCTCTGCCCGACAGGACCAAAACGGGCAAAGATACACATCCAGCCCCGGCAACTCAAGGGCATACGGCGTGGCAGGAGAGAAACCGTACCACGCCAGCTCCAGTTGCAACTACAATTTTTAACCGGTATTGCGCATACCAGCAGCGATACCAGTAATCGTCACCATCAGTGCACGTCCCAAGTCTTCACTGACCGAATCCGGCCCTTTACGGGAACGGCGCAGAAGTTCAGCCTGCAGAAAGTGCAGAGGATCAGAGTATGGATTACGCAGTGCAATAGCCTGCCGTACCCAGGGCTGATCACTCAACAACCCACACCCCTTAAGGGACAGGGTGACTTCTATCGCATCTTTAAGCAGCAGGCGCAACTTGTCACCCAGATGGCGCAATTCCTGGGGAACCAGACACTGATCGTAGTAGCTGGAGATATCCGCATCGGTCTTCAGGTAGACCATTTCCAGCAACTCAAGGCGAGCACGGAAAAATGGCCAGTCATGCATCATCTCCTTCAGGGTACTTTCATACCCGCACGCCACAGCTTTTTTCAAAGCTGCACCACTACCCAGCCAGGCAGGAAGCATCAGACGATTCTGACTCCAGGCAAAAATCCAGGGAATGGCCCGCAAGCTTTCCACCCCCCCATTGGGTTTACGCTTGGTTGGCCGGCTGCCAAGGGGCAGAAGTCCCAGCTCCTGCTCTGGTGTTGCCGCCCGGAAATAAGGAACAAACTCGGGTTCCTCACGAACCATACCGCGATAAACCTTCAGGGAATCCCGTGCCAAGGCATCCATCATCTCCCGCCATTCCGGTTTGGGTTCTGGAGGCGGCAGCAGGTTGGCTTCAAGGGTGGCACTGGCATACAGAGACAGACTCTCGACAGCGATCTGGGGGAAGCCGAACTTGAAGCGGATCATCTCACCCTGTTCAGTTACCCGCAGATGCCCACCCACTGAGCCTGGGGGCTGGGACAGAATCGCCTGGTGAGCAGGGCCACCACCACGACCAACCGTTCCACCACGACCGTGGAACAGGGTCAGGCTGACATCCTTCTCCCGGCATAACCGGGTCAGGCTTTCCATTGCCCGGTATTGAGCCCAGGCTGCAGCCATCTGACCAGCGTCCTTGGCGGAATCCGAGTAACCCACCATGACCATCTGCTTGCCCGCAGCATAGTCCCGATACCAGGGCACACTCAGCAGTTTCTCTATACTGCTGGCGGCCATATCCAGATCCGACAGGGTTTCAAACAGTGGTGCTACCGGCATATCAAACGGGCAGCCACACTCCCGCAGAATCAGGATGACCGCCAGAACATCGGACGGTGTACTGGCCATGGAAATGATGTAAGGGCCAAGTCGCTCAGGCTCCTGGTCGGCTATGACACGACAGGTGTCAAGCACTTCCTGAACATTGGGTGATGGTTTCCAGCAAGATGGAATCAAGGGCCGCAGACAGGTCAGCTCCGACAGCAGGAATGCCTGACGCTCTTCTTCAGTTGCCTTGACATAATCAGGCATACCAAGATAGCAGGTCAGTTCCGACAGCACTTCCGTATGACGGTCAGCTTCCTGACGGATATCCAGCCGCACCAGACCAAGACCAAAACAGCGGGCCCGCCACAGCAGGTCACGCAGCCGGCCATTGGCTATCAAAGTCATGCCATTGGCACACAAAGAGTCATAGCAGGTCTGCAGGGGATCAATCAGATCTTTATCCCGCAACAGAAGTCCGGATTCATTAGCGGTCTTGCCAGCCAGACGGCTGTCACACCATTTACGGGTCTTGCTTAGTCTCTTGCGCAGATTTTTCAAAACGACCCGGTAAGGTTCCCTGGTATCCCCATCAGCGAGGGCAGACAGTTCCAGAGTACACTCCGGCATCGACAGTTCAACAATCAGGGTCTTCAGTTCCCTCAGGAACAGGTCGGATGCCATCCAGCGGGCTGTCAGCAAAACCCGCTCCGTTATCCTGGATGTCACATTCGGATTACCATCCCGGTCTCCTCCCATCCAGGACGAAAAGCGTACCGGCATGACAGAAACAGGCAATCCTTCACCTGTATGACGCTTCAGGTGCCGATCCAGCTGTCGGAGAAACTGTGGCAGAGCCTGCCAGAGTGAATGTTCAACTGTTGCAAAGCCCCAGCGGGCTTCATCGACAGGTGTCGGGCGGTGGTCACGGATCTCTTTGGTATGCCAGATCTGGCTGATCAGTTGGTGCAACCGGTCGATGATCTCTTCACGCTCCCGGGGCATCAAGTCAGTATGATCAAGGCGGGTCAGACAGCGGGTAATGCCGTTGAACTTCTGGATCACTGTACGCCGGGTGACTTCCGTCGGATGGGCAGTCAGCACCAGTTCAATATCAAGATTGGCTACCTGCCGGTGAATATCATCGGCACTGAAATCCTGCTCCAGCAGGCGTTCAAACAGTTCATCCAGGGAGTCGGTAAAGTGCCCCTCCTGTTCACTGTGGCGAGATACCGTGTGGTACTGCTCGGCAATATTGGCCAGGTTCAGAAACTGGGTAAATGAACGGGTCACCGGAAGCAGTTCATGGTCTGACAAGCCATGCAGCAGCTCCAGCAGTTTTTTGTGGTCACTTTCATTACCATGTCTGGCTGACTTGGAGAGCTGACGGATCTCTTCAATTTTCTCCAGAAAGGGCTGACCCAAATGATCCTGCATCGCTTGCCCGAGGAGTTCCCCCATTAAATGGATATCATGCCTGAGAGCTGCATGTTCATCCGCCATACGAATCGTCTCCCGATATATTCTTTACTATGAAATATTTTTATCCCACCAGGGCTCACAAACAGTCATGGATTGACAAGGTGCCCCATGGGGATCATGCCCCACACCCTGAACATGAAAATACCCTGCAACCTGACAGCGGTGCTTCCATGGCAAAAGATACCTCTGTTAGCTCATATTTTTAGGCAGCGTTAACATAAGTTTGTGTCAACAGAAACTGACCCCGGTGTGAAAGTACGCCATTTTCATCCAAATTACACCCCGTAACGACCGGGATATTCCTGACTCAAGTGATATTTTTCCCGTGACACCAGAGTTACCCGGGTCAGCGCCTGTAACATTAACAGCCCTGCTATGAACCTGGCAGCCAGCCGTCAGACTAACTTCATGCTTGCACATAGATTCTCCTGAGTGCAGCTGGCGGACCCGTACCTTGATTCAAAGTTCCCTTCTTCACTGATTGTGTATAGGGGAGCTTCCTTGTCCAAGGTTGTCTTTTGGGCTCGCTATTTTTTTATTTGTAGTAATCCGATGGCGGCTATTCTTCTGTCCTGAACTGACAAATGTTACAACCCTTGGGTTTATATACTAAGTGCAACATACTCTGGAACAGCTGATTGAGGTTTGCTGGGTAGTGGGTCAGATGTGTGTTTAAGGGACAACACGGATAGCAAATTGAATACGCATACCAATTATGTAAAGTATGGTATGAAGTGGTCTAATGACTCTGGATGAAGATAAGCATGAAATTGGCAAAAGAAATACCCAAAAAATTGAGCGTAAAAACCTGAATTTCAGAACCTGGATAAAACGTCTGGCCCGAAAAACTATCTGCTTTTCCAAGCTTGAGACAATGCACGATACTGTCATTGGGTTATTGATCAATAAAGTAGAATTCGGAGTGGATATTTATGCCCAAACACACATCTGACCCACTACCATTGAAACGATCACCAATCAGCTCTCCACGTTGGAAAACCTGCCTGAAGTTAAATATATTGAAGAGGACGCTATCGCCCATACCCCGTAATACGCCATCTACCTATACAGGTCTCCCGGATGCTCTTTCTATAATTCACTCTTATGAAAACGATTGGAGTACCTGAAATGAGCCAGGATATTACCTGCACAGCCTGCAACACCATGGATATCGGCACTGTTATTCGTGAGGATGATAATATTGCTGTGCTTACCCTCCAGGGCAGTGAAGCCGAGGAGCTTATGAACAAACTGACAGATCTGGCCCGCAGCATCGAAAGTGAACCCTGTGAAATTTCTGTAGAACCCGTTCAGGGTGCACAGGGAGATGCTCTACGAATGTCTTTTGTGTTCAGCTGTGCAGCGGAAAAGCTGATCTTTGATATGCGCGCTGCCAAGCTGCGTTAGGGGCAATCCCTAACCAGAGCTTTACCCGCTTTTGGGACCTGATGATTTTTACTACTTGTTGGACGTACTCATGCTCATAGTTGCAGCCATTACCTTAAGCTGTTCTTTAGAGGCTGAACCTGTACTGGATACGACCAATTCCTCGTCTTCAGCAGTCACAATATTATTCTTATTAATTAAATTAACCGCATTACTGCCTGTTACTTCATTACCAAGCTGCAATTCAGTGGCACCATCAGAAGGATCTGTACTACTTTCTGCAGGCATTGTTTCTTGCCTTGAAAACCAAAGAGCAGCAATGACACTTTGAACCTGCATTGTGAATAATGCATTATTTACTTTATGTATGGTCAAGCACATTGCCTGAGGAATACCTGAAGAGTTCACGGCCATCCATAGATAACTCTTTTTAGGGATTAACCAATAATCTGTTGGTCGATTTGATGAGCGAATATAAGCATAAGAATATGGAATTCTAACAATAGTGTACTCCTTCCCTCCCTGAAATAGAGCTATTATTTCAGGTATTTTAATAGGTTTTTCATCAAGCATTTCAATAGATTTTTCATCAGGCACCTCTATATCATCAGGCGTATTAACTACTTCATGGTCACCCAGCCAAGTCAGCTCCAAGCCTGTTTCAGTATTTGAAATCACTTTCCCTGGTGCTGGTGAATCATCACCTCCACTACTGCTGCTGCTGTGAACCTCAATGGCATGATCAACTAGTTGAGTAATGGCCTCTTGACGGGACACCGCTGTTAATAGCCATTTCCATGTATCCATGGGATCATCAGAAGACAGGCTTGCTTTCAAGGGCACTGTAAAAGAAAAATAATTTTTTTCCTTCATTTTGACTTCGTCAACAGTTTCTTCAAGGTGGGTATCAGAATCCGTTTTTTCTGGAGTTCGCGTAACAACCAAGACTGCTTGATCCGGCTGGTTTTTTTTAGGCGGAAAGCTCTGTGCCAGTCGGGATTGCGATAATGGCCGAGCAGTGAGAGTTACAGACAACGCACTCCTGGCCGTATCGATAATCATGCCTGGCGGACGAGCAGTCACCAGCAGATACTCTTGCTCCCATATTCCTGCAAGGGCTGGATTGGCTTTTGTGGACAAAACTACCAACAGAACCGCGTTAATTAAAAAAAGACAAACTTTCCACGCTTTTAATGTGCTCATAACAAACCTATAGACAAGCCTTATTGCTTGTATAGTAGTTAAGAGCCACCAGAAAGTTAGATAGAATTATCACCAATCTGGCCCTATTCAGAGCCAGATTGGTGATGATCAAGTGGGGCAAGTTTTGCAGGGCACATAGCCCACTTATGACTTTTTAATGGGACTTGCGACGGGCAAACGGACGCTTGCCAGTCTTTACACCAGGACGCTTTCGCTGCTGACGTTCCATCTTCACCCTGGCTTCCCGGGATTGCGGACCCGCCTTAACACGGGGCAGCTCAACAAGATCAGCCAGAGCATCAACATCAGCCTGCTCCAGCTCTACCCAGCGACCCTGGCGTAAATGATCCGGAATAATCATACTGCCATAACGTACCCGCTTAAGCCGGCTGACAGAAAGATCCTGGGATTCCCACAGGCGACGTACTTCCCGGTTACGGCCCTCCATGATGCAGACATGGAACCAACGGTTAATGCCTTCGTTACCGGTATCAACAATATCGGTAAAACGAGCGGGCCCATCTTCCAGCTCCACACCTTCAAACAGGTTCTTGACCTTCTCTTCGGTCACCTCTCCAAAGACCCGTACAGCATATTCCCGCTCAATCTGATGAGAAGGATGCATCAGGCGGTTTGCCAGCTCACCATCAGTGGTGAACAGCAACAGACCTGAGGTGTTGATATCCAGACGGCCAACGGCAATCCAGCGTTCCCCTGGGATGCGGGGCAGACGTTGAAACACTGTCGGACGACCTTCCGGGTCGGTACGGGTACAGACTTCACCTTCCGGCTTGTTATAAGCGATAACCCGGCGACCACTCCGTTCTTTCAGGTGTACCAGACGACCATCCAGGGTAACGGCATCTTCAGGAACAATACGCATTCCCAGGGTGGCTCTCTCACCATTTACCTGAATGCGCCCCTCACTGATCCAGGCTTCCACCTGACGACGTGAACCCAGCCCCTGCCGGGCCAGAACTTTCTGTAAACGTTCACCGGCCTGTACTGTTACTTCAGGGGTGATACTGCTATCTGTCATACTTCATACTTCTTTTCAGGAGTGCTCACGGTTTTCCCAAACGGTGATAACCCGCGATTAACTCACGGTTATAACGCGAAATAAAAAACTATCCCGCATCAGGATCCGGCCCGACTCCAGGTTCAGACCGGTTGCTGTTTCCAGTTTCACTGCTCTGCTCAGTCTCAGCAACTGACGGCTCTTTCTCATTTGCTGAGGGCTCTAAGCGGGGATCATAATCGTTGTAGGTCAGTGTCAGGCCAGACTCCATATCATCCAGCTCCGAGAACAGGGTTTCGATAGTCTCGTCGCCCTCTTCCTGAAAGGCCTGGGCTTCTTCAACAGAAACCAGACGACTGGCATTCCACTCTTTACCTTCCCCTTTGTTATCATTCCCATTATCCCCAGCTTCTTCGCCACTTTCACCTGCATCAGGTCTGCTGTTTACCAGGTCATGCTCTCCCTGACCTTCCAGAGCCAGTTCAGGTTGGTTAGCATTTCCTTCATAACTGCCTTCCAGTTTTTTCGCCATCTCGTCAAGATCGCGCAGCTCGGAAAGGGTTGGCAGCTCATCCAGATTGCGAAGATTAAAATAGTCGAGGAACTGGCGGGTAGTGGCATACATGGCCGGGCGACCGGGTACATCCCGATGACCGACAACCCTTACCCACTCCCGCTCCTGCAAAGTGCGGATAATATTAGTGCTGACACTAACCCCCCGGATATCCTCAATCTCACCCCGGGTAATGGGCTGACGATAGGCGATCAGGGCCATGGTTTCGAGGAGTGCCCGGGTATATCGCTGGGGTTTCTCATCCCAGAGGCGACCGACCCAGTGAGCCAGTTGCTGGCGTACCTGGAAGCGCCAGCCACTGGCAACTTCCTTCAATTCATAACCACGATCAGCACATCGCTCACCCAGCTCTGCCATAGCCTGCTTCAGGGCTGGCTTATCTGGCCGGGCATCGTCGTCAAACAGTTTGGCCAGCTGCTCCAGGGAGAGCGGCTTCCCTGCAGCCAGCAGGGCCGCCTCAATAATGGCGACCACTGGAATATCTTCCATTGAGACAGCACCGGAACAGGTATCCACTTTCTCTTTCACTACACCTTCAACAACCTGTTTAGAACTCTCTCCTAACTCAGAACCGTTTATAGGCTCAGGGCTGTCTATCTGCTCAGAGCCGCCTATCAGCTCATAGCTGTCCAGTTCCACGCTGTCAGTCTCGCCACTCATTCCGCACGTGCCTTTACATGTATGGGTCCATAAGCTTCGGTCTGAACCAGCTCGACCAGAGATTCCTTAATCAACTCCATCACCGCCAGGAAGGTAACCACCACTCCCAGCCGCCCTTCTTCCAGAGTAAACAGGGTAATAAATGGCACAAAGGTATCGGACTGCAATTTGCCAAGTACCTGAGCCATCCGCTCGCGTGTGGACAGTTGCTCCGCCTGGATATGGTGTTCTTCAAACATCTCTGCCCGCTTGATCACTTCGGAAAGTGCCACCAGCACTTCCCTGAGATCAATATCAGGATAAACCGTTCCCCGTTCCAGTACGGGCGGCTCGGCCTTCAGGGTGTATATTTCCCGGCCGATACGGGGCATGGCATCAATATCTTCCGCTGCTCTTTTAAAGCGTTCATACTCCTGCAGACGGCGAATCAGCTCAGCCCGGGGGTCTTCTTCCTCTTCTTCACTTTCGGTCTGACGCGGCAGAAGCATTCTTGACTTAATCTCAGCCAGTGTGGCGGCCATGACCAGGTATTCAGCCGCCAGCTCAAACTGAGCAGCTTCCATCAGCTCCACATAGTCCATGTACTGGCGGGTTATCTCGGCAACTTTGATATCCAGGATATCCATATTGTTGCGCTTGATCAGATACAGCAGCAGGTCAAGAGGGCCTTCAAAGGCTTCCAGAAATACTTCCAGAGCATCTGGCGGAATATACAGATCATCCGGCAGCTTGCTGAGGGGCTCCCCCTGCACCATGGCCAGGGGCAGTTGCTTTGGAGCATCATCTTTCTCTGCAACACTATCCGAAGATATCGCGCCCACTACTTGGGAAGGTATCTCAATCTGTTCCTGCTCTTCGGATAGCTCGGGTACTACAGCAACATCATCCTTATTGTCTGTATCCATAATATCCCTGCTCAACGCCAGCCCAGCCCCATGGCGTCCCTTACTTCCTTGAGAGTCTCTGCCGCCTCATCTCCAGCCTTTTCACAGCCTTCTGCAATAATATTGCTGACCTCATCGGGATTGGCGGACAGTTCATTGGCCCGCAGCCGAATCGGTGCTACTTCTGTTTCAATTGCATCAATAATCGGTGCCTTGCATTCAAGACAACCTATCGCTGCCGTCGTACAACCTTCACAGACCCATTCCCTGGTTTTTTGGTCCGAATAGATTTTGTGGAAATTCCACACCGGACATTTCTCAGGAGTACCCGGATCTGTACGGCGAATACGGGCCGGATCTGTCGGCATACGCTTGAGCTTGCCGGCAATCACATCGGTTTCATCCCGCAGCGAAATCGTATTACTGAGGGACTTGGACATTTTTTGCCCATCAACCCCCGGCATCTTCGCAACAGGTGTTAACAGTGCTTCAGGCTCCGGCAGAATGACCCGGCCGGTTCCTTCCAGATAACCCTGCAACCGTTCCTGATCACCCAAGGTAATATTTTGCTGTTCTTGGAGCAATGCCCTGGCAGTTTCCAGAGCTTCCAGGTTTCCGGTTTCCAGATAGCTTTTTCGCAGTTTCCTGTATAAGTTGCCCTGTTTGCGCCCCATCTTGGCTATGCCCTGCTCTGCCTTTTGCTCAAAATCCGGCTCACGACCATAGATGTGATTAAAGCGACGCGCCACTTCCCGGGTAATCTCTACATGGGCTTCCTGATCAGCCCCAACCGGCACCTGACCAGCCCGATACGCGAGAATATCTGCACTTTGTAACAGTGGATAGCCCAGGAAACCATAGGTTGCCAAATCTCTCTCTTTCAGTTTTTCCTGCTGATCCTTGTAACTTGGCACACGCTCTAGCCAGGACAAAGGAGTCATCATCGAAAGCAAAAGGTGAAGTTCAGCATGTTCAGGCACACGAGACTGCACAAACAGTGTTGACTGCCCCGGGTTGATACCAGTCGCCAGCCAGTCTATGACCATATCCAGGGCGTACTCGTTAATCAGAGCCGGATCATCATAATGGGTGGTCAGGGCATGCCAGTCAGCCACAAAGAAGAAGCATTCGTACTCATGCTGCAAGGTCAGCCAGTTCTTCAAAACACCGTGGTAGTGGCCCAGATGCAGTCGCCCGGTAGGGCGCATGCCGGACAGAACCCGCGAATCAGGGTCTGCTGCGTTCAATGGTGGCTCCAGTAAGAAAAAAACTATTCAGGAAATTATACCGATTCCTGCGCCCTTGAATAGCAGGACACATACTTCATATTAATCGCTGTTTACGGAATAATTCCTTATCAGGTTTAACCCTACTGAAATAGATTGGAATCCCCTTTACCTTCCCGCCAGACCTCGGGAACATCATCAATCAGGCTGACAACTGTTGTCGGTTCCATACCACAGAAGCCACCATCAATAATAAGGTCCAGATGACGCTCCAAGCTTGCCCGAATATCGTAGGGGTCAGTCATGGGAAACTCATCACTGGGCATCTGCAGGGTTGTACTGAGAAGAGGCTCCCCCAACTCCTCCAGAAGTGCACTGACAATGCGATTATCAGGCACCCGGATACCTATAGTACGCCGCTTGGGATGCATCACCAGCCGGGGAACCTGAGATGTAGCATTCAGGATAAAAGTATAGGCTCCCGGCGTTGCAGCTTTCAGCAACCGGTAGGTGCTATTACCCACCTTGGCATAGGTGGCCAGTTCCGACAGGTCACGACACACCAGGGTCAGATTGTGCTTATCATCCAGGTGGCGAATACGCCGGATACGGTTCACGGATCTTTTATCTCCCAGGCGACAACCCAAGGCATAGGCCGAGTCTGTGGGATAGGCAACAACCCCGCCGGCATCAAGAATAGATACCGCCTGGCGTATCAAACGAATCTGGGGGTTCTCCGGATGTATCTGGAAAAACTGGCTCACTGGATATTCCGCTTAATCAGTACCGGGCCACTCCCGGAGTGCGCGGGAATTATAAAGCAGTTTCAACCAGACAGGCCATCCCTGACCTGATAACAAGCTACAACAGATTACTACCACACATAGTCACTACTAATTAGATGCCAATTACTCCGCCGCCGTGACAGAATCAGCCACAAACAATGTCATGCCATGATCTAGCGTGTCAGGTTCTGCCGTGTTGGCGAGAAAAGTACCAGTCACGTTCTTGTTACCCTCTTCCTGAGCATCTCTTGAATAAAGGAGCCAGCTGCCAGAGTGGCTGCTATCGTGAAACAGGGGAGTAAATTTGTAAACGTGGAATTCAATGAAATTTTCCCCATCAGGGTAGCTGCGTGAAGGATAGGCCTCAGAGGGAGGCCAGGGCTCCAGAAACCCACCCAAAGTTACTTCAACTTCTCCCCCGGAAGAAACAAGATTGACCAGATCATTAACCTCGGATACCACAACCGGATCCGCCAGAAGGGTTCCCGATGATACTGAAACACCCAGAGCAATTGCTGAAAACAGTAGAGACAGCTTGTTGTTACAGGATGACATTACAGACAGCTCCTTGATTTGTTATTCAACGGAGCCATAAATCTGGTAGGCAAATGCTGTTTCGTCAAAAAAGAAAGTGTTTTTCTTCAAGCAGATCAAACACGGAAGAACAGTTCTCAGGCACCTCCCCCAGCCGGCCCAAATCAATATACTCCGACCAGGGACCATGAAAGTCACTTCCCTTGGAGGCATGGAGGCCAGTCTCGTTACAGAGCCTGCCCAGCTTTTCACGTTCCCCCCAGGGCTGCTGACAACCTACCACCTCCATGGCCAGCCCCCCGGCACCGGCAAAATCCTTAATCATGGCCTGCATTTTCATACCAGACATTTTGTAACGCCCGGGATGAGCCAGTACAGGTATCGCACCCCAGGATAGAATAGCTTTTATCGCATCGGTCATATGGGGCCAAAACTGCTTGGCTTTGCCTACATGTCTGGCTCCCAGATACTTTTTAAAAGCTTCATCAAAACTTTCTACAACTTTTTGTGTAATCAGCCAGCTGGCGAAGTGTGGACTGCCCACCTGAATATCGTCATCGGCCAGAATAAACTCAGGATCGGCATCTTGCTGGGCAGAACGGGCCCGCCCAAGAGCTCCCTCAAAGCACTGAGCCGCAGAATAGTCTGCCAGCCTCTTTCCCAGTTTTTCTGCGATAAGCAAGCTGCGTTTTCTCCGCGCCTGTTTTTGCCTCTCAAGAAAATCATTAGCATCAGGGAGATCTGTATCTATCCCCAGGGCGACAATATGTATTTCCTGGTTCCCCCAGAGAGTGGATACTTCACAGCCTGGAATCAGACGCAGCTGTTTGGGAATACCATGGTGCTTCAGCCAGCAAATACCGGCAATCGTGTCATGATCCGTCAATGCCAGGTACTCAACTCCCCTGTCAACGGCCCTGTCCATTAATTGTCCTGGGGATAAAACGCCATCCGAGGCAGTGCTGTGACAATGGAAATCTACGATTGATGACATGTCGACCCTTTATCCTGACAACAACTGGATTTAAACTGTATAACCTGACTCATTCAGATCACATCAGGGTTCGGCAATTCTGACCGAAACCCGGGGACAATATGAAGCAATTTATCGATTTTCTGCCACTGATTATCTTTTTCATCGTGGCCAAGATGGATCCCAGGGAAGTGTCCGCCTTCGGCCAGACTTTTGAACTGGGAGGGATTATCTCCGCAACGGCTGTTCTGATCGTTTCTTCCATCATCGTCTACGGCACCCTGTGGTACAGACAGAAATCACTGGAAAAAAGCCAGATAATTACCGTAATAGCTGTTCTTCTTCTGGGTGGCATGACAGTCATGTTCCGTGATGAGACTTTTCTGAAATGGAAAGCTCCTATTGTTAACTGGCTATTCGCCACGGCTTTTCTAGCCAGTCACTTTATCGGGAACAAGCCCCTGATTACCCGAATGATGGAACATGCCATGACCCTGCCTGCACCTGTCTGGGCACGGCTGAATATGAGCTGGGTGATTTTTTTCAGCCTTCTGGGTGCTGCCAACTGGTTTGCCGCTTTTATGATTCCCGGGGACTTCTGGGTTGACTTCAAGGTGTTTGGCAACCTTGGCCTGACCTTTGGATTCGTGATTATTCAGTTCCTGTTTTTGGGGCGTTACATCAAAGAAGATGAGTCCAAAAACACCCCCTGATTAACCGATTTTTGCTGAAGGGCACCATCAGGTGTCCTTCTTCGTGTATTTTTGTGTAATCTGTAAGGATATGATATGAATTTTGTAGATATATCCCTTACAAGGAAATACCCAGCCTCTTATAAGGAAAGCAAATGGTATTTCCACAGTAACAATAATGGAGCTTTGAATTGAAACGCCTAGCCGCGCTGCTGGCCCTGATCGCACTGCCCCTGATGGCCTCAACCGAACCTGTTTATATTGGTGACACAGTCTACGTACCCCTGCGCTCCGGGCCGGGAAGCGACTATCGAATTGTTAACCGGGCCCTGAAAACCGGAACCGAACTCATCCTGCTGGATAAAGAGCCTGAAAATGGTTACTACAAGGTTCGCTCCAAAGGTGGCCAGGATGGTTATATACCAACTCAATATGTTCTGTTCGAGCCTCCAGCGGTCCTCCAGCTGGCAACCGCCAAAGCCCGAAAGGATAAACTACAAAAAGAAGTTGCCGATCTGCGCAACCAGCTGGGAAGCCTGCAGAGCACTTCCAGCTCAAAGGCAAAAACCCTGCAGAACCGTGAACAGGAACTGGAAAGCCTGAAAGCGGAACTGGCCCACATCAAGAGCATCTCGGCAAAAAGTCTGGAAATAGACAGACGCAACCGGGAGCTGGTACTGGCCAATGAGCAGCTGATGAATGAGCTGCAGACCCTGCAGGCGACCAACCAGCAACTGACAGACAATACCAACCAGCGCTGGTACCTGTATGGAGCGGCCACGCTTCTGGCTGGCCTGCTGTTTGGATTTGTCCTGCCCATGCTCAAGCCCCGCAAAAAAAATACCGGCTGGGCATAACACCACCCCGGGAAGGACACCTTCCCGGGAAGCATACCTCTTTCGGGTTATAGACACCTCAATATGCCCTTTACCTGACCGCCAGAAAAAGCGATCATATAAACCCCTTCAGATTTGACGCCAGTCACTAAAGAAGTCCTGCCCAAAACGGCAAGGCCATAATAAATAGAAAACACACGGGGAAATGCCATGGATACAGCAACTGATGTTGCCCAGTTTGACAAAAAGGAACCTCTTGAGAAAAAACCTTCCAAATCCATAATCATCCCCAGCACTGGTCTTCCCAAAATGGGACGCAGTGAGTATGAAAAAGAGAAACGCCTGCTGCAAATTGAACTGGTCAAAATGCAGAACTGGGTCAAAGAGACTGGTGAAAAAATCCTGATTCTTTTTGAAGGCAGAGATGCAGCTGGCAAGGGCGGTACTATCAAGCGAATGACCGAGCACCTGAACCCCCGTGGTGCCCGAGTGGTTGCCCTGGAGAAGCCCACTGAGCATGAACAGGGACAATGGTATTTCCAGCGTTATACCAAGCACCTTCCCAGCCGGGGTGAAATCGTCATGTTTGACCGTTCCTGGTATAACCGGGCCGGTGTTGAACTGGTGATGGGATACTGCACCCGTAAGCAGTACATGAGTTTTATCCGTGAGGTAGCTGATTACGAACGCATGCTGGTTCACAGTGGCATTCACTTAATCAAGCTCTGGTTCTCCGTTAGCCGGGATGAGCAGCTCAGACGCTTTGAAAAACGGCGGGTAGACCCTCTGAAACAGTGGAAACTGTCACCGGTGGACAAGGCATCCATGAACAAGTGGGATGATTACACTGAAGCCAAGATCCAGATGTTTCATTACACCGATACCCGGGATGCACCCTGGACGGTTATTCGCTCCGATGACAAAAAGCGTGCCCGACTGAATGCCATGCGCTATGCCCTTAACGAGCTGAAATATACTGGCAGAAACCTGGAAATTATTGGAAAGCCAGAACCAGAAGTCGTGGCCAGAGCTGAGCAGGATATTGAATAAACAGGTGAACAACTCTGATTAAGAGCAGCCTGAAGGATAAATAACCCAAAAGCCGTTTGCAGGATAGCGAGCGGCTTTGTTTCTATTCAATCCCTGTCAAGGTGCCCAAGAGAGCGGTCTGGATCAATACGGTCGCGAACTCTCCTTTTCAGTTCACGAACATCCGGGAAACCACCATCGACCTTACGCTCCCAGATTTCATCACCATTCACTGTAATGCGAAATACTCCGCCGGAGCCCGGTACCAGCTTCACCTCACCCAGATCAGTGGCAAAGGTATTCAGCAACTCCTGAGCCATCCAGCCTGCCCGCAGCAACCAGTTACATCCAGTGCAGTATGTAATTGATATAACAGGCCCACGGCCAGTCTCTTCACCCATGGCAGAAACTCCTTAACACTCTATCCTGAACACTGACCTCACTAGTCCTACAGCTGTAGGACTAATCCCATAATAACGATTATGTTTCTTCCTGTAATCAGGAAAATACAATTGCACACCCAATCAAAATAAACCAAATGTCAGCTTCACTGTCCATGGGATTAGTACTCAATTCCAGCGTCAGGCTAAAGGCAGCAATGATTTCCATTCCGCACAGGTTTACCCTTTTACCTTTAGTTGCTCTAACCCTGAGCCTGGCTGCAGAGCCTGCCATAAGCGCTCCAACTTTCTTCCGCAATGGTGTTACAGATAACTATTCCACTTCGTTGTATCACCAAAAAACAACAACCCTGTCACTTCAAAAACTGCTGCAGGATATAGAGCAGAGAATCGGCAGTATCACTTACATCGGCAATACATCTTCCGTGGATAACAGCCGCATGGTCCGGTTCAGACTAAAAGTGCTGCAAAGTGCCCTGAATAACATCCGCCTGCTTATCGCCTCTCCGGGAGCTGTCGCTACCAATCAGCCAGCAGTACTGGTCAGTAAAATGGTGGATGACTTTGTCCACACAACCCAGGGAATGAAAGCCCGCCTGGTCACTTCACCTCTCCTGACTGCACAAATTGCCGCTGTCTTCGCCTATGCAGAAGAAGCATTATTTGTTTTCCACAAAATCGCAGAAAGAGTGACCGTTGGGCTGTTCTGGCACGAGTACTCCCCCGGACTACACGATGCTCTGCAAAACCTGCAGGCAATGACCCGAACCCTGCTGTCTCACCCCCAGATGGTAGGGCTGATGCCCCATGTTCTTTCTGATCTGGATGATGAGCTGGCCCGACGCATTACAGATTTAACACACTACCCCGCCGAACGTTCCACATTTGAATCCCTGCACCTGAGGTTTCGACAGGTACTGTACAAATTCCGTCTGAACCAGCTCAGGGGCCACCTGGGGCTGACCAGAGATAGTTTCCCCGAAGCCAGACAGTTAGAATCAGGCTATGGGCCCAACGGGTAAGACTTTCAAACAATCTCAAGTTTTCCTGAAAAACTCAGACCTATATCAGAAGAGCAACAAAATTATCACTGGCTGTCCAATGCCCGACTGGTTAAACAAAACCCAAATATCTAGAAGTGCTCATAACCTGAAAGTAAAGGTGGGAAAAAAAACCCACAGTGCCACCAGTAAACTTAAAGGGCTCCTGGTTAAATCTGTGAATGCCCGCTCTACCAAAGGGTTAAGGCCGACTTCGGAAGACACCTCCAGGGCAGGTAAAAAAAGCCTTAAAGAGTATCTGGCTACCTCCCCTGTAGGAAAAGTATTGATTCATTTTGGCTGGCTATCCCCTCCTCCTACGCCCATGACCAGATTCCAGGAACCCACTGAACGTCATATCGACCTGCCAGATATTGATCCCGAAGCCACTCCGTCCAAAACTGCCACGC
Organism: Sansalvadorimonas sp.; assembly: GCA_965243775.1. Taxonomy (GTDB): domain Bacteria; phylum Pseudomonadota; class Gammaproteobacteria; order Pseudomonadales; family Endozoicomonadaceae; genus Sansalvadorimonas. The sequence goes on from CBDEWF010000083.1 coordinate 126,043, forward strand.
AGGCCGAAATCGACTCTGAAGCCTCAAGGGGCCTGAAGGTAAGAGTGTCAGACGAGATTCTGGGTAAGGGTGCGTTTGGCAAGGTTGCGCTGGCGACCCCGGATTCAACAGCACAGATCAAGCCTGTAAGGGCTTTCAAGACATCTCTCAATAACACTGGCTCCCGAGAGCTGGATATTCACGCAAGGCTCAATCACCCTAATATTGTTGCCATTAAATCAGCTCACCGCAGTGCCGAGCCTCTGCATAAGGAGGCCAACCAGGCTGGTTATGTCGAAGGCATAGAGATGGAGTTTGTGGCTCAGGATCTGAAGAAAGTTATTAATAACACTCAGAGAGTGCCAGCAAAGATCTACGACCCATCATCGCCCACGGGCACATCAGTAAAAAATGCTACCGGGCCAGAAGGCTTACCTCATGCACTGTGCCAGCAAACCATAAAAGGAGTTACCGAAGCCCTCAAATATCTCCACCACGAGATCGACCCTCCGGTTATACACCTCGATCTTCACTGCAGTAATATCATGGTGACTGGAGGTGGAGATGCCAAGGTGGCTGATTTCGGCTGTGCCTGGGAAATAGGCAGTGAACATCCTGTACCAACAAAACTGCGGCAAAAGATTTTACCACCAGAGATGCTTTGCTATGGCACGGTGGAAGAACGCTACACTACTAAAGCTGATATGTGGGCCTTGGGTTGCCTTCTGTACCAGACTGCAACTGGTAAGGAAGTCTGCCAAGATCAACCCTTCGACATTGCAGGGAACTCCCATATGACAGCCAGAGAATATGTTATTACCTGCGCAGAGAACGTTTTGCAAGATTCAGATTTACAAACACCGGAAAATGAGCAACTGCTGGATCTTTTAAAGCACCTGCTGGATGAAAACCCCGCAACCAGATTTACCGCAGAACAAGCCTTGCAGCATCCCTACTTTGTAGGTGCGACCTAGCATAAGCAACCAACCCTTCTAGACACCCCCAGAACAGCCTTTTATAGTGTGCGCTCCTGCATCCAAGATAAAAATGACATGCATCAGGACCTTGAAAAACGCAATACATACCTGAAAGGGCTGTCTTCAGAGCAGATCATTGCTGATACTCTCAAAGCAGCCAGAAAGCCGGTAATCACAACCAATTTTGGCCCCCATGAGGCAGCCATTCTGCATATGGTAACCAGACAGATGCCGGATATACCGGTGATCTGGATAGATTCAGGTTATGGCACAGCTGCTACTTATCAGTTTGCCAACCAGCTTATCCAGATGCTGAATCTGAATATTGATATTTACCATCCCCGTTACAGCCGGGCTTTTCGGGAAGCTATCCATGGGAATATTCCTGAAACGGATACTCCTGAACATAATGCATTCACCCAGGAGGTTAAGCTGGAGCCATTTACCAGGGCCATGAACAACCATGCCCCTGATATTTGGTTCACCGCGATCCGTAAAGAGCAAACAGCTTTCCGTGGAGGCTTGGATATTGTCACTGAAACCCAGGACAGACTGCTGAGAGTCGCTCCCCTATTCTACTGGACTGAACTGGATCTTGAGGAATATCTCGTCAATAACGATCTTCCTATTGAGGAAGATTACTTTGACCCAACCAAGGTTCTCGGCAACCGTGAGTGTGGCCTGCACACCACAAGATAAGTTTTCCACACAGCCATGAGCGGGTGGTACACTCCACAAAAAAGCCCTGATAACTCAGGGCTTTTTTCTAACGTGTGCCGGGCATGTTGCACAGCTTGGGGGTGAAAGTCCCCTGTCCAGCCAGATGAGGGCGAAGGACTAGCGAAGCACAAGGTTTGCATCGCGAGGTGTAGGCTGAAGGCAGTGTGGAGCAAAACTGCGAGCTGACGAACAGAAACCGGATATGAGGCTGTCTGCGTGGGGACGAGTCAGCGTTTGATGACAAAGTCCCTTACTCATCCGGACACGTAGGCAGTAGATCCGGCAGTTGTGCAGTGAAGGCGGTGTGACTTACCCCGGGAGGTCTGTGTGGTGTCTGATATTTCAGACTGAGGTCATCGTAAGGTGATCTGATCGCCATACAGAAGTCAGCAGACGGCATAGTAGTTGACCTTGGTCAGCGAAGGTCTGAACGGTACAGAGTGGTGAGTAGTTTTTACTTTTTGATACATCGGACGCAGGCAAAGACCAGCAAATACTGGTGCTCATATCAAGTGGTAACGGCGGAACCGGGAACTGCGAGATGATGAGAGCTGAGATTGTATCGGCACTGTAAGATTACGAAAACCCGGCGGGTGGTACGAGCCAGATGCCTTGTATCACTGACCCTGTTATTGCCATGTTTGTGGTAATAGCAGACGCTCAACTGGCCGAAACGCCCAGTACGGACCCGTACGCTGGGTGTTGTGGGAGGAGTGGAGCCGTGAGGCTCCACCCTATCCCGATTCAAGGTTTGGATCATTAACTTACCAGACAATTTTGAGCAGGCAGAGAGCACCCACAACATAGGACACCAGGGAAACCTGCCTGGAGTTGCCAGTCAGAACCTTCAACAGAATATAAGACAACATACCGATGATGATACCTTCAGCAATGCTGTAGGTCAGGGGCATAAACAGAATGGTCAGGAAAGCCGGAATAGACTCGGTATAGTCTTCCAGATCAATCTGCTGGATGGGCGACAGCATGAACAGACCAACCAGAATCAATGCAGGGGCTGTTGCCGCACCGGGAACCATCAGGAACAGGGGAGACAGGAATAGGGCTACAAAGAACAGACCCGCTACAGTCAGGGCTGTCAGACCGGTACGTCCACCGGCAGAAACACCAGCCGCACTTTCTACATAAGTGGTGACAGTGCTGGTACCCAGGCAGGCACCAGTTGTTGTGGCAATGGCATCCGCAAACAGGGCCTGCTTGCAATTGGGAACCTCGCCGTTCTCATCCAGCATATCAGCTTTAGTGGAAACACCAACCAGAGTGCCGACGGTGTCAAACATATCCACGAACAGGAAGGTAAACAGGATAATGGCCATATCAGCACTGAATACTTTGTCCCACTGGAACTGGAACATAATAGGAGAGATATCAGGAGGCAGGATGCCACTGCTGAAGTCAGGCATGCTGGTTACACCAAGAGGCATTCCAAACAGAGTGGTCAGAACAATACCTATCAACAAGGCACCACGAATACCTTTCGCCAGCATAAAGCCGGAGATTGCCAGACCAGCCAGAGCCAAGAGAGGCTTCGGGTCCGTCAGGGGGCCAACCCCCACCAGGGTTGCAGGGTTGTCTACAACAACACCGGCATTCTGCAAACCAATAAAGGCAATAAAGAGACCAATACCACAGGAAACCGCTTTTTTCAGACTTAGCGGAATACTGTTGACGATAGCTTCCCGAATATTAAAAGCGGTCAGGATCAGGAAGATAATACCTTCCAGAAGAATGGCGGTCAGGGCCATCTGCCAAGAGTACCCCATTCCCAAAACAACGCCATAGGCGAAGAACGCATTCAGGCCCATCCCCGGAGCCAGGGCAAATGGCAGTTTTGCCCAAAGCGCCATAACCAAGGTACCGATAATTGCGGAAATGGTTGTTGCAGTAAATACCGCGCCCATATCCATACCCGCATCCTTCAGGATCAACGGGTTAACAATCAGGATATAGGCCATGGTCATGAACGTGGTTACACCAGCGATCACTTCGGTTTTTATATCGGTGCGGTGAGCCTTAAGCTGGAAAAATCTTTCCAGAGTACTGTCCGACGCCATAATTCCCCCTCATCACAAGCTTGATGTCGCTAATGAGCTAACCGGGCTCACCACCAAAGTCCTTTTTAAAGAAGTAGTTACCCGTACGTGGTGGAGAAAATATCACGACAAATCAAAATGAATAAGAGCATCCAAATAAAGTTTGAAATAAAACTGACCATTTGCTGACATGCATCAAAAGAGAACGAAAACAAGCATTTTCAGCATCCTGGCGGGAATTTTGCCATTTTTTTCAATAGAGAAAGGGGAAAAATAAAAATAACTGTTCTGCCAGATCGAGGATTTTACTGAACAACCAAACCTTTGCGCTATTTAACTAAATTAAACTTTTCTTGTAGGCATTATTAATCTTTTACCTAGTAAGCGCACAGCTCAATCCTATTTTTTTACGAATAATATTTGCCAGAAGATTATAATAATCAGGAATAATTACGGTTAGCTTTTGACTGGCTTTCAATCAATAAGGGTGCTGAACATTTTATCAACACCCTTGGGGTCATTTGCCATTTCCACCCAGGCAGTTGGGGCTGGAGAAATCCCTGCTGTTAACTTCTTCCCACTCAGAAGATGTATAGGTATGCAAGGCAAGAGCATGAATAGCCTCCTGCAACTCTTCCTTCAGAACACTGTATATCATTTGGTGACGCTTTACCGGCATTAAACCAGTAAAAGCATCACTGACGATCACAGCTTTGAAATGAGATTCACAACCCGACGGCACATTGTGCATATAACTTTCATTGACTACAGCCAGGTATTCAAGATCTAAAGCTTCACGCAGCTTCGCCTCTATCCTGTTTTGTATTTCCACTATCGGTAAAACCTCAGTAACAATTCCTCATCAGTGCCATGCTAACACGTTAGAAAATTAAAACCGCCAAAGAATACCAATCCCAAAACTATTAATACGATTGGTTACCTCTCCATCCCCCCGTACCACCGGAGTATCATTCAGCTTAACCGTTTCATGAATTGTCCGGCGAGTGGTCCAAGTATGCTGACCCGCCAAGTCTACTTCAAAATTAGCATTGACTCTGTATGTAGCACCCACAGAGATAGCTCTGTAATCATCCAGGGCAAAATCTACTGTCACGGCATGGTTGGGTATTGAAGCATTGTCGTACGCCATTCCCGCCCGGATCTGCCAGCAATCAGACAGCTGGTATTCCGTGCCTAATGCCAGACGCCAGGTGTCATGCCACTCCATTGACTGCACTTCTGACCTGTTAATCAGGCTACCGGTTTCGTTGGGCTTGAAAACCAGTTCATCAAAACAGCTCCACCGGGTAAGGCTGGCATCAGCCTTGACTGACCAGCCCGGCGTCATCCAGTGAATTGCACTGAAGGAGTATGACTCCGGGATGGTAATGTCCAGTTGAGCCTTAACCTTTTCCGTTTCAGCAACAGGTTGCAGATAGAGGGACATATTCCCATCCAGTTTATGCCTGATTTTTCCGCGATACAGAAAACCAAACTGCCACACTTCAAACGGCTGATACAGTAAACCCAGGCTAAAACCAAATCCGTTATGATTTCCTGCCCCTTTGAAGAATGAGTCATCTTCAACCTGCCCTGTCGGAGGAAGAGGAACAGCTTTCTGGATTTCACCTTCGGCATACTCTGCCATCAACCCCATTCCAACCGAAATATTCTCGCAGACTTTCCAGGCCAGGGACGAAGTCAAATTTACCGTCAGCAGAGAGCTTTTCACCGACTGATAACGCCCAACCCAGAATTTATCGAACTCTGTTCCGGTACCCCAGGGAGAATTTACTGAAAAGCCAAGCCAGACATCATCAGCAAGTTGAAAAGAAGTATAAAGATCCGGAATCCACTCCATTCCAGCCCAGGCTTTGTTATGTCCGGTCACGGGTAAAACGGAATTACCATCTGAATCAATAAAATAAACAGCTCCAGAAAACCGGGTTTTATGGGGAATAACGGAAAGACCTGCACTTAACTCCCTTGGCCCAAGTCGGGTCATTCCTGCGGGGTTGTACCAGACCACACTGGCATCTGCTGCTTCTGCCGCACCACCGGAGAATGCATCCCCCAGCCTGCGTACAGAAAGCTCATCAACAGCAATACCTGAAGCTCTAACACCTGAAACTCCAGCCACCCCAGAGATGGTCAATGCCCATAAACAGACCAGCTTGATTCTTAAGAACTGCAAAACCTTACCCTCTCCCTGCCTGCTACGTGTTTTTTATTCAGCGGCAGTGGGTATAGATGGCTGTTCCAGGATTCTCAAGCTGGAAGAAGGTTATTAACCTGCTTTCAAAGATCAGGGGAACTTGAGAGCCACTCTGGGATGGAACACAGACACTATGATTCGGTAAAGAGCAATTCCTTTGCAATCATGTACTAGAATCCCTCTTCAGCTAAATACGACAAAACACTTATGAACAGGCTCTAAGTATTCTTCGGGAGTAGTTATGTCAGTAATACCAAAAACAAAAATTAGAATAAGAACAGGAGCAACAATAGTTCCAGCTTTTCGCTCTCTGCTGTCATGCAGCTTGCTACTTTCCAATCTAACTCTGGCCACGCAGATGGATGACCTTATCGGTTACTGGGATATCAAGGACAAAAGTGGAACTCTGGATACAACTGTGGAAATCTACCCGGCCAGTACACCCGACTACTTTGAGGCCAAGGTTATAAAGCTGCATCGCCCCCAAGATCAGGGAGCCCTGTGTACCGCCTGCAGCGGTACCAGACAAAACCAACCCATTCTGGGCATGACAGTCCTGACTATGCTGAACTGGCATCTGAAGAAAGAGGTCTGGTATGGTGATGGGCTGGATCCAGATAAAGGCTGGGAACCTCAGGTGAGGCTACGGCTCACGGATAACAATACTATGGAGGTCTGTGCGTTCTACAAAACAGACCTGATCTGCCTGGACAAAGATATCTGGATCAGGCGACAAAACTCCCCCGTTGAGGCTGATGGCTAGGGTATATTCACCCTAGCAGCCTGTCGGACTGGCATCCTCAAGCCACACTGAATAATTTTTGATCATATTGACCTCAGAAGCCCCGATCTGGCTTCTGAGGCCAGCCATGTCAAACAAAGGATTTTTTCCTTTGTCGCTGTAAAGCCGCACAATAGAAGCTGACTGCAAACCAATAAAGCACCAGAGCCAGCCACGCTTCATCATTAGCCTGCTTCAGACTGAACATCCGCCGCAAGTTAAACGCCAAACACACCAGATCCCACTCTTTCGAGACGGCTTCCAGCCCCCTAACCAGAAAACGCTGATACCCCATCGCATCCTTCTGGATTCCGAAGGTTGGCTCTATTGTGCATTTTCGACGGCTGTAAATGTCTCGTCCTTCTTGGGTCTGCAAACGCCAGCGCATCCATTCCAGAGCACTGGCTTCATCATCCGGTGCCGGCGGGTCAGGCTGAAAGCGCTGCAGAGGGGGCAGGTTATGCTCATCCCGCTTTATAGCGATGTAGGGGGTCAGCTCTTCTTTATCCACAGCTGAGACATTGGCTTCACTGAAATAACCAGTGTCAGCCAGAAGCCCACTGGCCTTGCCAAGAACCGGAGCCAGTATGTGTAATTGCCCAAGTGTCGGCTCAACTTCTTTTTTGTCATTCGGGGCCTGCGTCACATGACGTGTCACTATCAAACCGCTATCAACGTCCACAGACGCCTGGGCATTGTAAGCCTGCTCGAAGGCACCACCGGAGGTGGGCATGATACGGGATTCGTCGTCTGTCAGATTGACCTGATCCTTGTCTCTGGCTCCCGGCTCTGGCGGTTTGGGTTCCTTGCCCGGGTGTTTACGCTCTTGGCGTTTAGCCATTTTTTCTTCGTACTCGGCCTGCTCTTGCTGAAAGCGTTTATCTGCCCTGCGCTCAATTTCTTCTTTGGCTTTGGCAATGACTGACAACCGATCTTCCCGTCGCTGGATCTCTTCGGGGATAGACAGGCCATCCGGCAAACCGGTGTTGTCGGCTTCTTCTGCCAGTCTCATCAGATCGGCCACTTCTTTTTTCAGCTGCTCTTCGAGCTGACAGGCATACTTGTAGCTCAATGCCTTGTGCTTGCTGGCGTTAGCTTTGATCTTGGTGCCATCAAGACTGACATGGCCCAGTTTTAACCAGCCTGCTTCTTTGGCGATGAGCAGAATCTGGACGAAGATATCGCCAACCTCATCATGAAAACGCTTGCGAAAAGCGTTAATGCTGTCATGGTCAGGATGCTGGTTGGCACAAATAAACCGGAAAGCGAGGGAGTCGTAAGTGGCCTTTTCCAGCTTGCGACTGGAAAAGACACCCGTCGCATAGCCGTAAAATAATAGGGATAACATCATAGCCGGATGCCAGGCTTTGGAACCTGAGCCTCGGTAAGATTTGAGCAACTTTGACAGATCCAACTGTTCAACAACATCCACGACAAAGCGAGCGAGATGGTCTTCGGGCAAATAATCCTGAACACTGGCCGGAAAAAGATCCGGGGTATCCCGATCAATGGGTTTGAATGTCCATTTATTCATGAGGCTCTGATGTCACTAAAGCTGGAGGTATTATTCTACCTTGATTTGTGGGTTAAGTCCGACAGGCTGCTAGTCGGCAATATCAAAAGCTACAGGTTCCTGCTGTGGTTCAAGCACCATATCTTCCTGCCCTTCCTTTACTGGCTCTTTCAAATCGTCACTGAACAGCCACTTCCACCATAGCCGGAAAGTTCCACACTCATCCTGCAGGAACTGGTTAACATTACCTTTGTTGTAATCAATCCTGTCCCGACATGTAGGACAGGTTGGATATTTGGGACCATCATCATCACCCAGTTCATAGTCCGGGTAGAAAACCGGGTTGAGGCGGTTCCGATGGACCTGATCACAGTAGCCACAACGATTGATTCCTTTCCGATCCAGCATGCCAAAAAAGCATTCGGCACAATATCTGTGCTCGTTTTCACAGATCCTGACCATGGTATCACTTTCAAATCTGTCCAGGCACAGTGGACACATGGGATACTGGCAGGCAGTACCACACACATCACAGGGTTGATCACCAGCCTCATAGTGCCCTTCCTCTTCAGAAATTTTCCGGGATTGATAACGCTTGGCAAAGCCCTGCTCTGCGCCGTTCTGCCACCAGCTATGGTGCAGAGAAGTCACCAGTCGGTTCACTGCGGCCTGCCCTACGGTACTGACCAGATTTAATAACAATCTGGTGACCAGTTCCGGCACCCGAATCTGGAAGTTACTGCTGGTGCGCCATATCTGGGGTTCCTTGGATAACAGCAGCCAGCTGGTCCTTTCTGCATAATCTGAAAAGCGCGAGTAAAGTGTCATCACTGGCCAAGGGTAAATCAGTGAGCTGTTACTCCAGATAAGATAGTTTTCCCAGCACAGTGGACGATCTGAAAAATTGCAGCCACTCAAAGGCAGTACCCGCCCCTGGGGATAGTTCCGATCCTCCCAGATCTGGGGAGGAACCAGTAGTTCATAGGGCTGGTAATGAAGACTGCACTCCAGGGCCTCCAGCTGCCCAAGAGTGCAGTAAACAGGCTTGTCCGGTGAAATCACTGGATTCAGCCTCCGGCATGACAACATCTGGCTGGCCAGATCCAGAACATCATGGGATAAAAGGCTGGCATACAGTCGGGCATCCTCACGGGCTCCTCCCTTTCTGACCATATCCAGCAACCAGGGTACCGGCTCATATTCCGCATCCAGAGAAGCCGTAATCAGCTGCTCCCGCCAGTTGTTATGACTGTCCTGGTAGGTCAACTGGAGCCTCCCTCTGGAAGAACCGGCAATGAGCACCCGATTGATACCCTCCAGCGCCATTTCGGAAATCAGCTTATCCCAAGGATTGGCATGAATGTGGGGTCTGACAATACTGGGTAAACCCGGCATGGAAGGTATGCGGTCAATTTCTACTGCCACTGGCTCATCCAGCCCCTCCGGAAAAACAGCCCGGACAAATACCCGGAATGAGAGTTCAATATCATTGACAGGAATCGGGACTACACCCTTAACGCGTTTGCCTGACCAGCTTTCCCCAAGGCTTTGATCCGGTATGGCATCACTGTTTTTTTGATCGCCAGAATCCCCCTCCCATTGACTCCAGGCCTGCCGATACTCACTGGCAAGCTTTAACAGTGGCCCGGTGATATCAGCAATAGAACGATACACCGTCCATATCAGCCAGGCCTGGGAAACACCTCGCAATAGAATATTTGCGCTTTCGGGAATATAACTCTGAACAGCCCTGCCAAAAAATTCATGGAACAGCAGGTAGCCTTCTTTCCAGCCGGCTCCGATGATCAATCCTGTTATGCGTGATGCCAGCTCTTCTGGAACCTTGACTCCTTCAAACAGAACCACCCGGTTTCCAGACACAACATAGGTGCCACTGTCATTCCACGCATACCACTGTCCAACATACTCACGCTGTTCCAAAGCCGAAACAGCTTCATGTCCGACAGCTGCTCTAAACCAGCAGAGCAGCACCATAAAAATCATGCCAGATAGGAAAATTCGACAGCTAACCAACAGCAGCTCCTGCAATAGAAGCAGTGGTTTTTTCTGAATCAGGTACTCTCACCTGATAAACCACCAGACAGTTTCTTCCATCGGACAATTCCAGAAAACCAGAAGTAATGTACTAGGCTGATCGCCTTGCAAATATAGTCTGGATTACAAAATTGGCACGCATGTTGTGTTTCCTCCGGATTGATACCAGTTTCCTGCTCCTTACTGTGCTTCTGGTAGCCAGCCTGTCTGTCCTTGACGGCCATGCCAGCCCCATGCTGCAGGAGACACTTCTCAACGCCCTGCCCAGAGATCTGGCTGAACGAATAGTAGATAACGACCAAACCCTGCAACGCATTGAAATCCAGCCAGCCAGCCAGCAGCTGATATACCCGGAACATCCACTGACGCCCCAGCAAGAGCACCATATCAAAATGACTCACCAGTGCCTTGCCAGGGCTCCCCATGATCAGATATCACCTCAGGTGCTTTCCAAGCCCTTTTTGTACCTTTTCACGACCAGAGACAATAACGAACATATTGTTACCGGGCACTGCCATGACCTATCCACTCTGTTCAGGATTGAGTGTCCAGAAGAAGCGGGCTCGCCAGCCCTGGTGACTGTTTATGGTGATGACAGTGATACACCTCATGCTGATGACAATACACCCAGACAAGCCTGGCTGCTGACTATTGGTCACCCCCGGAAACAGCATTCTCCCCCACACCCACGATCACTACTTTTTGCACTGATTCCCCGGGCATTCATGCAGATACGTTTTTATCTGGCGGAATCACGGGCACAGAAAATTCACCAGCTTGCTAATGCCTGGCAATCGAGTCAGCAGGAGTTTCAAGATGTACTCAGCCTTCTGGCTGACTGGCGCCATATCCCTGGAACAGCAGATACCAAACATGGCTATCTTGCCGAAAAAGTGGAAGTTGCAGCCCGCAACGCCCGTGCTCTGGCCATGGGGAAAAGCCGGATTGCCCGAGCAGAGTCTACTCTCAACCACCCTATCGATTTTTACCTGAACCACCAGCCGATTCAGGAAAAGTGCTACCAGTCAGCAACAGCTTCCCTTAAGGCCATGTCTGAGCACTGGCAAAACTACAAGGGAGACACAAGGTTTGAGTCTGGCCGATATATGATTCCTCAAGACCAGTACCAGCAGTTAAAGAAAGCTCTCACAGGAACAAAACAAACTGCACGAAAAGTTCAGACAGATAAGTTTCTGGAGCTGACTGGAGCAAATACGCTGGATGACATAGTGATTCCTGCGTCAGTCACTTATAAGGAACTACACAAAGGAAATATCCAATCCACAGTTGCAAAACTGGAGAACGAGTACCGGCAGCTAAATGAACAGGCTCATCAACAACTACTGAGAAACATGACCATCCGAAGCCTGCTGACGGGGGCCATGACAGGAGGAGGCTTTGAAGCCCTTCATACGCTGGCAGAACACTACTTCAATCGTCCCCCTCGCAGTGACAGCAGTCCCTTGTATCGTATTGCCGGCAAGGCGCTGTATGGCAGCCTTGCCAGCTCGGGTACATTTCTGCTGCATGTTAACACCAGCCTGCCCGCACCTGCCTGTGGAACCATAATTAACAGCTCATTACGGATATTGCATGATGCCGGACAAAGAGTATTTGATCAGCAGGAAGAGGACTTTACCAGCCGGGCCCTTTACATAACCGGTGAAGAGGCCTTTGCTGGACTGGGTTCCACTATTTTCAATGGCCAGTTTGCCGGGCAGGTAGCAGGAGCTCTGTCTGGATCTATTCTGTGGTACTGGCTGACCTCAGACAGCACCTGAAGCAGACAGTTAGTATTTCGTCGCTTCAGCCATATGGTGGTATGCTTGAGCGGAACTCACCAAGTGCATTATGTATTGATATGGACACATCCGGATTCAACAAGGATCTGATCGCTTTTCTGCAGGATTCTCCCACGGCCTACCATGCCACCGAAGAGATGGCCTGCCGGTTTGCCGATGCCGGCTTCATAGCATTGAATGAGCGCGACAGCTGGTCGCTCGAACCCGGCAAAAAGTATTTTGTTTCCCGTCAGGATTCAGCAATTATTGCATTCACGACAGGCAGTGGGCGCTTTTCCGAACAGGGCATACGCATGGTCGGCGGCCATACTGACAGCCCCTGCCTGAAAGTTAAGCCCAATCCAGAAATCAACAGCAAGGGGTATCTCCAACTTGGCGTTGAAGTTTACGGCGGTCCCCTGCTGAACCCCTGGTTTGACCGGGATCTGTCACTGGCTGGCCGGGTAACCTGGGAAAGTAGTAAAGGTGAAATACACAACAGCCTGATTAACTTCAAACGTCCCATTGCCATTATTCCCAGTCTGGCTATTCACCTAGACCGGGAAGCCAACAAGAAGCGCAGTATCAATCCACAAAAGGATATTCCTCCGGTACTGAGTCAGTTGAAAAAGGGAGATGAAACTCCCAGCTTCCGGGAACTCCTGAGCAAAGAGCTGCAAAACAGCGGTATCAAACCCGCAGCAGTTCTGGACTACGACCTGTTCTTCTATGACACTCAGACTCCAGCCCTCGTCGGCCTGAATGAAGAGTTTATTGCCAGTGCCCGGCTGGACAATCTGCTGAGTTGCTACACTGGCATGCAGGCCCTGATTGAAGCTCAGGATACTGATCAGCCCTGCCTGTTGATCTGCAACGATCATGAAGAGGTTGGCAGCTCCTCCCCCACAGGTGCATGCGGTCCCTTCCTGCGCCAGGTTCTGGAACGCATCTTTGATACCCATGATGAATTTGTGCGAGCCATGCAGAATTCTGTGATGATCTCTGCCGATAACGCCCATGGTGTCCACCCAAACTTTGCCGATCGTCATGATGGCAATCATGGCCCTCTGCTCAATGAAGGGGCTGTTCTCAAGATCAATGCCAACCTGCGTTACGCCACAACCAGTGAGACCAGCGCCCTGTTCAAACAACTGTGCAAACAGGAGGGCGTTCCAGTGCAGACCTTTGTTGCCAGAACGGATATGGGCTGCGGCAGCACCATAGGCCCCCTGACGGCTACAGAACTGGGTGTACGTACACTGGACATCGGTCTGCCGACCTTTGGCATGCACTCCATTCGGGAGCTGGCAGGCAGTGAAGATGCCGCAGGCCTGGCCCGTGTTTTGAAGCGTTTCTTCCACCAGGAAAAACTGCTTCCCTGATCTTTACTACCTCAGCACTGTGAACATGCACAGGTTTCTGAAAGAGTCTCTCAATCAGAAACCTGCGTTCTCTTGTGCTAACAGAACCACCTCCCGCAGGCACAGGGTGGATCCTGCACGAGATGCGTACAAAACCGGATCATGGCTGAAAATCCTTAGTGGTAGTCTGCTCTTCTTGTTAACCGGATTTTCACCATGCCTTTACCTGCCGAAACCAAACCCTCCACTCCCTCGTATCCTTCAACGCAGAACCAGACTGGCGAAAATAATCAGCCAGTGGTGACGCAGACCTGTATAAACACGACAACCGGCGGACAGAAATAGAGTATGAAGAGAGAGAAACTTGTTTTATTCTGAGTGAAAACTGAAAGAAAGTTTTCAACTAACGAAGGGTTCATCCTGATTTTCTGGCGGGCATCCTGATGGTAAAGCCGGCGAGAAGCAAAAAGGTACAGACAAACCGCGTATGTATAATGCTATAGTGCATGAGGAGCATTATGCGAATAGCCCGCAACATATCAAAAACAAGGAGGTTATCGCTGTTACCAGCCTGGCGATAACACAGAAAAAGAGAGTGATATTTCCAATGCGTTTCAGCCCAAGACTCTTCAATGCAAGCCTGTTCGCAGTTTCCGTCCTCTGCGTACTGGCCACCCTTAGTTGGGCTCGAGAAGAAAATCTTAATCAACCTCTAGCCGCCTTAAAGCCGACACTGAACCAGGCTATTGCCAGCGTAAATGCGGTTCAGCTTCTGAAAAACAACTCCTATGAAAAGCTGAAACTTAACGGATCCAGCTCCGAAAGAATTTTCTCAAGCTATCTGGACACTCTGGACAGAAACCGCAGTTTTTTCCTCGCCTCCGATATCAAGGAATTTTCCAAATACCAGGAAACTCTGGATGAAGCCCTTAAAGGTGGCAACCTGCGGCCAGCCTTTGAAATATTCAACCGTTACCGCCAGCGCAGCGAAGAACGCACCCGTTACATGCTGAGCCTGATCGACAAGGGCATTAGCAAACTTGACTTCAATAAGGATGAAACCCTGGAAGTCGACCGGGAGGATGCCTCCTGGCTAAAAGATATCGAAGAGCAGCACGACCTCTGGTACCGCCAGCTGAAAGACAGTGTGCTGACCATGAAGCTCAACGACAAGCCCATGTCAGAAATTACCGACCTGCTGAAAAAGCGTTATACCAACCAACTGCGCCGCCTGCACCAGACCCGCAGTGAAGATGCTTTCCAGCTGTATCTGAATGCCTATACCCAACTGTACGACCCTCACACTCAATACTTCTCTCCCCAGAAAGCTGAGAATTTTGATATCAATATGAGCCTGTCTCTGGAGGGAATTGGTGCCGTTCTGCAATCGGAAGATGAGTACACCAAAGTTATCAGCGTGGTTCCGGCTGGTCCGGCGGATAAAGCAGGGCAGCTTAAGCCCGGGGACAAGATTATCGGTGTGGCCCAGGGTGAAGATGGCAAGATGGAAGACGTAGTTGGCATGCGCCTGGACGAAGTGGTCAAACTGATTCGGGGAGCAAAAGGGACCCAGGTTCGCCTGGAGATCATCCCTTTCGGTACCAGTGACGGCAAGAACCGCGTTTACCCTATTATTCGTGACAAGGTCAAACTGGAAGAGCAGTCAGCACAGAAGAATATCATTGAGGTAGGAGAGGGCAAAGACAAAACCCGTTTAGGTGTCATTGATATTCCCGCCTTTTATATCGATTTCAAGGCACACCAGACTGGTGATCCAAACTACAAAAGTACAACCAGGGATGTTCGCAAGTTAATCGAAGAGCTGCAGAAAGATAAGGTCGATGGTCTGATCATTGATCTGCGAAATAATGGTGGAGGCTCCCTCCAGGAAGCAACACAACTTACTGGTTTGTTCATTGCGGATGGTCCTACAGTCATTGTCAAAGATAATGGTGGGCGAATTCAGGCCCATAATGACCCCGACCCGAATGAACTCTACTCTGGCCCTCTGGTCGTCCTGATCAATCGCCTCAGCGCTTCAGCTTCTGAGATTTTTGCTGGCGCCATGCAGGATTATCAGAGAGCCTTGGTTATCGGCGAGCAGAGTTTCGGCAAAGGCACAGTTCAGACTATTCAACCCCTGAACCACGGTCAGCTGAAACTGACTATCGCCAAGTTCTACCGGGTATCTGGTCAAAGCACCCAGAACCGGGGAATTATTCCTGATATCAGCTTCCCATCACTGTTTGACCATAAAGAGATCGGCGAAAGCTCTCTGACCAACGCCCTGCCTTACAGTGAGATCAAGCCGGTCTCCTATAAGCCTTTTAAACCTCTGAACGGGTATATTCCTGACCTCAAGAAAGCCCATGAAAAGCGTATTACCACCAACCCTGACTTTCTCTATCTTGAGAAGCTGCGGGAATACCAGAAGCTTTACGAAGGGCGAACTGAGGTTTTCCTCAATGAAAAAAAGCGTAGGGATGACATCAATAACAGGCGTGAGCGCCGTCTGGCTATAGAGAATGAGCTGCGCGAGGCTAAAGGTGAAGAGCCTTACAAGAACCTGGAGGAGCTGGAAGAAGCTCAAAACAACCATTTCAGCCAGACCAACAAGGATCGTAAGCCAGAAGATGATGCCCTTCTAATGGAAACCGGGAATATTCTGGCCGATCTGATCCGGCATAAAGGGCCTATGGTTGCCAGAAATCTGCCCAGGGGATAACCAGATAGTTTATTGCGTGTAGACACATAAAAAAGCAACCTTGGCTATGTGAAGCAGGGTTGCTTTTTTGTTCTCAGGATTTGAAAACCCTTATTCAATTATACACGAAGCTCTTTAAGCTCATCCCTCATTTCAGCAAGCGAATCCTTCATCCCTTGCAACTCTTCAGCTTTTCTATGTATATCCAGAATGGCCTGTTTAAGGTCAACCAGATTTAGAAGCTTGCTGCGTTCAGACCTGGATAGCTTCTGCCCCTCTTCCTTCACTGTATCCTGCCAGACTCTCAGAGTTGTTATCTTTTCATCAAGCTCGGCAATAAAGGCTTCTGTAAAATTAGAGCCATTCTCTTTCATTGCCCCTGGGTTCAGCTTCTCACGCTCACCAGCAAGCTCGTTATAATGATTACAACAAACTGATGCCTTAGCTCTTGAAAACGGTAAACTCAATTTCTCCAGCAGTTTGATTCTCGCTTCCTGATCGGCAATTTTATCTGCAAGCTTATCTGCAGGCTTCATGGTGATAGCTTTATATATGCCCTTAGGGACACCCACTGTTGTACCGATAGCTGTACCTGCAGCCGCTCCAATACCCAAAGGTGCAGGATTCCAGGTGCAGAGAGAACCAATTCCGCCAGCAACAATACCTAACGTTGCCCAAGAAGCTGCGCATCTTACCGGAATTAAGAAGAGTTTTTTCACCCTATCAAGAGCAGTGACCTTATACTTTTGTAGCAGTCTTCTTTTTACACCAGCAGAGTCGCCTTCCAAAGCAGTAAAGTGATGGCTGGTCACATCATTCACGGCTCTTATACGAGGGCGCGAATCGCTGTGACTGTGACTCTGCACCGGAGCATAATAGCCGGGTCCACAAGGTGAGTATCTTAATAATTCCATTTTCCTTCTCCCTCTTTATTTTTTGTTATCTCACTATTCAGTATTGAAGGGGTTCAGAAAAGCAACCATTGAACTTTAGTTGGAGTGCACGGGAGAGCAGACTGAGAAGTTATTACAGGTATAAAAAAAGCCCCTGCAGAAAACTGCAGGGGCTTCTTATTAATGGCGGACCGGACGGGACTCGAACCCGCGACCTCCGGCGTGACAGGCCGGCATTCTAACCAACTGAACTACCGGTCCGCTGCTGTTTCATACTTTCGGGCTCTGTTCACAATAGATGTTGGTTTATTTCTCAAAGTCAGTAATTACGCTGAATAGAGGAAGTAACCAGATTTTCTATGAAGCCCGAATGCCAAGCTATACAGGCTGCACGTGAGTACTACCAACATGTAGTGTTAACAGAGCCTACTTTCGTATGAGTCACGCAATCTCTTAAAGAGAAATTGGTGGGTGATGACGGGATCGAACCGCCGACCCTCTGCTTGTAAGGCAGATGCTCTCCCAGCTGAGCTAATCACCCAAGGTATTTTTTGAAAGGAAATACAACCTCTGAAGAATGGCGGACCGGACGGGACTCGAACCCGCGACCTCCGGCGTGACAGGCCGGCATTCTAACCAACTGAACTACCGGTCCGCTGTTATTTCATACTTTCGTATGAGTCACGCAATCTCTTAAAGAGAAATTGGTGGGTGATGACGGGATCGAACCGCCGACCCTCTGCTTGTAAGGCAGATGCTCTCCCAGCTGAGCTAATCACCCAAGGTATTTTTTGAAAGGAAATACAACCTCTGAAGAATGGCGGACCGGACGGGACTCGAACCCGCGACCTCCGGCGTGACAGGCCGGCATTCTAACCAACTGAACTACCGGTCCGCTGCTATTTCATACTTTCGTATGAGTCACGCAATCTCTTAAAGAGAATTTGGTGGGTGATGACGGGATCGAACCGCCGACCCTCTGCTTGTAAGGCAGATGCTCTCCCAGCTGAGCTAATCACCCAAGGTATTTTTTGAAAGGAAATACAACCCCTGAAGAATGGCGGACCGGACGGGACTCGAACCCGCGACCTCCGGCGTGACAGGCCGGCATTCTAACCAACTGAACTACCGGTCCGCGTAATCTTGCATTGCTCACCGAAGCCTGTCGTTTCAGCGAACTAATAAATTGTAAGGAATAATGGCGGACCGGACGGGACTCGAACCCGCGACCTCCGGCGTGACAGGCCGGCATTCTAACCAACTGAACTACCGGTCCACTTATTCCAGATACAGACACATCTATATCTTTAAAACTGGTGGGTGATGACGGGATCGAACCGCCGACCCTCTGCTTGTAAGGCAGATGCTCTCCCAGCTGAGCTAATCACCCCAAAACTTAATCGCACAAAGCAATCAAGGCTGCGCATTATACAAAAAACGAAGCGCTTTACCAGAGCCTTAGCCTGGCAAATTGTCACAACAACCCACATTAAATGGCGGACCGGACGGGACTCGAACCCGCGACCTCCGGCGTGACAGGCCGGCATTCTAACCAACTGAACTACCGGTCCGCATATTCGCAAAATTACCTAATCGTAATTTTACATACCTATAATGTGGTGGGTGATGACGGGATCGAACCGCCGACCCTCTGCTTGTAAGGCAGATGCTCTCCCAGCTGAGCTAATCACCCATGCAAACGATCAGATTTAAATCTTTACCGCTGATGCCGTTTCCAGCTGTCGTTCAGACGGCGCGCATTATAAGCAGCATCATGCCCGGCGTGCAATAGAGTTTGTTCTGTTATTTCCGAAACTTATATGCGGAAGACATCAAAATTCGACTTCTGCTGTTTGTTGCCCAGCAGTTTCAGCAAAAGCAGCTCTTTCAACTGACCTTGAAACTGACCTTGAAACTGAAAATGTGCTTCGACAGCTTTCAGGTATCACGTTAGGATGGACAGCTAATACTTCAGGAGTCTGCCGGACATGTGGTTTAAAAACCTTGTTCTCTATCGCTTCAGTCAGGATCTGGATATCAAGGCTGAAGATCTGGAAAAAAAACTGGCGGGGCAGGCTTTCCGCCCATGCGGTAAAACGGAAGTTTCTACCTACGGTTGGGTTTCACCGGTTCCCGGCGGCGAAACACTGGTACATACAAGTGGCCCCTTTCTAAGCTTTTGCGCCAAAAAAGAAGAGAAAATTCTACCAGCCAGTGTGATCCGCGATGCTGTAAACGACAAAGTTCAGCAAATTGAAGCGGACCAAGGGCGTCAGGTTTTCAAGAAAGAGAAAGACCAGATCAAGGATGAAGTGACCCTGGATCTTCTGCCCAGAGCATTTACCAAATCCAGCACTACTCAAGCATATATAGATACCCACAATAGCTGGTTGATTATCGATGCTGGCAGTTTTAGAAAAGCGGAAGAGCTTACCAGCACCCTTCGCAGCACACTGGGCAGCCTGCCTGTTGTCCCCCCGGCTCTGAAACACTCTCCAGCCGCTATTATGACCCAATGGCTGGAAACCCATGCGTCCGCAATGCCTGGCTCCATGGTCATGGGAGACGAATGTGAGCTGAAAGATATGGGGGAAGATGGCGGTGTTATTCGCTGCAAGCACCAGGACCTTCTTGCCGATGAAATCACCGGACACCTCGCCACAGGCATGCAGGTCAGCAAACTGTCCCTGCACTGGAACGAGTCTATTTCCTGCATGCTTGGAGAAGACTTCCTGATTCGTCGAGTAAAGTTTACTGATGAGCTTCAGGAACAGTCGGAAGCACTGGATGCAGAAGATGATGCCAGCCGTTTTGATGCTGACTTCACCTTGATGGCTGGAACCCTTTCAACATTCCTTAAAGAGCTGATCGAAGGCTTGGGAGGAGAAGAGGAAAAAGAAGAACGAACGGTTATTGGTGAGATCGCTGTTTCCTCAGAAGAAGCTGAAGAAGCCCCATTTTAATATTGCCGCCCCGAGGCTGTCTGCTTCATTAAACACGGTTTGCTTCCTTGTGAGGAAGCAAACCATTGCGTCTTAATCAATGCCGCTCAAGAACAACAAAAGCCTGTGCATACTCTTTTTCATCAGAAAGGCTGATATGCAGGGCACAAATATCATTCTCAACCTGCAACTGGTGCGCTGCACCGGAAAAACGCAGCACAGGTGCTCCAGAGAGCGAGCTGACCACTTCAATATCATGAAAGGATACTTTACCGATGCCCGTACCAAGAGCCTTGGAAGCGGCTTCCTTGGCCGCAAATCGGGTCGCCAGAAAGGCAACCGAGAAATTACGCTCTGCAAAAAACGTATATTCACTCTCAGTTAATATACGGCGGGCAAACTTCTCGCCAAGATGCACATACGCTTTCTCGATCCGGGATATTTTCACAATATCGGTGCCAATGCCTGCGATCATGAAACCGTCAGCTCACCTGCTGGTAACGGGATGCATCCAGTATCAGGGTGCGCATATCTTTCACTGCCGCCTGCAGCCCTGTAAACATGGCCCGGGCCATAATGGCATGACCAATATTCAACTCGCAGATCCCGGGAATAGCTGCAATCGGTTCAACATTCTGATAGCTGAGGCCATGTCCGGCATTCACAACCAGGCCCTGCTCAATACCAAAGGCGACGCCTGCACGAATACGTTCCAACTCGGCATGGCGTTCACTATCGGTCTCTGCATCAGCATAAGCTCCTGAATGAAGCTCAACATAGGGTGCACCGCAGCGCCGTGATGCTGCAATCTGATCAGAATCTGGATCAATAAACAGGGAAACAGCAATACCTGCTGCCGCCAGGCGTTCACAGGCAGCCTTGATACGCGCTTCCTGACCAACTATATCCAGACCACCTTCAGTAGTGAGTTCTTCACGCTTCTCCGGTACCAGACAGACGTGAGCAGGCTTTACATCTTCAGCAATAGCCAGCATCTCATCGGTCACAGCCATTTCCAGATTCATCCGGGTCTGCAGTAGATCTTTCAGGCGATAGACATCATGATCCTGGATATGACGGCGGTCTTCACGCAGATGCAGAGTAATTCCATCCGCACCTGCTTCCTCAGCATCCAGAGCGGCTTTTACCGGGTCAGGGTAATTGGTGCCACGGGCCTGACGTACAGTTGCGATATGATCGATATTTACGCCAAGCAAAACGCGATTGATAGGAATCATTCTCTACCTATACCTTTCATAACTTTCATAACTTTCATTTACGACACCGAGCCTATAACAGATGCCCGGCTCAATCTATGATCCAGAACCTAATTGAGCACCAGGAAAATCAGGAAAATGATTTAAACAGTTCACGACTGCGAAGAGGCTTCTCTCCAAGCAAGGGGGACAGAGCCATCCGCATGAGACGTTTTAATTCGAGCAAAGCCTGGTCACTATTGATTTGGTTTTCAGCGAATTCAAGCAACACTGCGCCAGCAAAACAGTTCACCAAATGATGGGCTCCCGCTGCGCCAGCCGGCAAAGGCCAAAAACCACTATCAGGGTCAAAGCGATAACCAAGATCAGCGCTCATCTTCAGGCCCGACCCGGCTTCAATCCCCAGAGGCAAGCCATACCCAAGACATCCAAGTAGCTGCTTCTCAAAAACCCGCAATAACGGTTCTATGGGCAAATCATCGTTTACCAGATGATTGAGCAGCCATTGGTACAACGCCGACACCCCATCAACTGGTTGCCAGGTCTGCAGCAGACGCTGCAATAACTCGTTAGCATAAAGACCACAGAACAGACGGCTTCCGGAAAGAGGAATCACCAGCCCCTGCTCAAGGGCCTTCAAGGTTTTTAGTTCCGTCTTACCTGTCCAGCTGACCAAAAGTTGAGTAAATGGCTGCAGCAGCTGTCCCTTCCTGGGTTTGCCCTTTTTCGTTGCTGAACCACGGGCACCATTGACCACAACCGCAACCTTGCCATGATCCCGGCTTAACAGGTCAACAATAAGACTGGTTTCACGGTAAGGTCGTGAATGCAACACCCATACGGGTTGCAGCTCCACGGAACGAGTCAGCAATTATCTATTCCATCAGGGCCAATATAAAAATGCAGTTCTGAAGAACTGCATTCTGTTTATCACTTTCTGACAATTAAGCCAGATCGTTATAACCCAAGCTGGCAAGCGCGCGCTCATCATCAGACCAGCCACTGCGCACCTTCACCCACAGGTTCAGCATAACCTTACTGTCGAATAGTTTTTCCATATCCAGGCGAGCATCGCGGCCAATGGTTTTCAGGCGAGAGCCCTTATCACCAATCACGATTTTTTTCTGCCCAGGGCGTTCAACCAGCAGCAGTGCACTGATATGCAGTACACCATCCACATCCTTGAACTCTTCTATTTCCACAGTGATCTGGTAAGGCAGCTCATCACCCAGCTGGCGCATCACCTTTTCCCGCACAAGTTCTGCTGCCAGGAAACGGGAGCTGCGGTCAGTAATCTGATCTTCACCGAAGAAATGTACACTTTCCGGAAGAAAACCATGAACCAGACGCTCAAGACGATCAACATTATGACCATCTTTAGCCGCCAGAGGCACGATGTGAGCAAAGTCCATCTTGCGAGACAGATCATCCAGCCAGGGAATCAGGGTTTCTTTCTCTTCTAGGCGGTCAACCTTGTTCACTGCAAGGATCACCGGTGCACGACAGTTACGGACTTTATCAAGAACCATTTCGTCCTCTTCAGTCCAGCGCAGACGATCAATCAGGAACACCACTACATCCACATCAGCCAAAGATGAAGAGGCTGCACGGTTCATATAGCGGTTGATGGCCTTCTCACCGCCCAGATGCATGCCGGGAGTGTCAACATAGACAGCCTGAACATCCTCTTCAGTTTTTATACCAAGAATCTGGTGACGTGTAGTCTGCGGCTTACGGGATGTAATACTCAGCTTCTGACCCAGGATCCGGTTCAGTAGTGTGGACTTGCCGACATTGGGACGTCCAACAATAGCAACATAACCACAACGACCCTGGGATACCGACTGATCAATCATTCTTCTACCTCCACACCCAGCGCCACAAGAGCCTTGCGGGCCGACTGCTGCTCTGCAACCCGGCGACTGCTCCCGGTTCCTTCTGTATCCTCAAGCCCCTGAACATGACAGCAGACCCGGAAGGTCTGGTCATGAGCCTTGCCTTCCACACTGAGCAGCTCATAGTCCGGCAGCTTCTGCTGGCGGGACTGAAGATGCTCCTGAAGGCGGGTTTTTGGATCCTTGTTATTCTGATCCGTAACCGACAGTGTCTCCAACCGTGAAGCGTACCACACTTGTACCCGTTCCCGGCAGGCTGCCATACCGGAATCCAGATAAATGGCTCCCAGAAGGGCTTCTACGGTATCTGCCAGGATAGATTCCCGGCGAAAACCACCACTTTTCAGTTCACCAGACCCCAGCAGCAGGAAATCTCCAAGGCCGAATTCACGGGCCAGTTCTGCGAGAGTCTTGCCACGCACCATACGGGCACGCAGACGGCTCAGCTGCCCTTCCCGAGCCTCGGGAAAGCGCTGAAACAGATCTTCAGCAATAAGGAAGTTGACTATGGAGTCCCCCAGGAACTCCAGCCGCTCGTTGTTACGACCACCATAACTGCGATGTGTTAGAGCCAGAACGGCCAGGTCAGGATCTTTAAACTGATAACCCAGCTTTCGCTCCAGCTTGTCTAGCGAAAGTTTCACTGCTGCTTGATTTTCCAGCTGTTCTCAAAGGAGATGACGACATCGACATTTGCGAACAAGTCAATGCGTCTCTCGTAGTTTATTTCGGCCGTCAGAAAAGCACCGCTCTGACGTACCCTGACGGCGTCCCGGGCAATACCCCGGATACCATTAATCTGAAAACCTTTGTCGATCCAGTCTTTCACCTCCGCAGGTGTTGACTGGCGGATTGTCGGGCGCTGATCCAAGGAGTCCAGTACTGAACGGATGGTGAGATTATCCACATAGACCGGCACCACTTTGAACAGTGTCATCACCAGAAATGCTGCAGCCATTGTATAGCACAGCATTAAAAATACAGATGCACCTTTTTGTCCTCTCGACATCTCGGCAATCTCCTTGAATGTATAAAGAAGCTATACAGAGAAATCTCACCATGGTGAGATTTTCCGTCATCCCTGACTGTTGTTACAGGTCACAGGCCGACTGCCATGCCCAAGGCCCTAGGAGTCTGATAGTTTATTCTACCGGACCATTGTTGTGGAAGTTCGGAATATCCGTCCAACTAGGCCAGTGCATCCAGATATAAACCGCTTTCCCCACAACCAGCTCATCGGGAACAAAGCCCCAGAAGCGGCTGTCATTACTGCGATCCCGGTTATCCCCCATGACAAAATAGTGCCCTTCAGGAACAACCCACTCATTCTTTACACCACGGTAAGGAAGCAATAGATCCTTGCGAATCTCATGGGTTACACCATTGATGGTCTCATCGTAGATCCGGTAAATCGGCCGCCGGCCGAAACGAGGATCAAAATCATCCAGCCGCTCACCGACAAAACTTTCTGGAAGCTTCTTGCCGTTGATATACAGGCTCTTCTTAACATATCGGATATGGTCTCCAGGCACACCGATAACCCGTTTGATAAAGTTAATATTTGGGTTGGCCGGCTCCTTGAACACCATGACATCTCCGGGCTGTGGATCATTAATGGCAACAACTTTTGTTCCCGCCACAGGCAGACGCAGACCGTAGGTATATTTATTCACCAGAATAAAGTCACCAACCTCAAGGGTTGGCAGCATAGAGCCTGAAGGAATCTGGAACGGCTCAAAAAGAAATGAACGCAGCACCAGCACAATCAAAAGAACCGGGAAGATAGACTTGGAAGTTTCAACAACAGCAGGTTCATTTCCCAGCCGTTCTGCAGTGTTCTGGTCAGGCTGCTCGACGCTGTCCATATACCGGGCAACAGCCTGCTTACGCCTTGGAGCAAGAAAAACTCGATCCAGAAGTGCCACGAGGCCAGTAGCAAAAACAGCTACCACAAGGATCAGGGGAAAGTTTAAATCCATAACGTTTATTTTTGACCCTGTATCAGAAGAAGCCTGCACAGAGCTTTGCTCTCAACAGGCTTCCGGACTGATTATTTATCCACTTTCAGAACGGCCAGGAATGCATCCTGAGGAATCTCCACCCGTCCTACCTGTTTCATGCGCTTCTTACCAGCTTTCTGCTTTTCAAGCAGTTTACGTTTACGGCTGACGTCACCGCCATAGCATTTGGCAGTTACGTTCTTGCGCAAGGCCTTAACTGTCGTCCGGGCAACAACCTGCCCCCCCAGGGCAGCCTGGATAGCCACGTCGAACATCTGCCGGGGAATGATCTCCTTCATCTTCACCGTCAGATCACGTCCTCGACCATGGGCATTGTCCCGGTGCAGAATCAAAGCCAGAGCATCAACCTTATCGCCATTGATCAGGATATCCATCCTCACCATGTTAGCCGCTTCAAAACGGTCAAAACTATAGTCCAGAGAAGCAAATCCGCGACTGACAGACTTAAGACGATCGAAGAAATCCAGCACCACTTCACTCATGGGCAGGTCATAGGTCAGGGACACCTGGCCACCAGTAAACTGCATATCCTTCTGGATGCCACGCCGCTCTACACATAAGGTAATCACGTTACCCAGGTAATCCTGAGGCACCAGGATATTGGCACGGCAAATCGGCTCACGGATCTCGTCTATCCCAGCCGGATCAGGCAAGCGGGAGGGGTTATCGACCTCAACAATATCACCATTTTTCATCGCCACTTCATAAATTACCGTGGGGGCCGTGGTGATCAAGTCAAGATTGTACTCCCGCTCCAAACGCTCCTGGATAATCTCCATATGAAGCATGCCCAGGAAGCCACAGCGGAAACCGAAGCCCAGAGCATCACTGGATTCTGGCTCGTAGAACAGGGATGCGTCGTTCAGACTGAGTTTTTCCAGAGCCTCCCGAAAGTTCTCGAAATCATCAGAGCTGACCGGAAACAGACCGGCATAAACTTGGGGTTTAACCTTCTGGAAGCCTGGCAGAGACTCAACATCTTTGGTTTTGGCATGGGTCAGGGTGTCACCTACCGGGGCACCATGAATATCCTTGATACCTGCAACGACATAACCAACCTCACCGGCCTGCAGTATGCCTGTAGACTCACGTTTAGGTGTAAAGATACCCAGATCATCAATCTGGTGAATTTCACCGGTGGACTTCACCAGCATTCGCTCACCCTTACGTACAGTGCACCGTTAATAACCCGAACAAGGGAAACAATGCCAAGATAGTTATCGAACCAAGAGTCGATAATCAGTGCCTGCAGATCACCATCACGATCGCCTTCCGGGGCTGGAACAGTCTCAACCAGACGTTCAAGAACATCTTCAATACCCAAGGCCGCTTTTGGCAGAACACTTGACTGCGTCATGGGCATCAATACCGATAATCTCTTCGATTTCCTGGGCTACACGCTCTGGTTCAGCTTGAGGCAGATCCATCTTGTTCAGAACAGGCATAACCTCAAGGCCCTGTTCAATGGCGGTATAGCAGTTGGCAACAGACTGGGCTTCTACACCCTGAGCTGCATCAACGACCAGCAGAGCACCTTCACAAGCGGAAAGAGAACGGGAAACTTCGTAGGAGAAGTCAACGTGCCCGGGAGTATCAATAAAGTTCAGCTGGTAGGTTTCACCATCTTTGGCCTTGTAATCCAGAGGTCACACTCTGGGCCTTGATGGTAATACCGCGCTCACGCTCCAGATCCATAGAGTCCAGAACCTGGGCCTGCATCTCACGGTCACTCAAACCACCACACACCTGAATAAAACGGTCAGCGATAGTGGACTTACCGTGGTCGATGTGGGCGATGATGGAAAAGTTTCGAATATTTTTCAGGTTGCTCACCGTCAGTCACTCAGCGCCGGGTCGTGAACAACCACCAGCGCAATCTCCGGTTTATCTGCTTTTAAACACACCAACCCGCGAACATGTTCGCGGGTTGGCTGGATAATTCATCAATAATAAACCGAAGTTTACCGTATTTGCCGGAAAGCCGCTATGGAGGCTTACTCAGACAGACGGAAGGTGATAAAACCAGGTGCCCCACGGCGAATCAGGCGCATGGAAATGGTTTTGTTAACCGGCAGAGATTTAATGACCTTCTGATAGCTGTTAACAGAAGTCACCTCTTCATGGTTAATATGGGTCACAACA
>CBDEWF010000084.1:0-6824 GCA_965243775.1 Sansalvadorimonas sp.
TTCAAAAAAGACTCGGCTTGCGTAACGGCGCCCCGGCATTTGATGTACAGGCTGTGTGTTCCGGTTTTATTTATTCTTTGAGTATAGCGGATCAATATATCAGGTCCGGCGCAATGCAGCGCGCCCTTATCATCGGTGCCGACATGAACTCAAGAATACTGGATTGGACGGACCGAACGACTTGCGTGTTATTCGGAGATGGCGCCGGCGCCGTTATCCTGGATAGAAGTGACACACCGGGGATATATAAGACATTATTACATGCCGATGGCAGCTATAGTGACTACCTGCAGGTGCCGTCAGGTGTTTCCTCTCCAACGGCTGATCCCTTCATTCGTATGCAGGGCAATGAAGTTTTCAAGTTTGCCGTCAATGCAATGGATGAGATCGTGGACGAAACGCTTGCAGACACCGGTTTGACAAGGAATGATATCGACTGGCTTGTGCCGCATCAGGCAAACCAGAGAATTATAGCCGCCACTGTAAAAAAACTGGGTATGAGTATGGATGGAGTGATATTGACTGTAGCGGAACACGGCAACACCTCAGCCGCATCCATCCCTCTGGCCTTGAATACCGGTATTCATGACGGCCGCATCAAACAGGGAGATTTAATATTGATGGAAGCTGTTGGTGGAGGATTTACCTGGGGTTCTGCATTAATTCGGTATTAGCGGTCTTGTATATGGAAGGTAGTCAACAGAACAGCGGTCTGGCGTTCGTATTTCCCGGACAGGGCTCCCAATTCGTGGGAATGCTCTCAGACCTGGCTGAAAACTACCCTGTTGTAACTGACATATTTGCCGGTGCATCGATTAAACTGGGTTATGACCTGCTGTCCTTATGTCTCAATGGACCGGAACAACGCTTAAATCAAACGGAATACACTCAGCCCGCGTTACTGACTGCGTGTTATGCCACATGGCGTGTCTGGCAGGAACAAGACGGGTTACTCCCTGAGTTCCTGGCCGGTCACAGCCTGGGTGAGTACACGGCCCTGGTTTGTGGCGGGGTTCTGGATTTTACCGACGCGGTCGTACTGGTAGCGGAACGGGGACGGTTTATGCAGGAGGCCGTGCCCCGCGGAGCGGGGTCCATGGCAGCTATTTCCGGGCTGGATGATGAGGCAGTTATTGATGTATGCGCCGGAACTGCACAAGATGAAGTCGTCTCGGTAGCTAATTTTAATTTTCCGGGGCAGGTGGTCATTGCCGGCACTGCCAGGGCAGTGGAGCATGCATGTGCGTTGGCAAAAGAAGCAGGAGCGAGACGGGTCACACCGTTAACAGTCAGCGTACCATCCCATTGCCGATTAATGATCCCTGCTGCCGACAAATTGCAACTGCGTGTCAATGAGATCACATTCATGCCTGCAACTATCCCGGTTGTACAAAACGTCGACGCCCGGGCCCGGACGGATCCCGATGAGATAAAGCAGGCCCTGGTTTTACAATTACATCAGTCTGTCATGTGGTCGAAGTGCGTAGCTGAAATGCAACAACACGGTATCACCAGGATGATAGAGTGCGGCCCCGGCAAGGTACTCAGCGGTCTGATCCGGCGTATCGATAAAAATATAAGCTGTCGCGGTATTTCCGATACGGAATCCCTGAATTCGGCCTTGTTGATGTAATCCGAATATGCATAATGGCCGTTAAGACATAACGAAGTTGCTGCATCTGAATATAACAAAATCCAGGATAATCCACAGCCCTGCGTGTCTTTCAGCAGGGAAGGGTCATCTGTAGACAAGTCAATTATGAATAGTCATCTCAAAGATCAAGTGGCTCTGATAACAGGAGCGAGCAGGGGAATTGGAAAAGCAATTGCTGAACGACTGGGCCGCTCGGGCGCCTATATCGCGGGCACGGCAACGACTGAGCAAGGTGCAGCCGGAATTGAGGAGTTCTTCAGAGAGGCTGAAATAAACGGCAGGGGATTCGTATTGGATATAAGCACAAATGAATCCGTAGCCGGACTGAACGAATCCTTGAATGCTGCCGATATAAGGCCTTCAATCCTGGTAAATAATGCAGGCATTACTCGAGATAACCTGATGATGAGAATGAAACAGCACGAATGGGATGAAGTCATTAATACCAATTTGAACTCGGTTTACCGTCTAAGCAAATTGTGTCTGCGGAATATGATAAAAGCGCGCTACGGACGGATTATCAATATCACTTCTGTCGTAGCCTTGTCGGGAAACCCCGGACAAACCAATTATGCTGCAGCCAAATCGGGTATAATAGGTTTCACCCGTGCATTGGCCAAAGAAATTGGCAGTCGGGGCGTCACTGTCAATTGTGTGGCCCCGGGTTTTATTGAAACGGACATGACGTCAGGGCTTGCCGCCGGGCAACGAGAAAAATTACTTGATCAAATCCCTCTGGGGCGGCTTGGTCTCGCTGACGATATCGCGTATGCCGTTGAGTTTATAGCCTCCACCGCTGCCGGCTATATCACCGGCGAAGTACTGAACGTAAACGGTGGCATGTATATGGCGTAATCGACAGATCCCGCCGGCAATTACCGGGAGCTGTTGGGCAGTCGTGCTGGAATTCAAATTGAGACTATAATATATTGGGTCTATAATATATTGTGTTATTCATGAAGAGCTGTCTGATTTAAGAAAAATAACTTGAAAGCATGGAAGTTTTAGCTTATCGTACACCCGCTTTCGGTCTTAGTACCGTGGAAGGAGGATATATCACATGAGCAACGTTGAAGAACGAGTGATGAAAATCATTGTAGAGCAACTGGGGGTTAAAGAGGAAGAAGTTACCAGTGAAGCATCATTTGTTGATGACCTTGGAGCTGATTCGCTTGATACAGTTGAATTGGTAATGGCGTTGGAAGAAGAGTTTAAAATTGAAATACCTGATGAGGAT
This sequence comes from Sansalvadorimonas sp., assembly GCA_965243775.1. Lineage (GTDB taxonomy): Bacteria > Pseudomonadota > Gammaproteobacteria > Pseudomonadales > Endozoicomonadaceae > Sansalvadorimonas. Next base: position 2,892 of record CBDEWF010000084.1, read on the forward strand.
GCAGAAAAGATAACAACTGTACAACAGGCTATCGACTATATTGATACACATCTTGAATAACTGCCGTAAATAAGTCCTTGACAAGGCCGCTTCACAGGTTGATCCAAAGCGGCCTTTTTTCATGCATTCGATTGATGTTTTCCAAACAGTGAACAAGCGAAGGGTTGTGATTACCGGACTCGGTCTGGTAACTCCTCTTGGGAATAGTGTTGCGGATTCCTGGAAGAACATCCTGGCTGGCAACAGCGGAATTTCTACGATTACGGACTTTGATGCCAGTGCTTTTCCGGTCAGGTTCTCTGGTTCGATAAGAAATTTTGACCTGGATTCCTATATTCCAAGAAAAGAACAAAAAAAAATGGGTGTCTTCATACATTACGGTATGGCGGCAGGTATCCAGGCAGTAGAGGACGCTGGTATAGACGTGAACGATATTGATCCGTATAGGGTCGGCGTCACTATCGGTTCAGGCATCGGCGGCATCTCCGGTATAGAAAAAGGGGCTGAGAGTATTCTAAACAATGGCCCCAGAAAGATTTCACCGTTCTACGTGCCGAGTAACATCATCAATATGATTTCCGGGAACCTGTCGATTCGTTACGGTTTCAAAGGGCCTAACTTCTGCATTGTTACGGCATGCGCAACCGGCACTCATAACATAGGCGATGCAGCCCGGGTCATTGAGTACGGTGATGCTGACGTAATGGTCGCCGGTGGGGCCGAGAATGCATCCTCGCCTACCTCCCTGGCCGGGTTTGCCAATGCAAAAGCATTATCCACACGTAATGACGACCCGGAAAAGGCCAGCCGACCCTGGGACAGGGATCGGGATGGGTTTGTTTTAAGTGACGGGGCAGGTGCGATAGTCCTGGAGGAATACGAGCATGCCAGATCCAGGGGCGCCAACGTGTATGCAGAAATCATCGGATACGGTATGACTGGAGATGCCTATCATATGACCGCACCCTCAGAGGGTGGTGAAGGTGCGATACGATGTATACAGAATGCACTCAATAACGCATCTATCGACAAATCCAGAATTGATTATATTAATGCCCACGGCACGTCGACACCGGCCGGCGATGCTATCGAAAGTAATGCAGTCAAGCAGGCTTTTGGAGAGCATGCGAAGCAATTGGCTCTCAGTTCCACGAAATCCATGTGTGGGCACATGCTTGGGGCTGCCGGCAGCGTAGAAGCCGTATTCTGCGCCCTGGCTTTGCGCAATCAGGTAGTACCCCCCACTATTAATCTGGACAATCCTGATCCGACCTGTGATCTGGATTATGTGCCTCATGAGGCTCGAGACATGGAATTGAGCTACGTTATGTCCAATTCATTTGGTTTCGGCGGCACGAACGGGTGTATTATCCTGAAACGCATCTAACAACTTTGTATAGGTGGATGGACTATATTGCGGCCGTCTGATGAAAAAACTGTTATTCATCCCCGGATTATTTATCCTCCTGGCCGGATGGTGGCTGTATCAGGATATGCAACAACAGTTGAATATGCCATTGAAGATCGACGCTCCCCAGTATTTCTCCATAGAACCCGGCATGTCCCTGCTTGACGTTGCCGAAGGTATCGCGGTGCAAGGCTGGTTCGATTATCCTTTCTACCTTCAGCTTGAAGGCAAATTCCAGGGTGTTGACGGCTTAATCAAAGCCGGCCAGTACCAGCTGGACACCGGTACGACTGCCTTGTCATTCCTGGAGATGATAGTGGCCGGCAGAGTAACTCAACACTCGTTAACGGTACTGGAAGGCTGGACATTCAGACAGATCATGACGGCAATACATGAAAACCGGTATATCAGGAAAGTGTTAACATCGACAAAACCTGTACGCGTGATGGCAGAAATCGGTTACCCCGGATATTCCGCTGAAGGGCGTTTTTTCCCCGATACCTATTATTTTCCTGCAGATACCACTGACTCGGATTTTCTACTCCGGGCCTTCAGACAGATGGAGACAGTATTAAACGAAGAATGGCAACAACGCATGGGTGGGTTACCGTATCGATCACCTTATGAGGCCTTGATCATGGCATCTCTGATTGAAAAGGAAACAGCGGTTGCCGACGAGAGAGAGAAAATTGCCGGCGTATTCGTACGCCGACTTGAAAAAAACATGAAGCTGCAGGCAGACCCCACTGTAATTTTTGCCTTGGGGGTAAGCTATGACGGGGATATACGGCGTAGGGATCTGGAGTTTGATTCACCGTTTAACACCTATCGTTATAAGGGATTGCCGCCTACGCCTATCGCAGCAGCCGGAAGAGCGTCCATTCGCGCTGCGTTGCAACCGGAACCCGGAACGGCTTTATATTTTGTCGCAACTGGAGAAAATGGCCGCCACCATTTTTCCCAAACTCTTGCAGAACACAACAGGGCAGTGGCGAAATATCAACTTGAATGAAGCCATAGAGAGTACAGGGGGCCCAGTAAAAAGACCGATGAAGCTGAATTCCAAGCAACCTGCACAGGGGTTTGACAGGCAACACACAAGTTTACTCTGTACTCTCTATGCTGAAATACAATGACAGGCGTTTTCATCACATTTGAAGGCATTGAGGGAGTAGGTAAGACCACACAGGTACAAAAAGCTTTTGACCTGCTGTCAACAAAATATCCTGAAAAAGTCATCCTGACCAGGGAACCTGGTGGGACCCGTACGGGTGAGACCATCCGTAATGTCATTTTACAGGGTAACGCTGACAAGATTGACGGAATAACCGAAATGCTCCTGGTATTCGCTGCCCGTCGCCAACATATCCAGGATGTTATCAATCCATCGCTGGATGCCGGCAGGATTATATTATGCGACCGGTTCACCGATGCGACATTTGCCTATCAGGGAAGCGGCCGCGGCGTAGATGAACAATTAATCACCTGGCTGCAGGACACTGTGCAGGGCGCGCTGAGACCGGACCTGACTTTATTACTTGATGCACCGCCCGAAGTTGGACTGGCGCGTATCAGAGAACGGAGCGAACCTGATCGTTTCGAGACAGAAACGGTGAAATTTTTTCAACGAGTCCGGCACAAGTACCTGGACATAGCTCAGAAGCATCCCGACAGGGTCCATGTGATTGACGCTACGAGGGAAGTCGATGAAGTAGCAAGGGAAATTCGAACCATTCTTGAAGCAAAAAATATATGTTGAAATATCTGCTGAACACACCGGCCCGTGGAAGCCTTGACTGATGCCTTATCCCTGGCAGACAAAACAATGGCGCCAACTCACGCTTGCCGTGGAACAGGACAGGCTGGCCCATGCCGTATTGCTGAATGGGGCCGAGGGCTCCGGCATCGTGCAATTTGCGCTGGAGTTTGCCCAGTATTTGTTGTGTGAAGCGGTTGCCCGGACGATGGCATGTGGGAAATGCCGCTCGTGTTTACTGTTCAATGCCGGCAGCCATCCTGATATCAGGCTGTTGAACCCGGAAGAGAATAGCACGCAGATTAAGGTGGACGCCGTCCGTGACCTGATAACGTATCTGCAACTCAGCAGCCAGTACGACAGGCATAAAATTGCCATTATTAAGCCTGCTGAGGGAATGAACCGGCATTCGGCCAACAGCCTGCTGAAAACACTGGAGGAACCGGCAGCCTCAACGATACTGATATTGATCTCCTGCCAGCCGGCCAGTCTACCTGTGACCATACGCAGTCGTTGCCAGAAAATCAGTTTCAACCAGGTAGACCGGCAACTGGCTTCTGACTGGTTGAATGAGCAGATCAATGACCCCGAAAGGACTGCCGCATTGCTTGATCTGGCCGATGGAGCGCCGCTTGAGGCGCTGGCGTTGAACGAGACGGATACCGTACAGGAACGGCAGGAGATACTGGCGGATTTGCAGGAAGCCCGCATACCGAACACGGACCCGGTGAAAATTGCTGAAAAATGGCAGAAGCATGACGTGGCCGCA
>CBDEWF010000085.1:0-5163 GCA_965243775.1 Sansalvadorimonas sp.
TCGGGCAGTGCAGAGAAACAACGTCGGCCTGCTGCAAGCCCTCTTCAAGAGATACGCGCCCTTCGGCTTGAGTTGGAGAGCCTGGTACCTGTGCGACCAGAACTTTCATCCCAAAGCTTTCGGCAATTCTGCCAACGGCCTGGCCAAGTTCCCCGTTGCCAACCAGCAGTAATGTTTTGCCATAGAGCTCCATAACGGGAGCATCGGCCACGCTGAAGGTTTTACTGGCGGCCCAGGTACCGTTCTGGCTGATATGGCTGTAGCGAGGAAGAGCGGTCGCCAGGGAAAGCATCATGGCAAAGGTGTGCTGGGCAACACTGGGGGTACAGTAACCACGAATATTGGTCACAGCAATATCGTGCTGTTTGGCGGCAACCAGATCAATATTGTTGGTGCCGGTTGCAAACAGACCAATGTATTTCAACTTGGGGGCTACAGCCATTTCCAGGCCTGAAATGACCGTTTTGTTGCAGATAACAAATTCCACATCCTGAATGCGCTCAATTGTGTCTTCAGGTTGGGTGTGTTCATACACGGTCCATTGCAACCCCATCGACAGAAGGGGGGAAATATCCAGATCATCTCCCAGGGTGGCACGATCCAGTATCACTGCCCGCATGGCGGTTTCCTTATAGCTTTTGAAGAGAGAATTCCGGCTATTCTACGATGCTAATGAAAATGAACCCAGTGCATGGCCTGCCGGAATAGAAGAGATGAGATTGCTGGGAGATGACATTGCTGGGAAAGGGTTGCGACTCCTGCGTATAACTCTGGAAAGGACTCTGGCGTAGACTCGCCAGAATAGAGAATAATCAATCAGGACAGTCAGTTATGGGCGCGCCGGCAGCTTCACGGCCTAGTTATTTCTATATTGACCTGCTGCGAGCCATGGCGGCGGTAGCGGTGGTGGTGATCCATGTGCTGGGCCCATATCGGGGGTTGTATGGGCAGATGCCAACCTGGGACTGGCTGACAGCCATTGGCTTTAATATCTCCAGCCGCTGGGCTGTACCGGTCTTTATTATGATTTCCGGTGCCCTGATGTTGCCGGATACCCGTCCGTTTAATCTGCGATATTATTTGTCCCGCCGGGTCAGCAAGGTGGTTGTTCCCTTTCTGGTGTGGTCCGTTCTGTACGCTTTCCTGGCCGGCTTGAGCTGGAATGGGCACTCCTTTGCCTATGAACTTGCCCCAGCTTTGGGACTGCTGAAGAATCTGCCGGAGAAAGCGACCTGGTATCATCTTGGGTTCTATTACTACTTCATTCCCCTCTATCTGGTGATCCCCTTCCTGACCCCATGGGTACAAAAGCTTTCTGATGACCAGCTGCGTATGCTGGTTCTGGGCTGGCTGGTGTTAACGCTGCTGTATCTGATGCGAATCCAGTCGGACTGGATGATCAATATGATTATGTACGGTGGTTATCTGCCTCTTGGTTATGCCCTGACCAGAATGCCGCTGAATGCTCAGCATCGACAAGCTTTGATCTATGCCGGTGGGGTCGCCCTGATTGCCAGTCTGTATGGCGTCTGGGAATTGTCATCGATTGCTGGCAAATATACCCCGGGGCGTTATACCTCCTACAAAACCCTTAACACAGTGGTTGTGGCCGCCATGTTGTTTGTGGTGGCGCACCATTATGGGGATCGTTTGTCCGGAGGGTTGCGAAAGGTGGTTAGCTTTGTTGGTCGTTACAGTCTGGGGCTCTATCTTGTTCACCCTTTACTGCTTTGGCCTCTGCGCCAGCTGGGAGTCAACCCTGGTCTTACTCTGGTTTCCATTCCTCTGGTGACTGCGCTTGTTACGGCGCTGTCGCTGCTGATGGTCTGGGGAATGAGTAAAAGCAAAGCCACTGCCTGGCTGGTGCCCTAACCGTTTTGTCGGCTGATCTGACACGATGTGTCTGGAGGTGTTTGAACTACTGACAGCAGAATCGGCCTAACCGTTTTTGGGTTATGAAAGAGCGGGCATGGTTATGAACGTGGTTATGAACTTACTTTGTTGCTGCTGTAAAAGAGGAGAGAGCTACCGGGTTGATAGTGGCTCTGATGATACGGACTCTCGTGGGGACAGGTACACGCGTGATGGACGCCTTATCGAGCATCATGCGCCGGTAACATCTGTGTCTGTGAAAAGTGACAGTGAAGTAGTAACAGGCAAAAGACATCAGCTATCAGACTTTCCTTCACGCAAAACGGTAGCAGTGGACGACTCTGCGAGTACAGGTTCTCGTTCTGTCGCAGATTTCAGTGCAGTACACACTCTTTGTGGTCAACATAAAAACAGCAATTTGAAAGACGTTTTGTTATCGGAAGATATAACCAGAAAGGTCGAAGAAGGTCTGATCTCTGTTGATAATATTGTTTCTGCATGGGGCTATGCAGAGTCGGCAATATCTGCTTTGAGCCGGAGTAAGTTGACTGAAAATGAGATATTTGAAGAACAATGCAAGCAGTTTCATGGTCATTTGCAGTTTTTGGAAAAACTTAATCCTCTTAGAGGAAGACTTGTTGCTACTGATGATGGGATGGGCATCCTGGATGGGGATGCCCCCTCTCAGGGCGATACACAAGATATGCCATCTTCAGATATGGCCACCGACGATTCTATTCCTGACAAAGAGCCTCCCTCTCAATCAGTAAAGCCGCTGAAAGACGTTGCACAATCCGCGCTGACTCTCGCCGTACCAGATTTTGAATCCCAATATGGAGACGAGTTTATTGAGACTCTTTTGACGGTTGTTGAAAATGATGCAGAGCAACTGGATCTGATTTTAAGTTCCGACAATATTGAAATCATTGTTGGTGCGTTAAGCGGTGTACTCAAGCGTGGCTTTCTGCCTGTTGAGGATATCCAAACTCTTTGGCAAATTACGAAATCGACAAAGGCTTTTCTCCTTTTAGGAGACGCCGATGTTTACCAGTATATTCAGAGTTCTACTGTATTGTCTCATGGTGACCATACACTGTTTGTTGATGAACTAGGGCACCTGTTCCTGGCCTGTAACAAGAGTGCAAGTCGGTGCAAGCGGTTTCTGCAGCAGATGGAGTTCACACTGGGTAGTCAACTGGCTTCCTGTTATCAAAACAATTGCACAGTCATTGAGGAAGCACTTTCAGAAAAACCTAAGTTACGGGTAGATAAGTATCTCCTGTCTCTGGAGCAGGCAGATCTGAATCGGTTTAGCTATAGCACCAGTGACTTCTCGTCCCACTTCCAGGAGTGGGTGAAACAACAGGGATCTGACGGGGAATTCAATGAGCGTGATGGTCGCCGTCCTTTGCGGAAACGTCACAGTATGAAGGAACCTAAACGTGAACGGTATTCCAGCCCTTCGAATGCTTCGGTACCTGCTCAACCCCATAGCTTCAAGAGTGTCAGATTGACTTCAGTCAACCGTGATCGTTATTCCATGCCTCCGGGTGGATACCCGGTTATGACATTTGGCGGCAAACCTGAACCTCTGCCAGTCATTAATGAAGCTGTTCGGGGTGCGAAGCCGTTTAAGCGTACTGCAGCGAATGATGGGCCGTCCCGTTTATATCGTTCGCAGGTATCTATGCGGCTGCCGGAGTTGAACTTCCCCCGTAATTCAGATTGGTACTCATCGTTACAGTACAACGCAGGTCAGCGGCCAGAAAATCAACTGCAGATTGGTTCAGAGGTATAAGACGGGTTATCAGGATTGTATCGTGGTTATGTTCCGGGCAGAGTAGAACACAACAATAATGAAGTACCCGGATAGAAATCATGATGAACCTGGCAAGTCTTATTCGCCTTTTTTCTCTGGCTGCAATCTGGGGTGGGTCTTTCTTACTGATGCGGATTGCCGTTCCGGCGCTTGGGCCAGCCGTTCTGATTGAAATCCGGATCTTGGTGGCTGCTGTATTTCTGTTGTGTGTGGGTCTTTATCTAAAGAAGAAGCTGGATCTTGCCCGCAACTGGCAACATTTTCTGATGATTGGCTTCTTTAATACTGCACTGCCCTTCCTGCTTTTTTCTTATTCAGCCCGAACGTTGACGGCATCGTTGCTGGCGATTTTAAATGCTACGGCCCCATTGTGGGGAGCCGTTATTGCTGCAATCTGGTATCGGGAGAAACTGTCGGTAAAAGCGGTATCAGGTTTGTTTTTCGGTATTGCCGGTGTCGCACTACTGGTTGGGTTTGATGCGGTATTCCTGCTTGATGGAGCACATATCGCCATAGCTGCGGCACTTTCTGCAGCCTGTTGCTATGGTATTGCCAGTGCTTATGCACGTTCTGCGGCAACGGTTGAACCTTTTGCCAACGCCCATGGCTGTATGTGGGCTGCAACATTCATGGTTCTGCCTCTGGCCTTCTTTATGCCGGCTCCGGAGCCGCTTTCTCTGGAAGTCGGCAGCGCGGTTGTTCTACTGGGATTGGTATGTACTGGCATTGCCTACCTGCTTTACTTCCGCTTGATTGCAGACTTGGGGGCGGCTTCTGCACTGTCTGTTACCTTTCTTATTCCAGCTTTTGGCATTTTCTGGGGGTACCTGTTCCTGAATGAAACGGTTGGCTGGCATACGCTGGCAGGAACGGTGCTGGTGGTTATGGGGACGGCTTTGGTAACGGGTTTCTCATTTTCGTCTTTTCGAAAAGCGTCTTGAGTTCATTTCGCTCCGGGTAGCAATATACTGCCCGGAGTTTTCTTCGAGGCAGTCTGTATTATCTGGCCACATTCCCGGCCACATTCAAAGCATCCCAGGTACGGGCGAAAGGTGGGGCGTAACAAAAGTCCATCATCCCCAGATCTTCTGTGGTCAGGCCACCTTTGATGGCTGCAGCCAGAGCATTCACTCGCATCACCGAGCCACGACCTCCGGCAACCTGCCCACCTAGCAGCACCTTGCTCTCTGCTTCGTAAACAAGCTTGACCATAATGTCGGCCTGACCGGGATAGTAACTGGTGGTGTTCTTATCCTGAATGACTACAGTCTTATAATTTATTCCGCTCTCTTTGGCTTCCTGTTCGCTGAGGCCAACCCGTCCCGCTTCCATATCCATGACCTTCAGACAGGCTGTGCCGTAAGCACCGGGGAAAGATTTATCCAATCCGGCCATAACCTCCCCGGCCAGCCGCCCCAGCTTGTTGGCATAGGTGGCCAGAGGAATCCATACCGGCTGGTTCAGCTGGGCAT
>CBDEWF010000086.1:0-160271 GCA_965243775.1 Sansalvadorimonas sp.
TTCATCTCACCAAGCAAGCGCCCACACGAATTGCCTGAATTCTTTGTTAAAGATCACTCTTCATCGCATCTCGTGAAGAGGAAGCTGAGCAGCTAACGAGTAGCTCGTTCAGCGAGGCCGCCATTTTACCGTGGCGCCGCCCGGTGTCAAGTGATTCGTTTGCAACCTGATTTTCAACCCATCCGGTTACATAATCACTCAACGCTGCTACCGCTTGCACTTGCCGGTATTGCTTCACCAGCTTGCCCGTGGCAACGAGGGGCGCATTCTACAGACCAACAACTCACTGTCAACCAGGTACTTTTAACCAAAGCACTCTTCAAAGCTGATGAGTATAGATCTGCTTCAGCGCTTCGCCAGCGGTGAGAGTCCTGCCTCGTAGATGGCAACGAGCGGGTTTATGCCCTCTGCAGATGCTAAACGCCTGCTGCCAGCTCCGTATTACGTATGCTTTATTCGACGGGAGCTTCTTCAGGGGAGTTTGACTCCCCCATTCGCAGAATACTCATAACCGGCCCTGAGCAGGCATAGATAAAGAACACAAACAGAAGAACTCTGGGAGGATCAGTAAATACTACGGCAAAAATGAGAACCGCAACCAGAATAAAGATAAAAGGTACACGCCCCCTTAAATCGAGCTGTTTGAAGCTGTGGTAACGGAAGTTACTGATCATCAAAACACCGGCAAGCCCAGTTACGATCGTCGCAAGAATAGCGACCGCAATGGAAGATCCATCAACACCAAAGTCACTCAGAGACCAGACCATCCCGGCCACCAGCGCCGCAGCCGAAGGGCTATTAAGACCGGTGAAGTAGCGCTTATCTGCACTTTCAATCTGGGTATTGAAGCGGGCAAGGCGCAAAGCGGCACAAGCCGCATATACAAAAGCCACCATCCAGCCAAACTTGCCCAACTCATTCAGCGCCCAGCCAAAAGAAACCAGGGCAGGGGCGACACCAAAAGAAACAACATCAGAAAGACTATCGTATTCCGCTCCAAACTTGCTTTGAGCATTGATAAGGCGGGCAACACGGCCATCTAACCCATCAAGTACCATAGCGACAAAAATAGCTATGGAGGCAGCACTGTAATTAGGAGTATCCGCCATAACACTGACAATGGCATAAAAGCCACAAAAAAGAGCTGCTGTAGTCAAAAGATTGGGAAGCAGATAAACCCCTTTTCTTCTTACCTTTTTATTCCCCTCAGCAACCTCTTCAATATGCTCATCTACTGGCAAAAGACCATCAACATTTAGTGTGTCTTGCCTATCCTGCAGCTCGTCCATTTTTATTAACCGCTTCTGCACCTTATTTGGATCGCTATTTTACCATGAACATATTCAGTCACCTCAGCACTGTACAAAAAAAAGGGCACCATAGCGCCCTGAGTCTCTTCTATTATTGTTCGAGCTTAGTTCTTCTCTTTGTCTACCAACTGGTTGGCGGTAATCCACGGCATCATTTCCCGTAGACGTGCACCAACCTGTTCAATGGGGTGAGCAGCATTGTTACGGCGGTACGCAGTCATTGATGGGTAGTTCATAGCCCCCTCAGTGATAAATTTCTTCGCGTACTCGCCATTCTGAATATCTTTAAGAGCCTGACGCATGGCTTTGCGCGACTCATCATTAATAACTTTGGGGCCAGTAACATACTCTCCATACTCCGCGTTATTGGAGATGGAGTAATTCATGTTGGCAATGCCGCCTTCATACATCAGATCTACAATCAGTTTCAGCTCATGCAGACACTCGAAGTAGGCCATTTCCGGGGCATAACCCGCTTCGGTCAGTGTTTCAAAACCAGCTTTAACCAACTCAACAGCACCACCGCAAAGAACAGCCTGCTCACCAAACAGATCCGTTTCAGTTTCATCCTTGAAAGTGGTTTCGATGATGCCGGTACGACCACCACCCACACCGCAGGCATAGGACAGGGCAACCTTTTTTGCATTTCCGGAAGCATCCTGGAATACAGCCACAAGATCAGGAATACCACCACCTTTAACAAACTCGGAGCGAACCGTATGGCCCGGTGCCTTGGGAGCAATCATGATGACATCAAGGTCAGAACGGGGAACAATCTGGTTGTAGTGAATCGCAAAGCCGTGAGCAAACGCCAGAGTTGCTCCTTGTTTCAAGTTCGGTTCCACTTCACTTTTATACAGTTGAGACTGGAACTCATCCGGAGTCAGGATCATGACCACATCAGCACTGGCCACAGCCTCTGAAACGGGTCTTACTGTCAGGCCAGCAGCCTCAGCCTTGGGAACAGAGGAGGAGCCAGGACGAAGACCCACTGTCACTTCAACACCAGAATCCTTAAGGTTATTGGCATGGGCATGCCCCTGGGAGCCGTAGCCAATGATGGAAACTCTCTTACCCTGGATAATGGAAAGATCACAATCCTTATCGTAATAAACCTGCATAATGCTGACTCCTCAACTTCGAACCGCTTTTTTATTATGAAAGTGCCTTTTCCTTTACTTCGAAGTGGCGAAAAAGCAATTCCCTCATGGCTGACCGTAAAGCCTGCGCATTCAGGAAGGACAATAATAGGAAAACTTCATTGCGTAAAATGATATATTTAAAAAATAATTTTTTAGAAAATCGAACACTGTTTGTATGAACTTCAAAGCCCTCAGGCAATTTCTCACCCTTGCAGACACGCTGCACTTTGGCCGGGCCAGCGAAGCCTGCCATATCAGCCCGTCAACCCTGAGCCGTAGTATCAGAATTCTGGAAGAGAATACCGGAGTCGCCCTTTTCGAACGGGATAACCGTAGCGTTGTCCTGACTCGCGAAGGAAAAAAATTCCAGACCTATGCCCGGGAAACTCTCTCCCAGTGGGAAACCATCCATAATTCATTTATTGCTGAAACACAGGAACTGGAAGGTGAGCTAAGCGTTTACTGCTCAGTCACAGCAAGCTACAGCTTTCTCTACGATATCCTCCATGATTTTCGTCTTCAGCACCCCCTGATAGAAATCAAACTACACACTGGTGACCCGGATCAGGCGATCTCTCATATTCTCTCCGGCAAAGAAGATGTTGCCATTGCAGCCAGACCAGAAAAACTCCCCGGAAACCTGGCATTCAAGGATATTGCCGTTTCCCCACTTTTGTTTATCAGGCCGACTGATAACACTCAAACTCCCCGGACAAATCATGAGTGGAGTGAAACACCCATGATTCTTTCCGAGCAGGGAATTGCCCGGCAGCGCACCAACAAATGGTTTGAAGCCCGGGGAATCAAGCCCAGGATTTATGCCCAGGTAGCAGGTAATGAAGCGATTGTCTCCATGGTCAGCCTTGGCTTTGGTATTGGCGTTGTCCCCAAAATTGTTCTGGACAACAGCCCTCTTGCCAGCCGAGTAAAGATTATGGAGGTAAAAGATGAACTGAAGCCTTACCGGGTCGGCCTGTGCGTACAGAAGAAAAAACTGAAAAATCCTGTTATCCAGGCATTCTGGTCACAACTGGACAATGACTAGGGCCCGTTGTGACCAAAATGATAAAGCTGGATTGATTATTGTACTTTCATCTTTATAATTCCCCGGCTTCCGAGTTCCCTCACCTCGACAACACCAAAAAGGTATAAATGTATAAATGTCTATAGCGTCAGAATCAGCTTCTATCTCCCCCCTTTCCCAGACCGCTATTTTTAACAAGCCTGATCGTCTGGTTACCCTTCTCAGCCTGTTTCATATACTGACAATCGCTTCCAGTAATTATCTGGTTCAGATTCCATTCCAGTTTTTCGGGCTGCATACAACCTGGGGAGCCTTTACATTTCCTTTCATCTTTCTGGCAACGGACCTGACTGTAAGGCTGTTTGGCAGACAACCTGCCCAGTCCATTATTTTCCGGGCCATGTTCCCAGCTATTGCTGTGTCATACCTGATTTCTGTTCTTTTTTATAACGAACAGTTTCAGAGCGACGGGTTAAGCCAGTTTAACCCCTTCGTTGTCCGTATCGCCCTTGCCAGCTTTCTTGCCTACATTATTGGCCAGCTGATGGATATTACAATCTTCAACAGGCTGCGCCAGCTTCCTGCATGGTGGATTGCTCCTGCCGCATCAACCATTTTCGGCAATATGGTCGACACCATCAGCTTCTTTGGCATTGCCTTCCACGGTTCCCCTGATGAATTTATGGCAGCAAACTGGCAGGAAATTGCACTGGTAGATTATGGCTGGAAACTAGCTATCAGCATGCTTCTGTTTCTGCCTCTCTATGGCGTTCTTCTCAATAACATTCAAAATTGCCTGACCAGAAAAAGCCAGCAACAACGAGCAGGAAATAATCATAATCGGTAAGTGTCTTTTTCGTCACTCTAGGCTCAGCAGGTACTGGCGAAGAAGTGGGGGTAGTGAGTCAGATGTGTGTTTAAGGGACAACACGGATAGCAAATTGAATACGCATACCAATTATGTAAAGTATGGTATGTCTCACAGAAGTCAGCTGCGCGAGCTGCAGCAGTACAAACATTGGAAAATGCGGCTTCAGCCGCCGTGGCGTGCAACGTTATCTCTGCCAAAATCCAGACTGCATCACCAAAAGCTTTATGCTGGAGTATCGGTACAAAGCGTGTGCTCCTGGCGTTCATAAGCAGGTTGTCGATATGGCTATTAACGGTAGTGGCATTCGGGATACCAGCCGGGTTCTCCAGATCAGTAAAACGACAACTATCAATATTATACGACGCAAAGAAAGTCACCTCGTGCAGGTCAACCCCAATATCCGTGCCTTGGGACTGAGTGCAGACAACAAGGTTCGACTGGAGCCTTCCTGTGAAGCCGCTGAGCTTGATGAGCAGTGGTCATTTGTCGATAAAAAATCTAACCAGCGCTGGCTTTGGTACGCAATAGACCATGCGACCAACACGGTTCTTGCTTACGTTTTTGGCAAGAGAAGAGATAAGGTGTTTAAGAAGCTGAAAGCTCTTCTTGAGCCCTTTGGTATACAACGCTTTTATACAGATGACTGGGGTGCCTATGAGAGACATCTGGATGAAGATAAGCATGAAATTGGCAAAAGAAATACCCAAAAAATTGAGCGTAAAAACCTGAATTTCAGAACCTGGATAAAACGTCTGGCCCGAAAAACTATCTGCTTTTCCAAGCTTGAGACAATGCACGATACTGTCATTGGGTTATTGATCAATAAAGTAGAATTCGGAGTGGATATTTATGCCCAAACACACATCTGACCCACTACCCTGCTAACCTTTAAGGCCGGTTTGGTTCAGGGAAGCTGACTTGTTTTCTGGATTGTTAAAGCCAACATACTTTTGCCTTGTCCTGGTCATTGCCACAGTTCAACCTGCCAGTTCAGGTACAAACAAGCAGGAGAGCTGCACTCTCGTTTTACCCGCAGGCGAAGGGGAGACAGAGATTCTCTCAACAGGAGCCATACGCACTCACGCCTCAGCGGCCCACCCACTGGATGATACTTACTGTGTGCCTGTTTCAGGTGAAGATTTCGAATGTCGGGGCATTGAAAATGTATCCCGAATAAGGGTGCCACACCTGGTTGATGACACCCTCAAATTGAGTGCTCCAGGATCAGCTTGCACAGCAATGTCCCGTTCAGGTCCCCCGCCACCTGAAACAGATGAGGTGATCATTGAAAAAGAATCATGGGATCCACTTATGATGTCTCTCAATCCTGAGCTATTGGCCTGGGAAATTCATTGCCAGAGGGTGGTTAAAAAAGAACCCTCTGTTACCTCTTCCTTTGATAGTTATTCAGGTTACGACAGTCCTCTCACTCTGGAAATGGAAATAGTGACGCAAAGTGAACAAGCTGCAGTATTCAGGAAGAAGCGCAACACCACCTGTGGCTGCGGCCTGTCCTTTGATTCGATGAGGCTTCTTACCTCCCACCGCCAGGGCAGCACGGATGCGCGCTGCAAGGGCAAGCGCAACACCACCTGTGGCTGCGGCCTGTCCTTTGATTCGGTGAACCTTCTTAACACCCATCGCCAGGGCAGCACGGATGCGCGCTGCAAGGGCAAGCTGAACACCACCTGTGGCTGCGGCCTGTCCTTTGATTCGGCGAGGCTTCTTGAATCCCACCGCCAGGGCAGCACGGATGCGCGCTGCAAGGGCAAGCTGAACACCACCTGTGGCTGCGGCCTGTCCTTTGATTCGGTGAGCCTTCTTAACACCCACTGCCAGGGCAGCACGGATGCGCGCTGCAAGGGCAAGCGCAACACCACCTGTGGCTGCGGCCTGTCCTTTGATTCGGTGAACCTTCTTAACACCCACTGCCGGGGCAGCACGGATGCGCGCTGCAAGGGCAAGCGCAACACCACCTGTGGCTGCGGCCTGTCCTTTGATTCGGTGAGCCTTCTTACCTCCCACCGCCAGGGCAGCACGGATGCGCGCTGCAAGGGCAAGCTGAACACCACCTGTGGCTGCGGCCTGTCCTTTGATTCGGTGAACCTTCTTAACTCCCACCGCCGGGGCAGCACGGATGCGCGCTGCAAGGGCAAGGGCAAGCGCAACACCACCTGTGGCTGCGGCCTGTCCTTTGATTCGGCGAGGCTTCTTAACTCCCACCGCCAGGGCAGCACGGATGCGCGCTGCAAGGGCAAGCGCAACACCACCTGTGGCTGCGGCCTGTCCTTTGATTCGGTGAGGCTTCTTGAATACCACCGCCAGGGCAGCACGGATGCGCGCTGCAAGGGCAAGCGGAACACCACCTGCGGCTGCGGCCTGTCCTTTGATTCGGTGAACCTTCTTATCTCCCACCGCCGGGGCAGCACGGATGCGCGCTGCAAGGGCAAGCGGAACAAAAGAGGGGGGGGACATAAAAGACTGTATCTATTCCTACAAAAAGGTGATCACAATTTCTCTTTTCAGCTATAACAAATATTAATATACGAAGAGTGTCAAATATTTTTGTGGGCATAGCGGTACTTGGAAGTACCGTCTGAGGTTCATATCAGAGTCAACTTAAGCACAATGGTTGCTGGTATAGTCAGCATCTCTGACTTATTGGTTAAATGCTAAGAGTATCAACACTCACCAAAGAGAGATTGCCTCAGGATTACACCTGATCCAGCAAAACAACCAGATGGGTAGAAATTACCGCTTACGATTTTGCCAGACAAGACTTCACAAAAAATGCCGATCTCAACGGGCAGCTGTCCGATATTCAAAGCCAGCTGGTGATGTAATGGTCAAGCGATTCAACCTTTGCCGAAGCTGCTTGTGGAATTAAGCTAGCTGCACAGGGAGATAAGGCAACTTCTCAAAAAATTGACAACGTGTTTCACAAAGTAGGGGTAACGCCAGCTTGTTAAGAACACGGAAAATAAGTTCACTCAAAAACTGTTTGGTAGCGTCTTCATTCGTGAATGCCACTCGCTTGAAGGCGAGTAGCATTATTCTCATCGAGTAGCCTTTTTTACATTGCCATAGAGGTTTTACAGGCTTAAAACCTTCTCTCCTCGTGCGATACCTGTTACACCGCTCCGAACAACTTCCAAAACCGCAGCCTCACCAACAGCATCAATAAATGCATCCAGCTTCTCACCCGTACCGGTTAGCTGGATGGTGTAAACGCTGCAGGTCACATCCACAATCTGTCCACGGAAAATATCAGCGCAGCGCTTCACTTCCGCCCGCATGGCACCACCGGCTTTTACCTTAATCAGCATCAGCTCCCGTTCAACATGAGTACCTTCAGTGAGATCCACAAGCTTCACCACATCAATCAACTTGTTTAGCTGTTTGGTGATCTGCTCTATGGTCTCCGGGTTACCATCAGTCACCACGGTCAAACGCGACAAAGTCGTATCTTCCGTAGGCGCAACAGTCAGCGATTCAATGTTGTAGTTACGCTGGGCAAACAGTCCGACAATACGTGACAGGGCACCCGGCTCATTTTCTACCAGTACAGAAATTATACGTCGCATCAGGTACGCTCCGTCTTGCTCAGCCACATATCACGCATTGCTCCATCCTTGATCTGCATGGGATAAACATGCTCACTGGCATCAACTGACACATCAAGGAAGACCAGACGGTCTTTCAAGGCAAAGGCCTCTTCCATTGCCGGGCGCAGATCCTTCAGTTCAGTAACTGTCATTCCCACGTGCCCATAAGCCTCCACAAGCTTCTTGAAATCCGGCAGGGACTCCATATAGGAGTGGGAATAGCGGCTGTCGTACTGCATATCCTGCCATTGACGCACCATGCCAAGGGTCTGGTTGTTGATGTTGATCAACTTGACCCCGAGGTCATACTGGCGACAGGTCGACAGCTCCTGAATATTCATCTGGATACTGCCTTCACCGGTAACGCAGGCAACCGTGGCATCCGGGTTATGCAGCTTGATACCCATAGCTGCAGGGAAACCAAAGCCCATGGTTCCCAGACCTCCGGAGCTTATCCACCGATGGGGCTTGTCAAACAGATAGTGCTGGGCCGCAAACATCTGATGCTGACCGACATCGGTAACGATATACGCATCATCATTGCGGGTGACATCATACAGGGCCTGAACAACCTGCTGAGGCTTGATGTTGGTGCCGTCACCGGCATCATAAGGGAACAGCCCCCCACGGCTATCACGCCATTCATCAATCTGTTTCCACCAGCTTTCCAGTGCATTTCGATCCTGAACGTCCTTAGCCTGATTGACCTGGGTTATCATCTCCCTGAGCACGCTGTCCACCGGGCCGACTATCGGGATATCTACCGGAACATTCTTGGCGATACTGGCAGGATCAATATCAATATGAACAATTTTGGCAGTCGGGCAGAATTTGCTTGTGCTGTTGGTAACCCGGTCATCAAAACGGGCTCCTACGGCCAGTACCAGATCACTATGATGCATGGCCAGGTTCGCGGTATAGCTGCCGTGCATACCTAACATGCCCACGAACTGCTTATCAGTTCCCGGGAATGAGCCCAACCCCATCAGGGTATTGGTTACTGGCACCCCACTGAGGCGTGCCAGCAAAGTCAGCTCTTCGGAAGCATTTCCCATCACCACACCACCACCAGCATAAATAATGGGACGGCGAGCCTTCAGCAGTAGATCAACAGCTTTGCGAATCTGGCCGCTATGACCTTTTACCGGTGGACTATAAGAGCGGATTTTGATCTTCTTGGGGTACTCGTAAGGGTACTTTTTGCTCAGATCGGTAATATCTTTCGGCAGATCGACGACAACCGGACCCGGCCGACCTGTCTGGGCAATATAAAAGGCCTTGCGGATAACCTCCGGAATATCCTCAGCCCGCTTGACCAGGAAACTGTGTTTCACGACAGGACGGGAGATACCCACCATATCGGTTTCCTGGAACATATCGGAGCCAATGAACTGGGAAGGTACTTGACCAGAAAGCACAACCATAGGAATTGAATCCATATAGGCTGTGGCAATACCAGTAATGGTATTTGTTGCCCCTGGACCTGAAGTAACCAGAGCTACTCCCGCCTTGCCCGATGCCCGAGCATAGCCGTCAGCCATATGGGCTGCAGCTTGTTCATGTCTTACGAGGACGTGGGTAATCTTGTCCTGGCGAAAAATGGCATCGTATACATGCAGCAGTGCGCCACCCGGATAACCGTATATATACTCGACACCCTCATCTGCGAGAGCGCGTACTACCATGTCCGCTCCGGACAGAAGTTCGACTTGCTTAGCCTCAGTCACGGAATCACCATTATTTTTGCACCTGCACCGTTTATATAAATAGCGCTAAGGTGAGCTGTTGTTATCCATTCGATAGGTTGAGCGATAGGCCTGGAGGCGCTAATTAATGGCACCTTTAAGAGCTCTATATGGCTACAACCCTGCGCCCTGACTCGATTTATGAATTTGTTATGTCATGTCTCGTTCTTACAGGCCTGTTTGTGAGACCTCAGCACTCCTGAGGCAGGTCTTGCCATCCAGGAATGGAACCGGGTAAGGCAGATATTGATTTATCCCGGTTACAGAGCAAAGCTGGAACCCAGACAACAGATAATGCCTGAATATTCCGGGTCCGGAGCAATTGTTGACTGCGAAACAGAGCGAGTCAATAGCCTGAACGGCTATAGCTGCTTTAATAAAGGGATAAGACGCATAGAAACACCGATAGGATTGTCAATTCCGGTAGCCCATGGACGCCAGAAAGCTTTTTTTCATACTATCAGTCGCCCTGTTTTTGACGCAGGCAGGTTTCCTTCGTGCTGAAAATATCTATCGCTGGATAGATGAGCAGGGTAACCCGCACTTTACCAGAACACCACCCACGACCAGTGCATTCGATGAGGTTGAGAACGGCACGATCCAGCCTATAGAAGAAGTAGAAGATAACGAAGAGACAGAAGAAGCCTCCACAGATGATGGCCAACCCCCAAAAAATGAGCTGACCACAGAGGAAAAATATTCCAAGCAGCTCGATAAACTTCAGGATCAGAAGAAGCAGGCCTGCGAGCAGGCCAGGAAAAACAAACAGTACCTTCTCAATAAACACCGGATAAGAATGAAGCAGACCGACGGCTCAATTAAAACCCTTACCCGGGAAGAGAAGCTCAGACAGTTGGATGCAGCGGATCAGGCTATTAAGGCCAACTGCGATTAGCTCTCCTGAAACATATGGACTGAAGAAATTCCCTTTCCCCGTTTTCACCTAATAACGCTTAACTTCTCCTTTGGGTTCATATCTGCTGACTTTGATTGGAGAATTTTTCTGGATATATTCTTTCAACACTTCAGCATCAATAAACCCCATATTCACAAACCCCGGTTTCTCATCAATTTTGGGATAGCCGTCACCACCGGATGCGGAAAAGCTGTTCACTGCCATACGGTAGATTTTATCCTCTTCTACCTTCCTGCCATTAACCAGAAGTTTCTTGAGCATGCCATCTTCCACAGTCATGGTAATCCCGACAAAGTGGGCAAAAGCACCACTGTCCGGGGGCATGCTTCCGACAACCTGCAGATAATTTTTCAAATCCTTTCCTGAAAGCTCGTAATAACTGACCTGATTACCAAAAGGCTGTACCTTGAGCACATCCCGGTATGTTATTGCTCCTTCCAGAATACTGGCTCTAATACCACCACTGTTGATGACAGCCAGATCCGCCTTGGCCCGCTCTTTCTGTGCTGTGGCAATCAGCCTGCCCAGAGCAGTTTCATGAAAACGAACCTCTGCCCTTTCTCCGGGAAGGCGTGCATCCGTTACCCCGACCTTCACTTTCAGACGTTCTTCTCCTTTCTTCTGGTAAGGTTCCAGAAGGGAAAGCATTTCTTTGTCTTCAGGAATTTTCTTGTCGATATAAACGTAGGTCTTCTTCCCGTTACGGATAACTTTTTCCTTCAAGTTAACTGGAACCAGTCGGTACTCCGTCAACTTCAAAACCCCATTGCTGTAAATAAAGTCAGCACGCCCGACATATTTACCCCACTCAAAAGCCTGCATGATGTAGGTAGAATTTTTTATGTCCGGGCGGAACAGGGGATCCTGGGAGTGGCCACCAGCAATAATATCAATACCATCCACATCATTAGCCAACCTGTAATCTCCAGGAGCATTAACCCCGTGCTTGCCACGGAAATACCACCCCATGTGGGTCGCAGCAATCACAATATCAGCCTGTCTGCGCAGCTCGGGCATAAGAGCTTTGGCTTCTTTTACCGGATCGCGAAAATCTAGGTCTTTAACAACATCCGGGTTTGCTGTTGTCACGGTATCGAGGGTAGTTAGTCCGATGACAGCTACTTTTAACTGCCCGGCATCAAGAATGGTATAAGGCTGGAACAGGCGTTTACCGGTTTTCTTGAGATATATGTTGGCAGCCAGAAATGGAAAGTTGGCCCACTGTGCCTGCTTCATCAATATTGGCAAGGGGTTATCAAATTCGTGGTTGCCTACAGCCGAAGCATCGTAACCAATAAGATTCATTCCCTTGATATCAGGTAGAGCGTCCAGCAGGTCAGAAGAAGGAACCCCTGTATTAATATCGCCTCCAGATAACAGCAGCACCGAACCACCTTCAGCCTCAACTTCCTTGCGAATCTGATCAATCAGAGTTTTGCGAGCGGCCATTCCTCCCTCACCCCGGGAGTTACGCCAAAAGTGGCCATGATTATCATTAGTATGGAGAACAGTCAGTTTATGAACCTTGCCGTCACAGGTACTCTGCTTATGCTGCCAGTATTGACTTACCTGTTCAGCAGTGCAGGCCGTCAGCAGCACAGTAAAAGACAGTAGACATATATAACGAAAGTAATGGAACACCCGCATGCTCAACCTCCGGATAACCGGCAAAAGGATGTATGACGAAGGCATAAGTCTAGGTGTTCTTTTACGAGTTACCCGGCTGGCTTGTAGAACAAACGTTCAGCTCATAGATTGATCAAGACGGGAAATAATATCCAGCAGCTGGGAAGCATCCTTTCCCATATGCTTAAATGCTTCTTCTGCATAAGGAGTGAGACAACCGCCCGCCGGCAGATCAGAGCCATGCTCAATCATGGCCCGCAGTCGCATGATATATATCCACTGCAGCCACTCACTGAACGACATAGTATCCACACAGAAAGGCTCCTGGCTTGCCATGGCTTCAGGGGAAGGAGGCATACCTGACCAGAGCCCACTGGATTTCAGGGAACCTTCAAGTTCGGTAAGCAGGGATGAAACGACTTCACTCAAAACATCTGTCTCCAAAACAACCATAAGTACCCAGCCATATGAAAACATGTCTGGATACTTAAGAAGCTGCCTGAAAAGTCATGTTGCTACTGCGGACGTGACTTTTCAGACAGCTTCTAAGCGGAAAATAAACCGCCGGACAATAACTGTGTCTTCGGATAACCTCAAGACTCTGCTGACAAAGAGATCAACAAGCCATTAAGCTGATTGCGCAGAACCGGATGATAAGCCAGAGACAATCCTCTGCGCGCCAGATTAACTGACATCCCCAGCTTACCCTGCTGTTTGCGAATACTGGCCAGATAATAATAAATCAGCGCATCATCAGGACTGATTCTTAGAGCCCGGTTCAGGGTAACCAGTCCCTTTTCCATATTGCCCAGTGTCCAGCTTTCCCGCCCATCACGAATCAATTGCTGTACGGCCTGAGGTCGCTTCTTTGAAGTTAACTGCTCCAGGTGAGAAAAACTCATCGGTACATCCTGCACACCAGACAGCCCACTACAGCCCGATAGAAACACCACCAAAAACAGGACGATAGACAGGGGTGAAATTTTTACTGTGCCATTCATTGTTAATCCAAAAGCGCCTTAAACCAGTCAACTGCACCTTTTACAGAAGATGCTCCGGAACAAGGGGCAGACTCCTGTGGCTGCGATCCCCGAATAAAGAGTATGGAATCTGAGTCGGTACAGTTTCCACCTCCCAGCAAACCAGTTTTGTTATCGATACTATAAAATGCCAGATCTTCAGACACCGGAACCTTCAGTGATTTCAGTGGCCGCCTAGCCATAAAATCTGTCCAGACACGCAGTGCACCACTGCTTCCGGTATACCGGGTCGGTTTATTATCATCCTTACCCATCCATACTACGGCCAGAGTATCTCTGGAATAACCGGCAAACCAACTATCCCTGCGGTCATCAGTCGTTCCCGTTTTTCCTGCCACTCTTACAGATGAAGGCAGAGTGCGATAAACAGATGCCCCGGTGCCCACTTTCATGGTTTTCCGAAGGGCAAAATCAACCAGTGCAACATCACCGGCTGGAAAAGCCTTCTCTACAGACAAGCTATAGTGCCGCAGCGGCTGTCCACCGGAATCCTGAACAGTATCAATAGCCCTCAGGGGCGTACGATAGCCACCGGAAGCCAGAGTCTGGTACATGGCTGCGACTTCCACAGGACTCATGCTCAGGGAACCCAGCAGAAGTGAAGGATAAGGAGTAATATTCCTGGTCATCCCCATAGAACGCAGCGTATCTACAACCCGGGGCAGGCCGATATCCATTCCCAGCCTGGCCGTGGCCTGGTTATAGGATTTCGCCAGTGCCAGATAGAGAGGAACACTGCCATGGGACTTCTTGTCGTAGTTCTGGGGCGACCACTCACGCCCACTACGCTCTGTCAGGGTAATCGGTTCATCCTGAAGCCTGGTCGCCAGCGTATAACGTGATGATTCTGACAGAGCCGCCAGATAGACAGCGGGTTTTACCAGGGAACCGATAGGCCGCTCTGCATCAAGTGCCCGGTTAAACCCGGCGAAACCAGAATCCCGGCCTCCAATGACAGCTTTTACATCACCAGTGCGGGCATCAGTCACCACCATCGCGGCCTCAAGACCGGTATCCCTCTTTCCTTCCAGCTGGCGAGTAACCTTCTCCAGACTCTGCTGTGCCTGCTGTTGGATAATAGGATCCATACTGGTAAAAATGCGCAGACCTTCACTGGTCAGATCAGCATCCCGGTAATCTGAACGAAGCTGCCGTTTAACCAAGTCAATATAGGCTGGAAAAGCATTCGCCTGAAGGCGCTCAGTGGATACCACACCCAACCCACGCTTCTTGGCGCGGCTCACATCAGCCCGTGAGGCCACACCATGTTTGGCGAACATATCCAGTACCAGATCACGCCGATCCCTGGCCCGTTGTGGATAACGTCGCGGGTTGTAGTAAGACGGCCCCTTAACAATGGCTACCAGCAAAGCCAGGCGTGACAAATCCAGCTCACCCAAGGGGCGGGCGAAGTAAAACTGGCTGGCCAGGGCAAAACCATTGACAGAGCGCTGCCCCTGCTGCCCCAGGTAAACCTCATTTATATAGGTTTCGAGAATCTCATCTTTGGTGTAGCGAAAGTCCAGCAACAAGGCCATCAAAGCTTCTTCTACCTTGCGGGTAAAGGTACGCTGGTTATTCAGGTAGAAGTTCTTTACCAGCTGCTGGGTCAGGGTACTGCCCCCCTGGACGATCTCCCCTGCCATAATATTCACGACTGTGGCCCGGGCTATACCTTTGAATGAGATACCCCAGTGCTGGTAGTAATCCTGATCTTCGACGACCACTAACCCTCTGGCCAGAGTTTTTGGCACATCTTTTAGTTGAACAAGAATACGGTCTTCATAACTGGCAGGATAAATCCCCCCCATAATCTGGGGGTCAAGACGAATCACTGAAATATTCTGCCCTGAGGTAGCCTGCAAATGCACCAGCTCGTTCCCGGCAAATTCAATTTTGATTTTCCGGGATTCTTCCGGGCCATCGGGAAACAAAAAACTTCTGGTATAAATTTCCAGAGTATTTCCGGAGCGGGAAAAGGTTCCCGGACGGCTGATTTTCTCTACAGGCTGATACCCCTGCCGACGCAGCTGGGCCTGCAGGACATCCGGTTTTAAAGTCAGACCTTCATAGAGTTCAACCGGACGTGCATACACTTTGGCCGGAATAGCCCACTTCTTGCCTTCAAAAGTGGTTGTAATGATGCTATCCAGGTAAACAAGCACTGCTGCAAGTACAACATAACCACAAAAAATCAGCTTCAGCAGGAACCCGCCCGAAGGAAGCCAGCGTTTCCCATTCTGTTTCCTGTTTTTTCTTGTAGCCGTGGCACCGCCTCTGGGTCTGGCACCCCTGTTGCCGGATTTGCTTCTGGATTTATTTCGGGACGTCTGTTTAGTCATAAAGCGGATTATATGACCATCGGGACCTTCATATCATTATTGTCAGTAATACTGACTGCCTGACCTGCAATATCTCAAGGAAGAAGCCATCAAACATTTAATAAGGACAACATTTATTATACAGTGAGGTATCAGTGAAATGTCAGGGATTTGCTGTGGCTCCATTTGTAGGGCCAGTTCAAGCTTTTCAAGCTATCTGCCTTCATATTCTGATAAGAGCAAAGCTGGCATCCCGAACCGTGTAGAGTCGGCTCTTTTTCTCTCAGAAGGTACTGATTTTTCTATTCCCTGCACCCCGATCTCTTCTCGCACGTTAACGCCTTGTTGCCCTGATACAGACAGCAGCCTTGAAGGACACCCCCTATCAATAGCCAACCGCCCTCCTGAAAGTATTCCAATACTGAAAACAAAATGGGGAGATCCGCCCCCATCCCCGGAAAGCCCCCAGAGAAGTGAAGCTGACTCAAGCTCAGGCGTATCGTCTTCAAGCCAAAGCCACTCCCGGCAGCCTGCGAGCTCAAGAGGCAGAGGAAGTGGAAGCGGTGATTATCCCGAAGAGTGGCAATCTTCATATAGCCAGCCACGTTCCCAGACTTCCCCTGATAAGAGGTCGCACTCATATATTAATCAATCAATAAAAAACGTCCTTGCTGGCAATTTGGAAACCTTTGGCCGAGCGATTTTTAACCATAGATCTGAGTTGAAAGAGTGTTGCTGGCTTGAACAGTTTGCACTTAACGCTCACCACGCCAAAAGCTTATGCAGCGAGAAACAATATAGAAGCAGCCCTGCAAGATATGGCTGGGGAGAGGATGAAGGTTTTCGGTATTACCTTGAATACTATCTGCTTAACCCCAACTATCGTGTCGGACCAGACAACCGGGCACTTAGATTCTTAACGGTACTTTATGAGTTTCCAGGCTCACATCCTTTAAAGAGCACTGCGTACAAGATAATTTCACTGCTTGAAGTAGAGGTCCAAGAGTATTTTCATCATGCCAGAGCAGCGCTGGTAAAACAGGCAATGACTGAATCAAGAAACCTTGTTTTAAATGTTTCTCCTTCCGCTATACATCGACTTTTTCTTGAGCGCTGCATATCTGAAGAGATTTATATTGGTCTGCTACAGTGTTCCCGTACCCATAGAATGACCATTGATGATATCTATCGAATAGGCGGCGAATTTGCTATCCCTGTTCTCAAAGAGCTCATAACTGATAAAAGCCAGCTTTCTCCATTTATCCGCCATATTCTCGATAGCAACACAACTGCCGACAGCTCCGATTCAAAGTTAAGATGTTATTTATGTGCTTTTAAGCAGCACCGGCACACAGAGTACAGAGACCAAATCCTAGCAACTGCATGTAGTTTCAGGGTCATTTCCCTCGAGGATTTACAGCACATATTCAGAAAATGGGAGTCTGATTCATGGATACGTGACGTCATGCTCCAGTTGTGGAATCTCAAACCTGAAGCTGCCCATAATCTGGTTAATGCCATTGATGCACCTGAGTGCTTCGAGTACTGGCCAAGTCTATCTTTGGCAGGTGACAACCACCAGATAAGAGAAAACATTCTGCACTCACTGGTTAGCAAACTAACCCTTTTACCCAAGGATGATATCCAGCGTGCACTTTTTAAACTGGCAGTACATGATAACAGTATCTCATTCGACCCAAGCCATCTGATAGGTAAAACCTGGAACCATTTTTTAACCATATTTCTTGATATGCCACTTCCAGCTCTGCTTTTGTGGCTACACATTGTCCAAACCCTGAATTCAGACTGGAGAGATAACTTCCTGACATCTGTAGACAATACCTCAAAAGAAAAAATTCAAGGTTTTGCTCCCCAAAACAGGCAGGCAATGGCTACCCGACTGGGTTTTCTTGCTAACAGAATAGGTTGGCTTAATATGGCCGTTTTTGATAATGGTTTTATCAGAACCTTTATCAGCAAAAAATTACTGGTATCTGTTCCTTCGTTTTTACTCCCCATTGAGAGTGCTGATGCCCCCCAAAACCGCAAGAAATACTTTATAAAGGCTCTCCAGCAACTTATACAAAATGCAGCTCATGTATCATCTCCAGTGCTTCCACCACCCGTAGAACATGCGCTGACAGCCTTGATAGAGTATCTTCAGGAGTCAGGGCAGTCAGAATTCACTGAACTCATATTAAACAGCCTTGATATGAATGACCGCTCCAGACTCGAAGCGACATTGCAGAAAAAAATGGAAAGTGCTTCCACTCTGCCAAAGACCCAGAACGCTGAATTCTGGCGGGAAATGTTTTTGATAACCTGGGAAACCCTGCAAAACAGTCGAAGCGAAGCTCAAAAGGTTTATGACAATCTCACTCAGGTTCTCGGCTCAATGTCCCCGGAAAAAGATCCATCAACACCGGGGCCATCAACTCTAGCAGAAGCTGATCACAGCTCTTCTGAAAGTGTTGCAATGTCCTCCCGGCCAGGAAAACGAGTCCAACCAGACCAAGGCCCAGCAACCAAAAGCAAGCGCGTTCGTATTGAAGAGGCTGACAGCACTTCCGAGACCCAGAGACTAAGGGAGCAAAATGCAACTTTACAAACTGCTTTACTTCAGCTGCAGCAGAAGTCGCACAGGCAACAGGAGGAGTTATCTGGCAAGGATGAAAAAATCAGTGCGATGATAGAAGAGCAGAAAGCGCTGGAAAATTCCAAAGTTATCTGCCGGATCTGTGATAATCCTTACTCCGACGACAGGAGAGCCTATGCATATCCCTGTGGCCATGTTTTTTGTCTTCCTTGTATAGAGGCCGCCATTTATATATCAAGCTCTCCATCAGACTCGGATGATAGCATTCACTCAAAATCGCCACCTCCCGATAACAAGAAGCGTTGCATGGGCTGTCGCGAGAAATGTCAGAAAGAAGATATTAAACCCGTCTACCTGAGTTGCTGATCTTCTGGGGAAACCAGGAGGCTTCTTTATATTCTTCGTCTATCATTACAGTGTTGATAATGACTAACTGTTCTATCTGTACGCAAAAGGATTTGCCTTGATGGAGCTGATCGAGATGAAAAACCTCGGCAAGACGTCTGTTCAATGGCTTTACGCCGTGGGTATTCAAAACCCGGAACAGCTGAAAGCCGTGGGTGCTGTAGAAGCCTATCGCAAAGTGAAAGCACGTGGATTCCGGGTTTCCAAGGTTCTGCTCTACGCCCTGGAAGGAGCTCTGCTGGATATTCACTGGAGTGAATTAAGCTCAGACCATAAGGCTCGCCTGTTGGCTGAAGCCGAAGCTTGATTTTTAAAAAGCGAAGAAAAAGTTTGCAGATGCAAATAGGAACGATTATCATTAGCAACCAGTTGGCTGACTACCAACTGAATGTTTACCACCCGGCAAGATTGTGGTCAGTAAACATTTCCTCATCAGGCAATTCACGGCATTCATCCCCGGCATCTCCCGGGGATTTTTTTATCCCAGATAAAATTACTGGAACATCACCCACCAGATAACCAGAGCAATCAACCCCGGTACAAAGAAACCAACCAGGGCACCGGACTCTCTGTCTCCACCTTTCCTCTCTGAAATATCTCCCAGCCACCAGGTAAGGCCAAGCCATGCGGCAACAGCCACACCGATAAGAATCCAGTGTAAAAGTGACAGATCGGAAAATAGGGCTATCAAATCCATCTACTCTGATACCTCCAGCCTGTGTACTATCGTTTTGCCAAAGTATGGCAAATCTGTAGAAAATGGATGGGTTTAGAGTGGCGGCATCATAAAAAGTTCTGAACAGCATCGTTATTTAGAACGGCTATTCAGAACTCTTATTTGCAGAAGAGGGAGGAAGTTAGCAAGCAGCGGCTATTTCTTGTGTTTTTTCATCATTTCACAGTAATCCGGGCGTTGCATTCCCGGGGTATCCCAGGCGACATCATAGAAATACGGACTTTTGAAATGAGCCATATCAGGATACTCCAGAAACCCTACCGACATAAGCCTGGCTTCAGGGTGTGAGCTGAGTACATAGCGAGGTACCCCGATGTCCTTTCTGGCATGCCAGTTTCCTGCCAAAAGAGCCACTCCTGTCTTTTCAGAGGTAAGACTCGCAGCCATGCGGGCATCCCTGGCAACCTGTACCCTCAGCATTTTTTCTTCGACAGCCTTGTTGATATAACCACAATGAGCACTGACAAAACGATCCCTGTGCAACTGGAGACTTTCGCTGTCCAGCACCATATTGTCGGCCCGCAGATGCTGCTCACGAATAGCTTTCAACTCTTCAGTATCGAGGTTGGCTGCTTTTAGGGGTATACCTTCAGCCACTGCCCAGATAACAATAGGACCATACAGGGCCCAGTCCCAGCCATCGTCCCAGTTTAACTCTTTATAAATCTGACCCAGATCGGTAATACCGTCACTGATCAACTTGTCTGCACTCACCTGCTGAGATGGAGTCAACATCTCCAGAGCCAGCAACTTCAGCCAGCCACGGGCATGAAGTGCTTCCAGAGTTGCCAACTGCAGATCGTGGTGGATCGGGTTATCATGATTTTCACCCAAGATGACATAATCAGCTTCAGCAACAGTATCAACCAGAGACTCCAGCGTTGGCTTAGCACTCTCTTCCTTTTCTTGCTGTTTCTTCATTGCTTCTGGAATACAACCAGATAAGAAAGCGCAAAACAAACAAGCTATTCCTACCCTGAAAATGCTGGCTGGCATGTTTAACTCCTGTCCTCAGATCCGTCTTCTTCAAGTGTAGGGGCTGTTGTGATTTCCCGTTACTGGGATAAAACGACCGGATAACCATTCTTGGGATGAGGGATGATACAAACATCAACAGCCAGCAAGCGCTTTAACAGCTCCTCTGTCAAAACCTGCTCAGGTGTTCCCTCCGCCTCAAGCCTGCCTTCGCACAGCATCACCAACCTGTCAGCGTACTGGCTGGCCAGGTTCAGATCATGGAGTATGATCACGACAGCAACATTATTGCGGGCAAACTCTCTGGCTATTCGCAGGGTCTGGTGCTGATGAGCCGGGTCAAGAGCAGATGTTGGCTCATCCAGCAAAAGAACCCGAGCGCCGGAGTCAGACTCTGTCCAGATCTGTACCAGAACTCTTGCCAGATGAACACGTTGCTTTTCCCCACCAGAGAGACTGGTGTAATTCCGTTCCTGAAGATGCCAGGCATCCACCATTTCCAAAGCCTTGCGAACAATACCGGTATTTTCTTCCCGGCTACTGCTACAGGGCGAACGTCCCAAAAGAACAACTTCATTCACTGAAAACGGAAAGCTCAGTGAGGAGGACTGTGGAAGAATACCTACAACCTGCGCCCGTTCTCTCAGATCCCAGGTTTTTACCGGCTTACCGTGAAGAGAAACTGTACCACTATCCGGTGAGAATTCATCGGCGATCACTCGAAACAGGGTGGTTTTGCCAGCACCATTAGGACCAAGTACTGCTACAACTTCCCCAGGATTTGCAGTCAATGAAACCCGGTCAAGAAGCAGACGTTCTCCACGGCGTACAGAGATATTTTCAATACTCAGGCAAGACATGATCAAGCAATCCTGTTTCTCTGCTGCCACAGCAGCGACATAAAGAAGGGGGCTCCAAGAAGTGCCGTTACAATGCCGATGGGCAACTCAGCCGGAGAGATAACCACCCGGGCAATGACATCGGCAACAATCAGAAGTGAACCGCCCAGCAGAGCAGATGCTGGCAGCAGATAGCGATGATCCGGCCCGATAGACATTCTGACAAGATGGGGTACAACCAGACCAACAAAACCAATCATTCCGGAAACAGAAACTGAAACCCCAACGCCCAGTGCTGTCAAAATAATCAGCCGGACTTTCAGGTTCTGGATATTGTGCCCTAGATGACGTGCTTCCGATTCCCCAAGCAGCAGGGCATTCAAGCCTTTAGCCTGAGCAGCCAGTGACAGCTGTATAACCAGCAGAACCGGAATCAGAAACAGCAACTGCTCCCATGTAGCTCCTCCAAGACTGCCCATTTGCCAAAAGGTCAAATTGCGCAGCATGGCATCATCGGCCACATAATTGAGAATACCCATTCCTGCCCCACTCAGGGCGCTGATGGCTATACCAGCAAGCAGCATGGTGGCAACAGAAGATCCATGGCTCGTCGTACCAATTTTATAAACCAGAAGAGTTGCACCAAAACCGCCAAGAAAGGCCAGAAACGGAACAGTGTACATCTGAAAAACAGATACGAAGACCGCCGGCAACAGACCTGTCAGCACGATTCCGACTCCCGCCCCCAGAGCAGAACCGCTTGATACGCCAATAATACTCGGATCTGCCAGAGGATTTCGAAACAGCCCCTGCATGGCACCACCACAAACCGCCAGGGTACTGCCTACTAAAACTCCAAGGAGCGTGCGCGGCAAGCGGATAACCTCCACAACCATCCAGGCCTGGGTCTGATCTCCAGTTTCTCCGGAATACACCCCCAGCCACTTCTGTATCAGGCCAGTAAAGTTATCCAGTGTGACCGGAACAGCACCGGTTACAATAGACAGAACCATTGCCAGCGGTAACAGTCCCGCCAGAACAGCAGTAAACAGCCTTGCTCTCTCTTCCCTTTTCATCAGTACTTCGCTATTGCATCCGTCTCATATATCTTTTTCGCAAGCTTGAGAGCCACTTCGCCAATGCGAGGCCCAAGACCGCCCTGGAGGACACTGCCATCCACAATGAAAATCCGACCCTGCCTTCCTGCCGGCGTTGCCTTTAAACCAGGCATCAGTTTCATAATGCCATCCATGGATTTTTCTTTTTTCAAAGTTGATTCGCTGACAATAATAATATCGGGAGCCATTATCAGTAACGATTCCCCTGATACCTGCCTATAGCCTTCAAAACTGTCAGCAGCCTGGTTAACACCACCCGCCATGTTAATGAGGCTGTTAACGGTAGTATTCCTTCCTGCCAGAACAGAGGTTCCGGCATGGGCCATCATAAAAACAACTTTTTTTGGTTTCTTATCCTGAAAAACCTTACGGGCCAGGGCAAGATCATTATTCACCTTGTTCCAGAGAACCTGACCTTCCTTTTGCTTCCCGGCAATATCAGACAGTTGCCTGATACGTTCTTCAAGCTGTGACAGTTCTGTGCCGGCGGGAAGAGTAGTTACTTTCACTCCCGATTTTCGTAACTGACTGAGTACAACGGCCGGTCCCATCTCTTCCGTACCTATAAGATGGTCAGGCTTCAGAGAGAGAAGCCCTTCTGCAGACAGCCGACGCTGATACCCCACCCTTGGCAAATGCTTCACCCGGGGAGGAATACGACTGGTTACATCGGTGGCAACAATGCGGTCACTTAACCCCAGGGCATGAATGATTTCAGTTACTCCGCCTCCAACAGTTATAAGGCGCTGTTCAGTTGTTGCTGTTCTCTTGCTTTCAATTTCCTTCCCCGCCCCAAAGGTCAGTGCCGGAACCAGAAGCAGGCCAGTGAACAATCTCTTTATCGTTCTTACTGATATCAACGCTCGCTCTCCATCATGATGCTCGCAGCAGGCCAGTTCTGCGACTGTAAAAAACTCAGCACCAGCACAAGCCTTTCCATCGGAACACTTCGATCTCCGGCAATGACAACCCCTATATCAGGTTGGGCTGCCCTGGCTTTCAGAAGTTCCATCCGTACTGTTTCCCAGGAACTGTACTCCTGCCCGTCCAGAGCCCAGCCGGGAGAAGCAGACAGCAGATTAATACTGAGGGGCTGCTCTTGCTTTATGGCCCCGGCCTGATCGGCTCCCTGCTTTGGCAGATCCACTGGTAACGCCAGAGGCGCGACATTGGCGGTAAACATCAAGAACACTATGACGATGAAAATCACATCCAGAAGTGGGGTCAGATCAGGTAAAAGTGTGGCCTGTGGGTCGCTGTCTTCCGGGAGGCGTATCATGCTGCAGACCATCTCCGCAGAGCAGTTACATTATCACCTTGAATTGTTTCCACTCCCGCTTTGCCGGCATCAATACCTTCCAGCATGAGGTTGACATGGTTCAGGACAAACTCCAGCCGGAACAGATAACGATTAGCCCAGAGAGTAAAACCATGACTGGCCGCCAGAGCAGGAATCGCAATAACGAGCCCATAAGCCGTACTGTACATAGCCGTAAACAGACCATGAGCCAGAACAGCGGGAGTAATCGGGCCCGGGTTATCAGCCATACCCTGAAACATGGTTATCATTCCCAGAACTGTTCCCAGCAGACCGACCATTGGACTCAGCAGACCGATCAACATGAGAAAGCGCAGGCCAGCATGCATTCGTTGACGATGTTTAAGCAGCCACATACCAGCTACTTCTTCCCTTACAGCCTTGGGGCTGTCGGCCTGACGAAGCAACAGGCCTACCCCCTGATGCAGGCAGTGCTTATCGTCGCAGAGCCGGACTGCCCGCTCAGGGTTTCGACATCCGGCACAACCTGTACTCTGTAGCTCCGAAAGCAGTGTGCGAACTCGCTTACGTCCCATTCCCGGCTGAGTGGCATATGTCATTACGCGTTCAAAAATCAAGGCCAGTGCAACCGTCGACAAACCGAGCAGCGGTATACTCATAACACCCAACTGGCTGAATCCCTGTGGCAACATTATTCTCTCCTAGCCGCTCTGCAATTCAAAATTTACCGGAATCCGCACCCTGGACTGTACAGTTCTGGAACCAATCACCCTGGGCTGAAAAGTCCACCCAGAGACAGCTCTTTCAGCAGCACGATCCAGAAGCGGGTAACCCGATGACTCAACAACAGTCACCGACAGGGTTTCCCCTTCGTCGCTGACCAGTGCTTCCAGTAAAACGACACCCTGCTGATTGCGTCTTTTAGCCTGACGCGGGTATTTGGGTGGGGATGGTGGCTTGCGAAAAGCAGGGGTCGTGACAACAGGAATATCATCCAGCCCATGAACATCGGACAACTCCGTCACCGAAGCGACAGAGCTGACAGGCTCTTTTACAGAATCAGCAGGGGACCTGGGCTCAGCGGCAGGCTCTTTCAGATTAGATTCTGGCTTTATTTTTACAGGCTCTGGTATTTTTTTTGGGATTTCTTGGAGAGTTTGATTTTCACTCAACTGTGGAATAACAGGCTCGGAAGCGTTTTTGACAGGATCCGACTGTTCGATGATTTCTTCGGCGGGAACAATCTCTTTTACCAAGTCTTCTACAGGTACGACTTCAGCCTGTGGTTCTGAAACACTGACTTGCTTTGCTAATAAAAAATTGACAGCAACCGGAGCAAATAATCCACCCTGGTGACTTTCAGATTGCTTGTTTTGTAAAAAGAGATGCTGAATCAAAACTGCATGCAGAACAACAGAACCCAAAAACCACAGGCAGCCTTTTACCTGAAAGTCTGAAAAAGCTCCGTAAATCAAGCCAAAATATCTCACACTGTTTCCTGATAACAACTATGCTCAGCCGTGTTTTTTTAACCCTAAATATGGGCATTTTTATTTCAGAGGCACCACATTAACACAAATGAGAACGATTTGCATTTACAGTAAATCGATTTTATAGTCCCTCACCATCAGGTTCCCTCGGTAAGGACTATCGAGGCTGGCAGGGATGCAGAGCCTGCTCTGTGATCAAGCACCAACACACAGCCAACACACGGGAACACCATGCATTTTCAAAGAACTCTTCTTTCTTCAGCGATCATCGCTGTGGGGTTGTCGGGGGCTGTTCAAGCCGCAGGAACAGACAGCAAGTCGGCAACCCTGTTAAACCAGATCACTGTCACAGCAACCCGCACAGATAAAAAACTTCAGGATGTCGCCGGCAGCGTTTCTGTTATTGATGACGAGCAAATTGAAAATCAAATGGTTCAGGACATAAGCGATCTGGTGCGTTATGAACCCGGAGTTTCCGTGAGTAGTGATACCCGGACAGGTTTAGGGAACTTCAATATTCGGGGAATGGATGGTAACCGGATAAAAATCATTGTTGATGATGTCGATCAGGCCAATGATTTTACCACCACTGCCACTTATTACCTCCAGGGCGGCAGAAACTTTATTGATATTGAAACCCTGAAAGCTGTTGAGATTGTTAAAGGGCCAGCATCCAGTCTTTATGGCAGTGATGCTATCGGTGGTCTGGTTGCATTCCAGACCAAGGATCCAGCAGACCTGCTTGATTACGATGGAGATGACAACTCATTCTCAATCAAGGGAGCTTACAGCAGTGCCAATGATGACTTTACTGAAACACTATCAGCGGCCAACAGAAGTGGCCAGTTGGAATCCATGTTGATCTACACCCGCCGTGATACCAGGGAGACGGAAACCAGAGGTAGTGGTGATACCTATGGGACCAAACGGGGTGAAGCCAACCCCAGCCATAACAGGCTTGATAACATTCTGGCCAAAGCGCAATTACAGTTGAACAGCAACCACCGTATTGGTCTGACTGGCGAGTTCCAGGACTCCAGAAGCAATATTGATGTGAGGGACAGCCGAATCACCGATGGTGTAACCGGCAGCGACAGTAAGACCCGGACAAGGGCAGGCGTTTTCCATGAGTGGCAAGCTCATTACTCAGCTTTTGACTCTCTCGAATGGCGGCTGGATTGGCAGGATACTGAAACGACAATGGAGACTTATGTCCCCCAGTACAGTGCATTCATCCCTTACGCCAGAAATCTTGAGTACAACTACCAGGAAAAGGGTTTTCAGTTGAATGCCCAGCTGGAAAAACAGCTTCAACTTGCCAGTTTGAAGCATAACCTGATCTATGGATTGAATTACGAAAAGGGCGATGCCTCTAACAAGAGCACATCATACAACCTGACGACCGGGGTTCCTACAGCCAGAGACTATATTCCCGAGATTGACATGAAAATCTGGGGAGCTTTTGCCCAGGGCGACATAGTTCTCACAGACAGGCTGACCATTACTCCCGGACTGCGTTTTGACAGCTACGGTTATCGTCCTGACATGAATCGGGCCACTAAAATTCAGGATGATGATTCCGAAGACAGCAAGCTAACTGGTCGGCTGGCTTCCGTTTACAAACTGAACAGCAACCTTTCAGCTTTTGCCCAGCTCAGCCAAGGCTTTAAAGCACCAGATTTGATCGATCTTTACTGGAACTACACCAACACCCATGCCGGATACAGCTTCAGAGCCAACCCTGACCTTAAGCCTGAGGAAAGCAACAATTTAGAACTCGGCCTTCGGGGTGAATATGATCTTGGTAATTTTGAAGCTATGGCATTCTTCAGCAACTACCAGAACTTTATTGAAGACGGAAGTCATCAAGAGGGTGCTCTAACCGTCACTACGAAGCAAAATATCTCCAGAGCCAAGATCAAAGGTGTGGAACTGAAAGGACAGCTATGGCTGGATGAAGCTCTACATGCGCCTTCGGGAACAACTCTTAGAGCTTCTTTGGCATACGCCAGAGGAAAAGACTCCGAAGATAATGAACCACTAAACAGTATTGCCCCCTTAACAGCAGTGATCGGCCTTGGTTATGACGCACCCTCCACTATCTGGGGTGGGGAAATAAACTGGACCATTGTGGATGGCAAGAAAACATCCCAGGTAAGTGATTCAGATAGTGTTTACGTTACTCCCGGCTTTGGTGTTCTGGATCTGACAGCCTATTACAGCCCTGCCCGGGATTTGACCCTGCGTGTTGGGCTGTTCAATATCACCGACAAGAAATACTGGAGCTGGAACGATACCCGCAAAATTGATCCAACTAACCAGAATATGGATCGTTACTCCGAACCGGGCTGTAATATTTCTTTCAGCGCCAAGTACACTTTTTAGATCTATATCAGTCAAGCCAGCGTTTAGCGCTGGATTAATACAATTAATACAATAAGTGCAATCGAAGCTTGATAAACCACCGCCATTGGTGGTTTATCAAGGTTTTTAATTAAGAAGCTGTATGGCCGACTTTTGTTTTCAAATCAGCAAAACAGGCTTTTGCAGAGCGGAGAGAACTACACAAAGCTAATATTACTTTCTTGTCAAGTTTTAAGTTAACTAAACTCGTCATACCCTGCTTTAATACTGATTGCCAAGAAAAATCCGAGCGGACTAAGCACTCCAGTCATAAGAGCAGCACTGGCCACGAGACCGCAAGTATATTTGCTGCTAGCAATTGAAACTGGTCCTTTCTCAGGTTCATTAAACTTTATCTCTTTGTCTGCACCGTAAATCTTCAGGAAGGTATTCCATCCTTTGTCAAGCACATATGTTCCTGCCAAACCTGTAATTGCAGTAAGACCAGCAGTCACCGGTGTTGTTTGTAAGGCTACGCACCCGACTGCTAGTCCACCGGCCCCAAAGGCAATATTTTGTAAATAATATGATAGATTTTGTCCAAACTTGTGCGCAAACAACAAACTTAAATCTAAGAAGGGGGGATTCCCAGAGTTTGGGCCAATATGAGTTTGTACACAGGATATGACTGATGCATACCGTTCGTTCAGAGACGTCTTCAACCCATACACTTTGGTAGATGCTTGTGTATAAGTAGACCTAATACTTGGCAACAATTTTGTTGTCGATGACCATAAGCTTGATGCCGAGGTTGCAGCTACAGAGCTTATATGATGTAGATTATTGACAAAAGAATTTCTGGTGAGGGTTGCTAACTTGTTCATCATTGATCTCCTTTTCATTTAATTTAACGATTTGTTTAAACAGACTCTTTTCAAGCAATTAATTAGACAGAGGTATTCTTTCTGCGTTCCTGTTTTTTCTGTGATTGTTAGGAAGTACAACCAAAGGATTAGGGGTACTAACGAGGGGAAGCGGGATGGACCCAACTCAAGATCTGCCCCAACGTGCCAGGCTGTTCAACATCACCGACCAGAAAAACTGGAGCTGAAACGATACCCACACAATTGATCCAGCTAGGTCTTCCCCCAGCAGCCTCGGTGACAGTTTCTATGGTTTTGCTAAAACCTGTCGTTATAATCCACTGAAAAAATAAAACCGTGAGCTTCCAGGGATTGATCAATGCATAAATTATGCGCCGTTGAAGAGATATCTGAACCCGGCAGCAAAGGCTTCGACAGCACTCCAAAAGGCCCGGTGTTTGTTGTCAGGTTTGATGGACAAGTCTTTGTTTATTCCAACTCCTGCCCACATCAAGGGGTAAACCTGGAATGGGAGCCTGATAAATTTCTGGATCAGGAAGAGCGACTTATCCAGTGCTGTATGCATGGTGCGCTGTTCCGAATTGAAGATGGTGAGTGTCTGGCTGGCCCCTGCGCTGGCGATACCTTAACCGCAGTACCACACACCATTGAAGGTGGTGATATTTTTCTAAATCTTTAAATTCTGTTGACGTAAGGCTACAACATCAACCTGAGCGGTTTGCTCAGCACCATCTCCTCAGGGCTGATGGTGCTGCCCCACACCATGACTTCTACTCCTGCTGCTACAGCCTCCCGCAATGCCTTACCATATTCCGGGTCGATGGCGTCTGCCGGCCTGACAACTTCAATTCCTGTATGCTGCACACAAAACAGCAATACGGCCCGATCTCCGTTTTTCACCACCTGCATCAGTTCACGCAAATGTTTGCGCCCCCGTTCGGTCACGGCATCAGGAAACTTTCCATACCCTTCTCCAGTTGCCAGAGTGACACTTTTTACTTCGATATAGCAGTCAGTTCTGTTTTCATCGGTCAGCAAAATATCAATACGGCTGTTTTCCGAGCCGTACTTCACTTCTCTTTTCAAGCCAGAATATCCAACCAGCGAGGAGATAGTTTCATTTTCAATAGCTTCCTGAACCAAGGCATTAGCCCTGCCAGTATTGACACAGGCCAGGGTTTCTCTGGTTTTCCCACCATAACTGACCGGGATCTCAACCAGTTCCCAGGTCAAAGGAAATTTGCGCTTTGGGTTTCGGGAATCCGAGTACCAGATCCTTGCATTTTCCGGCTGGCAGTTTTTCATTGACCCGGTATTAGGACAGTGAATCGTAGTCGTAGTATTATCGGGAAGAGTGATGTCAGCCAGAAAGCGTTTGTAACGTCGCTGCAAGCGGGCAGGTTGAAAAGAAGGTTTTAAAATCACGACATACCCTATACGTTATTAAAATAATGTTTTTATTCTAATTTACACTAATTCAATGAGCGACTTACGAATTGCTGTGTCTAGATTCTTATAGATGTGGTGGCTTTTTTGTACTGGGACAATTTGAGGTAGAATCTGGTTCCGGGTTCTGGTAGCTTCTCGGCTCCTTGGCAAGTTGTAATTCCGGGGCATACGGAAAGCGATATCGCCCCGCAGCCGATCCCGGGATATGGCATCCTGAAGGACGATGACTTGGAGAGAGATGAGGCTGTAAACATGTCAGCACAGAAAAAGCCAGATAACGGCAACCTGCTCAGAACCTTCGAACCCTACAAGGAAAAGAAGGGTGAGGAATATATGTGTGACCGTCAGGTCGAGCATTTCACCGATATCCTTCGGAATTGGAAGCTTGAGCTGATGGAAGAAGTTGATCGGACTGTAAACCACATGCAGGACGAAGCCGCCAACTTCCCCGACCCAGCTGACCGTGCCAGTCAGGAAGAAGAGTTCAGCCTTGAGCTCCGCACCCGTGACCGCGAGCGCAAGCTGATCAAGAAAATTGAAAAAACCCTTGGCCGCCTTGAAGAGGGTGATTACGGGTACTGTGATTCCTGTGGCGTTGAAATCGGCATTCGCCGCCTGGAAGCTCGTCCAACTGCAACCCTGTGTATCGACTGCAAAACCCTTGCAGAGATCAAGGAAAAGCAACTGGGTCACTAACGACTCAGTATGGCAGCTTCCTCTTATACGGGGCGTTTTGCCCCGTCTCCAACAGGATCACTTCATTTCGGCTCCCTGACTGCAGCCTTGGCCAGTTATCTGGATGCAAGAGCTGTGGCTGGGCGCTGGCTTGTACGTATCGAAGATATTGACCCCCCCCGGGAACAACTCGGTGCTTCCGATGATATTCTTCGTGCACTGGAAACCTACGGGCTTCACTGGGACGGGGAAGTGTTGTTCCAGCACACCCGGTACGATGCCTACCGCGCCGCTCTTGATGAACTGCAGAAGAAGAGTCTTGCCTACCCCTGCACCTGCACCCGTAAAGAACTGACGGACTATCTGCCCTATTATCCCGGCTTCTGTAGAAACCGAACCGGCATCCCTGACAGGCCTCATGCTATTCGCATGAATGGGCTGGATCAGTCATTCACTTTCCATGATCGTATTCAGCAGGTGCAAACCTCCAGCCTGGAGCAACTGGGCGACTTTGTTATTTTTAGAAAAGACGGCTTGTTCGCCTACCAGCTGGCGGTGACAGTAGACGATGACTGGCAGGGAATCACAGATATTGTCCGCGGTGTTGATCTGCTCGACTCAACCCCCAGACAGATTTGTCTTCAGAATGCCCTTGGTTACCACACTCCAACCTATGCCCATCTACCTGTCATCACTAATGGTCAGGGAGAAAAACTCAGCAAGCAGACCTGTGCAGCTCCCTTGCCCTTAACCTGCCCTGAACCTGTGATACTGAAGGCCATGGAAGCTTTGAATCTTCCTGTCGACAGCCATATTCAAGACTGTTCACTGGAAGATCTGTTATCGTGGGCAGTTGAGAACTGGCAGATTGAATCCCTGGCTTTGACCAGGGAAATTCCCGAAGCAGGCCTTAAAATATGCCTATAAACGATATTCATAACACAACCCCGCTTAATGGCTGAAACAATACCCTACCGGTTCTGGGAAACAAAGTCCCTTTATGAGCTTACTCGCAGCGAATGGGAGTCTCTCTGTGATGGCTGTGGCCGCTGCTGCCTGAACAAGCTTATTGATGATGCTACTGAGGAGCTGATTCCAACCCGGGTTGCCTGTACTCTTCTTGATCAAGACACGGGACAGTGCAAAAACTATAAGCATCGCCGCAGGCATGTTCCTGACTGCATGAAGTTTACGCCTAAAACCCTGCATGAGTTTCTACCATGGCTACCAGATGAGTGCGCCTATAAATGCCTCATTCAAGACAGGCCTCTGCCCCAGTGGCATCCGTTGATAACTGGAAAAACTTCATCTGTCGAAGAAGCAGGACACTCCATCAGAAGTATGGCACTGGTCAGTGAAGAGGATTTAGAAGACCCTGCTGACTGGTATAACTACATCATCAGAGTGTAAGGTGCTCCGACAACAGGCCTTGAGGAACCCATGAAAGAACACGCTACAAGAACCGACAGAAAAAACCTCGATCCGGTTACTGTTGTTGTCAGTAACCATGTTAAACGGGACAAGGTAGCAGAGTTCAAAAAATGGTCATCGGGCATTACCAGAGCTGCCAACTCGTTTCCTGGCCATCAGGGCACCAGCATCGTCAAGAACCCTGAAAGTGATTCAGAGCAGTCTATTGTCTACACCACTATTATTCGCTTTGACAACCACCTCAACCTGGCTCTCTGGGAGGAGTCGGAAGAACGCAACCTATGGATTGAACGCTTGAAGCCACTGGTGGAAAAAGAGTCGGCATACAGAAAAGAGGACGGTATCGAGTTCTGGTTTGATCTTCCCGAAACCCCAATAACTACAATGGCCACAATAGCTCCCAAGCCACCAAGACACCGGATGGCACTGGTGACTTTACTAGCTATTTACCCACTCATACTGCTGGTTCCCAGCCTGGTCAGCCAAATAACCCCACCAGCAGTTCCCTGGTATCTGGAAACGCTTATCAGCTGTATCTGCACAGTCTTCCTGATGACGTGGATAGTTATGCCTGCCATGACCAGAATATTTTCTTTCTGGCTGTTCCAGCGAAAATAGTCTCACTGGCAGCTTTGCCTGTTCCTGTCTAATCTCCCACGCTCATTCAAAGAACTCCAGGGACTCATATTTGCTTAACAGGGGCACTCTGGCCATTTGCCAGTTTTACTTTGCTGCTACTGTTACTCTGACACTTTTCTCGTGCCAGGCAGACAGTGCCACCAGTTGCATCAGAGCAACCCGGGTTTTGGCTGGGTGGACTATCAAGCCTGACCACGTTGTTCTCATTCAGGATGACCATATCGAGGATATTCAGCCCTGGAGTCAATCCCTTGGTAAAAAATGTCTGCAGATTTCTGAAGTAAGAGGCCTTCTGGCTCCCGGCTTTGTTGATATTCATATACATGGAGCCGGAGGCCGGGACGTGATGGACATTGAGCATGAACCGGAAACACTGAAAACCATAGGCAGGAACCTTCTTCGGGAAGGTGTTACGACCTGGCTGCCAACAACCATCAGCGCCTCCCCGGAGAAACTGACACGAATTCTTGCCCGTATCAACAAGCACACCTGCAAACAGGGTTTAGATGAAGCAAGCATTGCCGGCATTCACATGGAAGGCCCATTTATAAGCAATGAAAAACCGGGTTGTCATCCCCTCAATGCATTATTGGCAGTCAACCTTGAACTGATGGATCAATGGCAACGGGCATCTGCAAATTCTATTCGGGTTATCACCTTTGCCCCTGAGCTCGAACACAGCAGTCAGTTGATCGAATGGTGCAGAAGGCACAACATTATTGCTTCCATAGGTCATACCAATGCCAGCGAAACTGTTACCCAGCAGGCCATAGCTGATGGTGCCATGATGGGCACTCACCTTTTCAACGGCATGTCCCAGAGTAAAAGCCGGGATGCCGGAGCAGCATTTACAATCCTCACTCACTCCCGGATTCCCTTTGAAGTCATCATGGACGGTGTTCATCTCAGCGATAATCTTGTCCGCATAGCCTGGCAACTCAGTCGGTCACACCCAGAACGCTTTGTACTGGTGTCTGATGCCATAAGCGCAAAAGGGCTTCCGGAAAAAAATGGCTATCACTGGCTGGGGGGGAACCTCCATGTCAGGGTAGAAGGTTACAAATCCGTTCTCGCGAATAACCCTGAGACATTGGCTGGCAGTGTTCTGACCATACCCTTTGCCATTGAAACTATGCTGCGCATAACAGGTTGCTCAATGTCTGAAGCCTTGCTGGCAGCCAGCTACAACCCTGCAAGGTCAATTAACCTTCATCATCAGATTGGTCTGCTGTCACCGGGGATGAAAGCTGACATGGTGCTGCTCTCGGAAACACGACCACTGTCAATCAAATTGGTCTGGCACAATGGAAAACGGGTTATATAAATATAATTTCCCGCAATAAATTGCACAAAATACCTATCAGCAGGTAATATGCCCTCGAGTTCGCCATAACCGGATATTTCCAGGGATAAGGCATGTACCTTCACCGGTTAGTTCTTCTTTTGGTCATAGGTATTTATCTGTTTTCTCCCGCCATCCTGGAGTGGTGGGTTGATACGCCCGAAAGCTGGTATCGCCCCTGGCTGCTCTGGCTGATCCTGATTGTCTGCGCTTATCTGCTGCAGCCCCGGAGCAACCACCATGAGCCTTGAACTCAGCTACCTGGCCAGCTTCAGTGTTGCCTATCTTTTGCTCCTGTTTGGCGCAGCCTGGCTGACAGACAAAGGTTGGATTCCCAGAAGCGTGACCAGCCACCCCTTGGTCTACATCTTCTCCTTGGGGGTTTATACCAGTGCCTGGGCTTTTTACGGGGCAGTGGGTATGGCCCATAAATATGGCTTCGTGTTTCTGGCTTACTACTTGGGCATCTGTGGAACCTTTCTGCTAGCTCCGGTACTTCTCTCTCCGCTTCTAAGAATAACCAGAGATTACCAGCTCAGCTCTCTGGCCGACCTGTTTGCCTTCCGTTTCCGTAGTTCCTGGGCAGGAACTTTGACGACCATTATCATGCTTCTGGCTTTGCTGCCTTTGGTCGCCATGCAGATTCAGGCCGTGGCTGATTCGATCCATATTCTATCCGGGGAAAGCTCACAGGAAGAACTGGCCTTTGGCTTTTGCATCCTGATTATTCTATTCACCATGGCATTCGGCACACGCCGTATATCCAGTCATGAGAAACATCATGGTCTGGTAGTCTCCATAGCCATTGAGTCTGCCGTCAAACTGATTGCCATGCTGGTTGTGGGGAGCGTTATTCTGTTTCAGGTGTTTAATGGTCCCCAGGGACTG
The DNA here is from genome assembly GCA_965243775.1 of Sansalvadorimonas sp. Classification (GTDB taxonomy): domain Bacteria; phylum Pseudomonadota; class Gammaproteobacteria; order Pseudomonadales; family Endozoicomonadaceae; genus Sansalvadorimonas. The sequence goes on from CBDEWF010000086.1 coordinate 34,690, forward strand.
CAGGAGTGGCTAACCAACCAGAAGGAGCCACTGGAAACATTGAGAAGAACCATGGACGATGGTCCATGGCGCACCATGCTGCTGATTTTCTTTGCTGCTGCCATAGTCATGCCCGATATGTTCCATATGGCATTTACTGAAAACCAGAAGCCTCGGAACCTGAAAACTGCCAGCTGGGGGTTTCCCCTCTATCTGTTGCTGATGAGTCTGCCGATTCCCCTGCTGCTCTGGGGCGGACTGAAACTGCAGATCGACACCTCACCGGAATATTATGTTCTGGGCCTGGGGCTGGAAATTGGTCTTCCCTGGCTGTCCATGTTGACTTACCTGGGTGCCATGTCTGCCGCCAGTGGTTTGATTATTGTGACCACCCTAGCGCTGTCAGCCATGGTGGTCAACCATCTGATTCTGCCTGTATTTCAGCCCAGTACCAACGTGAACATATATCGCTGGCTCAGCTGGACCAAACGTGGCCTGATTGCGGCAATGATTCTGGCCAGTTATGGCTTTTACCGACTGCTCTCAGTGGAACAGAGCCTGGCCCCACTGGTTATCGTGGCCTTTGTAGCCTGCCTTCAATTCATGCCAGGCGTCCTGTCAACGCTTTACTGGCCCTATGCCAGCCGCTTTGGCTTCTGTGCCGGTCTGGTTGCCGGCTCCTCTATCTGGTTTGTAACCATGTTCCTCCCTCTGGTTAGCGGAGCGGACTCACTGACGTTTTGGGGTTACTCCCTGCCACTGAAACAGCCCGCCTGGCACTGGACAGCACTCATCTCTCTCACAACCAACGCCTTTACACTTCTTTTCGTCAGCCTGATAACGAAGCTGCCAGCAGAAGAGCGTCATTCAGCAGAAATCTGTTCTATTCAGTCTCTGGGTCGTCCTGCCCGAAAAATCCTGAAAGCGACATCTCCAAAAGAGTTTCTGGAAAAACTGACTACCCCTTTGGGAGTCTATACCGCCCAGCGTGAAGTATCTCAGGCACTGTATGATCTGGGCATGTCTCTGGATGAAACCCGGCCTTATGCACTTCGTCGTCTGCGAGACCGGATTGAAGCCAATCTTTCTGGCTTGATGGGGCCCAGTATTGCCAGAGATATTATCAATCGCTATCTGCCCTATGAGCATCAGAGTACTGGCCTCGCCGATCTTAACTATGTTGAAAATCAGGTGGAAGATTACCAGCACCGCCTGACCGGTCTTGCCAGGGAACTGGACAACCTGCGCCGTTACCACAGACAAACACTGCAGCACCTGCCTATGGCCATCTGCTCTTTAGGAGAGGATGGTGAGGTGATGATGTGGAACCAGGCCATGGAGAACGCTACAGGTATTCCTGCAAAAACAACGGTGGGTTCTTATCTGAGCAGCCTGAGATCTCCCTGGCGTGAAATGCTCAGTGACTTCGAAAGCGACAATACCCGGGCTCGAGAAAAGCGACAGGTCACAGTCAATGGTCAGCAACGCTGGTTCAACCTTCATAAAGCCCGCCTTGAAGGTGGTGGCGGCACAGTGGTTATGCTGGAGGATCTGACCGAGTCTCTGCTGCTGGAACAGAAGTTGATTCATAGTGAGCGCCTAGCATCCATTGGTCAACTGGCAGCTGGCGTAGCCCATGAAATTGGTAACCCGGTAACAGGGGTGGATTGCCTGGCTCAGGAACTGAGGAGTTACTCCTCAGAAGAAGATACCCGGGAAATTGCCAGTCAGATTCTTGAGCAGACCAAACGCATTGGTAAAATCCTGCATTCCCTGATCAGCTTTGCCCATTCGGGACAGTCCAGTGAACAGATAACCATTGAGCCGGTCAGTCTTTATCGCTGCATTAATGAAGCCATAGCCCTGCTGTCACTGCACCAGGACAACCGCGGCATCCGCTTTATTAATAACTGTCACAAGGATTATCGGGTTTCCGGAGACAGTCAGAAGCTGACCCAGGTAATGATTAACCTGCTAAGTAACGCCCGTGACGCCTCACCAGACAATGCTGTTGTCACTGCCAACACTATTCCCTGGGAGCACTCCATCACGATAGAGATCACAGACCAGGGCTGCGGTATTTCCGAAGATAATCAGAAGCGCCTGTTTGAACCTTTCTTTACTACAAAAAGTGCAGGTGAAGGCACCGGGCTTGGCCTGGCACTTGTGTACAGTATTATCGAAGAACATTTTGGTACAATATCCGTGCGCTCTCCTGTCAACGAGGAGAGGCCGGGTGGCACATGCATCAGCATAAGTCTACCTAGACATATGGCTGAACTTAGTATCGATACTCTGCCGGAAACTGAGGGGGTTGTGGCAGGGTAGAAGTTATGGATGGATATAGCTGGGGGAGCTATGAGCCAGGGAAATATATTGATCGTTGAAGATGAGCCTGTTATTCGTTCATCTCTGCGACGCCTTCTGGTCAGAAATGATTACCTGGTCACTGAGGCAGAATCTGTTGAAGATGCCTGCCGGCACTCGCTGGAAAGCTTCGACCTGATTATTTCTGATCTGCGCCTTCCCGGGGAACCGGGAACCGGGATGATTGAACGGAGCAAATACACGCCGGTTTTGATCATGACCAGTTATGCCAGCCTTCGTTCAGCGGTCGATTCCATGAAAATGGGTGCTGTTGACTATATTGCCAAACCATTTGACCATGAAAACATGCTCTGCTCAGTCGCCGATATTATTGGCCGTAAAAGCGAGCAGCCGGAACCCGTTCAACAAAACCAAAGTAAGCTTCCCACTGAATCTTCTCAGACAACCGCAGGTATGATTGGACAGTGTTCTGCAATGAAAACCCTGTTCAACCGTATCGACCGCGTAGCCCCCACTGAAGCCACCGTACTGATTCTCGGAGAATCCGGCACTGGTAAAGAGCTGGTAGCGAAAGCTCTCCATAATGCCAGCCGGCGTAAAGAGAAACCGATGATATCAGTAAACTGCGCAGCTATTCCTGAAACTCTAATTGAGTCTGAGCTGTTTGGCCATGAAAAAGGAGCCTTCACCGGCGCTACCACAACCCGTAATGGTCTTGTTGAAGCCGCTGATGGCGGCACTCTGTTTCTTGATGAGATTGGAGAACTTCCCCTCGAAGCTCAGGCCCGTCTTCTTCGTGTGCTGCAGGAAGGTGAGATAAGAAGAGTGGGTTCCGTTGAGTCCCGCAAGGTCAATGTTCGACTTATCGCCGCCACCCACAGAAAACTAAAACAGATGGCCAGTGAAGGGGGCTTTCGTGAAGACCTCTATTACCGCCTGAACGTTGTTGAACTTCAGCTTCCACCCCTGAGAGAACGTGGGCAGGACATCACACTTCTTGCCGAAGCTCTGCTGGAAAAAACAGTTACCCGTATGGAAACCAGCAATATGCTGCTGTCACCAGAAGCTCTTGTCGCCATCAGCCGACACCTCTGGCCTGGCAATGTCCGGGAACTGGAAAACGCTATCGAAAGGGCCGTGATTCTCAGTGAAGACGATATGATCACTCCTGAGCTGCTGGGCCTGGATGAGAATGTTATCCAGTCACAGCCTCAATCCAGATCCAACACAGCCAAATCCAAAACAACAATCAGTCAGTCCGATCAGGATATCAACGAAGAAGATCTGTCACTGGAAGATTATTTCCAGCGCTTTGTTCTGGAGCACCAGGAGTATATGAACGAAACCCAGCTGGCAAAAAAACTGGGCATCAGTAGAAAGTGTCTTTGGGAGCGCAGAAAGCGTTTGGGTATCCCCAGAAAAGAAACAGTTACCTAAAGCGATAAGCAGCAACCCGGTAAGTTCTTCTACAATAAATTTAATTAGAAGAATATGACTGGGGATTATTACCGTGTTTTGTGCTCAGGGATGTACTCAGGGATATACAAAAAAGAGTGTCAGCCGTCTTTTTATATTGCTGTTGTTATCAAGCCTGTTTCCGATTATGACAGAAGCTGCTGATCCATTTGCCGGCCAGACAGATGATATCTGTGAAATGCGTCGTATGGATCGCCAGCACTCCATTAACAGAGACCCTGAGCTGGAGCTTCTTGTTCCCTTGCGCAAAAGCAGTGATGCCAACTGTTTCAGCCCCGCCGAGAATCTTTACTTTGCCAGTCTGATGGCTGCTCAGGAAAAGCTGGGACAGAATGCCGGCTGGTATGAAACCCTTGGCATGCAGAACAAAGAAAAAGCCAAACTGGCCTGTGATGTTATGGGCTATGGAAGCACACCACTGAACCTGTCTTTGGAGGATTGCATCGAAGCCCGTTATTCGGAGATGATGCAACCCTATAACGATGAATACCGCGATGAATCAGCTGTCTACATCGGCAAACGTAACCGCCTTGGTGAAGAGCTGGTGCAGCAGTGTGTCACTGCGTTTTATCAAAATCTTCCTCAGCTGCCACGGCAGATTCAGTTTCCTCTGGCTTATTATGATCGCCGCCTGCACTCCTACCCTGACTGGTACGTCCAAAATCGTATGGATGATAATGAATGGCTGGCAGATATGCAGAACACCATGGCCAGCCAGGTGATCAAGGATGCCCTGCATGTGCAGTGCCCCGGGGATATGATCTGGTGGCTTTACCTCTCAACCTGATTGTCTCCAGCATCACTACCGACCACCCTGACTCATCAGTTATTATCCAAACGGCTTGTCAGGTGGTAATATGTCGGTTTTATTTCGGCAGCGAACATTTTTTGTTCATGGCAGTACTTAGAGAATTTGGCAGATCATGACCGGCAGGCGTAAAGGACTTATCGGATACCTGTCCAGGCTTTTCACTCCAGGTTCAAAACCTGAACAAAAGCCGGTTCGCAAGATTATCCCCCGTGACGAACATCCCATTTCACGCAGAGACATCAGTGATAGTGCCCTGAAGGTACTGCACCGTCTGCGCAGTCAGGGGCATGAGGCTTATCTGGTGGGGGGCTGTATCCGTGATCTTCTGCTGGGTCTGCACCCAAAAGACTTTGATGTAGCCACCAGTGCATCCCCGGAAGAAGTCCGTTCCCTGTTCCGAAATTCACGCATTATCGGCCGTCGGTTCAAGCTGATTCATGTTGTCTTTGGGCGCGAGGTCATTGAAGTGGCCACCTTCCGTGCCAGCCATGATGCCGACAATGATGACCATCACCGGGACAAGTCCCACCACTCTGATTCCGGAAGAATTCTCAGGGATAATGTCTACGGTTCCCTGGAAGACGATGCTATTCGCCGTGACTTCACTATCAATGCCCTTTACTACACTACGGAAGATTTCTCCATCCATGACTTTTGTAATGGTCAAAGAGATATTGATCAGAAGGTTATTCGTCTGATCGGTGACCCGATCCGTCGCTACCACGAAGATCCAGTACGAATGCTCAGGGCTGTTCGTTTTGCAGCCAAACTGGATTTCACCATCGAAGAGTCAACTGCAGCTCCCATCAGGGAACTCGGCAACCTGCTTAGTGATATACCCTCTGCCCGCCTGTTTGATGAAAGCCTGAAGCTGTTTTTGTCAAGCCACGGTAGAAAAACTCTGCAGCTTCTGCAGGATTATGACCTGTTTGCCACACTGTTCCCATCAGCGGCTTCCGCTCTGGAACTGGATGAAAAGAACAGCCTGCTGCTGAACCTGGCTCTTGATAGTACCGATGACCGTATTCGCAGGGATCGCCCTGTTACACCGGCTTTCTTCTACGCGGCTCTACTATGGCCATCTATGCGGGCCATGGCTGAAGATATTCGCAGCCAGGGGGTTCCTCCTGTACCAGCCATGCAGCAGGCGTCTATGCAGGTGATCGCCAACCAATGTACCCACACAGCCATTCCCAAACGCTTTACTATTCCCATGCGGGAAATCTGGGATTTTCAGGCACGCCTGGAACGTCGCCAGCCCAAACGGCTTGAAGAGCTGGCTGCTCATCCGCGTTTCCGTGCCGCGTATGATTTCCTGTTGCTCAGGGAAGCATCTGGAGAAGATCTGAACGGTGCCGGACAATGGTGGACAGAATACCAGCAGGCTCACCCGGAAAACCGTCAGACTATGGCCAACCGTCATGCTGAAGCCAACCCAACAGAGAAACGCAGACGTCGTCGCAGACCACGTCGTCGAAAACTTTCCAGTAACCAGCACTAGTACATGATTTCTATGAGCCTGACCTGTGCCAGGTGTAACTTGCTGTTTTCCGCGCCCATGGGCAGTCCCTGCCCAACGGCGCTAGTCGGCCACCCATGGCCTTTGGAAACATCAAGCCACCACCCGCCAGAATGTGTGAAATGATGTACTAGGAGCCCGATACTCAAGTCACAGCCAGACTATGACTTGTTCGATTTCCCACTGAATTAACCAGGTAGTTATTCATGTCTGTCACTGCATATATAGGACTGGGCAGCAACCTTGAAAACCCAAGACAGCAGGTAATTACGGCCGTTGAAGAGATTGCCGGAATGTCAGAGACCAGTCTGATTAGTACCTCTCGCCTCTACCAGAGTGAACCGGTTGGCCCGGGTGAGCAGGAGGACTATATCAATGGGGTTGTCGCAATACAGACAGAACTTTCCTCTCTGGAGCTTCTGGATCACCTCCAGGCTATAGAGAGTGCCCATGCCCGCAAGCGTATTATTCGCTGGGGCGCCCGTACTCTTGACCTTGATATTCTGCTCTATGGTGAACAGATTATAGAAAATGAACGCCTGACCGTGCCTCACAAAGAGATGCACTGGCGTAATTTTGTACTGAAACCCCTTTCCGATATCTGCCCTGATCTTATTCTTCCCACTGGACAAAACCTGCAAAAGCTTTTACAAAAAAGTGGGGAACAAGGTCTTTCTGTCATTGGTCAGATACCATTGCCGCAGACAGCCTGGCTCCTGACCATAACGACAACAACAAGGTTGGTCTGAGATGGAAGCAACAAGGCAGCCTCGTCCGCTACTGGCAGATGATTTTCCCCAGTTTATTGCCGTCGAAGGACCTATTGGCGTAGGGAAAACGACACTGGCAAGGCGGCTGGCCAGAACCTTTAACTATAACGCAGTCCTTGAAGAGCCTCCCCGAGAAAACCCGTTTCTGGAAAAGTTTTACCGCCACCCACGCCAGGCTGCCCTGGCCACCCAGCTTCACTTTCTGTTCCAGCGAGCTGCACAGCTGCAAACCATTGTTCAGGGCGACATGTTTGAGCCGGTCAGGGTGTCGGATTTCTGCATGGACAAGGATCGCCTGTTTGCCGAAATGTACCTGGATAACCATGAACTGCAACTGTATGAACGCGCATGGGATATGCAGACCAAAGATCTTCCCCATCCGGATCTGGTCATCTATCTTCAGGCTCCGGTTGATGTACTTAAAGATCGTATCCGGGAAAGGGGAATAGAGGCAGAAAGGTTAATCGGCAATGGCTACCTTAAACGCTTGAACGAAGCCTACGCAGAATTTTTTCACTACTATGAGGCCTCTCCTCTTCTGATTGTCAATGCTGCTGATATTGACCTTGTCCATAACGAACAGGATTACCGCCAGCTGGTTGAAGAAATCATGTATTGCAGAAAAGGCCGACACTACTTCAACCCAAAACCTTCAGAGTTTTAGCTAAATTTTGGGTGAAGGTCGTAGCAAACAACCAGAAACAGGTAAATTCTGCACTGGAAAAGCACAAGAATTTCCACCAATATAGCCCGTCATTGCATACACAGGACAAGACTGCGACAGGGCTGACCCGCTAAATAAGGGGAAATTCTCCAAAGCCGATCATAGTCTGTCAGCAGTCATAGAATACAAATCCAGGGTTCTATGGCCAAAACCACTCTGCACACCCTTCTAGAACAGAAGCGGATCGGTGAAAAGTTCACCTGCCTGACCTCCTATGATGCCACCATGGCTCATATGGTCAGCAGCCAGGGAACTGAAATCATTCTCGTTGGAGACTCACTGGGCAATGTTATCCAGGGGCGGGACTCCACAGTTCCTGTCAACATGGAAGATATGGTTTACCACACTCATTGTGTTCGTCGTGGTAATACCGATGCCATGATCATGTCCGACGTTCCTTTTATGGCCTGCGCTACACCCGAACAGACCTATGCCAACGCTACGGCTTTAATGCAGGCTGGTGCCGAAGTTATCAAGCTTGAAGGCGGTCGCTGGTTGTGTGAAACGGTGCGCGGGCTTTCACAGCGCGGCATTCCCACCTGCCTGCACCTTGGGCTGACTCCCCAGTCTGTCAGCATGCTGGGAGGGTATAAAGTACAGGGACGTGATCATGAGTCAGCGAACCGCATGATCGAAGATGCCCGCCTGCTGGAGGAAGCTGGAGCCAACATTCTGTTGCTGGAGTGTGTTCCCAGCCCGCTTGCAAGGGAGATCACCCGCGCTATTTCCATTCCTGTTATTGGTATCGGTGCCGGCAAGGATACCGATGGCCAGGTTCTGGTTGTCTACGACATGCTGGGGATGACCCATGGTCGTCGTCCCCGCTTTGTTAAAGATTTTATGGCTGAAGCTTCTACCCCGGCAGATGCAGTTGCCAAGTTTGTCAAAGATGTCAAAGAAGGCACCTTCCCGGCACCAGAACATGGATTTAGTGAATGAAAACCGTTTATAGCATCGAAGAGATTCGTGACTATGTGCAGACCGTAAAAGCCGCTGGCAAGACCGTTGCTTTTGTTCCCACCATGGGCAATCTGCACGATGGTCACCTGACCCTGGTGACCAAGGCCAAAGAGATAGCGGACGTAGTTATCGTCAGCATCTATGTTAATCAGCTGCAGTTTGGCCCCAATGAGGATTACCACAGCTATCCACGCACCATGGAGCAGGATGAGTCCCTGCTCAGAGAACATGATGTGGATATGGTGTTTGCTCCGACCTCGCATATCATTTATCCGGAAGGTCTGGAACAACATACTGCCGTCAAGGTCGACGCTCTGGATGGCATGCACTGTGGCAAGAGCCGCCCGGCATTTTTCACCGGCATCTCCACAGTCGTTACCAAGCTGTTCAATATCATTCAGCCCCATATTGCAGTCTTTGGCGAGAAGGATTTCCAGCAGCTGGCCATTATTCGTAAAATGGTCAAAGACCTCTGCATTCCGGTTGAGATTGTTGGCGCGCCGATTGCCCGCTCCGAAAGTGGACTGGCATTGAGTTCTCGTAATGGCTACCTGTCTCCAGAGGAGCTGGAGCAGGCCTGTATGCTGAATAAAGAGCTAGTTCGTGCCAAGGAGTCCATTCAGGCCGGTGGAAACAATTTCGATATTATCCAGCGCGATGCAACTGCCCGCCTGGCCCAGGCCGGTTTCCTGCCGGACTATTTCAACATCATCAGACGTTCCGATCTGCGCCCTGCTGGTCCGGAAGATAAAGAGCTGGTGATTCTGGCAGCTGCGGCTCTTGGTAAAGCCCGATTGATCGACAATATACAGATTGACCTGTAAGCTGCCGGACATTTTTGTTCGCGGGTAATATTTCTGGTATTGGAAATATTGCCCGGAAAAGAGTATCTTTCGCTGCGTCTCGGCTAATACGTACAGCCTGACACAGCCAGTAACGAGGAAGTCTTGATGCATAACGTGATGCTGAAAGCCAAACTGCATATGGCCAGCGTGACGCACGCCGTGCTCAACTACGAAGGTTCCTGCGCCATCGACGGCAAACTGCTGGATATGGCAGGCCTGAAAGAGTTTGAGCAGATCCAGATCTACAACAAAGACAATGGTGAACGCTTTACTACCTACATCATCCGTGGTGAAGAAGGCTCTGGCATCATCTCCATGAACGGCGCAGCTGCCCGTCTGGTCGCTCCTGGTGATCGTGTCATTATCTGTGCCTACGCCCACTATTCCGATGCTGAATGTGCCAACCACAAACCAGCTCTGTTGTATATGAACCCAGACAACACCGTTAGCCACAGCGCTAATGCCATTCCTGTTCAGGTTGCCTGATACAAGTCACAGCCCTCACTCAAGGGCTGTTTCCTTTCAGCCTTTGAAAGCTGTTGCTTTGAATAGAACTTACTGACTTGATGCAAAGTTTCATCTGACACACATATTTTTTCCAGTGATAACCACAACTGAAAAAACAATCCCCTGCCCAATACTGATTATATTAATCAGGCGTGATGGTATTTTCTCCTATGCACCTTCTTAACGTGAGCCCGACGAAGTGAAAATTTCTCTATGCCTTGCTACTTAAGGCTAAAGTAAATTCGTACATTCGTTTGGCTGCTCCAAAACAAGTCCCTTACTGAAACTTTCATTGGAAATGGTGAGGAAATGGTAATTTTATCGTACGTAGATATATTTCAGTAAATTATATCCCTTGAGATACAAGAATTTATTTGTTGAATTCACGTTTCTTACATTCAGATGGAAAAAATTGTGAAAGCCGTTACGTATAATCCAGCTACAGATGATTTTGTTGTTCAAGAAGTAACCCCTCCTGTACCTGAAACCGGAGATGTTCTGGTTAAGGTACATGCCTGTGGCCTGAATCCGGTCGATGCCAAGATTAATTTCTGGCATGGGGCAGCACCAAACATGAGCGCCCTGTGGGTACCGGGGTTGGACGTGTCTGGGGAAATTGTGGCTCTTGGAGATGATGTTGAAGGCTGGCGGGTCGGTGACCGCGTTCTCTATCATGGCAATATGTTCCGCCCCAATGGAGGCTTTGCAGAGTATGCTATTCAGGAAGCCTCTACTCTGGTTGCCCACCCGAAATTATCTCCGAAAGAGGCGGCAGCAACACCCTGTGCAGGTTGGACCGCTTGGCGTTCGCTAGTTAACAAACTGCGAATTCAGGAGTATGACTCTATCTTTATCGCTGGTGGTTCCGGTGGAGTGGGAAGTTATGCTATCCAGATTGCACGGTATTTTGGTGTAAAAACGATCATTACAACCAGCTCGGTTAAAAATCATGATTTCTTGCTATCTCTGGGTGCGACAGATCTCATTGACTACCGTGAAGAGGATGTTGTCAGCCGAATTATGGAAATTACTGATAATCAGGGTGTACCTGTGGCTTTGGATGCCGTGGGTGGCGATAACGATATTCTATGCGCCAATTCACTTTCTTATGAAGGTCAGATGGTTGAACTGGTTCGAACCGTTCGACCGACTGATTACAAAGATGCTTTTGGTAGAGGCTTGAGCTTTCATCAATTCAGTCTTGGCTCTGGCCATCGGAATGGTGAACAGGCATGTAAGAATATTTCCGATGCAGGCAGAGATTTTTCGGAGCTGCTGGAGAAGGGGGTCGTTAAAACCCCTGCTCTCGAAACTATCGGCCTGGAGAAGGTGGGAATCGCTCTCAAGCAAATTCGGGGACAACGCACTGTGGGCAAAATTGTAATGACAATGTGAGCGATAATCCGGTTTTACCCTTCCAGTAAGGGTAAAAATTACTCTTACTGGGAACAAATTTCCGGAGCAGTGTCATGGGTAGTCCATACAACTAAAAATCCCCGAAGCAAGCTTTTCACGTTCTGCTCGAACTTTCGTTAGGAGCCTGACCGAGAATAATGTCAGTAGCGAGATCACGCTGATTTCAGCCAGTTTGTTAGGTGTTTATAGGCGAATAGTGGCTCTATTTAACAAAAAACAGCTCACGAAATGGCAAAATTCAGCGTGTTCGCAGATCCTTCTGGCTTCAGTAACTTGTAAACAACAGAGGTGCCATCAAGATTTCTGCTTTGGGCTATAACTTGAAACCTTGACCTGCCCGCTTGCAATAAAACCTGAAGATTGGTTGCATTGCCGGTCGAACAAAAGTCCTATTTTAATATCTGGAGTGAACCCTCAATGTCTTCCCAGCTTTCTCCCCTGCCGGGCTTTTCGGTTTCTGAAAAGCTTAATGAGCAAGCCAGCCAGATTCCTGCCGATTTCCTGCGAACCACCATGCAGAAGGACAGTGACCGTTTCAGCCGTTACTCCATTGAAGAGTGTGGCCTGCTTCTGGACTACACCCGCCACCTGGTTGATGACAGCATTCTGAGCAACCTGTTCACTGTTGCCAGGGAATCCAAACTGGAAGAAGCCATTCAGGCTCAGTTCTCCGGTGAAATTATTAACAATACGGAGAGACGTGCCGTACTACACAGCGCCCTTCGCGCACAGGATGACTCTCCAATTTTGGTCGACGGTGATGATATCAAGCCAGGTATCAAAGCTATGCGTCAGCAGATGAAAGCGATCTGTGAGCGTGTTCACTCCGGTGAATGGAAAGGCCATACCGGCAAAACCATCCGCCATGTTGTAAATATCGGTATCGGTGGTTCTTACCTTGGCCTGAAAGTTGTAACAGATGCACTGCAGACATTCTGGCAGGGGCAGATTACACCTCATTATGTTGCCAATATTGATCCGGCAGATATCACCTCCACACTGCGAAACCTCGATCCGGAAGAAACTCTGTTTGTTATCGCATCCAAGACTTTCACCACCCTGGAAACACTGGCCAATGCCCAGCAGGCGCGCAAATGGCTGCTGGACAACAGCATTGCTAAAACCGATCTGGCCAAGCACCTGGTTGCCGTGTCCTGTAATATTCAGGCAGCTACAGAGTTTGGAGTTGCTGAAGAAAATATCCTGCCATTGTGGGACTGGGTTGGTGGCCGCTATTCCCTGTGGTCCGCTATTGGCCTGATCATCGCGCTGACCATTGGCTACGATCACTTTGAAGAGCTTCTGACCGGCGCAGGTTATATGGACAAGCACTTCCAGGAAGCACCTCTGGAAAAGAACATGCCTGCCCTGATGGGTATGCTGGGTATCTGGTACCACCACTTCTTTGATGCCCAGAGCCATGCGGTCATCAGTTATGACCATGGTCTGCGCGGCCTGGTTGATCATCTGCAGCAAGTTGATATGGAAAGTAACGGCAAGCGTGTCACCAAAGATGGCAAGACCGTTTCCTGCAACACTGGACCAATCATCTGGGGCGGCTCCGGCACCAATGATCAACACGCTTACATGCAGCTTCTACACCAGGGCACCCGCACTATCCCCGTTGATTTTGTAATGCCTGCAACCAGCCACTCTCCGGTTGCTGACCAGCATGAGTGGTTGTTCGCCAATGGTCTGGCCCAGGCTAATGCTCTAGCCAATGGCCGCACCTTGGACGAAGTTAAGGTTGAACTGATCACAGCTGGTAAGCCTCTGGAAGAAGTTGAACGACTGGCTCCTCACAAAGTGATTCCCGGCAATCGCCCCTGTAGCCTGCTGGTTTGTGATGCTCTGACACCAGCTACCTTAGGGGCACTGCTGGCGTTGTATGAACAGAAAGTGTTTGTCCAGAGTGTGATCTGGCAGATCAACGCCTTCGACCAGTGGGGTGTGGAGCTGGGCAAACTTCTGGGCAAGCAGCTTTATCCGATGTTGGAAAATGGCAATTTAGAACAGCTGGACAGCTCAACCCGTGGCATTATTCAGCAGTTTCGTAAAAGCAGGAATTAAAGAATATCGACAAACAATATGAGGCAGAATTTTTAATTTTCTGCCTCATCTTTTATTCGCCCTAATCTCACCTGAACAAGATACTGCATAATAAAATCAAGCAATGGTTGTTCACTATCACTAAAACTATTATCAGGGATAATCTTGTCAACAAGATTTATTGAACGAAATAAATCTCTAATGTCTTTACTTTCATGAGTGGTTTTTTTTAAAAACCTCATGCCATTTAATAAAAACAATCTAATACCTTGATTTATATAATATGACTGTGCCCACTTTATATCTATTGAAGTTTTCATCGGCACATTCATATCATACAATAGAATGCTAGATAAAGTAGTTATGCCATCATCCGGCAAATAGTGATACATCATATTACTACAAATCAGCATAAATGCACTTACAACCAGATAATGAAAATCATCATAACTTACGTCATGAATATTACTTTTCACATAACCATAATCAGCCCCATTGAGTGCTCGATACTTTACTTTTATTCTGCATAATAGCGAATCTACTAAAAACGCATTACCCCAGTCATGACCGCCATGATAATGACGCGATAGCATTTGTAGACTTTTCAATTCATTCGATTCAAAGCCGAATTCATGCCGTCCTATGATTTTCATTCCACACATCTTATTATCAAAATGTTTGCGTAATAATACAAAGTCTTGCTCACTGCTCTGAACATCTTCTAATTCAGCTGAAACCGAAGGTATAGACACAGTAGGAGAGGGAGGGGTAGAGGTAGAAACAGTATTCCCTGAAGTCCCGAACGCTTGTTGCCCTTTCAACCTCAAATGTAACAGTATACTTCCTGGTTCCTCTACTGTTGGGCCAAACTGAGAATACATATGTGCAACTGATGTAAGTGACGGTGAAGGTGGTGGAGATGGTGAAAAAGAACTGAGTCCAGAACGTATACGCTCTGCTGAAATGTCAGTTGATGGCGACTCCCTGACATGTAGAAAGTTGCACTGTTCGCCATGTATACAACTCCCTCTGGAAAAGTGTCGGCAAGGAATAGTTTTATATTTTGGATGTTTCAGGGATGCTTCCAGCTCTTCCCTTCCATGAGAAAACGTACATTTATCACCATATTTGCAATTCCCTGTTTCAAAGCTCTTGCATAGTTTTGTTTTGTAATGATTAAGCCTTATATGCTTGCTTCGATGTGTATCTTTATTACTCACTTCTTCTTGTTGCTGCTGAGATTGAAACGGCACCGCTCTAACAGGAATATCTTTCATTGCTTCAGAAGCAAATGATAAACATACCAGCAAGTAAATATATGCATATTGTTTTTTCGGATAATAAAATAGCATCTACTATATCTCATACATTTAGATAAAAAGTGCCCTCTGACATGATAGTAATACAGAGCAAATTAAACTCTATACTAATAGCCGTTCTCTCATGTCATACTAATAAAATAAAGTGCAAAAGCCCTTTTCACTTGGTGAAAACATTTGCTTCTACGCAAAAGCATGTATTGTTTTTGGGATGAACCCTACCGCAACTTCACCGAGGCAGGCACAGCAAACTGTTGAAACTCAACTCATAGAGTTTAAAGCGTTTTACCAAGGAAGTTACTATCGGCTATGAGTTTAGCAGTATCTGAAGAAAATGACTTACCTGTACCAAAACAAGGCAGGTGACGTTAGCCACCTGCTCGCTTAGCGTTATAACCCTGTTTGATCAGCTCAGTCACCATGGTATCCACATGATCACCCTGGAGCTCAATCGCTCCATCCTTTACCGCTCCGCCACCACCACAGCGCTTCTTGAGCTGCTTGGCAAAACCTTTCAGGTCATTGCCAGACATGGGCAGACCGGTAATTACAGTCACAGTCTTACCTCCACGCCCCTTCTTTTCTGAGCGTACTCTTACCACACCATCTGTTTCAGGAATCTCATTCTCTACTTTTTTATCTTCCTTAATGCGCCCCTGGTCAGTGCTGTAAACCAGGCGGCTTTCACCGTTGTTACTGGGAGAGTTGCTGCGGAACTTAGACATAATTGGGTATTTAAGATGAAATTAATAGAAATGTATAAATAGAAAATGATGCCCGCCACTGCGGGCACTATAAAACTGGTTACCCCTGCTTCAGCAGAGCACGCAGATCAATAATCGCAGCATTGGCCCGGGAGATATAGTTCGCCATTACCAAAGAGTGGTTTGCCAGAAAACCAAAACCACTGCCGTTGAGAATCACAGGGCTCCAGATTGCCTCCTGGGTGCCTTCCAGCTCCCGGATGATCTGACGCAGGCTGATCAGGGCATTCTTTTTCTCAAGTACATCCTGGAAATCAACTTCTATAGCTTGCAGAAGTTCGATCAATGCCCATGATGTGCCACGGGCCTCATAAAACACATCATCAATCTGGGTCCAGGGTGTTTTGACCATGACTTCATCAGAAGCAGGTGTAGACTGGCCGGCCGCTGTATCACCCGCCAAGTCTGTATTCAGCCGGGCTTTACCAACACTGGCACTGAGTCGCTGGGACAGTGAGCCCAAGCGGGTTTCCACATCTTTGAGCCAGGAAGTCAGATTATCTGCGCGAGTGTAAAACTGTGCCGGGCTGTTGGGATCAGACAGGCGCACCAGGTAGCTGTCCAGCTTATTCATACCACGGCGGTACTCTCCCTCACTGGATGGCAGAGCCCAGCTTTTAGAATCGAAATTAAACTGTGGCTCGGCAATCACCAGATCCCGATCTTCCTTGGACTGGGACTGAGAGCGGCTGAAGCCCGTACGCATAGCCCGGGTGAAATCACGCAGCTGTACCAGTACACCAAACTCCCAGTTGGGCATGTTGTCCAGATAGACTCCGGGAGGAGCTATATCATTGCGCAGATAGCCACCGGGCTTATCAAGGAGTGTTCTGGCAATACGGATGGTTGTTGCTGTTGAGGTAAAACCAGGTACAACCGGGCGATTCAGCTCCATGGACAGTTTCTGGGCGTTGGCATTTACATCAAAGGAGTCAGGCTCACTGCTCCAGTATATTCCCAGAACCAAAACAACAGCCAGATAAATGACCGCAAGGACTGCAACAACTTTTCCCAGTGTCCGACTGCTTTCCCAACCTGAACTGCTCAGGCGGCTTTTCCAGCTCTCCAGACCCATGACATCCCCTTTATTCCAAAAGACGGCGATTATGGATGGTTATTATGGGCAAAGCTGAAAAGAACTTATAGGCTCTAATGTCATTAAACCCTATTTTACTGACTGTTTTATGGCTGTTTTTCAATTAGATTGGATAGTCTGTGGATCGTCCGATAAGGGATCTCCACTGGGGCAAGCGCGAAGATTTGCCAATAAGGCGCTCGTTATAATCAGCATCCAGCAACCATAGGTCTGAGCCATTAAAGGCATAAACAGGGGCTAGATCGTTGCGCTTACTGGGAGGTTTCAAAGTATCTACCAAATTATCAAGAACCAGCTGTTCGCCGTTTCCAGTATCAACAAGTAGAACCATATGAGCCTGCCGCAGTGTCAGTGAACGAACATAAGCCAGCCTCAGCTTCTTGTCATCTACTCCCAAGCGTCTCAAGGTAATATATTTGGCAATGGCGTAGTCTTCACAGTCTCCAAGGCCTCGCCTGAGAAACTCACTGGGAAGAGCCCAGAAATCTTCCTTTCCCCACGTTAACTGATCACTTCGGAAGCGTATACCGTTGAAAAAACGGTTTACCTCCTCCAAGCGTGTACTGTGAGGCATATTTCTGAGACGTACCACTAGGTTTTCCCAGGCATTAAGCCGTTGCTCAATGCGGTGCTGGGAATGAGAGGTGGAACCAGGTACTGGCAGAGAATCGGCAACTGCAACAGCACTACTCAGCCCTATTACGCCGATTGCTAGGGCAATAGCTGTTAGCTTCAAGGATCACACTCCCTGTGAACTGCTTAATCACGAGATCCTCAAGTCACTATAGGCCGACTCATGGTTTCCATAGCGACTGACTTTTGACTGAATGACCTATACATCCAACGCCTCCATCGTTAACATTGCCAGCTGCGCATAGGTGTCAATTTTCTGTCGGAAACGGCGGATGACTTAATAGGGAATCAGGTGCAAATCCTGAGCTGTGCCCGCAACTGTGACAGAGGAATCAGCCTTTTATATAGCCACTGGAGTTTTTGCTCTGGGAAGGAGGAAGCTGGTAAAGATTCTGGAGTCAGGAGACCTGCCAATGCCTGTTCGGATTGTTGGGCGGGACTACCCAGGTACAATGAATAACTTACAGTTCACCTGATCACGCAATTCTGCGCTGGTACTCGCCACCACATCCGAAAAGTCGGTCCCGTTGCGGGACATCCAACATCAAACCGACATCCGGATAATATAGAAATGCATAAGCGCACATTTTCGACACTCCTCGTCCCCCTTTCTATTGCGATAGCGGCCCAGGCCAGTGACGATAGATATACCCTTGATAATGTCGTGGTTACGGCCTCTCGGACAGCTCAAACCGTTGACCAGACCCTGGCACCAGTCTCTGTCATAACGCAGAAAAGACATTGAAGACCAGGCAGGCTGACAAGTGTTACAGAACTACTTGAACACATTGCCCAGGTGTTCAAATGACCGAAGAGCAGGGGGACCTGGTTCAGTCTGACCAGCCTATTTCCATCCGTGGCACGGCAATACCAACCAGTCTCTGGTCACTGATCAGATGGTCAGCGTATTGGCAGTGCTACCGCAGGTGGTGCTTAGTATTCAGTACCTAAGCTCCAGATCAGATTGAAAGAATTGAAGTCGTGAGAGGGTCCAAGAGCCAGTCTGTATGGCGCAGATGCTATTGGCGGTGTTGTCAATATCATAACTCGCAAGGGAACAGATGCCAAACCTTCTGAAGCCAATCTGAAAGTTGGTTATGGCAGCCGAAATACCCGTGAGTTACAGCCAGCGTTAACTTATCTGGCCGCAACATGATACAGACTCGCAGTTACGCGATCTTGGTTTCAACCGTTTTCGACACTGATGGCTTATGATGCACACCAAGCATGAAAGTACGCTCTCTCGAAAACGACGATGATGCCTATAGTAATATCGAGCGGTTATCGCTGAATATCCGATCACACATTCCAGTAGATAACACTGGATGCAGGTATCAGCTTTCTATCAAAGTGAGGGCGAATCGGAATTCGACACCTACGATCTTCTTCAATCCCTTTTGCTACGCAGGATAATGATCCGTAGATATAACTTCAAAGAGCAGGCTGGCAACCGGAAAGATACCAACATAGTCATATCAACTGATAACTGGCTGAGCAGCTCTT
Source organism: Sansalvadorimonas sp. (assembly GCA_965243775.1). Taxonomy (GTDB): domain Bacteria; phylum Pseudomonadota; class Gammaproteobacteria; order Pseudomonadales; family Endozoicomonadaceae; genus Sansalvadorimonas. The sequence continues at coordinate 53,389 of CBDEWF010000086.1, forward strand.
AACTGCTGTCACACACCCTTGATGAGTCTGAAGCAAGAGAACGAGGACTCCCCTTACGGCCGAATCAAACTTTGAGACTCAGACGCCACATGCCTTTAACTGGCAGAATGATTTTTTCACTTACCGATAATACCCTGCTAACAGCTGGTTTTGATTATTATCGAGGATCAGTGTAGATCAGCTCTAACTAATTACGCATGAAACATCCCGGGACAATAAAGCTACTCTTTCTGCGGAACAGCCAGTTACATTTCTCCGGCTAGCGACCTGCGGATTGGCCGTACGCAGGGAAGACAATGAATCAGCGGTATGGCAAGTAAAACAACAGGCGAACGTTTGCCCTGGGGGTATAGCCTTGCCTGACGATATTGCGGTATGAGTTGCCAGTTATGGGCACAGGCCTTTAAGTGCTCCTACGGCTTCAATGATCTGTACTGGCCTGAGGATTCCTGGTCAAAGGGAAACCCGGATAGTAAAGCCTGAGGAGCTCTCAAAACACCGAAGTATGGATACTGCGGTAAGGCAATTTCCACGGCCTCAGGCAAGTTGGTCTGTGACACTGCTTTCAAAATATCGTATTACCGACGATATGATCAGTCTGGGCAACCCTGATTCCGTTTCAGGTAAATCGATCGCGCCGAATACATGTGGATACAGCCCGCATAAAGGGGCCTTGAGCTAACATTGGTCAACTATCGAATTATAGGAATGGAATCCTTGCAGGCCAATCTGAGCACTGCTTGACCCGGTTAGATCGCAAGACTACAGACCAGCAGCGCCTGCGTATAGACGAGCCAGACAAATGCTCAATATTGACCGCAGAACGCGATTTTGGCCGCTATTACTCTGGGAGGAACGTTTTGCGTGCGCAGGGTGACGCCTTCGAAAGACAAGCCCCAAAATATACCAGAAGCATCTGATGGTTTTACTACTGTTGACCTGCGGGGTTCCTGGCAACTCAGCTAAGCAAAGAATTGACTGCAGAGCTGAAAGTGGTCAACCTGCTCGGCAACAGGGAGTATCAGACTTCAAGCTATGGCTACAACGAAGAGCCCCGCGGGAGTCTTTTGCAACAATCGCCTGGACTCCTGAGATTTAATGGCTTCAGCCGGGGAGAAGTCTCCGGCTTAGCCAGATTCTGTGGACATAAGTGAATTCACAAAAAACCACTGAAAAATGGCAGCAGCTTAAGTGCACATGCAGTAAGTGCACAGTCAGAAAAGAGAGAAACTTCCATAAAATCATCGCCATATGCATTATCAGGGCTGGCACACACGCTCCGCTATGCGTATAATCTGGCGCCGTTAAAGGGCCTATAGCTCAGTTGGTTAGAGCAGGGGACTCATAATCCCTTGGTCGCAGGTTCGAGTCCTGCTGGGCCCACCAGATATAAAAGCGTTTCCGATTCGGAAGCGCTTTTTTTATGCCTGCAAGAATCATTTACCTCCACCATATCCCGATTGAGATAAATGCATTTCTCCCTTTGGATGGCCCTAAAAGCGGCCACTGAATTGATGTTTAGTTATGAACACACCTGGCTACAACACCAGATACCTGAACGTTGGCTAGAGTAAATAACATTCATAAAAACTAATACATGGATCTCATTGTGCCTGATGCTATCGGACCCAAATATTCTCCTCCAATGAGAGGAGGGCGTTTCCAAGCTAGCAAGGCAGCCCCAAAGCCTAAGAAAGGCAAAGGAAATACCCACTTAAGCGACACACATTTAGAAGAAGAGGACTCTTATTCCCACGCCAGGGACGAAAAAACCATACTCTATACAGTAAATGCTGTTCACGATGGCTTACATAATTTTGGTGATTATTCCGATGAAAATTGGGCAAGAGTCATGAACATGTTTGAAAGAGAAAAAGAAGCCTTTTGTGGCGAATTTTCCCACCATAAATATGATGATATTGAAGGGGCTTGGAAATCTCTATGTCAAAAGGCCATGGAATACCTTACATGGGCAAAAAACTGCGAGATAGAGCTTATTCCCAGAGATTATGTGGAGGCAAATAAGTTATCTAAAGATTTGGAGAAGCGGGCAGTGAGCACAGCTTATGCTGCTGCAGATGCAAAATTACTGAAAAAGTATGTGCTGAAGAAAAAGACAAAATCTTTAATGAAAAAATCACGCAAAATAGGTTCCAGAGCCGCTGAAATAAGAGAAAGTAGTGATGCCCGATTAAGTGATATGAGAAAAAATACGCCTGCTTCTCAAGCTTTCCACACACAAATTACTGAATTTGACGCACAGGTAAAAAAACACTTTCCAAGCGCAAAAAGTAGTATTGCTATTAGCATAGGTGTAGAGAACTGGGTTAAAGGCTCTGTTCCCAATAGATGTTGGTAGTACTTCAGTACATCCTGCATGGCTTGCTATACGGGCATTATGGAAAAATTAGTAATCCTTTCTGTGCCGCATACTTACAGGCTTCTAGTTATAAACCCACACCTAATGTGAACAGAGCCGGGTTAAAAATGTGATGTTCTTTCGTAGCCATCATGAGGCTGGCTTGAATCTGAGGGATATTTGAAGACAAAGACAAAGACAAAAAATATTTATATATCTCCAATAACAGTTTTCTTATATCCAGTGCCGCCAAGTGCTAAATCCCGATCCGAAATCTTGATTGTTACTCTGGCGGCACTGGTGCAGCTACGGACATTCGTTGCTGCATAGCTCCAGCAGGTTCAGAGAAGCTGCATTACAGGCCTTTTACTACCTGGTGCACGCTTTCCTTGGCATCCCCAAACAACATACGGGTGTTTTCCTTGAAGAACAGCGGATTCTCAACGCCAGCATAACCGGAGGCCAGAGAGCGCTTAAGAACAATGATCTGCCCAGCTTCCCAGACTCTCAGTACAGGCATACCAGCAATGGGCGAATCCGGCCTCTCGAGAGCATCCGGGTTCACTGTGTCGTTCGCGCCGATAACCAGCACCATATCAGTGTCGGCAAAGTCATCATTCAGCTCATCCATTTCCAGCACGATATCGTATGGAACATCAGCTTCCGCAAGCAGTACATTCATATGCCCGGGTAGACGGCCTGCAACCGGGTGAATACCAAAGCGGACATTGCAGCCTTTTTTCTGGAGCAGCTCAACCAGCTCCTTCACTGCCCCCTGGGCATGAGCTACAGCCATGCCGTAACCGGGAACAATGATGACACTCTTGGCATTAGCCAGATCGTCAGCTACATCAGCCGCAGAGGCCTCCACAGCCTCACCCTGCTCAACCCCTTCACCAGCAGCAGTAGTACTGGAACCATCGGTACCAAAACCACCCATAATCACAGAGATAAAGGAACGGTTCATACCCTGGCACATGATATAGCTGAGGATCGCACCAGAAGAACCAACCAAAGCACCAACAACAATCAGAAGATCATTACCCAGCATAAAGCCTGTTGCAGCCGCGGCCCAACCGGAGTAGCTGTTCAGCATGGAAACAACCACCGGCATATCCGCACCACCAATGGCAGCTACCAGATGAACCCCCAGAGCCAGAGCAATCACAGTCATTACCACCAGCATAAAGGTGGACAAGCCAGTGTGTGGATTACCGGCAAAGTAGGTCATCATCCAGAAGCAGATCACCAGCGCAGCAGCATTCAGCCCATGACGAAATGGCAGCATCAGTGGCTTACCGGAAATCTGTCCATTGAGCTTACCCCAGGCCAGCAGAGAACCGGTCAGAGTGATTGCACCGATAAAGATGCCAAGATAGATTTCAACCAGATGGATTGTCAGTTCGGCACCAGCCAGATTATGAGAACTATCGTCGATATAACCAGCCCAGCTGATCAGCACAGCGGCAAGACCAACAAAGCTGTGCAGCAATGCCACCAGTTGTGGCATCTCTGTCATTTCAACAGCTTTGGCTTTCTGGGCACCGATATAACCACCAACACCAACGGCCACAATCAGCATCACGTAACTGGTTACAGCACTGCTGGCCATGGTCGCCAGTACGGCTATGGCCATACCGACCATACCGTAATAGTTACCGCCCTTAGCAGTTTCGTGTGAACTCAGTCCTTTAAGACTGAGGATAAAAAATACAGCGGCCAGCATATAGGCCATGTAAACAACACCGTCCATTTCTTACTCTCCTGACAGCTATCAAGTTAACGGCGGAACATGGCCAACATACGACGGGTCACCAGGAAGCCCCCGACGACATTTATGCTGGCAAGAAGAATGGCAAAGAATGCCAAAACCGATATTAACCAGGAACCACTGCTGATCTGCAGCAGTGCACCCACAATAATGATGCCCGATATCGCGTTGGTCACACTCATCAGCGGGGTATGCAGCGAGTGAGAAACATTCCAGATAACCTGCCAGCCGATAAAGACAGACAGCACAAACACCATAAAGTGTGAGAGGAATGACGGCGGAGAATATTTACCTAGCCCAAATAGCAGCAATCCGGCAACAACCCAGAAACCGATAATAGAAGCAGCACTGGACGGCTTCTTCTCTTCAACCTTGGGTTTTGGTGGTGGTGTTGCAGCTTTCTTTTCAGGAGCCGGAGCAGCACTCAGTTTAGGTGCAGGTGGTGGCCAGGTGATTTCGCCGCTGTTAACGACGGTTGCCCCACGAATGGCTTCATTTTCCATATCAATGGTCAACTCACCATTTTTTTCTGGCGTCATTTCGGCCAGCAGATGCACCATATTCTGGGCATACAGGGTTGAAGCCTGTGCGGGCAGACGAGTAGCCAGGTTGGTATAACCGATAATGGTTACACCTTCTTTTACAGCCACTTCACCAGGAACTGTAAGGTCACAGTTTCCACCCTGTTCTGCTGCCATATCGACAACAACAGAGCCTTCCTTCATGATCTTGACGGCATCTTCCTGCCACAACTTGGGAGCAGGCCTACCAGGAATCAATGCGGTGGTGATAACAATATCAACCTCTTTGGCCTGCTCACGGAACAGAGCCATCTCCGCTTCGATAAACTCCTTGGACATTTCCTTGGCATAACCGCCAGCGCCAGCGCCGTCTTCTTCGATATCCACGGTCAGGAATTCCCCACCCATGGATTCAACCTGTTCTTTTACTTCAGCGCGGGTATCAAAGGCACGGACAATGGCTCCCATGCTCTTGGCAGTACCAATTGCTGCCAGACCGGCAACACCGGCACCGATCACCAGAACTTTGGCAGGAGGAACCTTACCGGCAGCAGTGATCTGACCCGTCAGGAAACGACCAAAGTGGTGGGCCGCTTCAACAACAGCACGGTAGCCACCGATGTTGGCCATGGTACTGAGAGCGTCCATCTTCTGTGCCCGGGAAATACGGGGCACGGAGTCCATCGCCAGAACATTGAGCTTCTTGTCAGCCAGTTTCTGGAGCAGCTCTGGGTTTTGTGCAGGCCAGAGGAAGCTGATCAGTGTTGTTCCTTCTTTTAACAGATCAACTTCATCATTTGTTGGACCATTCACTTTTAGAACAATATCGGCACCGGCATATAATTCAGCGGTGTCAGAAATGATATCTGCACCAGCTTCTTGATAGTGCTGGTCAGTAAAACTGGCTTTCTGCCCGGCACTAGCCTCGACGCTTACGCTGTACCCCAGACCTACCAGCTTCTCGACACTGGCGGGACTGGCAGCTACCCGTAGTTCCTGAGGGCTCACCTCCCCAGGTATCGCTATATTCATGGTTATCCTCACAACAGAAAAGCGGACGTACAAGCCTGCAGTGCAGCAGGCTTTCCATTCTGATTAGTGTTATAGCCGGAATTATCCGATTTTGATTTTTATATCTACATAGAACATGCGCAGAGTAATGCTCATGAACCTGTCATGATTTATGTGTCCAAGTCGTGCTTGCATTCTAAGCCAGACATTCGTGCATAAGCTAGAGCGAACTCATGTCTGAAGAGCATATCTTGACAAAAAAAACTAATGCAGTGTGCATACAACACCCAAATCAAACAAGATTTAACTTTTTCGATACCAGAATACTTTCAACCCTCGATCAGGGTCGATATCAGAGAAGCTCTGTGGATTTTCCAGCTGTTGCACAAACTCCAGGTCAGGGCATTCTGCAGCAACCTGATCCAAAAGAAATGAGCGGGGCAACTCGGGAGCATTAAGACACAGCAGTACATCGCCACCTTCAGCCATCAGTTCTGGCAAGCGGCGCAGAAGACGCACATAGTCTTTTGTCGCAATAAAGCTGCCCTTCTGATGACTGGGGGGATCGGCAATAATCAAATCATAGGGGCCAAGTTTTCTCAGCTTGCCCCAGGACTTGAAAATATCATGCCCAAGCAGCCGGACACCGCTGTCGATTTTATTAAGTTGATGGTTCTTCCGGCCAATAGCCAGAGCTCCCTTGCTCATATCGATATTAACCACTTCATCTGCACCGCCTTTCATAGCAGCAACAGAGAAAGCACAGGCATATGAGAACAGGTTGAGAACTTTCTTATTCTTTGTATTTGTCTGAACCCATTTACGACCATTGCACATATCGAGAAAGAGTCCATGATTCTGTCCACGCAACAGATGAACGACATATTTGCAGCCATGTTCCTGAACGTGATGAACTTCTGGAACAGCTCCGGCAAGTACCTCAGTTTTCGCATTCTCACGGCCTCGCTGTTGAAAAACCAGATTCACCTCGCCATCAAGCTTCCAGACTTTTTTCCACAGCACAGCAAGTTCTTGCTGAAGAGTCTCAACCATTTCAGAAACTTGAGGTTTGAATGCAGTAATGAGAAGAACAGGCGGGTACCAATCAATTGTGAGTTGCTCGAACCCCTCCAGTGTCCCACCTCGTCCGTGGAACAAACGACAAACTTCATCTTGGGGCGAAACAAGTTTCAAGCGTTCAATTAAAGGCTGAACAAGTGCTGAGCAATCTGGCATAAGGCGTTCAATATCTACAAGCGTCGGAGGCGGGATTGTAGATATTGAACGAAGTGAAGGGAATTAAATCATCTTTGGTATTTTGCTGTTTTCCTGTAAGCCTGCTTCCTGATACTGAGCTGCTATCTGCGCGCCCTGTCCTACCTCATCAAAAATCAACTGATCAAAAAGAGCCTCTTCTCGCGCTGTTGTTTTATAACCGCCGTTATAGGAACGGTGAGCCGAGCTATCAAAATCGGTGTTAAAAACATCAATGACTTTATTAGTGAAAGACTCAATATCGATTGGAATATCAATGTCCATTGCACCAAGAAGCATATCCAGGGTTTTCTGCATAAAGATCTTTCGCTCTTCATCGTTACTTTTTCCAGCAAACTCTCCCTTGTTGTTATCCATTCTGTTAACCATATTTGTAAAGGTCTGCAGCTGGTCGGGTGTGAGCTTCAAATTAATACCATAGCTGTCGATCATCCTCTGTAAGCCATCATTTTTCCACTCTTTCCCCATGAAACCGTTGCTGGCATCATCAACCATATGGTTAATTAAAGGTCTTAATTTGCGGAGTACTTCGAGCTTTTTATGGACATGCCTCTGGAATTCACCCTGTAGTTCCAGTTTGTTACTGGAGGACTCCGACTCCAAAGACATCATGATTCCATTAATTGATGCCAGGTCAATCGGCTGAGCTACCAGAGCTTGCTGAAGCTTGGCAGCATGACCTTCAATTCTGCCAAGAACTTCGGGCGGTACATTCTCTGTAACGACTAACTCCAGAGCAAGGGTTCCAAGACGTTGTTTGATGTCCGCGGCCACTTCGGGAGGCAGGCCTGCTCTATCTACTGCAGAGCTTGTAGACAATAGAATTCCTGCCGTTTGATCTGATTGGGCAGTACGAGCCAGAGCCTGCATATCGTCAACCGTTCCTACTAGTGGCGTTCCATGTTCCGGCCTATCCAGAACAGGTGTTATTTGTCCTGTCGTGCCCTCAACATCTCCATCTCCAGTCAAGAAACTTACAGTGTTATCCCCACCAAACCCTGCACTGACCACATTGCGCTGCTGTTGCCGCTCTATCGATTTTTCCGACTGCCGCTCAATATCTTCCGCATGCTTGCGGGTTTCAAACAGCTGCCTCTCATGTTCAACTCTGGCCCTCTGGCCTCCTGCAGAAACACCATCAGTCATAGCAATATTTCCCTGATTACTTCTCCTCTTCAAAGATTAGGCAATAGTGAGACAGGGAATAGGGCTATGAATTGCGGACTTTGGAATATCAAGTAAATTTTTAATTCATAATAGTTAGTAAAACAAAGAATAGACTCTCACCATGACGAATCAGAGGTGGCAAATTTTCTAATTCATGGCCCTGCCCCTCTGTATTCTGTCTGCCAATCTCCTGTGATTTGATTAGCTGCCGACTAAACTGATTGCAACCACTTCTTTGGTTTAAGCAATGACAGGGATGTCATGTTCAGGTTTTCGAAACTCTCCATAGAGCGAAAATTACGCTATGCCATGATGACAACAGCCGAAATAGGCCTGTTGTTCAGTCTGATTGTTTATAGCGTCACGGACTATATGAAGTCTAAAGAGGCTATGCGGGAGAAGGTTCAGAACCTGGCAGAAGTTTTTGCCACCAACAGTCAGGCCGCCGTTTACTTTGAAGATAATGCTGCCGCCCAGGAATTGCTGCTGGGTCTGGATGTCGTATCGCAGGTTAATGAAGCTCACCTGTTAACCAAGGATGGCCGCATTCTGGCCAGCTACGTCCGGGAAGGAAGGATCACCTTCAACCAGCAATTGCCGCCTCCCGAGAAAAGCACGGTCACTATGACCACAGACTGGATGGATGTTGCCAAAGCCATAAAGTTTCAAAAACAGGCCATAGGGACAATTGTGATCAGGGCCAGCCTGGCTCCACTTTATAAGCAAATAACCATCAATATTGCCTCAGCAATCCTGATCACCGTTATTGCAATAATCTTCTCCTATATCGCCGCCTTCCGCCTGCAACGGGTGATATCCAGTCCTATCACCGAGCTGGCCGGAGCCATGAAACAGGTTTCAGCCTCACAGATATACTCCAGCCCGGTCTCCAAGAAAAATGATGATGAGATCGGCCAGCTGTATGACAGCTTCGATGAAATGCTGACTCAAATAAGAGGCCGGGATGAAAAGCTGAACAAGCATAAAGAAGAGCTGGAAAATACTGTGCAGCTCCGAACCGAAGCCCTGAACATTGCCAACGACAATCTCAAGAGAGCTATGAATGTAGCGAATACGGCCAAGGAGGCGGCTCTGGAGGCAGCCAAAGCTAAAAGCTCATTTCTGGCCAATATGAGCCATGAGATCCGGACCCCAATGAATGGCGTGCTGGGAATGCTGGATCTTCTCAAAGACACTTCTCTGGATCGTGGCCAGAAAGATTATCTTGATACTGCCTACGGCTCAGCCGATGCTTTGCTGCAGATCATCAATGACATTCTCGACTTTTCCAAAATTGAAGCGGGCAAGATGGAGCTGGAGCAAATTGATATGAGCCCAAGCTCGCTTACAGAGGATGTCTGTGCCCTTCTGGCAGGCCGGGCCCGGGAAAAGAATATTGAGCTCAGCTGTTATGCCGATGTCAACATGCCACCTGCGGTGAAAGGGGACCCGGTCAGATTACGTCAGGTTCTGACCAATCTCCTGGGTAATGCGGTGAAATTTACTGAAACAGGAGAGGTCATTGTCCGGGTTCTCTACAAGGGACAGAAAGGAGAAAACCACCTTGTCCGGTTTGAAGTCGAGGATACCGGAATAGGGATTCCGGAAGATGTCGTTCCACAGCTCTTTATGGCCTTCACTCAGGCTGATGGTTCCACAACCAGAAAATTTGGCGGAACTGGGCTGGGTCTGACAATATCCCGCCAGCTGGTAGAGCTGATGGGTGGAGACCTTAAAGTCAACAGTGTGCTGGATAAAGGGTCATGCTTTTTCTTTGATGTTGAGATGGGAGCTTCTACAGCGGTTCTGAAGCCAGTGAAGAAGCACCAGTCTCTTGGAAAGATCTACGCTCTGGTCGTTGATGACAACCCTACCAACCGGGAAATCATGCATAAGTACCTTGAAGCCTGGGATATTGACCATACTACCGCTGAAAGCGGCGTCAGGGCACTGGAGAAAATGCATGATGCTGTCACAGCAGGCCGCCCTTTCGATGTAGCTTATCTGGATATGCAGATGCCGGAAATGGATGGCGTAGAACTCTCGCTGAAGATTGCTGACGATCCGAAAATCAATAGCTGCCGACGCATTATGCTAACCAGTGCCGGACAGATGAATGGCAAGGATCAAAAGAGAGCCAAACTCCATGGCAGTCTGGCCAAACCCTACCGCCAGTCTCAGGTTCTTGATCTCACCATGGAAGTGATGAACAAGGAACCTCATATTGCTCAGGATCCTAAGGATGCACCAGATCACGATGACGACAGTCCATTCGCTAAAAACTATAAACTGCTTCTGGTAGAAGATAACCCGGTTAACCAGAAAGTTGCGCTGGCCATGCTGAAGAAGATCAAGCTGACAGATATTGATATTGCAGTTAATGGATTAGAAGCTGTTGAGAAAACGGAATCGACTGATTACGACCTAGTACTGATGGACTGTCAAATGCCAGTGATGAGCGGCTATGAAGCAACGGGGGCTATCAGGGCCAGAGAGGCGAAAACTCATTCCCATAAGCATCTGAATATTATCGCAATGACAGCCAATGCCATGGAAGGAGACCGGGAAAAATGCCTGGAAGCCGGTATGGATGACTACATCAGTAAACCGATAAAAGTAGAAACCCTGCAAGCCATGCTGACCAAATGGCTAGAAGGTCGGGGCCTGACCTGACGTCTTTGAATTGCCATCAGCTTCACAACATCTCCTATTCTGGAACTTATCAGTGTTTCACCTATCCACTGTTGATAACAAGATTTTTTATTGCTTTCGGAGATAACACCTTGATCAAGGCATTTCGGTCAGTTCTGCTCACAGCCATGCTGTTGTTTCTGACAGCCTGCCACAGTTTCGCCAAATCCACTTCCGATGAGCACGAAATTATCAAGAGTCCTAACGACCCCAGGGAATTCAGATATCTCAAACTGGCTAACGGAATACAGCTGGCTCTAGTTTTTTCCCCGGAAACAAGGAGTTCCGCCATAGCTGTCAATATCCATGTTGGCAGTGAGCAGGATCCGGATGAATGGCCAGGACTGGCCCATCTTCTGGAACATATGCTGTTTCTCGGAAGTGATAAATATCCGGGTGCTGATAAGTTTGACAGCTTCATCACTGACCATGGCGGATATACCAATGCATGGACAGCCAGCGATGATACAGTCTATTACCTGACCATTCCTAATCAGAACCTTTCAGAAGCACTGGATCGTCTATCTCAATTTTTTATTGCCCCAAAGCTGGATCAGAAGTATCTGGATCGGGAAAGGCATGCAGTTGACTCCGAGTTCCAGATATATCGCCAGCAGGATGCCAGACGTTTCAGCCATATTGAAAATGTCACCTCCAATCCAGATCACCCGGGCAGCCGCTTTACCACAGGCAATCTGGAGACTCTGAACGATCACAATGGCCTAAGCCTCAGGGAAGCCCTGCTGGAATTTCACAAAACCTGGTACACCGGCCCAAATATATCCATTGCTATCGTAGGTCATTCCTCACTGGATGAGCTGGAACAGTTGGTTCGCAAACTTTTTACACCAGTGCTCACTGCCAGAGAACCTCCCAGGCGAGCCAATCTGCCTCCACGCTTTACCCAAGATCAGCTCAGCATCCGGATCGACTCTGTAGCCCAACAACAAATGCGTAACCTTTCTCTGGAGTTCTACCTGCCACCAGACCCAGACGCTCTCTACACAAAATCTCTACCCTATATTGCTAACCTTCTGGGCCATGAAGCAAAGGGTTCTCTGGCTAATGTGCTGAAAGATAAAGGATGGATTCAGGATCTGGTGACATACAACCAGGACAACACCAAAGAAGCCTCACTGACTGTAGAAATGAACCTGACTAAAGAAGGTTTTAAATATATTGAAGAGATTACAGGGCAGGTCTTTGCCTACCTGAAACTGATTCATGATCAGGGAATCTCTCCTGACCGATATGAAGAACTGCAGAAAGAGTATCAGCTGAGCTTCCGCTTTCTTGGTCAGGGCCTTCCGGAAGATACAGCTTTAAACCTGGCGAGCCGAATGCCTCTGCTTCCTCCAAAGGAGTTGATGAGAGCAGGATTTCTCTACCAAACCTTTGATGCAGCGGCAATAAAAAGGTACATAGGACAGATCACGCCAGATAACATGCGTATGCGGGTAGCCAGCCAGGCTCTTCCTCCCGTGAACAAATCTGCAATTCAGGTTGAGCCCTGGACCGGGGCTCAATACAGCGTGCAAAAATTAACCGAAGAACAGAAAAATCTTTGGCTTGCCGCGCAGCCAGATCCATCACTGTTGCTGCCCCCTGCCAACCCATTTATGCCTGAAAACCTCAATCTTGTTGAGGAAGAAACAACAGATCATCCTGAAAAAATAAATGTAGCTCCCGGGTTTTCCGGGTGGTTCCTCCACAGCAGCAAATATCAGGCACCCCGTACTAATATCATCATGCGGCTTGCTTCGCCGGAAGCAGTTAACACACCAGAGGATGTTGTCCGCATGTCACTGTTTCTGGACTTGTTTAACCGCGCCTTTACTGAAACAGCCTATATGGCCTCCCTGGCTGGCCTGGATTACAGCCTGTGGCAGGATTACCGGGGGTTTTATATCCAGGTTTTTGGTTTTAATGACCGACTCTCAACATTCCTTTTCACACTCTTGCCTCAACTTCGCAACCTGAAAGTTGACCCGTTAGAATTTGAAAAAGAGAAAGAGGCTGTAGAGGAGTCTCTAATCAACCGATCCCAACATGAACCTGGGCAGCAGGTTTTTGAAACTATGAGAAAAGTACTTTATTCCTATGAGTTTCAGGAAGCTCAACTACAAAAGGCTTTGGATGAAACTACTGTGCAAAATCTACAGGAGTGGGTTAATAGTCTTTTCAGCAAAATATCCCTGACTACTTTTATTCACGGCAATATAACCAGAGAGGCAGCAGAATCAATCAACGAGAAGCTCTCTGAGCTTGTAGCCGGGCCCGATAGCAACAGTTTTGTCAATCTGCCCAAAGCTGTTCCAATGAATCCAGATCAGCCTGTCTGTTATATCAGCTATAAAAACAGCGACTCAGCCATTCTGATTGTCAGCCAAAGTGAAAAACGTGATCACCAAACCCGAGCAGTCTACAGGCTCCTTTCCAGTATTCTGGCCACCCCTTATTTCACCCAGCTCAGAACAAATGAACAGCTGGGATACTCTGTCTGGTCAGAAATCATGGAGCAGAAACGGTTCCCCTCTATAGTCTTTGGCGTACAGTCGCCATCAGCCCTGCCCACAACTCTGGATGAGCGAATCTCCGCATTTCTTACGGAATTTAATGAAACAGTGTCCGACCTGACTGAAAAATCCCTGCAGTCACACAAAGAGGGCATTATTACCGCACTGCAGGAAACAGGCACAAACCTGGCTTCAGTTTCCTGGGATTACTGGAATGATATTGATAGTGGCTACCCAGGGTTTGATCAGGACATCCAGCTGATAAAAGCTATTCAGAAAGTCACTGTGGCAGACATACAGGAACTGTATAAACAAATTTTAAGTGGCAAAAAGCAGTTCAAAGTGTATGGCTACACTCAAGAAAAGCTGCCTGAGGATCCGCCACCTGCATGTAATGATCCAGAATTTATGAAGCAGTTTATTTCACGGTAATAAACTCCCCTGGACGGAAAACAGCAATGAGCGGAAATGGAAAACAGAAAGCACCACTGGTCAAAGAATGACAGTGGTGCTTTTTTCCTCCGACGGAGTTTCATCCCGCTTAGAACTGTTCAACATCCAGTTCATAGAGAGGATCTGCTCCGGAACGTACCGCTTTGCTCAAAGCATCAAGACGGGGCATAAGCCGTTTGAAGTAATAACGGGCTGTACTCAGTTTTCCCTGATAGAAACTGTCATCACTGCCCCCCAGGCTCTTCAACGCTGTACTGGCCATTTTTGCCCACATATAGGCATAAGCGACATAGCCAAAAGCATGCAAATATTCAACGGATGCTGCTCCCACTTCATTCGGGTTAGTCTGGGCATTTTCAACAACAGTTACTGTTAAATCTTCAAGTTCATCAAGAGCTGCAGCCAGCGACTTGTTAAACTCCCCCTGTCCTGCAGCAGCTTCTCCTGCTTCCAGGAAGTGTCGTATTTCGTCAGCAAACAGTTTGAACAGTTTGCCTCCGTTGGCAACAGTTTTGCGCCCCATCAGATCCAGAGCCTGGATACCGTTGGTTCCCTCATAGATCTGGGCAATACGCACATCACGGACCAGCTGTTCCTGTCCCCACTCCCTGATGTAACCATGTCCACCAAACACCTGCTGCCCCTGCACACAATTATCAAGGCCAATATCAGTGAAAAACGCCTTGGCCACGGGAGTCAGAAGAGCCACCAAACCTTCAGCCCGGGCTCGGACATCCTCATTTTCACTGTGCTTGGCAAGATCAAGCTGGAGCCCAACATAGGTAGAGAAAGCCCGGCCAGCCTCCGTTGTCGCCTTGATATTCATCAGCATCCGGCGAATATCAGGATGAACAATAATCGGGTCAGCAATTTTATCTGGTTCAACCGGGCCGGTGGCAGCGCGGCTCTGCAGCCGTTCTTTGGCATACTCAACGGCATTCTGGTACGTCATCTCAGAACAGCCCAGTCCCTGAATACCAATGGACAACCGTTCGTAGTTCATCATGGTAAACATGGCTGCCAGTCCCTTATTTACCTCTCCTACCAGATAGCCAGTAGCACCATCAAAATTCATCACGCAGGTGGCCGATGCCTTAATTCCCATCTTGTGTTCGATAGAGCCACAGCTCACTCTGTTTCGATCCCCCAGAGAGCCATCTTCATTGACCAGCACTTTAGGTACCAGGAACAGGGAGATCCCCCGGGGACCTGCCGGTGCATCTGGCAGCTTCGCCAGCACTAGATGGATAATGTTCTCATTCAGGTCATGTTCGCCACCGGTGATAAAAATCTTGGTTCCTGTGATTGCATAGGAGCCATCAGCCTGAGGTTCAGCCCTGGTACGGATAATGCCAAGATCTGTCCCTGAGTGGGGCTCAGTCAGGCACATCGAACCCGCCCAGACACCAGCATACATATTGGGCAGGTAAGCACTCTTCAGCTCGTCACTGGCATGGGCATTAATCGCCAGGCAGGCTCCAGAAGTCAGTACCGGGTAGAGGCTGAATGAGTTATTGGCGCTGTACATCATCTCTTCAAACTGCACAGAGAGCATCTTGGGCATGCCCATACCGCCAAAGTCAGGGTTTCCGCCCAGACCAACCCAGCCCCCCTCGGCATAGGCGGCAAAAGCTTCCTTGAACCCTTTAGGTGTGATCACCACACCGTCACTCCAAGAGGCTCCCTCTTCATCACCAGAGCGGTTCAACGGTGCCAGCTCACGGGCAGTCAGTTTGGCTCCTTCCTCCAGAATGGCGTCTGCCATTTCCGGATCTACTAACTCTGCAAGGCCAGGCATGGCAGCCCATTGCAGCCCCGCCTGGAAGACTTCATTCAAAACAAAGCGCATATCCCGCAAAGGGGCTCTGTATTCAGCCATGATCTACCTCTGCCTACTTCTTGTTATTGGGTTTCTCACACGACCATGAGCATCCGGGATGCTGTGAAGACACTTTCATGGCGAAGAAACCCTTTCTTTCGGTTGATACGTATCATACCTGCATTTTTACCACCTTCAAACGAGCGTTTAATTTTCCTGAAGCCAATGGTTTGACCATCATGGCAAAGACAGGTTTAACACCTTCAATATCTGGCCAGATCTGCGTTTTCAATCGTTAGCCTGCCTGCCGATGTTTTCCTGTAGCTGTAATCACAGGAGTTTTCCATGGACAGATTTATTCGGCTTTTCGCCATTCTTGCTGCATGTGCAATTTTCTCATTACCAACCCAGGCCCACTGGTTCGATGGAGCCAAGATCTCCGGAGGGCAGGATTTTCACAGCAATGCCCACCTGAACAGCTACAGGGCCTCCCTGACCCGCACCTGGTATAGTAAATGGTTTAACGAGGGTAACTGGTATATCGGTGGTTATTTTGACCTGTCTATCAACCGCTGGAACAGTCGTCTGTCTGATGGTCCCCAAACCAGTAACAAGGGACAAGATTCCATTTCAGCCCTAGCCTTTTCCCCGGTCTTTCGGGTAACCCGGAACTCTCCATGGCTTGGTACTTTCACTCCTTTTGCAGAAGCAGGAATCGGCCTCTCCTATCTGAGTGGCAGCCGGCTCAAGGCCAAGAATGATGACCCTGTAGACTTAGGGATTCGCCTGCAGTTTGAAGACCGTATCGGTTTTGGTTTCAGTTTTGGTAAACGTCAGCAGTTCTCCGTTATACTGCAGGCTTTCCACTACTCCAATGCCAATTTCCATAAAGAGAATGATGGTTTCAATCTGCAGGAAATCGCCTTTGGCTGGAAGTTCTAATTCTTCCTGGGCTGCACCAGTACCCAGGGTGCAGCCGCTACAGCCCAGACCGAAGCAGCACTTTCAAACCATAATCGGGCATCACTATCCGTAGCTCTGCGCAAAGCTCCCTTTTCAATCCACTCTTTTACCTGATCAGCCAAATCATCCACTACAGCAGAAGCCACTGTAACCAAGTCCAGTTCCTTGCCAACAACCATAACCACCCCCCGGGCGTACAGACGCTGCAGATCAGCCCAGGGAATCTGAGCTGTTTCCAGATTCATCTTCTGAGCTGTTGTTAGCATTTCATCAGGTGAAATTTTACTCATTTTGTAAACTCTCCCCATAAATGCGGTTAGTCTGGCATACTCAAAGACGTCATAAAAAGAGAATTCTAAAGAATAAAAATGACTGAAACAGGTACAGTAATCAGACAAATAAAACCGGCTGACATTCAAGCCGTTACACGTATCTACAACCATTACATTGAGCACTCCACCAGCACTTTCGAAGAACAGCTTCTGACTGAAAAGGATATGGAAGAAAGAATTCGTCGAATCACGGAAGGTGACTCTGCCAGCTATCCCTGGCTGGTTGCCTGTCAGGGGGAAGAAACTATCGGATTTGCCTATGCAAGCCCCTGGAAGGAGCGTTCAGCTTACCGCTTTGCCTGTGAAACCAGTATCTACCTGCATCCAGATCACCATACCCGCGGTACCGGCAGTGCTCTCTATACCCAGCTGCTCGATCAGCTGACCGAACTAGGCATTTGTACAGCAATCAGTATTATCACCCTGCAAAATCCAGGAAGTATCCGCCTTCACAAGCGGTTGGGATTCCAGAAAGCTGGGCAGCTGAAACGGGTTGGCTTCAAGTTCGATACTTGGCTGGATGCTGGATACTGGCAAAAGCAGCTCCAGAAGAAGCTATAGATCTGACCTCTGGGGCCGAAAAAACCTGCAACAGGATAGTGCAGGTGAATTTATGCCCACGCAGATTTCAACATCAGTATTCTCTCATTCAGGGACCCCTCTGCTTGCAGGGTCCTCTCTGGAGCGAATACTTGGCGAATCTGATCTGTCCGTGCTCCCTATCACACCAATGCCTTCAAAGCCGATTCATGCCATTTTAGAAGATTCTCTGGATCTTTCAGACTCTGAGGTTCGCCGCCAGATCACTGACCTGCTGCAGGTGCTCTGTGACCGCCTGAACCTTATGCCCGAAATGGCTGAACTAAATACAGTTCTGGGAAAAAACCCTTTTGATCTGGCCCAAGAAAAGCGTGTAATGCAGACAGCTATATCTGAGGGGAAACTTCAGGGGCTTCCCGAGACATTAATCAGACCATTTATGCAGAAGCAGATGGACATAGCCAAAGATATTCAGAAAGCAATCATGAGCACTATCCAGCTCCCTCCCAATGGTTATGCTCAGGCTGATATAGACGAGGCTGGTCGGGAAAAGCAAAAACTGCGTGATGATATCGAAAAGAAGTTAAAGCCCTTGCTAAAAGCTTTAAAGCCGCTGGCAGAAAACCTGTCCTCGCCTGGAGTTCAGAATGAAATTGCCAGGCAGCTAAACCGTAATCTACTTACCGATGAATGTGCAAAGCTGCAAACCAGACAATGGATTATAGAATCTCTTAAAAAGTTAGCTGTACTGCCAGACTAGACCTGAAATAACTTACTCATAAGTAAGCGCCTCCAACAATGATTTTGAGTTTTGATCATTGCGCGAGAGGTACAAGTCGGGAAGTTGTTTTCAGACTATTTATTAGAGCTGAAAACAACACTTTCATGGTAAGAAATGTAGAAAGGCCAACCAGATTAAACTATCTGACTGGCCTTATTGCTTGAACCCAGCTGCTCTTAAAGAAACTTTCGCCTGTCAGCCAAAGTTCAACTCATCCATAGCCATAACACTATCGGCACCTGCCTCCATACAGGCTTTGTGGGTCTGGGTTCGGGGCAGAATTTTCTGGAAGTAAAAATCTGCTGTATGCACCTTGGCGGAGTAGAAACCTTCTTCGGTTGTTCCACCTGCCAGCTTCTCTTTGGCCACCCGGGCCATATCAGCCCACAGATAAGCCAGAACCGCATAACCTGAGTACATCAGGTAATCTACTGAAGCAGCTCCCACCTCTTCCCGGTTCTGCATAGCCTTCATACCGATTTTCATGGTCAGCTCACCCCACTCCTTGTTCAAAGCGGCCAGCTTCGGAACATAATCTTTCAGGGCTTCGTTATCCACATGCTTCTGACAGAATTTGTGCACAACCTTGGTAAATCCTTTCAGGGATTCCCCCTGAGTCATCAATACCTTGCGTCCCAGAAGATCAAGGGCCTGAACACCAGTGGTCCCCTCATAGAGCATGGATATTCGGGCATCTCGAACATTTTGCTCCATGCCCCATTCACTGATAAAGCCATGGCCGCCATAGCACTGCAGACCGAGATTGGCTGCTTCAAAGCCAGTCTCGGTCATAAAGGCTTTCACGATAGGCGTCAGGAAGCCCAACATATTGTCTGCTGCCTTGCGCTCTTCCTCACTTTCAGCGTGCTGAACAATATCGGCATACTGGCCGGCCAGGTACAACATGGCCCGGTTACCTTCAGCAAATGATTTGATGGTCAACAGCATCCGGCGTACATCAGGATGGACAATAATCGGGTCAGCAGGTCCCTCAGGGTTCTTTGGTCCGGTCAGTGCACGCATCTGCAGACGCTCACGGGCATAAGTCAGTGCCCCCTGGTAAGCGACTTCAGCATGGGCAATGCCCTGCAACCCGGTACCTATACGGGCTGTATTCATAAAGGTGAACATGCAGTTCAAACCTTTATTGGGTGGTCCAATCAGGAAGCCAGTCGCTTCATCGAAGTTCATGACACAGGTAGCATTGCCGTGAATACCCATCTTGTGCTCAAGGGAACCACAAGATACCGTATTACGGGCACCAGCAGAGCCGTCCTCATTGGGTACGCGTTTTGGAACAATGAACAGAGAAATACCCTTGGTTCCCTGGGGAGCATCAGGCAGGCGGGCCAGAACGATATGAACAATATTTTCAGCCATATCGTGTTCACCGGCTGAAATAAAGATCTTGGTTCCGGATATTTTGTATGATCCATCAGCCTCCGGTTCAGCCTTGGTACGCAGCATGCCAAGGTCGGTACCACAATGTGGCTCGGTCAGGCACATTGTGCCTGTCCACTCCCCGGTGACCAGTTTGGTCAAGTAAGTCTGCTGCTGCTCAGGAGTACCATGGGCCTGCAGGGTATTCATGGCACCATGGCTGAGCCCGGGATACATTCCCCAGGACCAGTTGGCTTCACCGATCAGCTCACTCATCACCAGATTCAAAGATTCCGGCAATCCCTGACCACCAAACTCTGGTTCGTGGGCCAGTGATGGCCAGCCACCTTCAACAAACTGCTGATAGGCTTCCTTGAAACCAGACGGTGTTGTTACCCCCTCTTCCGACCAGGTGCACCCCTCACGGTCACCAGACTGGTTCAGGGGAGCCAGTACCTGCTCACAGAACTTGGCTCCCTCTTCAATAATCGCATCCACCATATCCGGTGTGGCATCTTCGGCACCGGGAAGAGATGCGTAGTGCCCGGAATAATCCAGCAATTCATTGCGAACAAAACGGATGTCACGCAGAGGAGCCTTGTATTCTGGCATGGCTTGTGACCTCAATATTTATGATTGTGATTAGTCTGCCTGTGACCATTAACACAGTTATTTTAAACAAGTGTTTGAAATTTACGTATAGATACCTACCATGTCAAGGGTGTCCCATCCTCTTTGCCGGTCATTTTTACTTCCTGTTTTTCAGGGTGTGTTCACAATTAAACATCAACTCAGTGGCCTTAAAAGCGGCCAGATGTTAGAAGGGCTTGTGAAAATCGTAGTTATTCTACATTGAACAACCGACACAGCTGGCTATTGTGCCCTACGGGTATGGTCGCTTTTAGGGTCACCCGAAGGGCGTTCCCGAGAGTCCCTATGGCTGCGTTGCAGCGCCTTGAAAGGCAACAAGCATTCCTGCGGCACTGCGTCTTGCCATAGGAACTTTCGGGAACGCTGAGTTCGCTGTTTAATTGTGAACACACCCTAATCGGTAACAGAACTTTTCAAAATCCCAGCAGCACCAGTTAATAATCATCGACTTCCCCCGATTCCTTAAACAACAGGACAACATGTTAATTAAGACAACTGTGCTTCTGTTTACTGCATTTCATGCTGTCATAAGTTTTTCATTTTATTTCTGTGAAAACGGCAAAGAGCATTTATGACACGGATAAAAATATTTCGCCTGGACACCTTTACCAACAAGACATTTTCAGGCAATCCAGCGGTAGTGTGTCCGCTGCCGGAGTGGTTGCCTGAGGATATCCTGCAGAATATTGCTGCCGAAAATAATTCCGAAACAGCCTTTATTGTTGGAGGGCACGGCTCTTACCATATTCGCTGGTTTACACCTGTTCAGGAATGCAACCTGTCTGCCCACACGACACTTGCCGCCAGTAAGGTTATCAGGGATGAACTGGGAGATATCTCGGATACCATTACCTACAGCAGCCTTCGCGGCGAGTTGATAGCACGGTATTTAGATCCTCAGATTGAGCTGACACTGCCGACAGATCACCCTTTTGAAGCCCAGCTTCCAGATGAACTAACAGCGATTCTTCCCTTTGAGCCGGTTGCAACTATGCTCAGCCAGGATGACTGGCTGGTTGAAGCCCCGGATGCGAACTGTATTACCGGGCTGGATCTGGTTCTTATCAATAACCCGGCCTGTACCACCCGGGGGATAGCTATCACAGCCAAAAGCGATAAGCTCGGGGTTGATTTTGTTTCCCGCTATTTTGGCGGTCCCGGGACAGGGATAATTGAAGACCCGGTTAACGCCTCAGTCCATTCAGCACTGACAGCTTACTGGGCAGAAAAGCTTGACAGGGTCAGCTTGTATGCAAAAGGGATTTCCTCTCGGGGAGGGGATATTCAGTGCCAACTGGCTGGCGACCGGGTTCTGATCAGAGGACAAGCAGTCAGCAATATGAGCGGAGAGATCCGCATTCCAGGCAACTACTTTCTGCCGGAATGCGAACGTCTATCCGTTACAGTTATTCCGCACGCCAGTCAGGACAGGTTTCTTTAGAGCGTCTAAAACTGGCAGACAGGTACACACATCTGGATACAGAGTATATCCAGACTTTGGTGACGGCAGGCTGAAGCACAGCTGTTAAAGGTTCCTCCCATAACTTTACAGCTCTGCTCACTGACGTTTTCACATTCCTGGTACTTATTCAGCCACTGCCCATTATTGGCCAGACAGCCAACAACATGCCTGGGACCAGTAACTGTCACCTGATGGCCATCAGGTTCAGAGATACTGGCTTTGACCAGAACCCCCAATGCCTCCAGTTTTTTGGCCTGCTTCAAAATGCTCCTTTCACCAGGCAGAACCCTTGTAACAGTATTGTCTTCTGTTTTCTGAAAGCAGGAACAGGCAACCAGAAAAAGTAATACTCCGCCAACAGTCAACTTGGCGGTCAGTCTGGCAGTGAATCTGAAGAGTTTCATGGAGCGCACACCTACTGAAATAACCTATAAATTAGGCAGTGTCAGATATTCTGCCACTTTCTCAGGCGCTGGATTTTCAAGATGAGGGACTTCACCCAGAAATGGTACGGGCAAGAGTCCTTTCAGGGCGGTCAGGTTTTCCTGGTAACGGTTCATCTCAGCAACAGCCCGATTGGCAACCCAGCCCACAGGTTCAAGACCATCCTTGAGAATGGCTTCCACTGTAAGAACAGCATGATTAATACAGCCCAGACGCATACCCACAACCAGAATAACCGGCACATCAAGCTTCTTTGGCACACTGGAGTACATCTCACGGGGAGAGAGCGGAACTCGCCAGCCACCAGCGCCTTCAATCAGGGTAAAGTCAGCGCCACGCATCATGACACCGCAGCAATAACCCGCTAGCTGCTCTGCCGTGACCTTGCGACCTGCTTCCTGCAGCCCGATATGAGGAGCGATGGCAGGCTCTAGGACAACCGGATTAATCTGTTCGTAAGGCAGATTCATGGTAATCGCCTGCTGCAATGCCAGGGCATCGGAGTTGCGCAAGCCATCCGCTGTCTGCTCACACCCGGAAGCAACAGGTTTGACGGCAGCAGTAGTCAAACCATCTAATCTGGCACGGGCGAGAAGACCACAGGAAATGACTGTTTTGCCGGCATCCGTATCCGTACCGGTGACAAAAAAGGTCTTTTTCATAAAACGAGTTTAATTACCACGCAAAATTTATCGTCAGGCTCCCAGCTTTTGCAGAACACCGTAAATCACCCGGTAGCTGGCTGGATACCCTTTATCGGATGCAAAAGGCTGATAGCCCTTCGACAACCCATTCAGCACCCGGCGTCCAGACAAACCACGTTGCTGACTGTCAATAACCGTATTGGCTCCCAAAGCCTTCATTTCCCGAAGCAGATGAAGAACTGTCGGGTAGTAAAGGGTTTCCGTATGCTGACAGAATGTTTCTGGAGCCAGTCCGGAAGACACCACTCTCTGGCGTTGCTCCAGGTAATTTTCATGGCAGTTGACATGGGGGTTGTTATCAACAGACAGCCAGGCTTTTTGCAGTTCATAGAGGCTACCGTCAGCCAGGGTAGAGAACACAAAATAGCCGCCAGGTTTCAATACCCGTCGAACCTGCTCCAGCACCTCGGAAAAACAGTCGCACCACTGTATCGCCAGACTGGAAAACACCAGATCAAACAGGTTTCCCTGGAAAGGTAACTCTTCAATATCACCGGACAGCCAGTGACACTGTTTCAAATCCGGCTGTGAACGGGCATAGTCCAGCATACCTTCAGAAATATCCAAACCTGTGATATCTGCGCCAGGATAGCGCTGAACCAGTGAACGGGTTTCGAAGCCGGTACCACAGCCCAGATCCAGAATCGCGGGATTGTCAGAGCCGAGCTCAGGCAACCCCAAACGGGTTCTGGCTGCCACTATCTGTTGCAGGGTTGCCGCTGCATCATAAGTTCCGGCAGCCTTGCTGAAACTACTTGCAATCTGACGTTTATTGATCTTCCCAGACGAGCTGGTTTCGGGCTGAGCGAGAATAGAAGTCATTACCCATCCTCTCTGTCCATAGAGTGAATTATGCTGGCAACTTTTTCAGGGTGATCAAGGAAGATTCCATGACAACCGGGCAGTACGGATACTTGATGCCCAGGCAATAAATCCCGAAGATGAAGAGCCAGTTCTGGCTTTGCCAGGGGATCACTGTCGGCCAGGATATGGTGAGCAGGGCAGATCACTTTCTGCCAGTCTGCCCGGGCGTCCTCTTCCAGCCGGTTTAACAGCTCTCGCCAGTCAGTATCCGTTGCAAACGCCCATTTGGAAGAGGTACGGAAGGCACGGATAGCACTCTTCATATCTCTACTTCCCCGGGCACAGACCGGAGCAAAACCTTTCATGACATTCTGGATATTCTCGGCCACTGCATCTGCAAACACCCTGCTAGCATCAGGGTGTTTACCTGCTGGCCACTCCTCAGTAGCCAAAAAGCAGGGCGTGCTACCCATGGTCACCACACCGCGAACCTTATCCGGATAGCTGGCGGCAAATCTGGCAGACACATTTCCTCCCAGAGACCAGCCGGCGAGAACAGCGGAAGACTCACCTATCGCTTCTGCAACCAGAGTGAAAAGATCACCCCAGCTTTCTCCGCTGGCATCAGCCAGAGAAACTGCGGTCACATCATGCCCCATCTGTTCCAAGGAAATTTTCAAGGGAGAAAGAATGTCTGCTGACATGGCCCAGCCAGACACCAGAACAACTTTTTTTAATGGATTTCCTGCGGCCAGTGTCATTGAGCAAACTCCTTTACAACCAGTTCTTCTCTGCTCATTTTTCCTGCTGAATGTTCCAGCGCTGAAAGCAGACGATCAACATGCTCTTCCGTATGGCGGGCACTGAATGTTACCCGCAACCGGGATTGCCCGGCAGGAACGGTGGGTGGGCGAATAGCTGTAACCAGGATTCCCTGGGCTGCCAACCCTGCACTCATATCCAGTGCACTGCGGGCGCTGCCAACGAGAACAGGTTGAATGGGGGTTTCTGAATCCATCAACTCCAGCCCCAGTTGCTGGCACCCAGTGCGGAATCGTTGAATCAATGTCTTGAGCTGTTGCCGTCGCCACTCTTCCTTCTGCAGTAACCGCAGACTTGTTCTGGTAGCTTCAGCAACAGCTGGAGGCATGGCTGTGGTATAGATATAAGTGCGGGAAAATTGAATCAGGGTCTCTATCAACGCATCACTCCCGGCAACAAAAGCCCCGGCGGTACCAAAAGCTTTTCCCAAGGTTCCGACCAGAACGGGCAGATCATTCATAGCCATATCATAAAGATCAGCCACTCCCCGGCCGCCCTGACCAACAGTGCCAAAGCCATGGGCATCATCGACCATTAACCAGGCACCATGCTTTCCTGCCAGTGAAGACAGCTCTCTGAGTGGGGCAATATCACCATCCATGCTAAAGACGCCATCAGTCACAATAAGCTTGCGGCGGGCTTCACTTCGGGCCAGCTTTAAATCCAGGCTGGCTGGATCATTATGGAGGTATCTCTGAAAGCGAGCACCTGACAGCTGACCGGCATCCAGCAGAGAGGCATGATTCAACCGATCTTGGAAAATAGCATCACTGCGGCCAAGCAGTGCACTGATGACCCCCAGATTGGCCATATACCCGGTCGAGAACAGCAGCGCCCGCGGACGACTGGTAAAAGCCGCCAGTTCATCTTCCAGCTGATGATGAGCACAGCTGTGCCCGTTTACCAGATGGGAAGCACCACTGCCAACACCATATTCGCTGGCGGCTTTCTGAAAGCTGGCAACCACCTCTGGATGGTTTGCCAATCCCAGGTAATCATTGCTGCAGAATGCCAGCTTCGGTTGACCTTCAACGATAATCTCTGGCCCCTGGGCACTGTCTACAGACCTGCGGGCCCGGTAGAGATTCTCAGCCCGGCGTTCCGCCAGTGCTGTTTCAAGATCAAAGGCTGATGTTACGAACGAATTCATACAGCGGCTGCATCAACGAACAGGTCTTCATCCTGCCTCTTCTGTACCTGCTCCAGCAGATCCGCTTCCTGCTCCTCATCATCCTGGGCGACTACACCCCGTTCAGGAGTCATGCCCAGCTTGTCGAACAGGAGCCTGTCTTTGTGAGCTGCCGGATTGGGCGTAGTCAACAGACACTCACCGTAGAAAATTGAGTTGGCGCCAGCCATAAAGGCAAGGGCCTGCATCTGTTCGTTCATGCTTTCCCGCCCCGCCGACAACCGCACATGGGATTTCGGCATCATAATGCGGGCAACAGCAATGCAGCGGATAAAATCAAAGGGTTCCAGATCTTCAACACTGTCCAGAGGGGTACCATCAACCTTGACCAACATATTGATGGGCACACTTTCTGGATGCTCTGGAAGGTTGGCCAGATTGATCAGCAGTCCAGCACGGTCACTGACATTTTCGCCCATACCGACAATACCGCCGCTGCAGATTTTCATTCCAGACTCCCGCACATATGAAAGAGTTTCCAGACGATCTTCATAGGTACGGGTGGTAATAATGTTCTTGTAGAACTCTGGTGATGTATCCAGATTGTGGTTGTAGTAATCCAGTCCTGCTTCAGCCAGTTGCTCTGTCTGTTCCCAGGACAATTTGCCGAGAGTCATGCAGGTTTCCAGACCAAGCTTCTTGACCCCCCTCACCATTTCCAGAACATAGGGGAAATCTTTTTTAGGAGGATTCTTCCAAGCTGCTCCCATGCAGAAACGTGTTGCACCTGTTGCCCTGGCCTGCCTGGCCTTGTCTATAACCCGCTGGACTTCCAGCAGCTTTTCCTTTTCCAGACCTGTGTTGTAACGACCACTTTGAGGACAGTATTTGCAGTCTTCTGGACATGCACCGGTCTTGATGGACAGCAGTGTACTAACCTGCACCTGGTTTGGATCAAAGTGCTGGCGATGAATGGTCTGTGCCTGAAAAATCAGATCATTGAAAGGCAGGGCGAAAAGCCC
This sequence comes from Sansalvadorimonas sp., assembly GCA_965243775.1. Classification (GTDB taxonomy): domain Bacteria; phylum Pseudomonadota; class Gammaproteobacteria; order Pseudomonadales; family Endozoicomonadaceae; genus Sansalvadorimonas. Next base: position 80,006 of record CBDEWF010000086.1, read on the forward strand.
TTCGACTTCCGTGACATTCCAGTCATGGCGAATAGTAGTATTCTGCATAGTGGTCATCAGGCTTCGTAGTACTGCGGTTTAAAAACCGAATGTTATTGGGACAGGACTTTCATTAACTGTTTCGATCATACCTGATGATAAAACCCAGTCAACCAGAAAGAAAAACAACAGGTTTACTTTTGAGTGTTTTTTGCACAATACAAATTTGCAACCTGCCTGCTATGTAAGGCAGCCTGCAAACCAGTAGATACATTATGCGAGCAATGTCTTATACACCTGCCTGTTCCAGCAATGTGCTGCCAGGTTTGCATGGAACTGCTGCCCGAAGACAGTGCCCTGCTGTGTAGAACCTGTCAGAAAAAGAAACGCCGGTTCGACACCTGCACCATCCCTTTTATCTACCAGCCCCCTGTTGCCAACATGCTTCAGCGGCTGAAGTGCAACCGCCAGCTGATTTATCTGCGTCCACTGGCCAGACGGTTAATGGATGCACTGGATGAGAAATATGCAGATGACAACTGGCCGGAAGCAATAATTCCTGTTCCACTGCACTGGTGGACTTTACGATTGCGGGGCTTTAATCAGGCTGGACTGATAGCCCGGCACATTTCCAAAATAACAGGGATACCAGTACTGAACAAAAAGATTAAACGCCGTAAAACACCACCCCAGAAAGAGTTATCAGCCAGGAAAAGAGTTATAAATATCAAGGGGGCTTTCACCCTTGGCACGGCCATTGCCCACAGGCATGTCGCTGTTGTCGATGATGTTATGACGACCGGGGCAACAGTGGAAGAACTGTGCAAAACCCTGAAGCAGGCAGGGGTAAGGCGTACAGATGTATGGTGTCTGGCCCGTACACCTCCGGCTCATTTGTGATAATGGGCACATAGCCCTCAGAAGGCATATAACACCTTCATAACTGCTTGGATAAGGCAAAAAACAGACCGGACAGACAAAGAATTATTTATGACAGATATAACTGACGGCCAGGTTTCCAGACAGAGCACAATGGCCAGCCAGCCCATAAGAAAGTTGTTCTGGAAATACACTCTTCCTGCCGTTCTGGGAATGGTTATCAATGGTCTTTATACCACTGTTGATGGCATTTTCATCGGGCAAGCCGTTGGCGCAGATGGCCTGGCAGCCATCAATCTTGCCTGGCCGATTTTTGGTATTGTGTTCGGGTTTGGCTTGATGGCAGGCACCGGCACAGCAGCCCTGTACTCTATTGAACGGGGTGCCAACAAGCCCGCAGCTGCCCGTCAGATAATGGGTAATGTTTTTGTTCTGCTGCCATTGCTGAGTATCGTTCTCGGATCTTTTACCTATGGGTTCAGTTCCGACCTGCTGCAGATGCAGGGTGCATCCGGTGATGCACTGCAACATGGTACAGAGTACCTGCGTACGATCAGCCTCGGCTCTTTGCCGGCAATGGCAGGTGCTGCTCTGACGATGCTGGTGCGCAATGATGAGCGCCCAAAACCTGCCACAGTATTAATGAGTATTGGCGCCTTGCTGAATATCCTTCTGGACTGGCTGTTTGTAGTTGTGCTGAATCACCAGGTGGAAGGGGCTGCCCTGGCAACAGTGTTATCACAGCTGGTTGTGACGGTGCTGGGTACAGGTTACTTTTTCAGCTCATATGCCAATGAGCGCTTGCAGTTAAGAAATCTGAAGCTGCATATCGGCCTATCTGCACAAACGCTGGTCACTGGCCTGTCCAGCTTTGTCATGTTTCTTTACTTCAGCTTTGTGCTGATTATCCATAACCGCCTATTCCTGGAACACGGTGACGTTACTGTTCTGGCAGCTTTTGCCATTGTCGGTTATGTACAGGCGTTCTATTACATGTTTGCCGAAGGAATCGGACACGGTATTCAGCCACTGGTCAGTTTTAATAAAGGGGCAGGAAACAATCGCAATATCAGGGAAACCCTGTTGCTGGCCCTGTCCTGGGCCATTGGCACAGGTGTTATGTCACTGTTAATCCTGAACCTGTTTCCCGAGCTTATTGCCGGTATTTTTATCAATAGTGATCCGGCCCTGCTGGAAGCGACTGTAACAGGCTTCAGATTGCACCTGTTTACCCTATTCCTTGATGGTTTTATCGTTATCAGCGCCGCCTATTTCCAGGCTCTGGCACTTGCACGACTTGCCACGTTTATTTCCATGGGCAATATGCTGGTTCAGCTGCCCCTGCTGTTTATCCTGCCCAAATGGCTGGGGGTAACCGGGGTGTGGATCGCCATGCCACTGTCCAATATTTTCCTGGCAGCTATCGTGATCTGGCTTGTGACTCAAGATCTGCGTCGCCGCAAGGATACATCTCAACAGGACGCTGTCGAACTCAGAAAAGCAACCTGACAGACTTTCTGCCAAATCAGCTTTGCAGAAAGCGATGGCTGATCAGATGCAGGCTCCCTACAATAGGGCCACCTGAAATCTGGAGCCTGCAATGTCATCCTGTGCCCAGCACCCTTATGAAGCCCTGACCCCAGACACAGTTATTGATGCTGTTGAATCGAGAGGTTATCTGAGCGATGCCCGTATTTTGGCCTTGAACAGCTATGAGAACCGGGTGTATCAGGTCGGGATTGAGGATGAGCAACCTGTTATCGTCAAATTCTACCGTCCGGGACGCTGGACCCGGGATCAGATATTGGAGGAACATGCTTTCGCCCAGGAACTGGAACAGCTTGATATATCTGTGGTTCCACCAATGGCTGATAAGGACGGTACAACACTCCATTACTTTAATGGCTTCATGTTCAGCCTGTATCAGCGCAAGGGTGGTCATGCCCCCGAGCTGGATAATATGGATCACCTGTTCAGTCTCGGACAGCTAATGGGACGTATCCATAATGCAGGCTCAACCCAAACATTCAGCTACCGCCCGGAAATTTCTGTCCAACGATACGCCAGAGACAGTGCTGAATTTCTGCTGGATAACAATTTCATCCCCCAGAGTCTGCTTCCTGCCTATGAAACCCTGGCCAGAGACCTGCTTGAAAAACTGGACCAGATTGATGACAGGCATAACCCCAAAACCATACGTCTGCATGGAGACTGTCATGTCGGCAACATCTTGTGCCGGGATGATGTCTTTCATTTTGTCGACTTTGATGACTGCATCAATGGCCCGGCTATTCAGGACTTATGGATGTTTCTGTCCGGGGATCGTCAAAACAGAATGGCCCAGCTGTCTGAACTGATTGATGGCTACAGCGAATTCCATGACTTTAACCCGGCCGAACTTAACCTGATTGAGTATTTCCGCACCCTGAGACTGATGAACTACAGTGCCTGGCTGGCACGGCGCTGGTCAGACCCGGCCTTTCCAATCGCGTTCCCCTGGTTTAACTCTGAACGTTACTGGGCTGACCATATTCTGGAACTGCGGGAACAGCTGGCAGCTCTTGATGAAGAGCCCCTGACTTTGTTTTGATATTGCTGATGGGAGGACATTCCAGCCTGGCGGGAAACAAGTGATGTAGCAGTTTGACCCAGTTTTGCGGTTAAAGTTTGTTGGTAATTGACACTATTATTGCCACTTCTCAACTTCTGCCGGGCTGCTTTTATTGTTTGATATAGCTCTGTGCTGTTTGCAAGAATCTCTTTGGCCTGATTTTCCTCCATACTGTTAAGTTTCCTGAATTTCTCCTCAAGGGATACATCCTGGATTTTTTCGAGCAGAATGCCTTTGCGACCATCGATGGTGTGTTCTCCATAAAACTGAACCAGCCTGGGATCGCTGGGAAACCTCTCAAAAATATAGGTTTCGTTGGCGATATCTTTTTCAGCCCAGGCTTTTTGAACGGCCTTATCATCCGCATTCATGGTGGCCGGAATCGTTTTGAACAGTAATCCGGTATCTTTACCCTGGGCATCTTTGACTGAAAACAGTTCTACTGTGTCGCTGCTGTAAAAAGGTGAAGCTACGTCCAGTGAGCACAGATCCGGATTCACTGGGGCCGCTGGGACAACCATTTTGTTCTCTGGCTCAACGGGACTTATAAAATCGAAACGATCCGATGGAGAACGGGAGGCGTACTGTCATAGCCGGAATCTGATCCGGGTGAAACTGGAATATTTGAAACAGGCTCCTTTGTGGTAACGTCTTTACTCCATGAGTTCCCCTGTTTTGGTTCCTCGAGAGTTTTTGGTTTCCTTGGTTTTCCCGGCCTTCTGGGTTTCAAAGGCTCAAATTGTCTTGGTGCTTTTGACCCGCAGCTGCCAGAAGGTATTTGCTTTGCATTATAGACAAGTATTTAAATTGGTCGGCAGAAGGTAGGTCAGTGTTAACCTTCTGTTCTTAAAAAGTACCTTTTCAGGAAGTTAAATATTTATATCTCCCACCTCTGTACACGACAAAAAAAGTGAGCTGGCAACGTAGCAAAGCTGCTATGAAAGGCTGTGAAAAAAGAGCCATCGGAAGCAGCCATGGACATTGCCAGCTCACTCTCCCAGCAGATTAAGCCATATCTCGCTCTAAGCAAGCCGCGGCTTGAGCTTATTTCCATCTTGGTCATCAGCATTATTCAGTTGCGAACAGTGAATCTTACCCGCCTTGCCGCAAACTTCCCGGGTTTTGCTCAAACAGAGTCCTGCTATCGCCGTATACAGAATTTTTTCCAGAAGGTCTCCCTCGATACAGTCACTCTCGCCAAACTTATAGCGTGTTTGTTCGGCCCCGAAGGGCCTTGGAAGCTCAGCATGGATCGAACAACATGGATGCTGGGACGATCCAAGTTCAACATTCTTTATCTGGCCATTAACTACAAAGGTATGGCTATACCCCTGTTGTGGGTCATGCTCGACAAGAAGGGCAACTCGAATACTCAGGAGCGCATTGATCTACTGAACTTGTTTCTGGACATCTTCCCTGACCAGAAAGTAGAGCGCCTTATGGCAGACAGGGAGTTCAAAGGAAAGAAATGGCTGGGTTACCTGGTCGAATATAACTGGCCGTTCTGCCTTCGGATTCCAGTGAATACCCAGATACCCAACAAGCATCAAAACCGCCTGCTGCCTGTTCGGCGCATCTTCACCATAAAGGCTGGTGAACACATGGTGATACGCAAGCCTCGTAAGGTGTGGGGGCATACAGTTTATCTTGCTGCTGCCCGGTCTGAGAAAGGTCTTATGGCTCTCATTTGTCAGGCTGACCCTGAACGTGCTGTTCAGGACTACCTGGAAAGGTGGCAGATAGAAACCATGTTCCAGTCTCTGAAAGGACGCGGGTTTAACATGGAGGAAACACACCTCACCAAGTTGGATAGAGCCTCAAAGCTACTGGGCATTCTGGCTATCGCTTTTGTCTGGTGTTACAAGACCGGCGAGTGGGTGAATGAGGAGAAACCTATTCGCACCAAGAAACACGGCAGGAAGGCCAAGAGCCTCTTCAGAGCCGGACTGGACAGGCTTCAGCGCACACTCGGCCACGTCGACCAATGGTTCAGTGATGCGCTTCAGTTTATAGCGTTACTCTTCGAACCCAGGCTGGTACTGGGCTCGTGAGGAATTGTCGTGTACAGAGATCTCCCACTACACTTAAATAATCTGCAAGCAGCCATAATAAATAATCTGTGACAAGGGTGTCTCTGTAACATGCGTGCTCTGGTTTTCACTCTGGCGACCATGCTGTTCAGCAACCTGCTTTTTGCTACCGAACCGGCAGCCCCAAGGCTGCCAAGCCAAGAAGCGATTGCTAAAGCACTGGAACAGATGAAACCATCTGAGAATAAGCTTGATGAGCGAGAACAGCTGCTTGCTGACATCTATCAGAAAACTCTCAACTTTATCAGGCTGGCAATAGCAGAACAGAAGCAGCTTGATGCTCTTCAGGCCAGGATCACTGCAGCACCAAAAGAACTGGAGAGGCTGCAGGATATTCTGGATCAAAGCAGCCGTCCCTCTGACAAAACCCTGTTGGAAAAGTACCGTCATCTTCCAGTTGATCAGCTACGCAAGCTTCTTGATACCCGCCTTGAGGAGATCAACGAGCAACAAAATCAGCTAACCCGCATGGCCAGCCAGATCACTGTGGCCAGAGCTCGACCAGAAACCAATCAGGCCACTCTGAGTAAAAACCTTGAACGACTGAAAGAGATCACAACCCAGATCAACCAGCTGGAAAGTGCCATTAAACATGTGGAGTTCAAAGACCAGCAGCGTAACCTCCTGCAGGCAGAATCCAATGCCCTGCAGACACAGGACTCCCGCCTTAACCTTGAGATTCGTTCCAGCAGTACACTGCTCGATCTGGAAACAATGAAACAGAGAGAGACGCTACGAAAGAGCCAGCTGTTGGAACAGGAAGTTCTCTCAATTCAGACCATTATCAACTTCAAAAGACGGGCTGCCAGTGAGCAGGCAGTGGCAACGGCATCCCGCATCAATCGCTCCAACGCCGGTAAAGCTGCTGTTTTGCAGAGAGAAGCGTCAGTCAATATGGCTCTAAGCCAACAGTTACTGGCCACCTCTGACCTGATCAGCCAAACCAGCTCCAAAAGTACCCGGGTACGCAACCAGCTCAATAATCTGGACAATATCAGTCTCAGTGTTCGCCAGCAGTCAGCCTTATTGGGAGAAAACCGGGTATTGGCCCGGATGCTGCGTGAAAACCTGATGACACTGCCCAATATCAACCTTGATCACAGCATTGAAGAGCTGATAACCCAGACCCGCCTGCAAAAATATAAATATGACCAGCAGCGGCAGGAGCTGGCCAGACCGGAAAGCAAAGCCAAACAACTGATAAATTCCCAGAATCCTCAAAACACCTTCAACAGCCAGGACGAAGCCGAGCTGTTACGCCTTCTGCAGAACCGCCAAAAACTGCTCGAAGATCTTTCGGCAGAGCTGGGCATTCTACTCAGCACCGCTACCAGCTTGGATATCGATCAAAAAGCCCTCGACACACACAGTAATGAACTGTCAGAAGCTCTGGAAGAAAGACTGTTCTGGATTGCCAGCAACCAGCCCCTGGGCTTGAACTGGCTGTTACAGCTGCCACAGGCGCTATGGCAACAGCTGATCTCCATTCCCTGGGAAGGTATCGCTTTTGCCCTGTCTGATACTTTGCGGGAGAAATGGCTGCTTTCGATAATCCTGGTAGCTTTCTGCCTGTTTCTACAGGCCCGCCGACGCAAGTTTATTGCCATCCAGCGAACCCTGACCCGCAAGATGGGGAACGTACGCCATGACACTTTATTACTGACGCCCAAAGCCATCGGCCTGGCCTTGTTGCAGGTTATGCCACTGCCTGTTCTGACAGGCTGTGCCGGATTTGCCATTGTTAAAGAGACTGGGCCAACAGATGGTGTCACCAATCTTGGCAATGCACTCATAGTGACATCTCTTGCCTGGCTGCTGCTATCTCTGGCCATACAGATTTTGCGGCCCCACAATATTGCCGTAACCCATTTTCAGTGGCCGCCACAACGGTGTCGAAACATTCTGCGCCTGTTGACACAGCTGCGCATGATTATGGTTCCCCTGTTGTTAACTGTCAGCCTGGCCAAATATCAGCCATCAGATCTGAACCAGGATATTCTGGGCATGACCCTGTTAATGGCAGGTTCACTGTTACAGGGCTGGATTCTGTTTAAGGTGATGCGCAGTGCAAGTAACCTGTTTGGTTCCCGTTTTCTACACATTGTTCTGACCCTGGCCCTGGTCCTTATTGCTCTGGCCCAGGTCATTCTCACTGCTGCCGGCTACTACTACTCGACCCTGCAGCTACAGGAGCAACTGGCCGGCACTCTCTACCTTGTAGGTGCAGCAGTGTTACTGCAGGCACTGGTTATCAGAAGCCTGCGTGTTGCCCAGCGCCGACTGGCCTTTACCCGGGCGCTTAAACGCCGGGCGGCTACCAAGGATGGTGAGAATGTGGAAGAGCCAAATCTGGACCTGGCCACAGTCAACCAGCAGTCCCTGCGCCTTTTGAACGCTCTCATGATTGTTGGATTCTTTATCGGCCTGTTCTGGCTGTGGCGGGATGTCTTGTCGCTGCTCAATGTACTGGACAACGTTATCTTGTGGGAATTTGCACCTGAGCAGGCCGGGGGTGAGGTATTTCAGGTTCATCTGACCGACCTGCTGTTAAGTATGGTTACTCTGGTCACCAGTTTTATTCTGGCCAGAAACCTGCCGGGTCTGCTGGAAGTGACAGTTCTTTCGCGTATTAAACTACGGGCCGGGACCAACTATGCTGCAACCACTCTATTGAGTTACACAATCAGCTGTATCGGTTTTATTACAGCCCTTGGTTTTCTGGGAGCCAGCTGGGCCAAACTGCAGTGGCTGGTTGCCGCTCTCGGTATCGGCATCGGTATCGGCCTTCAGGAAATCGTTGCCAATTTTGTTGCCGGCCTGATTATCCTGTTTGAACGTCCAATCCGGATTGGCGATACCATCACTCTCGGTGAACTGAACGGTGAAGTCACCCGCATACGGATACGTTCGACAACAGTTACTGATTGGGACAATAAGGAAATCATCATTCCCAACAAAATGCTGATGGGTGAAAAACTGATCAACTGGTCACTGTCCAACCCCATCGTGCGAATTATTCTGACATTTTACGTAGCCCACGACACCGATCCAAAACTGGTTCACCGACTACTACACCAGGCTGCAGAGGAAAACGGAAACGTGGTCGAACCGCCACGCACCCTCGTGCTGTTCATGGAGTATGGAGATAGCGCCCTGCAGTATGAGTTACGTGCCCACGTCAGCCATGTGGATAATCGGCTGCCAGTCAGGGATCAGTTAAATGCAAGAATTCAGGAACTATTCCGGGAAAACGGGGTCACCATAGCATACCCGAAACAAGATGTTTTCCTTCGTAACCCGGGAGCCGATCATGCCTGAAAATGTAACCGAGTTAAGGCAGCCACAACCCGCTGAACCCCGTCAGCTGCTGCCACTGCACTCATGTATCAGGGTGTTTCGCCAGCGTATTGAAGGAGAGGCTGCATGGATCAGCGGTATTCTCCTGGATGCCAGCCAGAACTACCTGCTATTGCAGGTCATCAGCGACCAGATCACCCTGAATGGCTACCAGATCATCCGCCGACGTGATATTTCCCATATTGAGAGGCCTGCACCCCAGCAGAATTTTATACTCAAGGCTCTGGCGCTGCGTTGCCAGACACCGCGCCACCCGGGAATTATCAATATGAAATCAATGAGGACTATTTTGAAGTCGGTCAGCAGACTCTCTCCACTGATCACTATTCATCAGGAGATTACCGATCCCTCAATTTGCTGGATAGGAAAGATATTCAAAGTGAATGATGACCTTCTCCATCTTCACTGCATCACCCCCGAGGCTGCCTTTGAATCCAGCTACGATACCTTTGATGTTGAAGGAGTGACACGGATAGATTTTGGTGGAGCTTATGAGGATGCCCTTTGGCAGGTATTTAAATCCTCATAAGCTCCCGGGGTTTCTATTTATTCTGCATCTTATCCAGCATTTCTTCAGCCAGCTGGATACCACGCAAAGCCCAGAGGCGACCAGGTTGATAGGACAGTGATTTTTTGTAGAAGTGGATAGCTTCTCCGGGGCGGCCAAAACTGCGCAGTACATCGGCATAGAGCTCATTAGCAGGTTTAACCACCAGCGGAATGCCATGTTCATGAACCATGTGATCTTCCTGGGAGCTGGCGGAGTGCAGCAGCTGTTCCGCCTTATCCTCATTTCCCAGAGATAAGGCAACCAGTGCCTCCATCAGAGAGTGCATGATAGCTATAGCATCCTGATCGGGAGGCCCCATCCAGGATGTGTCATTGGTAATAAATGAACGATACTCTCTGGCAACCTTCTCCAGAGCTATATCATCTGATGTACGCCAGGCTGCATAAGCTTCTGCAAACAGGTTCGCCCCAACAGCGGATATCACTGCATTACCTGACTCCACCCGGGCTTTGCGCACCAGGTTATACTCTTCTGCATCAACCGGGCAGTCCACCAGAAAACCCGCCCGGGCAAATAACAGGTATTTCCTCTTGGTGGCCGTAGGCTTTTTCTCAAAAAGATCGTACAACTCTTTTAGGGTCCGGTAAGCCTCTTGGTGTTTTGCCTGCTGCAAGAGTCCGTAAGAGACCCAGCCAATGCCATGGAACTCCAGGCTATCTTCGCTCAATCCCATATCAGTTATCCGCTGCCGGGAAGCATCCCAGGCATTTTTATTGATCTCTATAACTTTCTGCCAGTCGCCCTGGGTATAGTAGTAATGAGACGGCATATGCAGTGCGTGAATAGACGCTGAAGATATCTTACCAAATGTCTCAGCAGCTCCCTTGGCCCAAAAACCCTGCACAGGATTTTCTGATGCATGGATCAAGTAGTGGAGTGCTCCAGGGTGTTTAGGGTTTTCATCAAGCACTTCATTGAAGAGGCGGCGGGCTTTCTGATTGGTTTTGAAGTCCCTGACTCCACGGCGGGAACCAAGAATGGCATAGCCATAGTAAACCTTGATTTCCGGGTCATCTGGAAATTTCTCATGAAGAGCTTTCAGTTTATCCCGAAACTGCTGCAGCAGAGAGCCCTCCTGAAAGGGCAACAATTCATGTCCGTTACCTTCAACCAGTAGTCGGCCAGCATCTATAAGCCCCTTCTCTTTTTCATTCAACCCGTTTAAATCTGCATATTTATCCATTTTCTTCAGGGCATCCCGAGCCTGTTCCGGCTCTTTGGCATACCAGACAAACATATGGCTGGCCATAATCTCACCCCAATAAGCCATTGCAAATTCGGGGTCAAGACGCTGGGCTTCCCGAAAACTCCAGACAGCTTCGGGAAACTCATAGGTATGAGCCAGTTTCAGTCCGGTGAGAAAGTGTTTCCTGGCCTCTCTGTTTTCTGTTGAAACATCAAACTTCAACTCCCCCAGGTTTTTCCCACCTAGCCAAGGTGGATACACACCATCATCACCATGATAGTGAGCGGCAAAGGCTGTACCCGTAAGACCTGTAAAAAGAAAAACCTTAAAAAGCCCTGAGCGAAAAATACTTTTTTTCATGGTAAAAAGTGCAGAAAGAAACCGGACCAGACCCATCGCTACAATCCCTGTACTGTATTATTTAATAAAACTCTATTTTCAGTTAAGCATAGGGTCTGTTCTCAGTTAAACACCGAGTTTTCGGGAGTACCCTGGACAGGAATACCTGATGATTTTTCAGCACAGTTATGCGGACCTAGGTTCAAAATTTTCTGTAAAGGTGCAACCCCAGCCGCTGGAAGATGCTGAACTGGTCAGCATGAACCCGGATATAGCGAAGCTGCTTTCCTGTGCAGACCTCTCCCAAGAACAGCTGACACAACTGTGTAACGGCGAATGCCTTCCCAAAGATGCTATTCCGATCTCCATGGTTTATTCCGGTCATCAGTTTGGCTCCTATGTGCCCAGGCTGGGAGACGGGCGAGCCATTCTTCTTGGTGAAGTGAAAGGCTCTGACGGCAAGCTCTACGATCTGCAGATAAAAGGAGCTGGGTTAACACCATTTTCACGGGATGGAGATGGCAGGGCCGTCCTGCGTTCCACTATCCGGGAATATCTTTGCGGAGAAGCACTCCACGCCCTTGGCATTCCAACGACACGAGCTCTATGCCTGATTAACAGCAATACCCCTGTTTACCGGGAAAAAGTAGAAACCGGTGCAGCCCTGATACGTGTAGCAGAGAGCCATGTCCGTTTTGGAACTTTTGAATACTTCAGTTACACCGGTCAGCATGGTGCCCTGCAGACACTGGTTGATTACGTGGTTGATCGTCACTTTCCACAATGGAAAGGACTGAATGGCCGGACGGCAAAACTGCTGTCTGAGGCCGTTAACCGAACTGCAAAGTTGATTGCTCAGTGGCAGGCAATCGGCTGGTGCCATGGCGTAATGAACACCGATAACATGTCGATTCTCGGCCATACTATTGATTACGGCCCGTTTGGTTTTCTTGATGGCTTTGACGCCGGGCATGTCTGTAACCATTCCGACTGGTATGGCCGTTACGCCTATAACCGCCAGCCAGATATCGGCTACTGGAACTGTGCCGCGCTGGCACAGGCACTGCTCCCTCTGCTTGAAGGAAAAGAACAGGCAGAAACCATTCTGAAACAGTACCCCCAGACCTTTGCCTGCAAGTACTCTGAGCTCATCAGAGCTAGGTTTGGCTTGCTTACCGCAGAAGAAGATGACAACGAGTTGATTAATGAACTTTTCGAGCTTATGCAGAAGGAACGAACCGATTACACAATCCTGTTTCGGTCTCTGACCCAACCGGATACCCGTGATCTGTTTATTGATAGAGACAGGTTTTCTGCCTGGAACGACAAGTACCGGGAGCGCCTTGAAAGGGAAAGTCGTACTGTTGATGAAGTTTGCAGAACCATGCAAGGGATAAACCCCAGATATATCCTGCGCAACCATCTGCTTCAGATAGCTATCAACAAGGCAGAGGCAGGTGATTACAGCGAAGTGAACAGACTACTTCAGATCATCAGTCAGCCATTTTCCAGGCAACCTGCAAATGAAAGCTATGCTGGATTTCCACCAGACTGGGCAGCCAGTCTGGAAATCAGCTGCTCATCGTGAAAAATATAAACAAGCCTATCTATTCTTGGTCAGACTCCCTGGGCAGGGGAACTTTGGTACAACCCTTCCCCCAGGCCAAAGTGTCCAGGACAATGCCCTCCTGCATGGCTCTCTCTGCCGTCAGATTGACCATATCATCAAGGGTCATGTCGCTGTGCGACATACTGATAACAGCCACCATTGCGTCATAAGACTTTATCAGCTCAAGGGCTATGTTCAGAGGCATAATTGGGGCATGTAAAGGAACACCTTTGTTTGCAGGCTTAGCGCCTAACAATTTAGTATTTACATCTTTCATAAAATCATCAAGAGAGTTCTCCTTGCTATAGTCCCTAAGCTCTTTACCTATTGATTTTTCTGCTTCAATACGGGCTTCTATGTTTTGAATTAGCTTTGCTCTATCACTGTCATCTAAACATAAACGGTAATACTCGGGATGGTGCCGCTTCAGTCTGCCCAGCCCCTGCTGCAACCTCTGGAGAGAAACTGGATTGCTTTTGGAGAGTTTTAACAATTCAAATTGTTTGCGGAGCTGACTGGACATCTCTTTTCGAACAGCCTCACGAAAAGCAGGCACCAGTGGGAAGCTGGCCAGCTGGCCCTGTTCAGAACTATCCGTTTCAGCCTTTCTGACAGTCTCCAGAGTGACAATGGTATTATTGAGCTTTAGCTGATCAAGATATGCTTCCAGCTTCTCCGTAGATGGCGGTGTATGATACTGGATTTCCTGCTCTTTCCTGTCTGAAGCGACAAAGTTTTGAGAATAGACTGGAGTCACTTCCTCCAGTTTTTCTGCAAACAGTGGGCTGATATCTCTCAGCTTTTTTACTTCATTTTCCCAGTCACTCTGGCTGATTCTGCTGATATTTTTTGTATTGCGGGGCAGCGCTGTAACAATATCTTCCATTCCTCTGGACTCAGCAATTTCTTTCAACTCTTTTATCCGGGTTCGGGCCAGATCCCACTGGTTACCTCCGGGGCGAAGAGAGGACAGCTGCTGAAGTTGCCTCTTCAGTTTCTTCCTGCCTTTGAGCACCTGCTCCAACATGGGGGCAATTTGACGGCTGGTATACCAGTCAGGTACTGGTTTATCGTCTTTTCCGATAACACCTGCTTCTCTTAAAGCTCTGGCACTGTCTCCATCTTCAAGTATTTTTTCCCAATTCAAATATCCAGTAGCATCAACATCCAGATCACACAGCTGAACAATAACTTCCATTGCATGAACCTGGAGACAAAAGTTCTGCGGCTGGATAGTCTGGATTTTCACGATTCCACTCTCTGCTGCCTCAGAGTCCATCCGGGCCAGACCAGCAGCCACCATGAGAGCGCCAATTTTGTGATCTACTGAGCCTGTAGTAGCTGTAAACGAGTTGGTGTCGTTGACGAGAAGGCGGCTGCTATCTTTCCCCAAAGCCTGCCCAAGATTGTTAAATACCTTCTTTAAGACCTCTTCCTGAGCTCTGGTTGACCTGTTTATCAACAGATTTTTAATAAAGGTAAAAATGCCTGTCACACCCAATTTTACAGTGATTGTTCTTTGGTGAAGATGAACACCTTTGGGCTTTGTTGCTTTTCTGGATGGAGCTGGAAAGCTGGCGGACACTTCATCAGCCGAAATAGCTGAGACAGACCTGCCTGATGGAGTCTTTGCTTCTGTTACCTGTTTTTTGGTTTTTTTCAGAATTCCCCGCCCAGGTGGCTGGACTGGTGAACTGGCTCCTGCACTAACTCCTGACGTCCCCCGGCTATCCATGCAAGTTTTTATCCCTGATTCGAATACTCTCAGGTTAGATAGTATCCAGATACTCTTCCATTTCTTAGCTGTTCCGGTAACCTGTCCCGACCAGTCGCCGTAGAGCGAACCAGAAAACAAAATCAGAATAACTTATAACGATACGAATATAACGATAAAAGTGCAGACATAATGAAAATTGAGACCAAAGCCATTCATGCAGGTTATACGCCTGACCCCACCACCAAAGCAGTTGCTGTTCCGGTTTACCAGACAACCTCGTATGCTTTCGACAATACCCAGCATGGTGCCGATCTTTTTGATCTGAAAGTACCCGGCAATATCTACACCCGTATCATGAACCCTACCACTGATGTTCTGGAGCAACGTTTGGCTGCCCTGGAAGGCGGTATCGGAGCTCTGGCAGTTGCCTCCGGCATGTCGGCCATCACCTATGCTATTCAGACCCTTGCAGAAGCCGGCGACAATGTTGTCAGTATCAATAAACTCTACGGCGGCACCTATAACCTGTTTGCCCACACACTCCCAAAGCAGGGTATTGAAGTGCGCATGGCCCCCCATGATGACATTGATACTCTTGTGGCGTTGATTGATGACAATACCCGGGCAGTGTTCTGTGAATCTATTGGCAACCCCCTCGGCAATATTGTTGATATCGAACCCCTTGCAGAAGCCGTACATAAGAAAGGCGTGCCACTGATTGTTGATAATACTGTTGCCTCACCAGCCCTGTGGCGTCCAATTGAACATGGAGCTGACATTGTGGTGCACTCCCTGACCAAGTATCTGGGAGGACACGGTACCTCTATTGGTGGTGTTATTATTGATTCGGGAAAATTTTCCTGGGCAAAGCATGCTGCCCGCTTCCCGATGCTGAACACACCGGACCCTTCCTATCACGGTGTCATCTACACCGAAGCTCTGGGAGATGCGGCATATATTGGTCGTGCCAGGGTTGTACCCTTAAGAAATACTGGTGCAGCCATCTCTCCAATGAATGCTTTCCAGATTCTTCAGGGCATTGAAACTCTGGCACTGCGTATGGAAAGACACTGTTTCAACGCTCTCGCGGCAGCCAAGGCTTTGCAGACCCATCCTCAGGTTGAATGGATCAACTAATGCAGGCCTTCCAGAATCACCCGATTATCAGCTCAGCCAGAAGTATATAAACGGCCAGGCTTCCGGCATTCTCAGTTTTGGTATCAAGGGAGGCCAGCAGGCCGGTGCCAGGTTTATTGATGCTCTGCAGCTGGTAACCCGACTGGTAAATATCGGCGATGCCAAGTCCCTGGCCTGTCACCCTGCATCAACAACCCATCGTCAGCTGAAGATGAAGAACTGGCCGCTGCCGGTGTCAGCCGGGATATGATCCGACTCTCCATCGGCATTGAACACATTGATGATATTCTTGTCGACTTGGATCAGGCACTTGCTGCTTCACTGTAAACTGTATGTTTCCTATCTGTGGGCTAACCCGCAGATAGGGTTCAAAGGCACTCTGCAGCAACTCTTTTCTCGTCCTGTAAAAAGACAAAACTGACGAAAACAACACTCCCTGTGATAAAAAAAGGCTCTCCTGAAAATATTTCTTGGCATCAGGCGATGAATTTTCCCGTTTTTTGACTTAACTCCATACACATCCGCAGTCGTTAGTGATTCAATCAACAAAAACTGACGGGACACTCGAACATGGATAAATTTGACCGCCAGATTCTCAACCTATTGCAACACAACCGTCTTACTGCCGAACAATTATCTGAGACCGTCGGGCTGTCACCCAGTGCCTGTCTTCGCCGTGTCAAACACCTGAAAGATGTCGGAGTTATTGAGAGAGAGGTTGTTGTCGTCTCTCCCAAGGCTGCCGGCCGTTCACTGACAATTATTGTGACGGTACGGTTCCACGAAGAATCTGTTGACCATCACCGGGAATTCCAGAAACTGGTTCTCTCCAGCCCACTGGTCACCCAGTGCTATTACGTGACCGGAACCAGTGACTTTGTCATGATACTGAACGCAGCGGATATGGGTGAGTATGATCGCTTTGCTACCTCCTATCTGCTGGATGCTCCTAATGTTCGTCAGTTTGAAACTCAGGTGGTCATGAAAACCATCAAGAGAAGCCTGGCCCTGCCTCTGGACGAAGCCTGAACTCTTAACTCTTAACTCTGCCTGGGCTTGGGCTTGGGCTTGGGCTTGGGCTTGGGCTTGGGCTTGGGCTTGGGCTTGGGCTTGGGCCTGGAATTCCTGCATTGATCTGTCTGCTGAATCATCAGCAGGCCGATATCTGTCTGCCTGTTTCTATTTTCCATAAACATGATGCCAAAGAACAGATAGCTGCCATATTCACGAGCAAATACAGTCAAAACACGTAGTTTGTTGCCTGGAATTCGATAAAATTTAATTTGCGCATAAAACACGCATCATCAGTCGAAAGTTCGATAAAAAAAGTCGCAACTTCGCATATTTATTCCATTGCACCGCAGCAAACAGTCTTAATATTGCTCCTACCGAATTTTTTCCCGTTGTAATCAGACAGCTTTTCAACAGCGGGCTTGAATCAGTCAGTACCCAAGATTTTTTTGAGATAGATCGCCATGGAATTTGAAAATGGTAACGCCGTTCTGCGTTCTGAAATTGATACTGAGTTAACAGAAACTACAGCGATCAATGACCCTTCCAATATCAAGGAAGTGATTCCTGCCAAGGAAGATATTGTTCCAAACTGCCTGCGCAGTACCATGAACCGGTTCGCTGACCCCAGGCACTTTCCCAGCTTTTCCGGTCATACCCTGGATACTGTTCGTCAGTTCCATCAAGGCCTGCCCGGCTATCAGTCAACTCCACTCTATTCGCTGGATAACCTGGCTGAACAACTGGGCATTGGCAAGATTTTGGTAAAAGATGAAGGCCAGCGCTTTGACGTCAATGCCTTTAAAGTTCTGGGCGGCTCTTACTCTGTAGCCCGCCTTCTGGCCAAAGAGTTTAACCTTGCTGATGATGAGCTGGATCTGGACACCATCCGCTCCAAAATCAAGGAACCCATGACCTTTGCTACGGCCACTGATGGCAACCACGGTCGTGGTATTGCCTGGGCTGCCAACAAGCTGGGTCAGAAAGCCGTTATCTACATGCCGGTTGGTACTGCTATCGAACGGGTTCGCAATATTGAAGGCCTGGGTGCGACTGTCCATGTCACTGATATGAATTACGATGATACTGTTCGCCTGGCCTGTGAACAGTCTGAACTCAACAAGTGGGAGTTTGTTCAGGATACCGCCTGGGATGGGTACACCGAGATTCCTCTGTGGATTATGCAAGGCTACACCACCATCGTCAGTGAGAGTATTGAGCAGATGGAACAGATGGGTGAAAAGCCCACCCATATTCTCCTGCAGGCCGGTGTAGGCTCCATGGCCGGTGCCATGCTGGCATCTTTTGGTCAGCATTACGGTCCTAACAATCTGACTTCCCTGATTCTTGAGCCTCACCAGGCTGACTGCGTCTATCGCTCAGCCCTGCACAAGGACGGTGATATCGTTGTTGTTAGCGATATGCTCGACACCATTATGGCTGGCCTGGCCTGTGGTGAACCCAGCACCATTGGTTGGGAAATTCTGAAAGCCAATGCTACTGCCTTTATATCCTGTAATGACAGCCTGGCAGCTACTGGTATGCGTGTACTGGCCAGCCCGGCTGGTAACGACCCTGCCATTACTTCCGGCGAATCCGGTGCGATTGGCACAGGCGTTCTCTATGCACTGGCACAGAAGGAAGAAGGCAGAAAGCTGATGGAGAAGCTGGGCATCGACAAAGATTCAGTGGTCTGGGTTTTGAATACCGAAGGAAATACTGACCCGGTCAACTACCAGAAGGTCGTCTGGGAAGGTAAATTCCCAATGGCTGAATAATTCCAGCTGTAAAAATCACAAAGGCGCAGCACAACCTGTGCCTTTGTATTTAACCTGACCTTAGCAGGAACACAGCCTCTGTTCTGGAAAGCCTGTTTAGCAAGATAGGCTAGTCATCATCAAAGTTACCATAGGCTTCCGGTGCCAAGTTTTCGAAACGGCTAAAACGTCCAAGGAATGCAAGCCTGACAGAACCGATCGGACCATTCCGCTGTTTACCAATAATAATTTCCGCTACGCCTTTATGCTCTGTATCCGGGTTATAAACTTCATCCCGGTAGATAAACATAATCACATCAGCATCCTGCTCAATCGCTCCAGATTCACGGAGGTCAGAGTTAACCGGGCGCTTGTTTGGGCGCTGCTCCAGAGATCGGTTCAACTGAGACAGAGCGATAACTGGACATTCAAACTCTTTCGCCATTGCTTTGATAGAACGGGAAATTTCCGAGATTTCGTTGGTGCGGCCTTCGCTGAAACCGGGAATTTGCATGAGCTGGAGATAATCAACCATCACCATTGCTATCTTGCCATGTTCACGATGAATACGGCGCAGGCGGGTTCGCATCTCCTGTGGGCTAATGCCAGCAGTATCATCAATAAAGAGCTTTTTCTCTTTCAGGCTCTTTACCGCATTGGAAAGCTTGGGCCAGTCTTCATCTTCCAGTTTACCAGTACGCACCTTGCCCTGATCAATACGTCCCAGAGAAGAGAGGCTTCGAAACATCAACTGTTCAGCAGGCATTTCCAGACTGAATACGACCACACAGTCATCCGTTGCCATCAGGGCATTTTCCACCAGGTTCATGGAGTAAGTGGTCTTACCCATGGATGGACGGGCTGCCACCACGATCATATCGGATTTCTGAAAACCGGATGTCATCTCATCCAGATCTTTAAAACCGGTGGTGAGACCTGTGATTGAACCAGTGGTTTTGAACAGCTCATCAATCTTTTCAACAGTTTTTTTCAGCAGTTCCCGTGCCCCGACAGGGCCACCTTCTTTAGCCCGGGTTTCTGCAATATTGAAGACCTCACGCTCCGCAAGCTCAACAATATCATCCGCCTTGCGGCCTTCAGGAAGGTAAGCAACATCGGCAATGCGCTGGGAAGCACTGATCAGCTGGCGCAATACAGATCGTTCGTAAACGATATCCGCATAAGCTCGCAGGTTGGCAACACTGGGAATACTTTCCACCAGCTCGGTGAGATAAGAAATTCCCCCGGTTTCTTCCAGATGTCCTTTACGATCCAGTTCCCCTGCAATGGTTACAGGATCGAACGGATTGGACTCCTGGGCCAGCTCCTGGATGCACTCAAACAGTTTTCTATGGGCCGGGTTGTAGAAATCATCAGCTGTCACCCTGTCACCGACCCGATCCCAAGAGTCATTATCAAGCATCAGGCCACCAAGCACAGACTGCTCAGCCTCTATAGAGTGGGGCGGAGTCTTGAGGCTGGCCATGGCCTCATCAATCGGTAATTCTCTGGTGAGTTCTGTATCCAACATAGGATGGGGAAGTGTCAGTTCTAGTTTCGGCTGGTGAAATATCAATATTACCCGAAACCATTACCTGTGACACAGGCAAACTGCCACAGACGTATGGAATTTATGTTCTGGTACGTTGTACCACAGCTTGTTTTGGTTATAAAAAAACCGCCGGGCCAAAGGCGCCAGCGGTTTTTGGCAAGATAATCGTAAAACTTATTCAGCTTCAACGAAGACCTTAACAGTTGCAGCAACTTCTGGGTGCAGCTGCAGAGCGATGTCGAACTCGCCAATGGTGCGAATAGGACCAGTAGGCAGACGAACTTCGCTCTTGGCGACTTCCATGCCGGTAGCGGAGATGGCTTCTGCCAGATCACGGGTACCGATGGAACCAAACAGTTTGCCTTCATCACCAGCTTTGGCAGTGAGAGTCAGTTCGATTTCGTCCAGCTCCTCTGCACGCTTCTGGGCAGTGGACAGCTTCTCAGCTGCAGCCTTTTCCAGTTCTGCACGACGAGCTTCGAACTCAGCAACGTTGGCCTTGGTAGCAGGAACAGCTTTGCCGAAGGGAACCAGGAAGTTACGGCCAAAACCAGCCTTCACTTTAACCTTGTCACCCAGTGCGCCCAGGTTGGCGACTTTTTCCAGAAGAATAACTTCCATTTGAAATTACCTTTCACCAGTAATGGATTAGTCCGGCGATATGCTCAGAGGGCAATGCATTAATAACTACACATTAATAACTGTGCGTTAAAAACGTGAGCCACGAACATACACCTGGACAGGTAAGCTATGCGGTGCCGGACATTACATCCTGCACACACATAACAGATTTCCCGGTAACCGGAAAATCTTAGTGACGATCGCAGTAAGGCAGCAGAGCAACGTAGCGGGCGCGCTTGATAGCGGTAGCCAGCTGGCGCTGGTAACGGGCCTTGGTGCCAGTGATACGGCTGGGTACGATCTTGCCAGTTTCGGTGATGTACGCCTTCAGGGTGTTCAGATCTTTGTAATCGATCTCTTGAACGCCTTCAGCAGTGAAACGGCAGAACTTGCGACGACGGAAGAAACGTGCCATTGCAACGACTCCTTATCTTGGTTCCTTATCCTTCAGCGACCCTTTCGTTTAACGAATAGCCGCGTTCAGGCTTCAGAACTTGCGGTTAACCTGAAACAGGATTATTCAGCGGACTCTTCGGAAGAAGCTTCTGCTGCAGGCGCTTCGGAAGCAGGAGCTTCACGACGATCTTCACGGCGATCTTCGCGGCGCTCACGACGATCTTCACGACGCTCTTCAGCTTGCATCATGATAGAAGGTTCAGTGATTGCTTCGTTGCGACGAATAACCAGGTTACGGATAACAGCATCGTTGAAGCGGAAGTTGCTGGACAGCTCCTTCAGGGCTTCGTCGCTGCACTCTACGTTCATCATAACGTAGTGGGCTTTGTGGATCTTCTGGATCGGGTAAGCCAGTTGACGACGACCCCAATCTTCCTGACGGTGAATGGTACCGTTGTCTTCTTCGATGATCTTCTTGTAACGATCAACCATAGCGGGCACTTGCTCGCTCTGGTCTGGGTGTACCAGGAATACAATCTCGTAATGACGCATAATTGCTCCTTACGGGTTAAACAGCCTCCCACGATCGGATAAACCGTGTATCGGGTAAGGCAAGGAGTAAGGGGAAAATCCCCCAGGACAGCTCCACAGCGTCAAGCTGCAGAACGGGGCATTTTAGAGAAGCATGGCAACCGGCGCAAGGAGAGAGATACGTGTAGCTGTGAAACCTATCCTGCTTGCAACAAAAATAAACCAGGACAGCCCACATCTTTTATTCAATGCAGCAGATCTGCCGCTAGTCTTTTCCACTACGCATATGCATGGAATACTCAATATCAAGGGAAACAGGCAGGGGGAAACTGGAGTTCACAGCGAGTTAAAGAGTTCTTTCCATTCCTGTTCCCACTGGGGGAGCTGAGACGCAGGCATGGCCCTGGCAATCAAGAAACCCTGGGCATAATCACAGCCTAGCGCCTTGATTTCATTCCAGTCACTTGGTGTTTCCACCCCTTCCGCGACAGTTTCCAATTGCAGCCTCTTGGCCATGGCAATATTGGATTCCACAATGACCTTGTTAGCTGGCTTCTCGGCAACCTTGCTAACGAAGGTCCGGTCAAGCTTAAGTTCAGTAAACGGAATCCGGTTTAGCTGCTGGAAGTTGGAGAACCCGGTACCAAAATCATCAATTGAGAGACAGAACCCTTTCATCCTGATTCGAGCCAGAGTTTCCAGGCTACGGGCCAGGTTCTGCATCATCACATTTTCTGTAATTTCCAGTGTTACCCGGCAGGTTGAAACGCCATTATGCCCCAGAATTTCTTCCAGTTTCTGGGGCATGGCAGTATCTTCCAGAAGAAGTGGGGAGAGATTTACAGCAATGGAAACATCCTTGCCATGTATCTGCCACATCCGCAAATCTTCGACTATGGAGTGAATCTGCTTCCAGGTCAGCTGGTCTATCATGGAAGAGTTTTCCATCACCGAGACAAACTGGGCCGGCATGATCACACCATGATCTGGATGCACCCAGCGGGCCAGGGCTTCTGATGAAACCCAGGCACCATCACTCATCCTGACCTTGGGCTGATACCAGACCTGGAACTGCCCTGCATCAAGAGCTTCCTGAATCTCTTCAGGAGTGAATGATTCTTTATAGGTATCTGGATTCTTTCTTCGTTTTTCTTTTCGATACTGCTCAATAACAGTTCTGATTTTATCTCTTGTGACAGGCTTGGGCACATTGGAGAGAACCTGCAGGCCGTGCTCTTCCGCCATATCTTCCACGGTGTGGACCAGGGACTCATCCAGAGCACTGGCTACAACCATGGCATCTGCCAGCTTACGCTCGGCAATATTACGGAGAAACTCGACGCCATCCATACCCGGCATATCCAGATCACTGATCACGATATCCACCCGGTCTGGATGGGCAACGATCTTCTCCAGGGCATCCTGACCATCAGAAGCAGATAAAACCTTCTCGCATCCAAGGTCTTCCAGTACTTTCGTGGCCACGGCTCTCTGGAAGTTATTATCTTCCACTACCATCATGGTCAGGCCTTCACCTTCATTGGTCATGCCCCGACGCCCTCCAATAGAACGAGCAGAGGCGCCAGGGCCTTATTGGCACCAGCGCCTCCAGAAACCTGTATTTCCTGGCTAGCAGACATATTCCTTCCCGAGCAGGCAGACGAACCATGTTCTCAGCAAGAAATATATCGACCATTCAGAAACCCGCTACAGCTTTGACTGCAGGTTTTCAGCGATGGGATTGATGCTACTGGCCACTGATAATGCGGGTCCACTCTCTGGTGACAACCCTACGTAGTTTTCCGTCCAGAGGTTTGAATATGTAGAGGTTCTTCTCCACTGCTCCAGTTGGATAAACGCCTGAATTCTGACGAAGTTCTTTCTCTACAAAGGGAGTAGCAGCCTTGTTGGAGTTAGCGTAATACACGAAATTGGTGATCTCGGCCGCGACCTTGGGCTCCATAATGAAATCCAGGAACTTGTGGGCATTTGCCTTATTCTCCGCATCCTTGGGGATAGCCATGACATCATAGGAAACCGCTGCGCCTTCCTTGGGAATCACATACTTGATGGTCACGCCATTTCCAGCATCTCGAGCTCGGTCATTTGCCATCAGAGCTTCACCTGACCAGACTATAGCGGCACAAATATCACCATTAGCCAAGTCTGTTGTAGATCGTGAGGAATGGAAGTAAGTCACATATGGAGCCACTTTCAAGAGCATCTCTGTGGCAGCCCGGTAGTCACCACTGCGACGAGAGTTAGGATCCTTACCCATGTAACGAAGGGCTGCAGGGAAGACTTCAGTAGGCGCATCAAGGAAGGCAACACCGCACTTTTGCAGCTTCTGCATATATTTCGGATTGAATATCAGCTCCCAGCTATCAATTGGCGCATCCTCACCCACAAACTCTTTCACCTTGGCAGGGTTAATGGCCAGGCCAGTAGTCTGCCACAGATAAGGAATGCCGTACTTGTTACCCGGATCAACCTCATCCATCAGTTTCATGGCTTCAGAGTTCAGGTTCTTGTAATTTTTGAACTTTGACTTATCCAGCGGCTCATAGACCCCAGCCTTAATCTGGTTAGCCAGAAAGTCATGGGAAGGCACCACGACATCATAGCCACTGCGCCCGGAAAGCAGCTTGGCTTCCAGTACTTCATTACTGTCATAGACATCATAGGTTACCTGGGTGCCGGTCTTTTTCTCGAAGTCTGACACAGTGTTGGATGCGATATATTCATACCAGTTGTAAACAAAAAGTTCGTTACTCTCTTTTGCAGCCTGACTGCTGGCAGAAAAAGAACCAAGTGCAGAAAACACAGAAAAAGATAAGGCAAGGCAGCTCTTGCGAACCATAACAGCGCCCTCCAGATACGCTAGGAAAATAAAAAAGGGCCACCTCTCAGGCAGCCCTCATCTGTCGATAGGATATTATTTTCTGTGAAACAGTTAAAAAATCACAACAGAAAATTTAAAAATTTCAGCCTTACGGCTTAAGCCCGCTCATATATTCAATGGCTCCACTCATTTCTTCCTCAGTGCAATCTGCACAGGTTCCCTTGGGCGGCATTGAACGAATACCATTGATAGCATTGGCCAGCAGCTTGTCAAACGAACCGGCTGTTGCCAGTTTTTCATTCCAGGTAGCGGCATCATCTTTCTTTGGAGCCCCAAGAACCCCGGAAGTATGGCAGGCAGTACAGTAAGTACCGTATATTTGCTCACCTGATCTGGGGGTGCCATTGGCAACAATGGGTATTGCAGCCGATGCACAGGGCTGTCCTTCAATACAAACTTCACCCACGGGAGCTATACGTTCGGTTATCTCTTGGCGGGTAACCTTATCGACTTCAGCAGATACAGCCATCACCAGACTGCTCATCATGCCCCCCAGAAAAACCGCAACACTGACAGCACGCATCCTGTTGACGTTTGCCACTCGCCTTTCCTCATTATTTCTCACGGACTTTGTGCAGGCTTCCCACAGCATTCTCTACAACATTTTCCATAATTTTGCTGGTATCCGTAACCTGGAGAGCCGGTCCGTTTGTTATAGCCAGCGGCGATTATAGCCGAACCTGCCCCCCGCCAACAATGACCAGACCACCATGTCAACCCGCATTCGCCACACTTTCCCCACAACAAGCGAGACGATAACAAAAAGCCGTAGACTTGCGCACGTGTCCTGAGTATTATGGGCGCCGCCTGCAATAAGCATTTCTGCATGCAGGGCGCCCTTAGCTCAGCTGGATAGAGCGCTGCCCTCCGGAGGCAGAGGTCACAGGTTCGAATCCTGTAGGGCGCGCCATGTATTCATACAAACAAAGAAGAGTTGCGGTAAGTGATTGTTGTACTTTGCACTTATTGTATTATTTCGGTTTTTTGTATCTTACTTATATCCAGCTCTATTCTTTTATCATTGGCTTTTTCAGCCACTGGAAGATAACTGTTAACTCCCTGTTTTTTTCAATTTCCCAGTCTCAATATTTAGATCGAACTCACTTTCCTTTTTTCCTACCAAGCAACCATTAAGACTCTAGAGTTTCACAACCACCTTTTAATTGAACGACACCAAAAGACTTCTTTTTAAAGATACTTCACAAAGTTCACACAATTTATTGTTAGCAAAAGAAAATTAAAAAAAATCCTTTATTTCGATTTCTTATTAAAATTTAACAATCAAACACCATTGCTGTTTTTTTTTGTAGAAAATGGTTGTTTTCCTTTATTAGCTCTTGCCGTGAACATATTCACTGCCGTACTCTAGACAAGATAAGCCGTGCAGATATGTTCTCTGATCGGCCTTTCCTTAATCTGGCTGTAAAAACTGAATGCTAACAGTAAAAGGGGAAAGATGATGCTGGAGGGTTGCAAGTCAGCCAAAGAGCGTTGGGGAGGGGTCTCTGAGCTTATCGACAACTGGTTAAATGAGCGCCAGAGCATGATTGTTCTTTATTGCTCCATGACAGGTGTCGACCACCAGAGTAATGACGACCGCCCCCTGCAAGAGAAGCTGCGCAGATTTTGCCAGCTCCTCGTGGATTATGTCTCTGCGGGGCATTTCGAGATTTACGAGCAGCTTCAGCGTGAAGCCATTGACTTTGGTGATGAAGAGGCCCTGAGTCGCTCAGGCCAGCTGTTCCCTGGTATTCAAAGAAACACTGAAGCCTGCCTCGACTTCAATGATCGCTGCGAAAAGTTGGGCAGCATTCCCGAACTTCAAAAAATGCTGTCCCATATAGGGGAAACTCTGGAAGAACGTTTTTCGCTCGAAGACAAGCTGATTGAGATACTTCACAACGCCCACCGGGAAGAAGCCGGGCAAATGGCGACAGGCTAGGAAGGGAATTATTACTGCCTCAGATGAGGCAGTAATAATCAGATACTCTGGTTATTTCTCTGGGTTGGTCACCTTAATCAGCTCGACCTTGAAAATCAGAACTTCGTTTGGCCCGATTCCGCCCGAGGGGGCACCACCGGGCCCATAAGCCAGATCAGAAGGAATATATAGCTCCCAGATTGCCCCTTCAGACATCAGCTGCAATGCCTCAGTCCAGCCTGGAATAACCTGATTAACCCTGAAAGTCGTCGGCTGCCCGCGTTTGAAAGAGCTGTCAAACACATTCCCATCCAGCAACCTTCCTTCATAATGAACCGTAACTTCACTGGCTCCGGTTGGCTTTGCCCCTCTTCCTTCATTAATGGCCTTATATTGCAGGCCGGATTCAGTCTTGATTACACCATCCTTCCTGGCATTTTCCTTCAGGAAAGCTTCACCCTTCTCCAGATTTTTCTGGGCAGACTCAATCATCTGCTGCTGAACCTTTTCTGCAGCCTCACGCTGAGCTCTCTGGATATATGCCAGCATTTCATTCTGATCAATGGCCGTTTTCTTACCCGACAGCGCATCATTAATTCCGGAGACGATCATTTTCACATCCAGATCACCATACACTTCCTGCATACGGGAACCAAAAAGAGCACCCAGGCTGTAACTGAGTTTTTCGGCATCTGTTGACGGAGTTCGCTCTGCAGCAAATGATGGCATAGCCATTGAGGTCGACAAGATTAGTGCTGCGGCAATTATTTTCAGCTTCATTGCATTGTCTTCTGTCATGGAAGTGCTGCGATTTTAGATTCAATCCCACATAATTATTCAATTTTGCGCCAATAGCAAGCTAGCAAAACCAATCATGTCTACTAAAAAGCACGTTTTTGACACTTCTTAGTTAGGCAACTCAATCCATACAAATAAATAGAATGATATAGCTATACATTTAATAGCTACACGAGCTATTCCAACTGTTTTTTATTAAAAATACACTCCATCTTTATACAAATAGAAAGCATGTAAACCATAAATACGAGTTGTGTTGATTTTTTTTTTGCAATTACATGAATGATTAGTCTATGTTCAATGTAAAAAAGAAGGTATAAGTTTCTTTATACTTATAATGTTTTATTTGAGAATGAGTGAGTGAAACAAAGAAACATAAGAACACAGACCTCAAATGGGGTATATCTCTTAAATAATGAGGCGGGAAATAATGAGGCGGGAATTAAAAAAACAAGAAAGGAGACATCAAGCATTAAAGAGTGTCTCTTTAGTTATAATTCAACGTCTGACTTATCCCCCTTAAGCAAGACGTTAATTAGCGGGCTCATTTTTCGTAGCCCTAACAACAAAAACAATAAAAATGAATTAGGAATCGAAACAAGTTGTCCTGCAAGGATATAGGGCAACTCGAAAAGGCCAGTGATGCTGTCGAAACAAAAATCAGCGATTTGCAGTACTGGATTGTGACGATGGCAACTGGATACCTGAAGGCATGGCACTGCCGGACGGTATCGCGCTTGCAAGTGCTGTGCTTAAGGAGAAAGCCATGAGTAATGAAAGTATTGAAAGTACTGAAAGTACTGAAAGTACTGAAAGTACTGAAGAAATGGACTTCGACAAGTCCGAGGCCGCGACCCGCGAAGCGGGTGCAGCAGCCAAAAAACGGAAGACGGTCCGCAAAGCTGCCAAGAAATCTACTGCTCGCAAGAGCACTAGAAAGAAGACAGCCCGCAAAACCACCGCAAAAAGAAAAACCACCCGTAAGACAACTGCCCGCAAGACTGCCCGCAAGACTGCCCGCAAGACTGCCCGCAAGACTGCCCGCAAGACCGCCCGCAAGACTGCCCGCAAGACTGCCCGCAAGACTGCCCGCAAGACTGCCCGCAAGACTGCCCGCAAGACTGCCCGCAAGACTGCCCGCAAGACTGCCCGCAAGACTGCCCGCAAGACTGCCCGCAAGACTGCCCGCAAGACTGCCCGCAAGACTGCCCGCAAGACTGCCCGCAAGACTGCCCGCAAGACTGCCCGCAAGACTGCCCGCAAGACTGCCCGCAAGACTGCCCGCAAGACTGCCCGCAAGACTGCCCGCAAGACTGCCCGCAAGACTGCCCGCAAGACTGCCCGCAAGACTGCCCGCAAGACTGCCCGCAAGACTGCCCGCAAGACTGCCCGCAAGACTGCCCGCAAGACTGCCCGCAAGACTGCCCGCAAGACTGCCCGCAAGACTGCCCGCAAGACTGCCCGCAAGACTGCTCGTAAGTCTACTGCCAAGCGTAAGACTGTTCGCAAGGCTGCTGCCAAGCGTAAGACTGTTCGCAAAGCAGCTACCAAGCGTAAGCCTGCGAGAAAAACAGCTAAGAGAAGATAATCACTGCCTTAACTGGCAGAAGGTTACACGGGGCCACTGGCCCCGTTTTTATTTTGTTCCCTGCCCATAGGAATAGGCAGCTACAAAGCCTAAAATCCCCGGCCATGATCAGGTTAAATCAAGTTAGTTTATTACGGGGTGGCAAGAAGCTGCTGGTCAACAGCAACCTTGTCATACACCCAGGCCAAAAAGTCGGTCTTACTGGTGTTAACGGCTCAGGAAAATCATCATTCTTTGCTCTGCTACTGGGTGAAGCTCATGCTGACAACGGCGATGTATCCATACCCGAGAGCTGGCGTATTGCTCATATGGCTCAGGAAGTAGAAGCCCTGGATCGCTCTGCGGTGGACTATGTTCTGGATGGCGATGAGCAACTGCGCCGTATAGAAACAGAGTTATACGATGCTGAGCAGAGCGGGGATGATCACGCCCTGGCGCGTTTACATGCGGAATACGAAGCGCATCATGGCTATACCGCACGTTCACGAGCCGAACAGCTGCTGCACGGACTTGGCTTTCACCAAAAGCAGGTAGAAGACAGTGTCAGGGAGTTTTCTGGTGGCTGGAGAATGCGCCTAAACCTTGCCAAAACGCTGATGTGCCCGTCTGACCTTATGCTATTGGACGAACCCACCAACCACCTGGATATGGATGCCATCCTCTGGCTGGAAGAGTGGCTGCAGCGCTATCCGGGCACCTTGATTCTTATATCTCATGACCGGGATTTCCTTGATCGGGTCATCGACGGCATTGCCCATATTGAACAACAGGCCATCACCCTTTATCGCGGTAACTACACCGCCTTTGAAAGAATCCGTGCGGAAAGGCTTGCTCAACAGCAGGCCATCCATGACAAGCAGGTTCGTGAACAGGAAAGACTGACCCGGTTTATTGAGCGCTTTCGGGCCAAAGCCACCAAGGCCAAGCAGGCACAGAGTCGTATCAAGGCCTTGGCACGTATGGAAACAGTCGCACCAGCTCATGTTGACTCACAGTTTCGATTCACCTTTCCGGCAGCCAAGAAGATGTCTCATCCCCTCTTGACCATGCGCAAGGCATCTCTGGGGTATGACAAGCCACTGCTGAAAAATGTTGTTATGACTCTGCAGCCAGGGGATACCATTGGCTTACTGGGTCCTAACGGGGCCGGCAAGTCTACCCTGATGAAATCTCTCGCTGGCGAGTTAAAGATGCTGTCTGGTGAAACGTCCCAGGGAGAACACCTGAAAGTTGGATACTTTGCACAGCATCAGCTGGAAGCCCTGGATCAGGATGCTGATCCAACCACTCATATTCAGCGCCTGTCTCCCTCTGCCCGAGAACAGGAAATCAGGGATTTCCTGGGTTCCTTTGGCTTCCACGGCGAGAAAGCCGACGAAAAAGTCAGCTCTTTTTCTGGAGGTGAACAAGCTCGCCTTGCCCTGGCTATTATCGCCTGGCAAAAGCCTAACCTGCTTCTGCTTGATGAACCGACTAACCACCTTGACTTGGAAATGCGGCATGCCCTGACCATGGCTCTTCAGGAGTTCGAAGGTGCCATGGTGCTGGTATCCCACGACAGACATATGCTGCGCTATACCGTTGATAACCTCTATCTGGTTCATGATGGCTCTGTAGAGCCTTACGAGGGTGATCTTGATGGTTATACGGCCTGGCTTGCCCAGCAGAAGCGGGAAGAAGCCAGCGCGGCTTCTTCCCCCTCTCAGAATGACAGGGATCGCATTACAGCTCAGGACCGCAAGAATCAGAAGCGCCTTGAAGCAGAGCTGCGTAAGAAGCTACGACCATTTCGCCAGGCCGTTGAAAAGCTCGAGAAGAAAATGGAAAAGGCCCAGTTACAGCTTGGCGAGCTGGAAGATCAGCTGAGCGACTCTTCTCTTTACGAGGAGTCCGCCAGAATCAAGCTAAAAGAGCTGCTGGATCAACAGGCCAGGCTAGTGCAGGAATCCAACAGCATTGAAGAGCAGTGGCTGCTGGCTTCTGAAGAGCTGGAAGATGCTGAAGCTGAACTGGAACAACTGAGATCAACCCTGTAATCACTCCGAATTATTTCCGGCAACCAATACAGGTTGCCGGAAATAATTTTAAAAACATCGCTCTTGATAGGTATAACTGTTAATTGCCGGTTTCTGGATCATGTGCCATATATATTCCGGCGCATCTGGTACGCGTGGATTGGACACAGCTTCACAAGAGCAGTTCCAACGAATTTGTGGTTTTTATCCGGCCATTTATACAGAATGCCTTCTACCATTCGGCAAATCTGATATTCCCACTACCAGCGTATTTCTGTTTCCATTTTTTTGGAGACAGTGGTCGTTTTTGAAATTTTGAGAGTGGGAATGGTGGCCCTCTCAGGGAAGCACAGCCAATGCAAGCATAAGCATGGATCAGCTTTCCGGGTTCGAGTTTACTAAGGGGTTTATTCTTGTCAGCATCTCTCAAGACAAATGACATCATTGCCATCGGTCTGATGACCTTCGCGCTGTTTCTGGGCGCAGGAAATATGATATTTCCACCCTACCTGGGCCAGGTGGCCGGCCCCGATCTCATTATTGCAACAGCAGGCTTTCTTCTGACCGGTGTTGGCATGCCCCTGCTGGGTATTATTGCCACAGCCCGCCTGGGTGGAAGTCTGAGCAGGTTTACCCAGTATCTTCCTGGCTGGGTGGCCCTGATTACCGGGCTTGTTCTCTATCTTGCCATTGGCCCCCTGTTTGCTGCCCCAAGAACAGCCATCGTAGCCTGGGAGATGAGCTTTGCCGATATGTTTCCAGAGTCGGGCAATGGTCAGATGATATACAGTGCAGTGTTTTTTGCCACTACACTCTGGCTGTCACTGTTCCCAGGTCGATTGATAGACAACATTGGTAAAATCATTACCCCAATGCTGATACTGGTTCTCGCCGCCATTGCCATTGGCGTATTCTTTTTCCCCCTGGGGCCTCTGAGTGATACAGTACCATCACTGAAAGACAGTGCTTTCTCCTGGGGATTCCAGCAGGGTTATCAGACCATGGATACCCTGGCATCCCTGGCATTTGGAATAGTTATTATTACCGCTTTGAAACAACGGGGCGTTTCCGACAGGAGTGAACTGACACGCTACACAATGACGGCAGGCATTATGGCCGCTATTGGTCTGGCGGCTGTCTATGTCATGCTGTCCATTCTGGGCGCTACCAGCCATGGAATTATTCCTGGCGCCGAAAATGGAGCTGATATTCTCAATGCCTATGTTGAAGCCCTCTACGGCAACTGGGGCTCATTCCTGCTGGGCTCTTCTATTACGCTGGCCTGCCTGACAACATCCGTAGGTCTGGCAACCGCCTGTGCAGAGTACTTTAGCGAGAGCCTGCCGGTATTGGGCTATCGGGGCTATGTCATCCTCTGCACGCTGGTCAGCGCCTTGATTGCCAACGTTGGTTTGAATGAGCTTCTGGCCATTACTATTCCAGCCCTGTTAATTATTTACCCCGTAGCTATTGGGTTAATCCTTCTGGCACTGGTGCGGAATTATCTGCACTCTCCTGAGCGTACCTATCAGGTCACACTTTCAGTAATCTTTCTTGTCAGTCTGATTGACGGGCTGGCTGCCAGTGGCATTGACTGGGCAAGCTTTATTGCCGAAAACGCTTTTTACATTCTTCCCCTGCATGATGATAGCCTTGGCTGGCTGATTCCAGGGCTTATTACTTTTGCCATATCAATATCTATCAAGCCAAAGCACTCAGCACCAGCCTCTCCCAGCGCTTGAAAAACAAAAGGCCACTGATTGAACAGTGGCCTTTTTCAACCATGAAAACTGTTAAACCGTTTCTTCTTCCTGAACAGCGTCCAAACGCCCCAGCAGCGCACCAACTTTGTCAGACCAGGACTGCAATTCATTACGCAGACTGCTATTTTCCTGCTCCAGCTTGTTTTTCGCTTCACGCAGCTCTTCCAGCTCCATACGATAGATACCAATGGTCTCAATTGCGCTTTGAATCTTTGCTTCCAGTTGGCTCAGGGATTCAATGGACATAATTTCATTCTCTCGGAGAAAAGTATTTTTAAACGCGCCCATATTAGGAGCTTTAGGGCACTGGAGTAAACACTATATATCTGTCGTGCATAAGAAGCTGTCTAAAAAATCATGTTGCTACCGGCAACGGCTCCTAGCCCCGATATCCGTGACGCCGTGCGGCAGCGGGAAATAGGGCTAAAATGTCCCGCTAATGCATGTCACCAGTTAATCGGTGCGGGAGTGAACCATGAAATCCGTTCCGGTTTCATCGGCCTATATTGTTTCCCACAACAATGTGGCTGATGAAGCGCTCCGAGCTTTCTATCTGTCACTGATGGTAGGGAGAAGTGTTGATGAATACCTCTCTGCAAACTCTATCCAGTTTGCTTCTCCCCAAGTCGAGAACACCTTTCTGAGTCATATTCTTGCCCTGTCCAATTACACCCTGACCAAGGAATGCTAGTATTCGAAAACAATTTGTTTGTCTGGTCGCAATCATACAGCTTGCTTATATTTCATAGGTTACAAGCCAAAGCCTCAGGACAAACAATTTGGAACGTTGTACTAGGAGCCTTTCAGCAATTCCCAGAGCAGAGGTACTGTAAGTGCTGTCACTGCTCCAGTCAGCGCCAGCCCCAGGCTTGCAAAAGCTCCGCATACCGCTCCCGCCTCAAAGGCTCGTGCTGTCCCGGCTACGTGGGCTGTCAGACCCAGGGTAAAGCCCCGCACTGCCGGGTTATCAATTTTGAGCCTGTCCATAACAGGTGGACCCAGAACTGCACCAAACACACCAGCACATATGACTGTACCGGCCGCAACCGTTGCCAGCCCCCCCAGGTTCTCAGCAATAGCTATGGCAATTGGGGTAGTGACAGACTTGGAAGCAAGAGAAAGCAAGGTCACTTCACTGGCACCACACAACCACGCCAGCAACAGAGCAACCACAGGAGCAAAGGCTGCACCTGCAAGCAGGGTGATGACCAATGGTCGGGCATGGCTGCGGATCAGGTGCAGCTGTTGAAACAGGGGGACAGCGAGTGCCACTGTCGCCGTTCCCAGCAAGAGGGACAGCAGCCTGGTACTATTGAGATACTGATGATATTCGATTCCGGTCAGTTTCAGCATGAAAATGACCGGTATAACTGCAACAACGACAGGGTGAAGCAGGGGGAAACACCGGGAAGCCCGGTAAACTTTCAGTCCCAGCAGATAGCTTCCAGCTGTCAGGGTCAGGCTGAATAATGGGCTGCTCAGAAATTGGTGCAGGTCACTCATCACCAGCCTCACTCTTGATCAGACTGTTCATCAGCAAGGCTGTGAATACAATTGCAATCAGTGTCCCAACAGTGGTGGCTACAGCTATAGGCAGAACCTGATGTTGAATTTCAATAAGGTAATAGGCAAACCCTGTTGCCGCAGGAATTAACAACATGGCCATATTACCAATGATGACCTGGCTGCCTTTATCAAGATCAGCAGGGACTGTCTTGATAACACAGAGCGAAACAAACAAAAGCAGCATTCCAAGAACGGGTCCCGGCAAGGGAAGCCCCAGCAGGCGGTTACCAACTTCACCCAGAGTTTGATACAGCAGAAGAATAAAAAGACCACGCATAATGTCAGTACTTTTCACTGCCAGTAGATACAAAAATGCAGCTTACCCTAATTTAAGAGCCTGTTCATAATCTTATCGCAGGCTACAAAATGCCGAATAAAAGCTGCATTTTTTAGAATGCTATTTGAAAAATGAAATGGTTTATTTATAGAGCATGTGTTTGCGAACCATCTCCAGAAAACCAAACACGGTATAACAAATAAAACTGACCAGAGTCCACCCGGGAATAGTAAGACCAAGGAAGCGCCACTGCACTTCTGCACAATCACCTGTTCCACTGAACATGACATACAGCAGTTCATTCAGAGGCAGAACATCAACCAGATAATCCAGACCAGGCATACAGGCAGGAGCTTCTCCTGCGGGAAGATTTTGCAGGTAAAGCTGCCTGACAGCCAGACCGATGCCAAAAAGCCCCAGAATGAACACGAAACGCCCATAGTTTCTCTTACCCCTGGACTGCGGGTTATGAATGGCAGCGATCAGGGTGACCAAAGCGATAGAAATAACGACTATTCTCTGGGAAATACAAAGGGGGCAGGGCTCCAGTCCAACCACATGCTGCAGGGTTAATGCTCCTCCCATTAACCCGATGGAAACCAGAAATGCGAGGAAATGGAGCACCCTTGAGTCTGGAATAGTCATATTCGTATTCGATTCCTTACCCGTTTTAATATTCTGACTGGCTTCGTTACCCTGCTGGATTGAACCGGTAGGAAATAAAACCAGTAAAACCTGTACTGCTGGCCTGGGAGCCCAGGTTCGTCAACAGAGCCTATGCCATTTGATCAGAAAAATACCGTTGCAGATAAGTTTCAAAATCCTCTGTATCTTCATCTTCTCTTGCTTTCTGACCAGCAAGGGAACGCTCTGCCAGTGATTTGAAATATGCCCTGCGCTCCTGACTCCTTGGCATGTTCAGGAAAACATCTGCATATTCCCTGGATACCTGGCTGGAAAATTCCCGAAAGCTCTGCCCCTCCCTCAACAGAGAAAGAATAACAGCCGACGGGGTCAAATCTGTATCTTCCAGCTTATTGCGTTCAGCACTTACACTTTCAGTATACAGAGAACAACCATTGGTGCCATCCAGTAACTCAGCAACCGGAATCAATTGATCAAATAACTCTATGCCCCATTCTACCAGAGATTGTTGCCGACCTTTATTGTTCAGCAGCAAGCCTGGACGCCTTCCTTCACGAACACTCAAGGTAAAATTACTGGCAATGGCATCGCACTCTTCAGAGGAGATATCCGGGCTATCCTGCAGTGCACAGAAGGTAAGAAATACATCCAGAAACCGGGACTGGGATTCATCAATACCCAGTAACAGAAGCGGATTGATATCCAGGCTGCGTACCTCAATATATTCAACACCGCGCTGCATCAAAGCCTGAACAGGCTTTTCTTCAGGTCTGGTAATCCGTTTCGGGCGAATGGAGCTGTAATACTCATTCTCTATCTGTAGCAGATTGGTATTTAACTGACGGTATTCACCGTTGGTACCTGTGCCGATTTTCTCATAAGGCCCATAGCTGGAATGGGTTGCAGCCCACAGGCTGTCCACATAATTATCAAGGGTGTTATAACAGATCTGAAGATCTGCCTGGGCATTGTTACTGTACCCCAGATCACTCATCCTCAGGGAAGTCGACCAGGGCAGGTAAAGGGTTTCAGGGTCAAGCTGCTTCAATCCGTGGTTGGCCTGTTCCCTCAGAAAACTGCTATCGACAGCCGGTGATGCACCATAGAGATAGGAGAGCAGCCAGGAATAACGGCGGAAGTTTCTGATCAGGGCAAAATAGCCGGACGACTGATAATCTTTATCCGACTGCTCACTGCCATCCACCTCTTTCAACAGCTTCCAGAACTCTTTGCTGAAAGAGAAATTATAATGAATGCCGGCAATAGTCTGCATGGTTTTGCCATAGCGCCAGGCCAGACCCTGCCGGTAGACATGCTTCATCCTGCCAATATTCGAGCTCCCATAGCGCGCAACCGGAATACTGTCATCACCATCCAGAACCGGCGGCATACTGGTTGCCCAGATTGCCTCGCCATCAGCCATGCCGTTCATGGCTTCAACATGCAGCTCCGCAAGAAATTTCAGGGCATCCTCCGGCCTGGTGTAAACCGGTGTAATAAACTCCAGAAGAGCTTCCGAGTAATCAGTGGTGATATAGGGATGGGTTAAGGCAGAGCCAAGGGAGGAGGGATGTTCTGTTGCAGCAAGGCGCTTGCCGGGTGTAACCCGCAGGCCTTCCTTTTCAATTCCGTGTGAAATCTGTTCTAGACAGGAACGGTTGCCTCCTTCTACAAACTTCCGAAGGCGATGCATAAATCTATCAGGCAAGATCAAACCCTTCCTCGCATGGTTTTACATTTACACAGCTACCGTAACAACACTGTAACCAAGAGAGTCACTATACCTCGCGCCAACCAAGGCTTAAACAAAAGCGGCCAGAATGACCGCTTTATTGGTAACTCTATTTATTTTCTCAGCTGCTTGGCACTGGCAAACAGGTCTGCGAAAGTACCAGCCTTACTCTTCTGCTGACGCCCACCGCCCTGCTTCTGAACACGGGGCTTGCCTGCAGGTTTCCGGTTCTCACTGCCACGATTCTGCTGTGGACGATCGCCACGGGCAGACTGCGCACCAGCCATGGCATTGGCATCGTCAGACATACGCATAGTCAGAGCAATACGCCGACGCTCAGCATCAACCTCAAGTACTTTGACTTTAACAACATCACCGGCCTTAACGACCTCGCGGGGATCTTTCACAAACTTGTCAGACAGTGCCGAGATGTGTACCAGACCATCCTGGTGAACACCGATATCAACAAAGGCACCGAAGTTGGTGACATTGCTGACGACACCTTCCAGCTCCATATTGGGCTTGAGGTCTTTGATATCCTCAACACCTTCCTGGAATCTGGCAGTCTTGAACTCTGGGCGGGGGTCGCGTCCGGGCTTGTCCAGCTCACTGATAATATCGGTAACAGTCGGCACACCAAACTTGTCGTCGGTATACTCGGAAGGCTTGAGACCTTTCAGGAACGAGGAGTCACCAATAAGTCCACGGACGTCACGCTCAAAGCGGGCAGCAATATTCTGTACCACCGGATAGGCTTCCGGGTGTACAGCTGAACGATCCAGCGGGTTATCACCATTCATAATCCGCAGAAAGCCAGCACACTGCTCAAAGGTCTTTTCACCCAGACGGGAAACATCTTTCAGTTTCTCACGGTTAGAAAAGGCACCGTTAGCATCACGGAAGCTGACAATATTCTGGGCAATCGTGGCATTCAGGCCGGATACACGGGTCAGCAGGGCACTGGAAGCGGTGTTCACATCAACGCCAACGGCGTTTACACAGTCTTCCACCACAGTCTCCAGACTGCGGGCCAGGAAGGTCTGGCTGACATCATGCTGATATTGACCAACACCGATGGCCTTGGGATCAATCTTGACCAGTTCCGCCAGAGGGTCCTGCAGGCGGCGGGCAATGGAAACTGCCCCACGGAAGGACACATCCAGGTCAGGAAATTCTTTGGCTGCAGTTTCTGATGCAGAGTAGACAGACGCACCGGCTTCACTGACGACAACCTTGGACAGGTTCAGCTTCGGGAATTGCTTGATCACCTCAGCTGCGAAACGATCGGTTTCACGGGAAGCTGTACCGTTGCCGATAGCAATCAGCTCAACACCATGCTTGAGTACCAGCTTGGCAATAGCACCCTGGGATTCAGTCCACTTATTGTGGGGCACATGGGGGAAGACAGTGGTGTGATCCACCAGTTTGCCAGTCTTGTCGATAACGGCAACTTTAACACCAGTACGCAGGCCGGGGTCCAGGCCGAGAGTGGCCCGGGGACCAGCGGGTGCAGCCAGCAACAGATCACTTAGGTTCTTGGAGAAGACCTTGATGGCTTCCTCTTCTGCCGCCTCACGCACCTGGCCCATCAGCTCTGTCTCCAGATGAGGCAGCAGTTTGACGCGCCAGGTCCAGCGCACACAGTCCCGCAGCCACTTATCTGCTGCACGGCCCTGATCCTCCAGCTGCCAGTGCTCAGCGACCATCAGCTCACAGGGGTGAGTCACGGTGCGGTCTTCTGCTCCCTCAATGGTCACAGAAACTTGCAGCAGACCGGAGTTGCGACCACGGAAAATGGCCAGGGCACGGTGGGAAGGAACACCTTTCAGGGGTTCATCGTGCTCGAAGTAATCGCGGAACTTGGCAGCCTCTTTCTCTTTGTCGGCAAGTACACGGCTGGACAGACGACCATCGTTCCACAGATAACTGCGCAGACGACCCAGCAGATCTGCATCTTCACTGAAGCGCTCCATCAGGATATAGCGGGCACCATCCAGGGCAGCCTTAACATCCTCAACGCCCTTCTCGGCATCGATAAATTTCTCTGCTTCCATTTCAGGACTTAAGGCAGGGTCAGCGACCAGTGCGTCAGCCAGGGGCTCCAGACCTGCTTCAATGGCAATCTGGCCCTTGGTGCGGCGCTTGGGCTTGTAGGGAAGATAGAGGTCTTCGAGGCGGGTTTTGGTGTCTGCGTCCCTGATCTCTTTTTCCAGTTCCGGGGTCAGCTTCTCCTGCTCGGTAATGCTTTTCAGAATAGCGGCCCGGCGCTCTTCCATTTCCCGAAGATAACGCAAACGCTCTTCCAGATTGCGAAGCTGGGTATCATCCAGGCCTGCAGTTACCTCTTTCCGGTAACGTGCGATAAAAGGAACAGTTGCCCCATCGTCCAGAAGCTGTACGGCTGAGGTAACCTGTTGTTCCTTGACGTTCAGCTCTGAGGCGATTCGCTGAAAGATGCTCTCCATCGGGTGATCTCTACGCGTCTAAAAATGCAAAGACAGGGATTATACCGATGAAAGATTGAGTTCCCAGTACCTCTTACCGTTAGGTGACTTAATTTTTACTGGCATAAGCCAATAACAAAGCGTATAAATAGCATATGCCATATTAAAGGTGTGATATGCCAAGACCGAAACTCCCCCGCAGAATATGTGGCCATCCGGCCAGAAGCTGCTTCAAACCCAATGGCATTCCCATGGGTGAACTGGAAAAAGTCTGGCTGGGCGATGATGAATTTGAAGCCCTGCGGCTTGTGGATTTAGAGGGGATGCAGCAGCAGGAGGCTGCGAAGGAGATGGGCGTTTCCAGGCAAACCCTTGCCAATGTCCTGAAATCAGCCCGGTACAAAGTCACGGAATGTATTGCTTCCGGTAAGGCATTGATGATGAACCGCAAGGATGAAGAGACCAAAGATAATGATCACTGTCGTTCCTGTTGACGAGAACAAGATTTCCAACCACTTCTCCAAGGCTGAAGAGTTTGTATTCCTGAATGAGAAAGGTGAACAGGTCAAGCGCATGGCCAACCCGGTACTGACTGCGGAAGGCTGTCATGGCCGGGCCAAGCGCCTGCTGCTTGAACAGCTGGCCCAGGAAAATCCTGACCGGGTTCTGGTGCGTGACCTGGGAGCGTGCATGCTGCGTAAACTACTGGCAGGTCACTTCAAGGTATTCAGAACCAGTGCCCGGGCTCTGTTTGAAGATCTGAATGAAAACCTGGTTCCGCTGACAGAACCAGACCAGGGCCGCCCATCCCGACACCAAGACAAGCATGAACACGAACACGGTCATGGTGGGTGCTGCGGCAAACATAACCATGGGCACCATGGCGGGCATAAACATAGTAAAGGCTGTGGCTGCCATTAATTGTTGTAGCAGTTTCATTTGAACTGCGATCATTTAGAAAACGGGATAAATTCTCGTTTTCTAAATGGTTCAGGGTTAGTTATAGCTTCGTAATCTCATATTCATCTTCAACTTTTTCATCTTCAACTTTCATTTTGAAAACAGGGTTCTCAATAGACACTCCAGCATCTGTTCTCCTTCTCTTCTTAGTCTTGTTTGTGTGCTTCCAAGCGCAATAAACTGAGCCTCCCACCACTACAGTAGTAAGTAGAAGTCCACCCAGGGCCCCAGAAACCGGGAGAATAACCTCTTTTATCACATTGCCATTTGCTTGCAGATCTTCCTCTGTAACCGGAGTCGTTGTGGGTGTTGCAGAGAATGTTGATACTTGTTCAGGTATTGTTGCATTCACTAAGGAAGAAGTGACCGACGGCCCCCTCCCTGAAGACGAAACAGAAAGAGAAGACAGCACTGTCGTCATCTGATCCACCGTTGTTATCAATGTTCCCGACGAAGAGGCTTCCATAGGTGGTATCGTCTGTGAAGATGAAGATGATGAAGATGAAGATGAAAGTGTCGGTGTAGCTGCTGCTGTTGATGTTGATGTTGATGATATTGATGTTTCATCCCGTACTGATGATTGTGTTGCCATTGGTACAACAGAAGTAAGTGCTGAGACTACAGTTCCCACAGAACTGAGTGCATCTCCAGAGCCGGGAACCTGTCCTGAACCAGACCCAGATCCTGATGAACCACTACTATTATCCATCCTTACAGTCTGTTCGGGCGTTACACCTGAACTGTCACCCAGGCCACTGCCCATACCTGAAGCCTGCCCCGTCATTGAAGTAGGTGCTGGAGGCAATGTTGCAGACGGTGCAGACATGGATGCCACCACGGGGGAGGATGTTACCTGCACAGATTCTGAAGACTGGTTGGTTGGAGAAGGTGCCACTGTCGTCATTTGCACCACCGGCGATGACGCCAGGCTCGTAGTTTGCTCCGATGAGGTTATTTCCATACGCTCTGTGGAAGACAACAACATGGAATCCCCAGCCTTCGTAGGAGTCGGTGTAGAGATATTATTCGGCGCTACTGATGTCTCTTGAGGCAGGGCGATCTGCGTAGTCGACCCGGCAGCCATTGTCGTTGTTTCTGGTGACGGCACCATTGACGATGTCAACGACGAAGTGACGCTCATCAGATCTTGTGTTGATGGCATCACTGAAGTGCTATCCATTAAAGGACTATTCAGTGAAGTACTATCTACAACAAAAGAAGAATCCACAACTGGAGAAGAAACCCCTCTTACCATCGAAGTTGATGGCTGCAGCCTGTCCGTAACAGGTGTTGGCTCCATATCAAAAGAGGATGGTGTTTGTGAAGTCATCATCGCTATCTGGTCTGCTGATGACGGTGCCAGCATGGATGACTGACCGGCAGGTGTAGTAGTACTACCTGTATCCACTGGTGAAGAGGGCTGGAGTGATGCTGATACTGATGATGACATCACCGTAGACTCAATAACCGGGGAAGAAGCACCTTCTACTGTTATGGTTGGCGTAGCTGATGAGGCCGATGCCACACCGTTAGACTGAGATTCTGATGAAGCTGTCAGTGTTGCCATCAGTGCCGGTGAAGACGCCATTATTGATGACTGGTCAATAGATGTACTTGCTTCCACAAGTGGGGAAAACTGGGAGGATGTGACCGGTACTGATGACATCGCCGTAGAGGCAACAGCAGGAGAAGTAACAGCTGCAGAAGAAACCTCTT
The DNA here is from genome assembly GCA_965243775.1 of Sansalvadorimonas sp. Taxonomy (GTDB): domain Bacteria; phylum Pseudomonadota; class Gammaproteobacteria; order Pseudomonadales; family Endozoicomonadaceae; genus Sansalvadorimonas. The sequence continues at coordinate 121,676 of CBDEWF010000086.1, forward strand.
CTCCTGTCATGGTTGTCATCGTTGCCTCAACTGAAGGCGTTAATACCACTTCAGAAGATGATGGCCCAAATGAGCTCATCATCGCTGTTGTGTCCGGTACCGGTGAAGACGCCATTATTGATGACTGGTCAATAGATGTACTTGCTTCCACAAGTGGGGAAAACTGGGAGGATGTGACTGGTACTGATGACATCGCCGTAGAGGCAACAGCAGGAGAAGTAACAGCTGCAGAAGAAACTTCTTCTCCTGTCATGGTTGTCATCGTTGCCTCAACTGAAGGCGTTAATACCACTTCAGAAGATGATGGCTCAGGCGAGGTTGTCACCGGTACCGGAGAAGATACCTGCGTGGGTGTTACCATCATGGATTCAGCAGCCGAAGACGGTGGCGCTGATGTCTCTGTATAAGCTATGGGAGATGAGGAAGGTACAGGTATTGATGAGGAAGGTACAGGCACTGATGAAGGCAGGTTTGAAGAGATAACTGTTGATTCCGGTGCAACGGCCGTTACATGGGCCGGATCAACAGCCGAGAAACTTTGAGCTTCAACGATTTTCCAGTTTGCACATCCGCCAACCTCCGGTAGTTCTACCTTTAAAGCCTTTGTGGTATGTCCTTCATTATCAACATACCCTGACCCGAGCCCATCCCCGGAGCCTGTCGTGTTATCGTTATCCAGTTGCAGAGGCACTGTGCCCCTGGGCAGGAGAACGACATTATTGTGTTTATCAACGGTCAATTCGTAATCGATATTCGCTCCCAGTGAGTTTAAAGTGACATAGAAACCAAAATCAGGCTGTGCATCTGCCATGCTGAAACGCTCTATCAAAGTCCGATTACCATTGAGGCGTCGAGCTACATACAACCAGTCAGAATTATGTCCCGCTGCCAGTACTGGGTCACCAGCTCCTGCCGAACTCAGCAAATTGAATGAGGCTGTTAAATTCAGCTGAGACTGTCCATCATAATGGTATGCATCAATTGTGGTAATGCCATTATTCATCCAGACAGAAGAACCATTATTACTCAGAAACAGTGGCCGCCCTGGAACATTAAAATCTGCCGTATGATAAGTCGAAAGAGAGTCTTGGTAGTAGGGCGTTTGTACTATCGGGAAAGTCGCTATCTTGATCCACCCATTCTGTCCATACAAATTATGGATATGGGTGCTGTTGGCAACCTGTGATACGGGAAGAGAGAACCTTTGTCCCTGGGGGATCAGGGTCTCATGAACAGAGGCACCGGCAAAACCGACATTTGTATTCAACTGCGGCAGGGCATCGCCTATGTTGTTAGTGCTGTTAGCGCCGTTAGTTCCGCTGGGTGCGTCAAACTGGGTCACCCGAAACACGCTATTGGCGTTATCTTTTTCTGAGCCATAGGGATAACTCTGCTGGCTCATCAGTGCCAGGCCACCATTGGGCAGCTCGACCAGAGAAGGATTCACTTCGTGAACATAGTGGCAGGATTGGCCATTATTATAACAATCGTAATCACCATTGAGAAAGCATAAGTAATACCAGGAGAAAAGATTTGGCTCTGCCTGGGTCGTATTGCGCGGGGGTACGATACCTGCACTCGCACTCACATTGGCAATATAACCAGGGCGATCAATAGCACTGCCAACGTAAAAGGTTCATTACCGGCATCATCACCAATTGCCGGAACGCTTTTGCTGGCATTTCCGGAAAATAGCTGTAGTACACCTCCAGTATAAAAATGATCATCAGTAATACCGTACCGCCCTATAATCGCTCCCCTGGATGCGGTGGGGGGAACTACGTTATCGTAGTGGTAATGATTGGTAACTTCACCAGTGGCATTAGCTTCCAGAAACCCTTCTGTATCGACCTGAGTGACCCGTCGAAAGTGGTGACTGTCCATTTCGGCCACCCCGGTAGAGGCTACAGCCTGCCCCCCCTGGACAAAGGTTCCTGCATCATAATCATATGCGCGGGGATTATAATAATAGTAATCAAACAAATCTTCGTTTATGGCCTCAGTCTTTCCACTGATGTCAGCTTTTGCATGGCCCTTGACTTTCGTCTGTCTCAACAGGAACTGATCATCTTTAACAACACCGGATCCCAGACCTGCCTCGCTTTTCGCCCCGATAACGATGCCTGGACTATTCCTCTCTGTACGGCTATTCACACTGGATGTAATGTTAGCTTCAATGTCTTCCTGAATAACAGTATTGCCTTCTCCCTCTATATGGGCAGGCCCCGCGGAAGCCGCCCCAACAGTGCCGTTGATTATCTCTGTCGCTTCACCATATGACGGATAATCAGGATCATAAGGATCATAAGTGGTGGTACGGACTGTCATATTCACACGGCCGGACACATTGTTCTGGATCAGAAGGTTGTTATTCCCTTCTACGGAGCCAATACTCAGGGATGCTCTCTGGAACCCTCCTGATGACCTTCCGAAAGTGTCACCAAAGCGGCCGCTCGGTCTCCCATAAGCGTTGACTTGTCCTGTTGAGTTGTGCTGCTGTATGTAATTGTTATCCCCCTGAACCTGCCCTGCGATAAGCCCAACGTTACAGTGGCTGGTGTCTGAACAAGTCACTTCTCCATCAATCACCTGGGCTTCTATGGTGTTATTTGAGGCCAGCTGCCTGGCAACAGCTCCTGCCGGGTTACCCGTCACAACAGGTTTTTCAAGAACAAGATGTAGATTGCTGCCTTCAACGGTATCAAAAAGCGAATTATTCAGACCGGAAATAGCATGGCCCCTGCTGTTCAGCGCTCCCCTGAAAGGCACAGATGCATTATGAAACGGGGTATGGGAACCATTGAGTCTGACGGGTTCCACCAGATGGAAATAACCATCATAGGATTGGCCCACAATGGTAGAAAAATTGACATTTCCCACCGGGACAGATGGCTGACCTGAAGTGCTTCTTTGCTTTCTTGTTGGCACTGGCTTTTTAGCCACTGGAAATCCTGCCTTATTCATAAGGGGATTGTTTTCTTTCCTCTCTTTTTTAAAGGCTCCCCTGACAGCACCCTGGTCAGACATGTGTTCACGACGCGCATTCCGTGAATGAAGCCTGTCACCTCTTTTTCCAGGTTTCCCAGGCAAAGTCTTTGTGGAAGGGTGTTCGTCTACAGTCGCATTTCTGCTGGCTCCTTTAATACCTGCCCCTGATGCAGCAGGCGTCCCTCCTTTTTTCCCCGAACCTTTTTTCCTGTTGCCTTTTTCAGCCCCTTTTCTGCTCCCTGAGCCACCAGCAGATTGCCCTTGGGCCCCGCTGGTTCCATTTCTTCCTTTAGCCACTGGTTTTGTTGTATAAGGCAGAGTACCGTTCACCCTGCTCTGCAGCCAGGATATGGCTTTGGATTTGCGAAGTTTAGGGGAATTGAATGCCGCAACTGTTGAGTTATCTGTACCGTTTTTTACAGTCATATTTGAAACAACCGCTGCAATCTGAACGACTGCGGTAGCATTCCTTGCAGTGATATGTTTTCCTGCATAAACAGACGAGCAGAAAACGGCCAAACACAGCACCCATGCCATTCGACTGCAGAAATTTTTCATATCGAAAACCTGTGCCACAGAGGCAAAGAACGAATGGGAAAGAAGAAGATAGTCTATCGGTGACTTTTTTTTACACTTTCTGTAAGGCTCTTTTATTTCTCGCTGAAGGCTCTTTTCTCGCTGAAGGCTCTTTTCTCGCTGAGGGCTCTTTTATTCCTTGCTAAGGGCTTTTTTTTACCGCTGAAGGCTCTGTTCTGCCACGTAAGCAACAGGAAGAAGAGTTCCGACTTTTTAGAAAGTTTTGGTTGAGTTAAAACGGGCCCGCCTCTGAATAGTCAGTATTATCATCCAAGGCAATATTCTTTTCATTATCCTTTTCATTTGCTTCAACACTGCTGGCAGGGTTCTGTATTACTATATCCGAGCCATAAGGGATAGTGGCCTTTTTCCTTTGCTTTGTTTTCTTTTTATGCTTAACAACACAATAAACCCCTGTCCCCCCTCCTATCACTACAGCCCCAACCACAAATACTCCCGCCGCAGTCGAGCCGGCAATTGTCCCTGCTGAAGCCTTATTGGAATCAGAGTCACTATCTTCTCCCGGGGTCTGTAGAGGCGTTGTGGAAGATGTTGATGTCCCACCCTGTACTGTTGATAGTGTTGGCAAAACAGTATGTGCAGAGGTTAAATCTATTCCAGAGCCGGGTATGTCTCCTGAACCGGAGCCGCTATCCGTAGCCGGTGTCTGTGTGGGTGAAGGCCGGCCCGTAGAGATGACTGTTGATGTCGGGGTCACTGCCGTCACGGTTGCAAAAATACCGCGGGCTTCAACTATCTTCCATCTCGCGCATCCGCCAGTTTCAGGCAGTTCCGCTTTTAGGGCCGTTACATAATGTCCATGATTATCGACATAGCTTCCTTCGGAACCCGCCATATCATTGTTATCCAGCGCCAGATGCACAGTGCCCCTGGGCAGGAGAATAACGCTGTTGCGTTCATCAACGGTCAGCTCATAGTCAATACCTGTACCCGGTGCATCCAAAGTGACATGGAAGCCAGAATCCGGCTGTTTATCTGCCATACCGAACCGCTCTATCAAGACACGATTATCATGAACATCATTGAGGTTCCGCACCACATACAGCCAGTCAGAATTATGCCCCGCTGCCAGTACAGGATTATCAGCTCCTGTCGAGTTCCGCAAATCGAAAGAGGCTGTTAGATGCAACCGATCCTGCCCATCATACTGGTACGCATCAATTGTGCGCATGTCATTGTTCATCCAGATAGCGAGGGAAGAGCCGTTCTCACTCAAAAACAGTGGTTGCCCTGTGACATTAAAATCCACCGTATGGTAAGTCGAAAGAATGTTTTCATAGCTGCCGGGTTTGGCTATTGGCAAGCTCGCTATCCTGATCCCCCCATTCTGTTTATACAAATTATGTATATGGGTACCGTTGGCAACCTGTGAGACTGGAAAAGAGAACCTCTGTCTCTGGGGAACCACGACCTCATGAAATGAGGCACCTGAAAAACCGACATTGGTATTTAACTGTGGCAGGGCATCTCCTGTGCTGTTAGCGCCGCTAGCTCCGTTTGGTGTGTTGAACTGGGTCACCTTTAACACGCTATTGGCGTTATCTGCCTCAGAGCCATAGGGATAACTCTGCTGGCTCAACAGTGCCAGATCGCCATTGGGGAGCCAGACCAGGGAAGGATTCACTTCATGAACGTAGTGGCAGGACTGACCATTATTAGAACAATCGTAATCACCATACAAGCACAAGTTATCCCAGGATATAGCATATGTGAACGCCTGGGTCGTATTGAACGCGGATACAGTATGTGGTTGGATATTTACAATATAGCCAGAGAGATCAATAAAACTGCCACCAGAAAAATAACCACCGGCATGATCACCCACTACCGGAACGCTTTCACTGACATTTCCGGAGACCAGCTGTAGTACACCTCCATCATAACCTTCAGAAACATTGTATCGCCCTATAATGGCCCCCCTGGATGCGGTAGGGGGAATTTCGTTAAAGAGGGGATGATGACCCATAATTTCGCCACTGGCATCAGCTTTCAGAAGTCCTTCTGTATCAATTTGTGTAATCTGCTGAAAACTGCTTTTTGCCTCAGCTACCCCTGCCGTGGCTATAGCCTGTGTTCCCAGGGCTTTACTGCTAAAACAGACAAAACCATTTTCGCAAACCGAAGTATCGCCACGGGCTTGAGCTGTTGCATGTCCCTGCACTTTTGTCTGTCTTGATGTGAATTGATGATCTTCAACCACACCTGTTCCCAGGCTTGCCAGGCTTTGCGCACCGTTAGCGATACCGAAACCTTCCCTTTCTGTATCGCCATCAACACTGGAAGTTATATTGACGTCGATATTTTCCTGAATAACTGTGTTGCCTTCTCCTGCTATATTGGCGGGCCCTGCGGCAGCTACCACAACAGTGCCATGGGTGGTTCGTTCATCTGATGAAACATTGGCATAGGTATAGGTAAGGGTATTGGCTTGCGCAATGACATTGCCGGACACATTGCGCTGGATAAGAGTATTGTTATTTCCTTCAACGGTTCCAAGGCTCAACGAAGCTCTCTGGTGTCCTCCGGAATTCTCAAGTACTTCAGGGTTTACTCTACCGAAACTCCATGCGCTTCCTGTTGAGTTGTGTTGGACGATGTGATTGTTATCTCCTTTAAGTTCTCCCGCTATAAGCCCGGTATTGCAATTGATGGGATCAGAACAATTCACTGTTCCACCAATCACCTGAACTTTTATGTTGTTATTTGACCCCACCTGATAAGCGACAGTCCCTGCCGGAGAGTCAATCACATCGGGCCTGTAAAATACCAGATCCAGCTTGCTGTCATTAACGGCACCAAAAAGCGGGCGATTCAGCCCGGCAATATGATGCCCCCTGCTGTCCAGTTCTCCACTGTAAGGCACCGTTGCATTATGGTATGGGGTATGAACCTGGTGCCGATTCACTGTCTCAACCAGATGGAAGCGGCCATCATGGGCTTCACCTATGATTGAAAAATTGGCATTTCCTATGGGAATGGATGGTTGTCCTGAAGGGCTTCTCTGCTTTCTTGCTGGTACAGTTTTTTTATCCACTAACTTTTTAGCTACTGGGTACCCTGCCTTATTCACAGGGAAGCTATTTTCTCCAGCCTGACCAGTTCCCTTACCGGCTACTCTGGCAGTACCCTGGTCAGATATGTGCTCACGACGTGCACTCCGTGAATGCGGCCTGTTACTTCTCTTCCCGGGCTGTTCTGTAAAAGGCTTTGTAGAAGGGGTCTTATCTACTGTTGTATTCCTGCTACCTCCGGTTTTAGCACCAGCCCCTGAGGCATCAGGTTTCCCTGCTTTTTTCCCTGTACCTTTTTTCCTGCCACCTTTTGTTTCTGTATCTTTTCTGCTCCCAGTGCCGCCAGAAGGTTGCTCTCGAACCCCACTGGTTGCGTTTCTTCCCTTAGCCATTAATTTTGTTGCATCAGGTAGAGTCCCGTTTGCTCTGCCTTGCAGCCAGGCTTTGGGTTCAGGTTGGTAATGTTTCAGTTTTTTATGCTTCAGTTTGTGATATTTAGGAGAGTAAGGAGATACAACTGTTGAGTTACCCGTGCTGTTTTCTACAGTAAGATTTGAGAACATTGCAGCAAACTGAACGACAGATGTGGCATTTCTTGCAGTAAAATTTTTCGTTGCATAAACAAACGAACTGAAAAATGCCAGGCACAGCACCGGTATCATTCGACTGCAGACACGCTTCATACTGGGAACCTTTGCACAGCAGCGGGAAGAACGAACGGGGAGGGAAAGGATAGCTTACCGGGGAGTATTTTTTATATTTTTACTGTGAGTCCTATGTTACTTCCAGCAAAGGCTTTTTTACCGCTGAAAGCTGTTTTCTTTCCCGCTGATGGCTCTGTTCTATCATGGGAACAACTGGCAGCAAAACCCCGGTTCCTAATATAGCTTTGGGTATAGCACCTCTTTACTTTATGCCAAGTACACTTGCCGAGGGGTTATTCTAAACATCAGTAACTACTGCATCGCCTGTAGTAACCGCTGGTGTATCTGCTGGGGCATTCTCTTCTTCCATGTTATATAATATCGTCCCAGACTTACCACAGGATCTTCTTTTTTGCTTCACTTTCTGATAAATGCAATAAACCCCCACTGCAGTCCCTACGGTAATAATTGCTCCTCCTACCACCGCCGGAACAGCAATTTTCACTACATCAACCGCGTCAGAACCCCCGCCCTTCCCAGTGCCCAGAGCCTGTTTAGGCGTTGGGGTAACAGGGAGAGAAGACATGTTTGTTGTCATCTGCCCTACCGTTGATAGAACTGTGCTGGATGAAGGTTCTGGAACAACGGCAGTCATACGGGCCGCTCCCCCCGCCGAAACATGATAAGCTTCAACTATTTTCCAGTTCACGCATCCGCCAGTCCTTGGCAGCACTACCTTCAAAGCCCTTGTAAAATTTCCATCACTATCGTGGTAGCCTGGCCCGATGCCATTGGTGCTGGTGTTTCCGTTATCCTGCTCCCGTGCCAGATGCACAGTCCCCCTGGGCAGGAGGATGACATTATTGTCCTTATCAACGCTCAGCTCGTAATTAATACCGGTTCCCGGTGCCTTTAAAGTTTCATAGAAATTAGAGTCTGGCCGTTTATCTGCCATGCTGAAACGCACGATCTGAACCCGATCAGCATCAAGGTACCGGGCCACATACAGCCAGTCAGAGTTATGCCCCGCTGCCAGTACAGGATCACCAGCTCCTGGCGAGTTCAACAAATTGAAAGAAGCTGTTAAATTCAGCCGATTCCGCCCATCATAATGGTATGCATCAATCGTAGTTATGCCATTATTCACCCAGACAGAAGAGCCGTTATCTCCTATAAATAGCGGCCGCCCTGGCACATCAAAATCTGCCGCATAATAAGTCGTAGCTACCACATTAGCTTCAGAGCCACCGGTTTTTGTTATCGGAAAGCTCGCTATCTTTAAGCCTCCATTTCGTTCGTACAAATTGTGTATATGAGTACTGTTGGCATGCTGTGAGACAGGAAGAGAGAGTCTTTTTCCCTGGGGTACCTCCGCCTCATAAACAGTAGTACCGAAGTAACCGATATTTTCATTCAACTGTGGTAAGGCATTACCAGTACTGCCAGTACTGTTAGTGCCGTCAGTTCCACTGGGTGCTTTATACTGGGTGACCCGAAATACACCGTTGGCGTTGTCTGCCTCAGAGCCATAGGGATAACTCTGCTGGCTCAACAGAGCCAGATCGCCATTGGGAAGTGAGACAAGGGAAGGGCTGCCTTCATGAACGTAGTGGCAGGAGCGACCATTATCACACTGGTAAACATCATCCTGAACGCATAAAGACTGCCAGGCTACAAGGTTTGGGTTTGCCCGGGTCGTATTCAGTTCTTGTATATTGCAGCCTGCACTCTCCCCTGCCATATAACCGGGGCGGTCAATAAAGCTGTCAGCAGAACAGTTCCCTCCTATCAGGTTGCCTATTAACGGAACATTTTGGCTGACACTTCCGGAATACAGCTGTAACAAACCACCTTCACTATCGTACCGCCCTACAATAGCGCCCTTGTAGGCTGCAGCGGGCACTGTGTTATTGGGGTTGAAATTATTTATAATTGCGTCACTGGCTTGGGCTTCCAGATGTGCTTCCGTATCGATTTGTGAGACCTTCAGGAAATTGCCCTTCGTCTCTGCTACCCCAGTCGTGGCTACAGCCAGTACTCCCCGGACTATACTGCCTGCGTCAGTATCGGGACAAATATGGTGAAAATGGCAATCTATATCCAAATTCGAAGTATGTCCATTAGCGTAAGCCCCTGCCCCCCCCCTGACTTTCGTTTGTTGTAATGTGAACTGGTCACCTTCAACAATCCCTCCTCCCAGACTTACCAGGCTTTTTGCCCCGATGGCAATGCCCGGAGTATACCGCGTTACAATACCTGATACCCTTGAGGTCACGGTGGCTTCAGTTTTTTCCTGAATAACAGTGTTACCTTCTCCTGCCATATAGCCGGGCCCCGCCGAAGCTACCGCAACAGTGCCGTTGGTTATTAGTGATGATCCATTAGACTCATAGTTGGAGGTATCGCTATAAACTGTCACATCAGCACTGCCGGACACACTTTTCTGGACAAGCGTGTTGTTACTCCCTTTAACGGAGCCAACACTTAACGAGGCTATCTGAACCCCACCAGAATCGAGAAGAGTATCACTGTATGCCCCAGTCTCAGCTCTGACGTACCCTGTTGAGTTGTACTGTTCTATGTAATTGTTATGGCCCCGGATTTCTCCTCCAATAAGACCGACATTACAGTTGATGGTTTCATTACAGGTTACGTTTCCATCAATCACTTTAACTTTTATCTCATTATTTGACCCCATCTGGCTGGCAACAGCCCCTGCCGGGTTACCCGTCACATTCGGCTTAACAAAAACAAGATCCAGATGACTTCCATCAACGGCTTCAAAAAGCGGGGCATTCAGCCCGGTAATAGCATGACCTCTGCCATCCAGCTCTCCACTGAAGGGCGCAGTAGTATTATGAAAAGGAGTATGGTTATCCAGGTTGACTGGTTCAACCAGATGGAAATGACCATTGTGGGACCGGCCCACTATTTCTGTAAAATTGGCATTACCTACAGGCATCGGTGGCTGTTCTGGAATGTTTCTTTGTGGCCTTGGGAGCTTTGCTGGCAAAGGACTTTTCGCCATTGGGTGCCCTGCTTTTTTTACAGGAATATCACTTCCTTTGGCCAGTCCATTTCCGCTATCTCCCTTGGTAACATTTTTACCAGACGTGTACCCACGACGTGCATTCCGTGAATGAGGTCTGTAATTTTCCCTTTCCAGTTTTACAGGCGAAGACTGTGCGGTGAAACTCTCGTCTACAGTCGTATTTCTGCTGCCCCCTGTTTTAGAAGCAGACTCTGGTGTATCAGTTCTTCCTCTCCTTCCAGCGTCTTTGTTTCTGCTGCCTTTGCTTCTGCTGCCTTTTTTTCCAGCATATGCACCGCTGGAAGGCTGCCCTTGATACCCGTGGGTTGTCGTATTCCGCCGGGCATGAGTTCCGTTTACTGCGCCTTGCAGCCAGGTTGTTAATTTAGGTTTCTGATGTTTAGACAGATGAGGATATACAGCTGTTGAGTTAACCGTGCCGTTTTCCGCAGTAAGATTTGAGAATACTGCAGCCAACTGAGCGACAGCTGTAGTATTTCTTCCAGTGGTATTTTTTGTCGCATAAGTAAACGAGCTGAAAACGGCCAAACACAGTATACATGCCATTCGACTGCAGAAATATTTCATAGCGAAACTCCTGCCGCAGCAACAAAAAAAAGCAAAAACAAACACAAGCAAACACAGAAGGGAAGAGTAGTCTATTGTGAGTGTTTTTTTATTTTTTCTGAGAGTTCTGTTTTATTTTTCACTCATAACTGTTTTCAACTGAATATTATAAATATCCTTACCCTGTGCACTGATAAAAAATATTCCCGTAGCGGTCTACTCTCCAGACCGTTCTGGTGTTGTTATGGTAGCGAAGGGACTGTTTACCACGAATAGCAATCAGCTCTCTGGCCGAGGGCTGGATATACCCGGTACTGTCAGTGGTCCGGCTTGTCAGCAGGCACTCCCTGCCATCCCAGTTCCAGAGCAGACCAAACCTTACACACCCCTTCTCCAGAACCGGCGGCTGCAACGATGCACAGTGCCAGCTGGCACCATTGTTATCACTGACCTCAACCTTCACCACTCGCCCCCTGCCACTCCAGGCGAGGCCACGAACCTCATGCCAGCCCTTCTCAAGCCGGCGGGGATAGGCTGGCTGGGTAATCATAGATTTGGCATCCATAACAAAACTGAACTGGCGAACAGTGCCGTCTTTTAGAGGATCAGTATATTTTGCAGTTTCCTCACGGGTCATAAAGGGCTGGTCTGCCAATTCGATCCTGCGCAGCCATTTCACATTCATGCTGCCTTCACAACCGGGAACAACAAGTCGCAATGGATACCCCTGCTCTGGTCTTATAGCTTCACCATTCTGGGCATAAGCCACAATCACATCATCCATGGCCCGTTCCAGAGGAATGCTGCGGGTGAGCAGGCAAGCATCTGCCCCCTCCGCCAGAAGCCATGAACTCCTCTTTTCCAGACCTGTTTCACGCAGCAGAGAGGACAGCGCTACACCACTCCACTCGCTCTGGCTGAGATAACCACATAACCTCTGGGGCGTTGTTCTCTCTCCAGATTGAAAGTGATACTTGCCATTCCCGGCGCACTCGATAAAGCAGATACGGCTGACCTGGGGAAACCTCAGCAAATCCGGCAAGGTAAACGTAAGAGGCCGTTCAACCATGCCATGGATAAGCAGTTGATGATGGTCAGGGTTGATTTCCGGAACACCGGCATGGTGTCGTTCAAAATGCAGGGATGAAGGAGTGATCATTCCGCTCAGGATATGCTGCGGTGTCTCTGACGAAGCATTCAGCTGGGTTTCCTTAATGGTCCGTACAGCACTTTCATAAGGGGAGCGTCCGCCATAGGGGCTGGCCCATGGGCCAGTGTAACGAATATCAGCGGAACTCTTTTGCCCAGCCAGAACAACCCCGGCTCCCACCGCCGATATCGTCTGCAAAAAACGACGACGGGAAAATGCAGGCGGCTTTGATGATTTGTTATGCCTATAAATCATCTTCTGCTTCTACGAAGTTTTCTTGGTCTTGGTCTTGGTTTTCTAATTCATCCAGTTCGTGATTCAGCCACTGTTCAGATTGCTCTTCTGCTTCTCTTTGATTCAAAAGCGGGTTTTCTCGACGAAGCGCATTACTTCTAATTCTGATGACTTCAGCTTTAAGCCAAGGTCTGATCTCTAACGGCGCTCTACCTGTGTGCAAAGACATAATGTGTTCAGTAATAATCAACTCTTCTTCCGCAATAGCACAAGCACCAACTATTTCATCATTCTGTGCCAGTGTTTGAGCTGACAAGATAATGAGCACTGAAAACACATGGTTTCTGACTAATATACGCATCATTACTATCTCTGAGTGCTGAGTGAGCTTCCGTGCAGTATAGGCATAACAAAGCCTTCCACATGACCGCCTTCGGCGGCCTGTGAAGTGCGGGTTATCTGACTGAAGGTGTTTCAAGGCGGTTGTCCACAATAAAGTGCTTTCTGCCTGGCATATCAATCGCTGGAAGGGATTGGGCATTAATACAGCCGTCCGGGGGGAGCAGTTCATTCAGGTGTAACAGGTATGCACAAAGAGAATAGACTTCGTTATCGTTCAGGGAGCCCGGTGTCAGCAGCGGCATACTGCGCCGGATATAGTCAAACAGTGTGGTTGCCCAGGGCCAGTAGTTGCCAATAGTCCTTGCATGGCCCGGCTCTGTGGCAAAAGGGAAAATATTATCGGGAAACCGTCCGGCCAGTTCATCATACTGGCCGCCCTTGCCCTTCACTCCATGGCATAGCTGGCACTGTTCCAGATAAACCTTTTTTCCTTCCGGTACGCACCCGTTCCCGGCAGGCAACCCCTTCCCATCAGGTGTAACAGCGGTATCCCATGCTGCTATCAGTACCGGGTCTGCAGGACTCCCGATTCCCAGTCTTTCTGGGTGGGTGTCTGAGTGAGTGGAAACAGAGACCACCAGAAACAAATAAAGCAGAGCGGACTTTCTTACCCACATGTGTAAGTCAAAGGACAGGAAAGTTACAGAGCATAGATGGAAAACAGTAAATAGATGGAAAACAGTAAATAGAAAGGCGGGCTGGTAATCTCAGCCCGCTCATTAAACGACACTCAATAAACGACGTTCGATAAATGATTAGTGGCGTGTTTCACCAGCACCCAGAAGCTTGTTCACTTCTTCTTCGGTGAAGATGTAACGGGTATTGCAGAACTGGCAGTCCATATCAATCTGGCCAGCCTCTTCCAGAATCTGTCTGATATCGGCAGGGTCAACAGTGATCAGGGCACTGCCGGTCCGCTTGCGGGAACAGTTGCAGAAAAACTTCACTTGCTCGGCATCAAACAGGCGAACATCTTCTTCATGGTACAGGCGGTGCAGCAGTTCTTCCGTATCCAGTTCCAACTGCTCATCATCCTTTAAAGTCTCAGCCAGAACAGTCAGGTGTTCCCAGCGTCTGGCGCGGGCACCAGCATCCTGTTCAAGCTGGGCCGGAAGGGCCTGCAGCAGGAAGCCGGAAGCCTGGACACCGTTGGAAACCAGCCAGAGGCGGGTTGGCAGCTGTTCAGACTGTTGGAAGTAGCTGGACAGACATTCAGCCAGGTTCTCTCCAGTCAGGGGAACAACTCCCTGGTATCGCTTGCCTTTTGCAGGATCAATGGTGATAACCAGCTGGCCATCGGACAGCAGGGAGTGCAGGTCATTGTCTGTTGGAGAGAGCTGGGCATCATCCCAGTGGGCAATGGAGCGGAAGGTACGTTTGTCGGTACATTCCACCATCAGTACAGAAACTGGGCCGTTAGATCGGGCCTGCAGGGTCAGGGTTCCTTCAAATTTCAGGGTTGTGCTTAGCAGAACAGCGGCAGAGGCCATCTCTCCGATCATGGCGCGGATGGCTTCAGGGTAGGCGTGGGGAGCCAGGGTTTCCTGCAGACTCTGGTCAAGCCGCACCCGCTCACCGCGCATATCGGTATTTTCAAACAGGAAACGTTGGGCGGAATCCGACTGGGTCATGTTAAAACTGCACCTGTAGCAATATCGTAAAACAGAAAACCGGGTATTATACCGGTTAGTTCTGCAAATCCAGCCCAAGAAAAATACGCAGGGTGATAATTATTAACCGGTCACAACTGGTAAAACACAGGAGGTTTGCCATGTTAAAGCTCAGACATTCCCAATTTCTGGTTTTGATGAGCCTGTTAATCACGTTTCTTGCTGGCTGTCAGAGTGCCCAGGACAGCCTTTACCAGACCGCCATAAATTTTGAACGTACCCGTGCTGACCTTGATCTGAAAGAGGTCTTGGTTGGAGATATGAATCATGCCCTGCTGGAAGGTGGAAACCCTGAAGGCGACACTATTCTGATGGTTCATGGTTTCAGTGCAGATAAAGATAACTGGCTGCGACTGGCCGCCAGACTCAGTGACGATTATCACATTATTGCAGTGGATCTCGCCGGCCATGGCGAGAGCAGCTCGGACAAAGAGCTGGATTATCGCATAGTGCCCCAGGCCGAACGCCTGCACCAGCTGATGAAAACCCTGCAGGTAGACCCGGTTCACTTCATGGGCAACTCCATGGGCGGCGCTATCGGGCTGGTTTATGCAGGAATGTACCCCGAACAGCTGAAATCACTGATTCTTCTGGATAATGCCGGTATCACCTCTCCCCACACCAGTGAGTATTTCCAACTGTTGGAAAAAGGTGAAAACCCCCTGATTCCAAAACAGCCGGGAGATTATGATTTTCTGATTGACTTTATCACCAGTGAGCCGCCCTTTATGCCCTGGCCCATCCCCAGTGTGCTGGAGAGACGATCCCTTGAACGCAGAGAGTTGAACGAACAGGTTTTCGCAGACCTGATGACGTCTCAGGATGAACTTGGCAACCCGGAACAGATCAATGCCATGCTGGCCACCATTCACACACCAACCCTGGTGATCTGGGGAGAAGAAGACCGGGTGCTTGATGTCTCCAGCGTGGACATTATGGAAGCCCATATGCCCAATATCCAGTCCGTTATTTTGCCGAATGTAGGCCATATTCCTATGCTGGAAGATCCTGACAGCGTGGCTGATGCCTTCCTGGCATTCACCAGGCAGCTTTAACCAGGAACCAGGAGCCTGACGACAGTTCTTTGCACCTTTGTACTACACTTGGCTGCTTTCCTGCGATCCAGGAGCAGCCATGTTGTCTGCGCTGATATTGCTCTCCTTTCTCTGGGGGCATATACAAAAGCTACCGGATCAGATCACACAGACAGCTCACTCTGCAGGGCAGACAACCCTGGCCTATATGGCAGGTTTCAGGAGCCATGAAGTAATGGTGGATGGCTGCTCAACCCGTTATCTGGAAAAAGGACGGGGACCAACCCTGCTGCTACTTCATGGCATTGGGGTCAGCAAAGAGATCTGGCTGATGATGACCCGGCACCTCCAGGGGCAGTACCACCTGGTTATTCCAGATCTGCCCGGTCATGGTCAGAGCTGCCGAAGTCTGGAGCGAGACTATGATGTTGCGTCCCTGGACAAGTGGTTACTGGAGTTCTTCAAAAGCCTCTCTCTGGGCCGGACACACATTGTCGCCAACTCCATGGGCGCAACTGTCAGTGGCTGGTTTGCCTGGCAGCACCCACAGCTGGTCTCCAGCCTGACCCTGATGGCACCCGCGGGTATTGAACCCTCTGCCGAACTGACACCGTTCATGAAAGAGTTGATAGAAACAGGAGAGAACCGCCTGCTGATCCATGAGGCCAGTGATGCCAGGAGAGTATTTGATCTTATTACCTGTGAACCCCTCTGGCTTCCACCCGGGTTCCAGCGTTTCCTGGCGTGGGATATGCTTCGCAACCGCAGCCAGTTGGAAAAAATCACCAGTGACCTGCTAAAAACCCGGGAAGCCCTCAAACGGGGCGATCCTGAGATTCATACCGTCATGAAGAGTATTCCGGTTCCTGTGCAGATTATCTGGGGAGAACATGACCGGGTCATGCATATTTCCGGAGCAGATACCATTCAGCAGGCTCGCCCTGATATTACTGTTCACCGGCTGGAAGAAGCGGGACATATTCCCATGGTGGAATGTCCAGACAAAACAGCCAGCCTGATTGAAACCTTTATCTCAGCAGGGTTTAGCCATTGCCGATCATCTAATAGATGTTACTGCCAGAAAGCTGGCCGGGGCCCAGTGTTCACAACCGAAGAGATCCAGCGGTAAAACTGTCAGAACCGACTTCACGGGTGGTGAGTTGTCATTTGATTTCAGAGTCCTTTTGCTGCGTAAAACAGCCCCTTCCAGTGGACTCATATCCCGGTTTGCCCGGTTGCTATAGTAAAAACTAAACAGCAAGGCAGCCAGCACAAATGATTAACAAAAAAACGGACATATTTCTAAAGCAATTGGCAGAGAGCTCTGCAAACGACGAAGCATTGGTAGGAGCGACTGATTCAGGGCAGACCTCACTCACTTTTCCAGATGACAGCTGGACAGGCTGGGCAAAGCGATTGGCAATGTTTGTCACTGTCTCCCCTCCCCAAGGCCAAGAACATTTGCTGGCGCAGCTACAAGATATGTCCAAAGTTACTAACCAGTTTTTGCATACCCGAAATATTAGAGCCATTGAGGTAGAAGCACCTGAAAGCACCCAGACATTAACAAGAGCCAATGTTAAAAAACTCCTGGAGGATATCAAGAGCAGCCATAAATACGCTTACGACACAATTCTGAACGCCCTGACTTCAGCTCATATGCAAATCTCCGGGCAGGAAAACAGTGATGCTATGCTTCAGCAAGCCATTCACTCTATTCAGGAGCAACTGAACGGGCTTGATGAGCAAAAGGTGAAAGAGGTTCTTCCTGAAGCCTTAAGACAACTCTCAGCTGTAGGAGGAAACACAGCTGATGTCGTTACAATCTGTAGCAAAATTGCCAGCATTTACGATGTGGACTTTCAACTTGACGAAAGCCAGCCCCCTGAATCGGTTTCTATTCATTCATCAGATGACTACGTTTCACTAGATAATTACAATCCTGAGTGGGGGGAAATAGCGAAAGACGGTGATCACCTGCTGCATCAGCACAATCTTCGAACTCAGGAGCATATGAAACTGGCAGACACGCAGGTTATTCGTCATCACAAAAATCTCAGCGCAGGGGAGTGGGGGACGGTAGACCAGATTCAAGAAGGCGAAAAAGACCCTTTCCGAGCCAGAAAAACCACCAGGCACGATGGTGCAAAAGACTCACAGAAAGCCCAGGATGAACTTCAGAGGATGGAAAACGAACATGAGATCATGTCCTCTCTGGATCACCCCCATATTCTGAAAGTAACAGGAAGCCGCCCGGTAACTGAAACAATAAAAGTTGTCCACGAACATGAGGAGGGTGACGGTTTTATCCATGTTGACAGGGTGGAGGATGGTCAGGCAGGCCTTCAGACTGAACTGGCTGTAGGCAACCTTGATCCCGATGGCAACTTGCTGCCAAGTCTCTCCATGAAGGAGCGACTGAAGTGCTGCCTGCAAATAATGGAAGCTACTGCCTATATGAATAATAAGGGCATAGCCCACCTGGATTTAAAACCTGAAAATATACTGTACACACCAGAAAAAGGAGCCATGATTGCTGACTTTGGCTTTGCCCAAAAAATGCAACCAGCTACGGGCGGTAATAGCAGCCAAGTCAAGCAAGAGAATTGTATGCCCATGAGATACTCAGCCCCAGAACGGGCACAACTAAAATACTACGATGGCCCAAAAGCTGATGCCTGGAGTCTGGCTATGACTATGGGAGAACTTTTGACCAACGACTCTCCCATGGATTCTGAGATCATCAAAAACGCATTTCTCGAGAGAGGTTCCCCATTTATTACAAGGGGGTATATGGGATGGATACATCCCGATGCCATTGAGGCTGGCATTTATTCATTTCTGGAAAGGCAAAGGGCTACACTGGAAGGACTGTACCCCTTGTTTGGCGACATGTTGCAGCCTGAACCGGAATACCGCCTCTCTGCTGAAGAGGCTCTGGATAAGTACAGGGACCTATTGGAGCGGATGATCGAGGAAGCTTGACCAGGGCCGTGTACCACTCGTTCCAAAACTCTATAAGGCCCCGGCAGAATAACCTGCCGGGGCTTTTTAAATACTCTTACCTGCAGGTTCTTATAACTTTTCAGATATTTCTCCACTGATTTCTACCACTGGATGCCTTTCAGAAAACCCATAAGCAGCCTCTGCTCAGAGGACGGTTTTTCAGGTTCTGTATTTTCAGCAGGACTTTCCTTACTCCCCAGGGCTGCCCTGGATTCACCGAACATGTTGTAGCTGGTGTTCATCATCAACTCACTCAGGCGCGGCATGGTTTCATACAGAGCCAGGGCAAACAGTCCCATCCGTGTTGCGATCCGGCTTGGACGGCGAATAATGGCTTTGGCAATCAAATCTGCTGCCTCATCCGGTGTCATGGTCGGAACACTCTGGTAGAGCTTGGTTGGCGCAATCATAGGGGTACGCACCAGGGGCATATTGATGGTCGTGAACACAATCCCCTTGTCGGCATATTCGGAGCTGGCACAACGGGTAAAGGCATCCATAGCCCCCTTGGAAGCCACATAAGCCGAAAACCTTGGACTTCCCGCCAACACTCCAATAGAGGAGATATTAATGATCTGGCCGTTCTGTTTCGCTTCCATACCGGGCAGCGTACCCAGCATCATGCGCATGGCACCGAAATAGTTGATCTCCATGCAGCGTTCATAGTCATGGAAGCGGTCGTAGGAGTGGCAGACCGCTCTGCGGATAGAACGGCCCGCATTATTAATCAGAATATCCACGCCCCCCAGAATATCGTGAACAGCTTTCAGTGCCGAATTACACTGCCCGCTATTGGTCAGATCGACATTCCAGGTCCACACTTGCCCACCTTCCGCCCTGATGGCACCAGACACCTCTTCAAGGTTCTCCTCATCACGGTCAAACAGCACCAGCCTGGCACCTGTTGCCGCCAGCTTCATGGCCGTTGCCCGACCAATGCCTGATGCAGCTCCGGTAATCAGAATAACTTTGTCTTTTATCTTGCCGACAAGAGTTTCCTCGGTCAGCCGTTCATCATTGAGATGCAGATTCCAGTAATGCCAGAGGATCTCGGCATAATCTTCCAGTCGAGGTATTTCAATACCACTGCCCTTCAGGGCTTCATCGGTATTGGTGCGATTATAACGGGTAGGGTAGTTAATAAATTCCAGAGCCGCTTTGGGAATATTAAGATCCTGCAGAATAGCTTCGGTCAGTTTTCCTGCCGCCGGCATCTGCCACAGGCTCTTGACCACCATGGTGATCATCGGGCTGATATTTTTGGAATCCAGACGGAATGCCATGCGGGGCGTACCACTGGCATTACAGAAAATGTTCAGCAGTTCTCCCAGACGACGATGACGTGGATCGGTGATATGGAAACACTGGTTATCAAGGCCATCCCTGTGGGCAAGATGATCTACGACATCGACCAAATAATCCACCGGCACCAGATTTATATAGCCACCTTCAATACCGATCATCGGCATCCACTGGGGCACACTGTTGCGTAACTTGCGAATAGCAGAGAACAGATAATAAGGGCCATCAACCTTGTTGATCTCTCCGGTTTTGGAATGGCCGATCACCATGCCCGGCCGGTAAATCCGCCAGGGTACAGTGCACTCATTGCGAACTATGCGCTCGGCAAGGTGCTTGGTTTTCAGGTAAGGATTCCCCAGAGGACCGGCCTCATCCAGCATATCTTCCCTGAAGGTGCCGTCATAGAGCCCGCCGACTGCGATGGAGCTGAAATAGTGGAAGTGTTTGGCATTAACGGCCTTGGCCAGATTCAGAGTATTGCGGGTTCCAGCTACATTGGCCTTGTTCTGGGTCTCTTCGTCGGCGTTTATGTCATATATCGCCGCCAGATGGAAAAAGTGATCCACCTTTCCCTTCAACTCTTTTATCTGCTCTTCACCCAGACCCAGATGATCTTCAGACAGATCACCATAATAGACTGTGACTTGCCCTGGTCTGGGTTGCCAGCGGCGCATCAGCTCTTCAACCAGAATCCCTTCACACTTTCTGACGATCAGGTTCAAGCTACTGTTACGGTCCAGCAGCTTGCCAACCAGAAAGCGACCAATAAAACCTGTGGCTCCGGTCAGCAGATAGGTTGTTTTCTCTGCTGACTGTAACGGAGTAACGTTACTGCCTGTCATGATATTCCACTGTCTTTGTTATCAATGAGTTATTCTTCGAGGCTTATTAAGTACCCGGCCACATGGAATTCCATATGCCCAGATACTTAGATCACCACAGAGAGAGGAAAGAGTGGTTGATACAGGTCAGCGTATATCGTCAGGAATTGGCAAGGATGGCTTAGGCTCTGTTGACATCCTGGCTAATCTTCAAAATCTTTTTCCCGCAAACGCCCCAGATCCCGGCGCTGCTTTTTGTCAGGACGCCGGTCACTACCGGGATGTGATCCCCTGAGCGCCTTGCGGCGTGCTGTTTCTTCCTCACGCTTCTTCAGGCTATCTTCCGTTTCCCGATAGAGCAGTTGGGCTTCACTGGCACCACGGCGTACTGCAGAAAGGGCCTCAATCACTACAGTTTTTTCATCAAAGCCCTGGCGAAGAACAACGGTATCGCCTGTCCGGGCCTCTTTACTGGGTTTGGACCGCTGGTCGTTGACATGAACCTTGCCCCCTTCAATAGCTTCCCGGGCGATAGCGCGGGTTTTATAAAAGCGGGCAGCCCATAACCATTTATCCAGACGGACCTTTTCCTGACTATTTCCAGAATCTTTACCGGCAGATGCCTTGCCGGAAGCTTTGTTTCGATGGCTCATCGCAGGGGAAGAAGCTCCTCAAAGTTATCAACTGCAGTGAACTCAGCCGGATCAACCGGGGGCCGGACAGAGTTGGGGCGGGCAATAGCAAGCAGATGCCCAACTCCATAGGTGCGGGCAGAACGGAGAATATCAAGGTTATCATCGACAAACAGGGTAGAAGCCGGATCAAACTCCACAGCCTGAGACAGATGCTGCCAGAAAGCCTGCTCCTCCTTGGGATGTCCAAAATCGTGGGAGGAGAAAATCTCATCGAAGTAATCAGCAAAGGGCAGATACTCCATTTTCAACTCCAGCCCGTCCCGGTTGCAGTTTGTCGCCAGCACCACTTTTTTGTGGGAATTTTTCAGGGCCTCCAGCAGTTCTCTGGCCCCTGGACGGAATTGGATAAGGTGAGTGATTTCCCGTTTCATTTTGAGAATATCCAGACCCAGTTCGCGACTCCAGAAATCAAAACAGTACCACTCCAGTGTACCAGCCACTTCTCTCAGCCTGGGTTCCATATGAGCCCAGGCTTCCGAGGATGAAATACCATTTTTGCGGGCGTATTTTTCCGGAATCAGGCGTTTCCAGAAAAAATCATCAAAGTGGAGATCAAGCAGGGTTCCGTCCATATCGAACAGAACTGTTTCAATTTCGTGCCAGTGAACCATTTGTTATTTGTGCAGTCAGTCTGAAGTTAATGAAATGAAATCATATCCTATTAGGGGGCGTTCTCAATTAAACATCGACTCAGTGGCTCTAAAAGCGGTCAGATGTTAGAAGGGCTTGTGAAAATCGTAGTTATTCTACATTGAGCAAACCCGACGCTGCAGATGGCCACTTTTAGAACCACCCGAAGGGCGTTTCCGAGAGTTCCTATGAGCTTCGTTGTAGAGCCTTGAAAGGCAATAAGCATTCCTGCGGCTCTACGTCTCGTTATAGAAACTCTCGAAAGCGCTGAGTTCGATGTTTAATTGAGAACACCCCCTACCCGTAAGATATATTTGATTTGAAGCGGGATGGGATTACTGTAGCAGAGCACTCCTCATGCGCTCATAACTGTCCCGGGGGATATAGCCCAGAGAGTGCCAAGACTCCAGCAGTTCAAATGGGGTAAGCCCCGAAGAGTTTTTGAGGGCCAGACTTTTCCGGGCTCCATATTTAAAAAGGAGAGCAAAGATTTCATCTGATACCTCCCATTTAATGGCCAGGTGCAGTGGATAATCACCGGCGCTGTAGTAATCATCCCGATCCGGTATTGCCCTGTTGATTCCTGCAATTGATGTCTCAAGCACGAGTTTGACAATCTCCACATTCAGGCTTTTTATAGCAGCTGACAAAAGGTCATTTCCAGTGCGATCCCTTTGCAGCACAAGACCTCCAGCACCAGCCCGGCTCAGGAGCAGTTTCAGGGTATAAGTCATACCATTAAAGGTCAGATAGTGGGCCAGGGGCATTCCGTGACAACTGAAGGTAGCCAGGTAAGCCCTTGGCAGCTGCCCCCCATAGATCGCGTCCAGCAACGCACGATCCATCACATCAATCATATCAATATCAACAGATCTGGCAGGTTTGGCTGTGATTGTTTCTTTGCCATTAATAGCATCGGAAGCGTTAAATTTGTTGATCATGGTCTGCAGGCGGGCATAGTCTTGCGGACTGGTCTCGCGCTTCGTCAAGTATTCAATCAACTCCTTGCGCTGCTGGTCATCCTTAAAGCGGGCTTTATAGTTCCAGGCCAGTTCAAATCCGCGCAGGGGCCAGCTGAAGTACATCATGTCCCCGATCATGTTGGTATCTGTTTCACCGGCAATCAGGTTGGGATTGGCCCCATTGTCCAGGGCAAATTTCACCATGTAGTAGAGCCGGTTAGCCACTGCCATGCGCAGCATGGTGGCATTGTCTTTGTCGCCGGCATCAATGCGGGCTCCACGATTCCAGGCCCATGTGGCCAGTCGCTTGAACCCGCTGAAAGCTGCAAAGGAGAGCAAATGGCGTCCGCGCTTTTCGGTCTTTCCAGATATAGGGGCATTGACCAGTGCAATCGCTTCGGGCAGTCCTCTCTCCCGCTTCAGCATATCAAAGGTCTTTGTATAGGCCTGGATGAAAATATCTTCCACAGTCCTGTTGGCAGCTTTGGTATCTGCCCTGCCGAACTCCGGAATAATCTGGCTGTCTACGGCATTATCAGTTCCAGCCTGAACAAATGTGGGGATCAGGATGACAAACGCTAGTATTCGTAGATTCCGGCCCAGGTTCATGTTTTCTCTCCTGACTACCTATCAAACTGTGTCGGCAAGACGCTGGAAAGAAACAGTGATCCCGGCTATTCCCGGGTTCTGTTGACATAAGTAAAGTCTCTGCCGCTGGCAGGCCGCGGGACGTATAATAGAGACCGTATTTTCAGCCCGGATGAAACTGTTCTATGAAAAAAGTCCCAGAGATTCTTGATATCAGGGAGGTGGCAAGAACCGCATTATTCCGGGTTGAGCAGCTGAAACTTCGCTTTTCCAATGGTGCCGAACGCACCTATGAGCGGCTGGCTGGATTTGGTGACGGCCACCAGGCGGTAATGGTTGTTCCTATTCTGGATGACAACCACTTTGCCATGATTGAGGAGTATGCCGGGGGTACCGAAGATTATCAGCTATCCCTGCCAAAGGGTCTGGTCGAACCGGAAGAGGACCTGTTCACCGGAGCGAACCGGGAGCTGAAAGAAGAAGCCGGCTACGGAGCCGGCCATTTTGAGCATCTGACCGAGTTCACACTATCACCCAACTATATGACCCACCGCATGCAGGTTGTGCTGGCGCGTGATCTTTATGAAGAACGGCTGGAGGGGGATGAACCGGAACCTCTTGGCGTGCATGTGTTTTCTTTCGATGATTTGCCAGAGCTGGTGAAGCGGCCTGACTTTACTGAGGCAAGGGCCATGGCTGCACTGTATCTGGTTCGTGACCGAATCAGAACCCGGAGTAATTAATGAATATTGATAATGCCCTGACCGACAGTCTCAAGGAACTTTGCCGCAAGGCCGGAGATGCCATTCTTTCGGTTTATGACAAAGATGAAATTTCAGTCAGCCAGAAGTCCGATGACTCCCCGGTAACAGAAGCTGACAGGAAAGCTCACCGGATAATAACTGACGGCCTTGAACAGATAGCCCGGGATATTCCGGTTATCTCGGAAGAAGGCACTATCCCGCCATTTGCAGAACGTTCATCCTGGAAGCGTTTCTGGCTGGTTGATCCTCTGGATGGTACCAGAGAGTTTATTGCCAGAACCGATGAGTTCACTATCAATATTGCCTTGATAGAAGATGACACCCCTGTATTAGGCGTGATTTATTCCCCCGTTACCCGCGCCTGCTATTTTGGCGGTTCAGCCCTGCATGGTTCCTGGCGCCAGCTTGAGAGCCAGGCTCCGGTGGCAATCCGAACCCGTCCCTGTGCACCGGAGGGCCTGTTGAATGTTGCTGTCAGCCGACGCCATGGGCGTGATCAGCTGACAGCCCTTATTGCCCGCTTTGAACAGCGCTTCTCCGAGGTGCATCTCACCGTAGCCGGAAGCTCCCTGAAAGGTGTACTGGTTGCAGAAGGAGCCCTGGATATCTACCCGCGCCGCGGCCCCACCAGCGAGTGGGACACAGCGGCTCAGCAGGCTATTGTTGAAGCCGCCGGAGGCCGGGTTGTGGATATTGAGCTGAACGCTCTCCGCTATAACCGGAAAGAGAGCCTGATTAATCCCAGTTTTTATGTGCTGGGTGATCCTAATGCGGAGTGGGAAAGTTTATTGATTTCATAAACGAAAGGGGCTTAACGCCCCTTCCGGGAAACCACATCTCAATGCAGTTTAGGGTTAATATTTTTAGAACCAGGGGGGAGAAGTGGTTTATCTGATACATCAACGTCAATAACTTTGGTTCCATTCCCAAATATATAGGGCAGGTATGCCTGGCCGACTGTTTGTAGAGCCTTTATGTCAGTATAACCTGCGTAATAAGCTGCCGAAGCAGCCCCACCTACAAGGAGAACTGTGGAAGTTTTTGGCCGGGATGCAGCTACTTTTAAAGTTCTTCCCACGGTGTTATTAAATGCAAAAACCGGCGTATCCAACAGTACCTTTTTGCCTGCCCATGTAACCGTTTTTCCAGCAGCATATGATGCACCTACGATAGCGTTTGACGCACCCTTAACAGTATTTGTAACAGCTTCTGGTGTGCCTGCAATTATTCGACGCAAAGGGGTAAGCTGCATAGCAGGAACCATTGAATGTTCTCTTCTCACCTGACTTTCATGCAGGCCTGATTGTAGCCCCTCATCGAATTCTAGAATGAAAAACTCTTCAGCTGCCAAATGAACGGGTGCTCCACGTTCATGAGCTTCCAGCATTTCACAAACAGCACCTGCATCAGGCAATATTTCATAGCCATTCTCCTTTTTGCCAAACAGCAAGATTTTTTTACTAAGCTTATCTGCGGCTTGCTTTGAAAGCCTTTGCAATTCTTTATTATCTCTTGTCACACTGACAATATGCGCATCATCACTAAGGTATTCAGCGGACATGTTTGTGCATCCTTCCATAACTCCAAATAACCTGCGGTTACGCTGCATCTCCCATGCGGCATCCATGTTATCAACTGACATTCGCGAAGCGATATAAACACCCTGCTTCACATCCTGACCAAGTGAAATATGATAGAATGTGGTGTTGTTTTTTTCATCAGGACCAAAAACCAGACCTGTCAAACCGCACATTTTATTATATCGCCTCTGCATTGGTAGCATGGAATTATCAGCAAACTTGATTTTAAATGGGCTATCAACAAGTTGATCAAAAATAATATTATTTTCTGACAAATATCCTCCTGCCAATTCAGCTTGGTTTAGTTTAAAAACATCCTTAAGCTTTGCTTTAAAATCATCATAGTCATTGTCATAAGGAGCATTTTCTCCGACTTCCTGTTCAACATCAGACATAAGCGAGAGTAAATGATCATAATTAATCATTTTCTTCAACTGGTTTGCTATATCACTTCCAAACGTTTCAAATTCAAAGTTATCGTCAAACATATTTTCCCCAGGATCGGAAACCACCTCCTTGCCTTCCACTGATAAAGAGAAACCACCCTTGATACCTGCATGTACGACCACACTCTGATTTTTATTATTCCAGACTGAGTGCTCTACTGTTGCCTCAGTATCTTCCAGTAGTTCAAACTGAAAACTGTCACCATTTGGTTGAGTAATATAAATAACATATCGCACCATGGGATCCCGCCTACCACGATAACGTTGTATCCCAAACGGGCCAATGATTACACCATTTTCTGGCAGGTTCGGATAAGTTATAAGGTGAACAAATTCACCCGGCTGAGTTGGATAAAGAGGAAGAGAAGATACCGCCCCTCTTATTTTTATTTTTTTATATGGGATAGATAAAGATGACAAAGAAGCTACTCCAACATCTGTTATATCAGAGACTTCTCCTTGTGGAACATAACGCAAGGTCTGAAATAATTCATATTCTTTTATATTTGAAAAAGTTAGCCCAAGAAGTTTAGATATCAAATCATCCATAGAGCTTCTATTAGCTTCTGCAAGAAGAAAATTCATGATCAACCCCATATCTGGAACAATCGCTTCTTCATCATCATCTCTAAGAATCTCTAGCGGTACTTTCTGTTCGTTATCCGATCGTTCAATACGAAAAAAATCTGAAAACCCATGTAAAATCTGGCCGGATTTCGTTAATCTTATATTATAAGTTTGATCGGTGTTTCCTTTACTTTCCCCCTCGCCAATATCATCATTGTCATCATCAGATGGAGCATTATATATTGGTGATTTATCTTCTCCGTTTTCTATTCCTCTTTTTTCAAAAGAAATGTAAGCCAAGCCGCGAACGTTCTCTCTGGCAGTACCCTCCAAACCTGTTTTACTATCAAAGTCCTTCATCACAACCATCATGCCGTCTGTACATAATTCAAAGAAAAAAGCTTTTTTTTCCCCATTTTTTAAAAGAAGAGGGCCAACTGCCAGTTTGTCATCACTTAATTTTTTTGCTCCGACATGAAGATAAACAGGCCCATGTTCTCCCAGGGAAGATATTCTTATAAGTTGGATACCGTCAGGAATCCCTGCAAAGGACAGAGGCATACCGTTAGCAGCCAAAATAAACGACAACATAATTGCATTTAATCGGCAATTTCCTGTTCTTCGTAAGCAAGACTCCAATAAGGCTATACAGCAGGAAAACCAGGAATGACGAGTAAAGACAAGGCTAGGAAAGCGAGGGCCGCATGACATAATTAACCCCTCCCTCAAGATCCTTCAATCAAGATCCTGGGAAGAAAAAAGATAAAAAATACAGTGCGGAAAACAATAGTAGATGCTTTTTATTAAATCTTCCTGAATTTTTTCACTTTCAGAATGACCAGAATATCTGATTGGCATCCAGCTCAGTATTGTTGCCGTCCTCATCCTTGACCAGCTCTCCACGGATCCGGATACGCACGTTAGGCCGCAGCCCTCCTTCCGGGATCTGGTCAGGTGGAACATCCACCTCTACTGCGGCTGTTCCATCATGAACAAGGACTGTTCGCGGGCCAATCTGCCTTAACACCACTCCGGTGATATCCACTCTGGTTCCGTCATCTTTTTTTATGACTTCTTCCACTGTGGAACGATTAGGTTCTTCAACAACAGGCCGTTCTCCCAGGGAGACAACCGAAAATCCAGCCCCCATAACCAGAGCCAGAGCTACTACAACTTTCCATCCCCTTGCTTTCCATCTGCTCACTTTCCACCAGCTGCTGACTGATGCCATAGCGGTACTATTCCGTAGGTTACCCAGTGATATTGATAGCTTAGAAAATCTACAGAACTGTGCTCTGAAAACAGGTTATGTAATTTATGAAATCCGGGGTGCCCACGGCAGCCCCGGGGGCTGAAATGACTCAGCAGTTATTAATTTAGAGCTGCTAATCAATAGCTGTTAATCAATAATCAGGGCCACATCTTCGCGGGGTAGAACTTCACCGATAATGGCAGCCTGAGGGTGTTTACCACTGGCCAGCAGTTCTTGCAGCATATCACTGGCAGCCTCAGCAGGGGCGCAGATCAGCAGGCCGCCAGAAGTCTGGGCATCGCAGGTCATCATCTTCATGTTGTAATCCATTCCCTGCCGGAACCGGGCATCGTCACCGATATACTGCAGGTTACGGAAGGCTGCACCAGGAATACAGCCATCGTCATACAGCTCATAAGCCTGTTCCAGAAGTGGGAGAGTGGCTGAATCAATGCGCAGAGTCATATCACTGCCATTAGCGATCTCGCGGGCATGACCCAACAGGCCAAAGCCGGTCACATCTGTGGCACAGCGGGTACCGTACTTGCGCATAATCTCGGCACCTGTCTTGTTCAGCAGTTTCATCTGCTCAACTGCTGCACGGTAAGCTTCAGGCGTTGCCAGCTGTTCACGCTGGCCGGCAATCAGTGCACCGATACCCAGAGGTTTGGTCAAGATCAGCTTATCGCCAGGACGGGCATCACTGTTGCTGACGATCTTGTCGGGGTGAACCGTGCCAATAACAGCCAGGCCAAACTTGGGTGGATGATCTTCAATGGTATGACCACCCACAACCAGAGCACCACTTTCCGCAACCTTGTTGTAGCCACCTTTCAGAATCTCGGCAAAACCTTCAACCGGCAGTTCCTTGGTGGAGTACATCATCAGGTTCAGAGCCATCAGGGCGTCTCCGCCCATGGCAAACACATCACTCAGGGCGTTAGCGGCCGCGATTTCTCCAAACTCTTCCGGGTCACTGCAGACTGGCGGGAAGAAATCGGTAGTAAAAATCAGGGCCGTTTCATCATTGATACGATAGACACCGGCATCATCATGGGTGGAGATATCCACCAGCAGGTCAGGATGGCTGGGAAAATTCAGTTTATTCAGGATTCCCGTCAGCTCCGTTGGCGACAGCTTGGCAGAGCAGCCCCCATACTCAACGGTTTTCAGCAAATCAATACCGCTCTTGCCCTGGGAGGAAGTGGTTTCGGAAGACATTGGGCTCAACCTTTTTTACCGTGCGGGACAACCCGCTTTTGGCTGTTTCAAGCTTTGGCAGCTATTAAATTCGTGCAAGAGTAACCTGGAACCGGGCCTGCTGAAGTTCGTTCAAAACATCTTCAGCGTGGTTACTTTCAATCTCAAGGCACATACCGCACTCTGAGGAAATCTGCCGGGGCACCGGCATAACCTGGCAGCTTACCTGACGTTTCCGGCAGTGTGCTTCTGCCTTGATGGCAAACCGGACAGAGGGAAACAGAAGAAAAGTACGGCTCATTATGCACTCTCCCTGTGACTGCCTTTGAGGTTATCCCGGGTAATGCCCTTCAGGGTATCCAGCAAAAATTCAAAGTCAGCTGGTGTGTGGTAGATAGAAGGTGACAAACGACATGTACCATCCGGGAAAGAGCCAATATGCTTGTGCGCCAGAGGGGCACAGTGAAGCCCTGAACGGGTCTCAATACCGGCCCGGCTGCTTAACAGCCAGGAGAGTTCGCTGGAGTCCAGGTTCTCATGAACCAGTGAGATAACTTCTCCCTGATTATCCAGGCTCTCGGCTCGCAGAATGCGGAAGCCATCTATAGCTTCAATGGCATCCAACAGGTCCAGGAACTGTTCACGGCTGTGCCTGGGTTCTGGTCTGTGTTCCAGGGCTGCCAGCAAGCCAAACAGTCCTGCAATATTGGGCGTACCAGCTTCAAAGCGATCCGGCATAACCAGTGGCATGGACAAATGTTCACTGTTACTGCCTGTCCCTCCCAGAATCAGCGGGTTAACCCGGTCTGGATAGCGGATAAACATACCGCCGGTACCCGTTGGCCCCAGCAGACCCTTATGACCGGTGAAAATCAGGTAGTCTACCTTCCAGCTGTCCACTTTCACCGGGACCTTGCCCAGTGACTGGGATACATCCACCATCAGCGGAATATAACCCAGAGCCCTTCTGATATCTGCGATTGGCTGGATAACACCGTTGACATTGCTCTGGTGATTGACAACAACCAGTGCAGTTCGCTCATTGATACAGCCCGGAATTTTCTCGGTCAGAATACGGCCATCCGATCCGGAAGGCAGGGTGACCAGTTTGATACGTCCGGTTTCTGCCAGCATTTTCAGCGGCCGGGCTGTGGCATTGTGTTCCATGGGAGAGATCAGGACTTCAGCCCCGTCGGCGAAGGTGAGTCCCTGCAGAATAACATTGGCGGCATGGGTGGCATTGTTGGCAAAACAGAGATGCTCAACCTGGGAGATATCCATCATCTCTGCCAGCCTGTCCCGGCACTGTTCAATCACAGAACCCGATTCAACAGCTCTGGAGTGGAACGAACGGCCATAGTTACCACCCACTTCGGTCAGGTACCGGACCATGGCTTCTGCTACCTGTGGGGGCTTGGGAAAACTGGTGGCTCCATTATCGAAATAGGTCAGGGGCCTGGACACGGAAGACATACTCATCAGGGATAAACCACGTGGCCAGCGGCCGCTACACGTTCAGCAATGTCATACATATTGGAGATCTGCCCCACGGCCAGATCACTCCGGATATCAAAGAACTCCACGCAGGCACCGCAGATGATAACGTCTACTCCCTGGTCAGCCAGACTCTTAAGGGCTGCATCGGTACCACTGTCACTCATTGCCAGCTTGACGCCACCGTTATACATCACGATGGCAGAAGGCTTGTTATCAATCTCCTGAAGTGTGTTGACATAAGCCTTGACCAGAATGCTGCCAAGATCATCGTCTCCCTGGCCCATGACATCACTCTTCAACACCACCAGATAGTTTTCACCGGCAGATTTCTGTTGTTCCGGTTTCTGTTCTGAATCACTCTTCCGGGTCACAGCAGGAAGTGGGCAGATGTCAGGCCCACCGCTGGCTGCTTCCCCAGTGCGGACAGCTGTTACGATAAATTCACTGCCTTCCTGGCAAGTCTGGGGATCTGCCCCCTGGTCTGTCAGGAAGGTGATCAGGTTGGAGCAGGCGATATCGTTATCCATAATGACCTTGAAATGGTCACCGGGATTCAGGGTTTTCCAAAGTCTGCGGGTTTTGATCAGCGGCTGGGGACATGGGCACCCCCGGGCATCAAGGGTGTGACCTGGTTGTTGAGAGTCTTGCATCGAAACCTCAGTGGACTGCGTTCAATAGACAGTCCGGGCATAGGAACAGGCAGGTCACCTCCCTGTTCCGGCAAGTAACCTGATACTGTGTCAATTCTTTAGAAAAAAGAATCTGCGGGATATCAGCAATCTTCGCAATGATGCAGGTCAGGCTTATGGTGTGTGACTCAAGTACAAAAGTGTTAACCCAGGGTAAATCTGTAGTTGACTTGCCCCTGCCGGGACAAGACTTCTGTTTTCCGCCCACGGGTTTGCCCCTGACTCTATATCTGCGGGTTCTAGAAATTGACGGTGATAGTAGAAATGGGTAGTGGGTCAAATGTGTGTTTCATGCGTAAATATCCCTACTGAACTCGACCTTGTTAATCAGCATTCCGATGACAATATCGTGCATCTTTTCTAACTTGGAAAAACAGATAGTCTTACGGACCAGACGCTTGATCCACGTTCTGAAATTCAGGTTCTTTCGCTCTATCTTCTGCGTGTTTCTCTTGCCCACCTCGTGCTTGTCTTCATCGAGATTTCTTGTATAAGCACCCCAGTCATCTGTGTAAAATTTCTCGATACCAAAAGGTTCCGGCAGCTCTTTCAGCTTGCGAAAAATCTCGTCTTTCCTTTTGCCGAAAACGTAGGCCAATATTGGCTACCCACCAACATCCCCCCTAAAACACACATTTGACCCACTACCCTGCTAACCTTTAAGGCCGGTTTGGTTCAGGGAAGCTGACTTGTTTTCTGGATTGTTAAAGCCAACATACTTTTGCCTTGTCCTGGTCATTGCCACAGTTCAACCTGCCAGTTCAGGTACAAATAAGCAGGAGAGCTGCACTCTCGTTTTACCCGCAGGCGAAGGGGAGACAGAGATTCTCTCAACAGGAGCCATACGCACTCACGCCCCAGCGGTAGCGGTCCACCCACTGGATGATACTTACTGTGTGCCTGTTTCAGGTGAAGGTTTCGAATGTCGGGGCATTGAAAGTGCATCCCGAATAAGGGTGCCACACCTGGATGATGACACCCTCAAATTGAGTGCTCCAGGATCAGCTTGCACAGCAACGTCCCGTTCAGGCACCCCGCTACCTGAAACAGATGAGGTGATCATTGAAAAAGAATTATGGGTTCCACTTAGGATGTCTTTCAATCCTGGGGGACTGGCCTGGGAAATTCATTGCCAGAGGGTGGTTAGAAAAGAACCCTCTGTTACCTCTTCCGTTGAAAGTTATCCAGGCCAGAGGGTGGTTAAAAAAGAACCCTCTGTTACCTCTTCCGTTGAAAGTTATCCAGGCCAGAGGGTGGTTAAAAAAGAACCCTCTGTTACCTCTTCCGTTGAAAGTTATCCAGGTTACGACAGTCCTCTCACTCTGGAAATGGAAATAGTGACGCAAAGTGAACAAGCTGCAGTATTCAGGAAGAAGCGCAACACCACCTGTGGCTGCGGCCTGTCCTTTGAATCGGCCAGCCTTCTTGAATCCCACCGCCAGGGCAGCACGGATGCACGCTGCAAGGGCAAGCGCAAAACCACCTGTGGCTGCGGCCTGTCCTTTGATTCGGTGAGGCTTCTTGAATCCCACCGCCAAGGCAGCACGGATGCGCGTTGCAAGGGCAAGCGCAAAACCACCTGTGGCTGCGGCCTGTCCTTTGATTCGGTGAGGCTTCTTGAATCCCACCGCCGGAGCAGCACGGATGCGCGCTGCAAAGGCAAGCAGAACACCTCCTGTGGCTGCGGCCTGTCCTTTGATTCGGTGAGGCTTCTTACCTCCCACCGCCAGGGCAGCACGGATGCGCGCTGCAAGGGCAAGCTGAACACCTCCTGTGGCTGCGGCCTGTCCTTTGATTCGGTGAACCTTCTTATCTCCCACCGCCGGGGCAGCACGGATGCGCGCTGCAAGGGCAAGCGCAAAACCACCTGTGGCTGCGGCCTGTCCTTTGATTCGGTGAACCTTCTTATCTCCCACCGCCGGAGCAGCACGGATGCGCGCTGCAAGGACAAGCTGAACACCACCTGTAGCTGCGGCCTGTCCTTTGATTCGGTGAGCCTTCTTACCTCCCACCGCCGGGGCAGCACGGATGCGCGCTGCAAGGGCAAGCTGAACACCACCTGTGGCTGCGGCCTGTCCTTTGATTCGGCCAGCCTTCTTAACTCCCACCGCCAGGGCAGCACGGATGCGCGCTGCAAGGGCAAGCAGAACACCACCTGTAGCTGCGGCCTGTCCTTTAATTCGGTGAGGCTTCTTACCTCCCACCGCCAGGGCAGCACGGATGCGCGCTGCAAGGGCAAGCTGAACACCACCTGTGGCTGCGGTCTGTCCTTTGATTCGGCCAGCCTTCTTACCTCCCACCGCCAGGGCAGCACAGATGCGCGCTGCAAGGGCAAGCTGAACACCACCTGTGGCTGCGGCCTGTCCTTTGATTCGGTGAACCTTCTTACCTCCCACCGCCGGAGCAGCACGGATGGGCGCTGCAAGAGCAAGCGGAACAAAAGAGGGGGGGGAACATAAAAGACTGTATCTATTCCTACAAAAAGGTGATCACAATTTCTCTTTTCAGTTATAACAAATATTAATATACGAAGAGTATCGAATATTTTTGTGGATATGATATAGCGGTACTTGGAAGTACCGTCTGAGGTTCATAATCAGAGTCAACTTAAGCACAATGGTTGCTGGTATAGTCAGCATCTTTGACTTATTGGTTAAATGCTAAGAGTATCAACACTCACCAAAGAGGGATTGCCTCAGGATTACACCTGATCCAGCAAGACAATCAGATGGGTAGAAATTACCGCTTACCATATATATTTTGAAACCTGATTATCTCGAAATCCATCTTGCTTATCGAGAGGTCTTACAGTGCGCTTAAGAAAAGATAATGATATTTCCTCTGTACACGACAAAAAAGTGAGCTGGCAACGTAGCAAAGCTGCTACGAAAGGCTGTGCAAAAAAAGCCATCGGAAGCAGCCATGGACATTGTCAGCTCACTCTCCCAGCAGATTAAGCCATATCTCGCTCTAAGCAAGCCGCGGCTTGAGCTTATTTCCATCTTGGTCATCAGCATTATTCAGTTGCGAACAGTGAATCTTACCCGCCTTGCCGAAAACTTCCCGGGTTTTGCTCAAACAGAGTCCTGCTATCGCCGTATACAGAATTTTTTCCAGAAGGTCTCCCTCGATACAGTCACTCTCGCCAAACTTATAGCGTGTTTGTTCGGCCCCGAAGGGCCTTGGAAGCTCAGCATGGATCGAACAACATGGATGCTGGGACGATCCAAGTTCAACATTCTTTATCTGGCCATTAACTACAAAGGTATGGCTATACCCCTGTTGTGGGTCATGCTCGACAAGAAGGGCAACTCGAATACTCAGGAGCGCATTGATCTACTGAACTTGTTTCTGGACATCTTCCCTGACCAGAAAGTAGAGCGCCTTATGGCAGACAGGGAGTTCAAAGGAAAGAAATGGCTGGGTTACCTGGTCGAATATAACTGGCCGTTCTGCCTTCGGATTCCAGTGAATACCCAGATACCCAACAAGCATCAAAACCGCCTGCTGCCTGTTCGGCGCATCTTCACCATAAAGGCTGGTGAACACATGGTGATACGCAAGCCTCGTAAGGTGTGGGGGCATACAGTTTATCTTGCTGCTGCCCGGTCTGAGAAAGGTCTTATGGCTCTCATTTGTCAGGCTGACCCTGAACGTGCTGTTCAGGACTACCTGGAAAGGTGGCAGATAGAAACCATGTTCCAGTCTCTGAAAGGACGCGGGTTTAACATGGAGGAAACACACCTCACCAAGTTGGATAGAGCCTCAAAGCTACTGGGCATTCTGGCTATCGCTTTTGTCTGGTGTTACAAGACCGGCGAGTGGGTGAATGAGGAGAAACCTATTCGCACCAAGAAACACGGCAGGAAGGCCAAGAGCCTCTTCAGAGCCGGACTGGACAGGCTTCAGCGCACACTCGGCCACGTCGACCAATGGTTCAGTGATGCGCTTCAGTTTATAGCGTTACTCTTCGAACCCAGGCTGGTACTGGGCTCGTGAGGAATTGTCGTGTACAGAGGTGATTCCTGCATTTTTGTCACATCATCAGGCGTATTTTTTTCATACCGTTTCTTATTATTCACTTCAGAATAGCTACAGGGATACTTAATTACACCGAGCATCGTTCGGCGAGTCACATCGCTGCGAACCTCTCTTCACCTACCTCTTTATATTTTTCAAGCCTGGACAAGATTCTTAGGGTTTGTGCATTGCCTTCAAATCCTCCATGGTCTTTCATGGCAAAATTCAAAGCTACTTCCCCTGCGTGGCCATAAGGGGTGTCCCAGGTCATGGGCTAACCCAATAGCCTGAATAAGGTGGTCTTGTGGCAAGTAGTCAACCCATTCTTCTCCTGCCTTTTTACCATCCTCCCTCAAACGATAAACAATTCCGGAGGCAATCTGGGCTACCTCCATTGAATGAGTCAATCGTGTGCGATAGAAGTCACTTTCACCTAAACCCAGTACCTGGGTTTTGGACTGTAAACGTCTGAACGACGCAGAGTGAATAATACGAGCATAATCTCTTTGATAGGGGTCCCGAGAATCACCACTCCGTCCGATCGAATCTTCCGAGCGGCGCTCCTGCCAATATTTATCCGTAATGCGCATATCTGAACCAAGATCAGTATAAAAAAGAGATAAGGGACTTCATCTCAGCTCTAGCTGAGTGGAGGAAGATAAGTATGGAGGGAGAGGTCTGATACAGTCCAGCACAATCCAGTAAGAAACCGGGACCATTACCGGGACCAAATCGCAGGCATAAAAAAGCCCGAAGTGATTACTATCGCTTCGGGCTTTTTAAAATCTGGTGCCGGCAGAAGGAGTCGAACCCTCGACCTACTGATTACAAGTCAGTTGCTCTACCAACTGAGCTATGCCGGCAACGGAGTCGAATAATATGGATGCACCCCGGCTTTGTCAACACCCACAATGGATCACTTCGGTTTAACGCTCAAACACCCAAACATTGAACCCAGCCCAACTAACACAGTGATCAGTATTCCTAACAATACAGTTCAGAAAACTAAACCGAAAAGCATTTTTTGAGACTAATCCAATATAGCCAGCCAACTCATGCAGTTATGCGCAAGGAGAGCGTCAAGATAGCACTGGGAGTTCGGCACCGGGACCAAAGCAAAGGAGATGCAGTAATGAATAATACAGGTCGAATTCCACCAAAAGGTTTGCCTTATAGCCTGCCTTCAGTGCCAGAAGGTGATCCTGGTGGCAGCGACAATGAGAGCCGTTCACCATCGCCATCAGGCCAAAGTATCCAACTTAATAGATCTGATTCTGATAGCATTGATCTTGTTACCCCACAAGAAGAAACAGCAAATTCCATTGGTCTAGCCACAACGCCTGTAGACAAAAAAGTCATAGAAGAAAGAAAAACAGAAGAAACTACACCTGAGCTGCACGTTACCAAACCAAGTGGTGCAGAGCTATCTAGCTACACAGGTGAAGCTACTTGTTCAGATCAGCTCACAGAGGAACAGACCGACGATACTCTACATTTAACGGCTATTCTGGTAGATGACCAATTACAATTTGTTAGCCCTAATCAGAAAGAACCTTCCAGGGCTGCGATGGACTTGGAGCCACCAGACTCTTCATCGCAGCTTTACGAAACCTCTAAACAACCAGAGGATTCGCCGGAAAACTTAAACCAGTTGCCTCCTTCAAGTCCAGATGACAGCAGAGACCAGCCGACTTCAACTCCAGAACCATCAACTCCCATAGAAGAAGAAGAAGAGGAGGAGGAGGAGGAGGAGGAGGAAGTTAAGAAAAAAACGCATATTCATGACAGCCCGCAGAACGTCGAACAGACCTTATCAGGCCCGCTTGAGAAACAATCTAACGCTGAAAGCCCAGAGCAGCCTCTTCCTGAGAAACATGGCTCAGAACAAGCCACTAAAAAAATTCAGGCACATGTCAATGTTATTCGAAACTTGCCTGCCCGGCTCGACCCAAACAAAGGTATGCATGCCTTACTGAATATGCCTGCACCTGTTGCTGCAACACTTATGCAGTATGACTGTCAGAGCATTGACCTCCTTACGGAAACAGTACAACTGAGCCAAAAAATTGCTGCTGAGTCTATGCAGCCGATTCAGTTCAGCATTGAAGAGGGACATCTGACTGTACAATATCTAACCAAGAAACAGCGCGAAATCGCAAAAAAGCATGGATGGGGATGGAACCCCAGACACCTGGAAATTCCGGAATTTATCAGCCGCGGCATGCCTTATTGCACAGGAATGCTGGAGAGGCTTGAGGTAAGCTGCAAGATGCAGGAGAAAGAAAAAAAAGAAGAAGAAAAAAAGAGAGAACAAGCCGCAAGGCAAAAGCCAGAAGA
Source organism: Sansalvadorimonas sp. (assembly GCA_965243775.1). GTDB lineage: Bacteria > Pseudomonadota > Gammaproteobacteria > Pseudomonadales > Endozoicomonadaceae > Sansalvadorimonas. Next base: position 159,360 of record CBDEWF010000086.1, read on the forward strand.
TCATTCACGTTTTACAACGTTTTTTAAAACAGTGGCATCCTGTGTTACAGGACCAAGTTCTGTGAAACCTTTCACCGTATCCATAGAAGAGCTTGAGAAGATACACGGTCAACTATTCAACTCAGCAGGCCATACAGACATCACCACTCACCCCTCTTGCAGACTGAAACCGGGGGAAATTGTGAACAAATACTGCCTGGCAGGAGCTTATGAGGGGACTATGAGTATTGTTTCTACTAATCCTGAATACCCTCAACTGACACTTGCTGGTTTAAAGGAGGCTCAAGCTTTGCGAGATATGCAATGGTGGAGATACGGCCTTGGGAAAAGCTGTCCGGCATTTGTCATCGTTTACCCCACAACGTCTGAAATCAGAGAATACTCAAATCTCTGCATTCCACTTACGCTTGAACAAGCTACAAAAATAGCCTCAATCTCACTGAGTCTGGGTAATAGCGAGCAAGAAAAACAAGCTAAAGAAACTATTTCACAAATACTCGACGAGGTGAATGAACAGCTGGAAACATCCGATAACACTTGCTTCCCAGCACAGTTTAAACCTGCACTGCTCCGGAGGTGCCTGGTTACAAAAGGTTTTAGAGACCGCTTCGCCAGCCAAATATATGAGGGATTGCCAACTCTCTTCCGCTTTAAGTGTCTTCCAGCAAAAAATATTAAAGATGAGTTTACAAGTGAAGTGAGTGCATTTAACTACAGTCTGAGCAAAGCTAAAACGATGGCAGAAGTGTGCGGTGCAGTTGCGCGGCACATAACAAGATTGATTCAAATACATCCATTCCCATACGGTAACAGGTATATATTTGCCCAATATGCCAAGGAAATCCTTCTGCACTATGGTTACCCATGTTTGCTGGCACCCAACTTAAAGCTTGCTGGAATGATCAGTGAACA